>NZ_SPNG01000016.1:0-97983 GCF_004563845.1 Rhodococcus sp. 1R11 | reverse complement strand
GCCGAGGACGGAACGACGGTGACTCTCAACGACACTCCCGAACACCGCGCTGCCACCGAGAAGGCCCTCGAGATCATCAAGCGGGTGGCCACGGCCGACGGCCACGATCCGTCGGTCTCGCAGAGCGACGAGGCGACAGCTCGACTCGGCATGGAGTCGGGACGGATGGCCTTCCAGGTCAACTACCCGTTCGTGCTGCCGGGCCTGAAAGAGAACGCCGTCGCCGGGGCAGTGTCGTTCCTCGATCTGGCGAATGTTCCTGCCGATCAGCAGGATGCACGAATCGCCGAGGTCTTCCGCAGTGCTCCGTACCCCGAGGTGAACGCGGGGGAGCCCGCCAAGGTCACCATCGGCGGCTTCAACATCGGCGTCGCGAAGACCACCCAGCACGAGGACCTCGCCTGGGAAGCCGTCGAGTGCCTCACCAATCAGGAGAATCAGCGCAACAACGCCGTCAACGGTGGTGTGCCCCCTGTGCTGAAGTCGCTGTACTCCGATCCGGAGTTCCAGGCCGTCTATCCCGCATGGGAAGGGGTTCTCGGTTCCATCGAGTCCGCGGCAGTGCGGCCCGTTTCGCCTGCCTACCAGAGTATTTCGATTCTGTTGACCGATGCGCTCAACCCGCCGCAGAACATCGATCCGGTTGCCGACGTGGACAAGCTCGCAGAACTGGTCAGCAAGGCCGTCAATTCCGAAGGGTTGATTCCATGAGCGATCCCACCGAATCGCAGCCGCAGCCCGCCGATCGGCGGGCCGCTCTGAAGAACATCTCCGACGGTAAGAAGGCCGAACGACGGCTGGGATTGCTGCTGGTCGCACCCGCGGCGATCCTGATGCTCGCGGTCACCGGCTACCCGATCGTGTACGCCTTCTGGCTCAGCCTGCAGAAGTACAACCTCGCGTTCCCCGAGGATCGCCAGTTCGTCGGCATCTCCAACTACGTGACCGTGCTGTCCGACGGCTACTGGTGGACGGCATTCGGCGTCACCGCAGGCATCACGATCATCTCGGTGATCATCGAGTTCATCCTCGGGCTTGCGGTGGCTCTGGTGATGCACCGCACCATCTTCGGCCGCGGACTCGTCCGCACCGTGGTGCTCATTCCGTACGGCATCGTGACCGTCGCCGCCGCGTACAGCTGGTACTACGCCTGGACCCCGGGCACCGGCTATCTCGCCAACCTGTTGCCCGACGGCAGCGCGCCGCTCACCGAGCAGTTCCCGTCGCTCGCGATCGTGGTTCTGGCCGAGGTGTGGAAGACGACTCCGTTCATGGCTCTGCTGCTGCTGGCCGGTTTGGCCCTGGTGCCCGACGATCTGCTCAAGGCCGCCGAGGTCGACGGAGCGGGTGGTTGGACGCGGCTGATGCGGATCACCATTCCGTTGATGAAGCCGGCAATTCTCGTGGCGGTGCTCTTCCGCACGCTCGACGCGTTCCGCATCTTCGACAACATCTACGTCCTCACCCGAGGGAGTAACGAGACAGGATCGGTGTCGATTCTCGGCTACAACAACCTGTTCGGCGCGTTCAACCTCGGACTCGGGTCGGCGATCAGCATCCTGATCTTCTTCTGCGTCGCGATCATCGCGTTCGTGTTCATCAAGCTGTTCGGTGCCTCGGCACCGGGATCCGACGACGGAGGCCGCAAGTAATGACCACTGTTACGCCTCGCAAGAAGGTCGGTTGGACGGTCGTCAACGTCCTCGTCCTCCTCTACGCGCTCGTTCCGTTGGCGTGGATCATCAGCCTGTCGTTCAAATCGACGGCCACGATCGCCGACGGAAAGTTCATCCCGCAGTCGTTCACTCTGGAGAACTACAAGGGCATCTTCTCCACCAATCAATTCACCTCGGCACTGGTGAACTCCATCGGAATCGGGTTGATCACCACGGTGATCGCCGTCGTGATCGGCACCATGGCCGCGTATGCCGTTGCCCGGCTGGACTTTCCGGGCAAGAAGCTCCTGGTCGGTGCGGCTCTGCTGATCGCGATGTTCCCCCAGATCTCTCTGGTGACACCGTTGTTCGACATCTCGCGCTCGCTCGGTCTGTTCGACACCTGGCCGGGTCTGATCATCCCGTACATCACCTTCGCGTTGCCGTTGGCGATCTACACCCTCTCCGCGTTCTTCCGCGAGATCCCGTGGGAGCTGGAGAAGGCAGCGAAGATGGACGGAGCAACGCCTGCACAGGCTTTCCGTAAGGTCATCGCCCCGCTGGCGGCACCGGGCATCGTCACCGCGTCGATCCTGGTGTTCATCTTCGCCTGGAACGACCTCCTGCTCGCCATCTCGTTGACGGCGACGGAACGTTCGGTCACCGTCCCGGCGGCCATCTCGCAGTTCACCGGTAGCTCTCAGTTCGAGGAGCCCACGGGATCGATCGCGGCAGCCGCCGTCGTCATCACGATCCCGATCATCATTTTCGTGCTCTTCTTCCAACGACGTATCGTGGCGGGCTTGACGTCCGGCGCAGTGAAGGGATAACCGTCATGGCCGAAATCGTTCTCGACAAAGTCACCAAGCTCTACCCGGACGGCGCCGCTGCCGTCAGCGACGTCGACATCACCATCGCCGACGGCGAATTCATCATCCTGGTCGGACCGTCCGGCTGCGGAAAGTCCACCACGCTCAACATGATCGCCGGGCTGGAGGACATCTCGTCCGGTGAGCTGCGGATCGCGGGGGAGCGCGTCAACGAGAAGGCACCGAAGGATCGCGACATCGCGATGGTGTTCCAGTCCTACGCGCTGTACCCACACATGACGGTCCGGCAGAACATCGCGTTCCCGCTGACGCTCGCCAAGCTCTCGAAGACCGAGATCAACGACAAGGTCGAAGAGGCCGCCAAGATCCTCGATCTCAGTCAGCACCTCGACCGGAAGCCCGCCAACCTCTCCGGTGGTCAGCGACAGCGAGTTGCCATGGGCCGCGCCATCGTTCGCACCCCCAAGGCCTTCCTGATGGACGAGCCGCTGTCCAACCTCGACGCCAAGCTGAGAGTCCAGACGCGCGCCGAGATCTCGCGGCTGCAGAAGCGCCTGGGCACCACCACCGTCTACGTCACGCACGATCAGACCGAGGCCATGACCCTCGGCGACCGCGTCGTTGTGTTGCGCGGCGGGCTGGTGCAGCAGATCGGTTCTCCGCAGGAGCTCTACGACAAGCCGCGAAACCTGTTCGTGGGCGGCTTCATCGGATCGCCCTCGATGAACTTCGTTCCGGGACAGCTCACCTCGAACGGAGTGTCCACCGCCCTCGGCGACATCGAGATCCCGCTCGAGCGTATGGACGCGATCAAGGCCAAGAACCCGGGCCGCGAGGTGGTCGTCGGCATCCGTCCCGAGCACTTCGAGGATGCGGCACTGATCGACGGCTACCAGAAGATGAGCGGCGCCACCTTCACCGCAACCGTCGACGTGCTCGAGTCCATGGGCAGCGACAAGTACGTCTACTTCACGCTGAAGGGTGCGAAGGTCGAGTCCAGCGAACTTCAGGAGCTGGCCGCCGATGCCGGCATCGCCGATCTCGGTGGCGCACAGGTGGTTGCGCGTCTGGCAGCCGAATCCAAGGCTGCCGAGGGTGGTCAGGTGGAACTGTGGTTCGACCCGGGCAAGATCTCGGTGTTCGACCAGGCGTCGGGTGCGAACCTGACGCTGTAGAGCGCTACGCACATGTGAGTGGAACTTCGTAGCCCACTACGAGGTTCCACTCACATGCCGCAGGCTCTACAGTGGCACGTTCGACGTGGTGTTCGGTTCGGACTCGGCAACTCGCACCGATTCCCGAGCAGCAGGGGTGCTTCTTATGGCCAGGGCTGCCGCGGCGACGACGGCGCAGGCCACGGCACCGGCGACGAAGGCTGCGGTGTACGCGCTCTCGCGGGCCACGGTTGTGCCGTCGATGGTGAACATCGCCAGCACGGTGGACAGTGACGCACTCGCGATCGACGTGCCGACGGTGCGCACGATCGAATTGACGCTGTTGGCCACACCGGTGTCCGCCGCGCTGACCTCGGCCATGAGCAGGTTGGGCAGGGCCGCGAACGCGAGGCTGACGAACGTGTTGATGACGATGCCCGCGGTGATCAGCTGCCAGGTGTGATCGTGGGCCACCGCGACGAACGCAAATCCCAGAACGCCGATCACCGCACCACCGACGAGAACGCGCCGCGGCCCGAACGAACCGATGAGGCGACCGCTGATCACCGCGGCCACCACTCCTACCGCTGCACCGGGTAGCAGGTACACGACACTCGCTTCGAGAACGTTGGCGGTGAATCCGTAGCCGGCGACGGCACGTGGGGTCTGCACGAAGTAGGAGCAGGCCAGAAAGTTGGCGAACATTCCGACGCCGACGAACAGGGTGGCGACGTTGGTGGCCAGCAGTGGCCCGTGAGTGAGCATGCGGGGTGCGACGAGCGGGGCATCGATGCGTTTCTCGAAGATCCACCAGATCGTTCCCAGCAGCACGCCCGCGACTGCGCATCCGAGGGTGGCCACCGAACCCCAGCCCCACGTGCGGCCCTGGGTGAGGGCCAGGAACAGCAGCAGGAGTGTGCCCGCCAGAAGTACGGCACCCCACCAGTCGACCGAACCGCTGCCGCTACGCGGTCGGGCCGGGACACCGAACCACGCGATGCCGAGTGCAACCACGACGATGGCGACGGTGAGCCAGAAGACGCGGTGGTAGTCGGCACCGTTGGCGGTGAGCAGCCCCGTCAGCACCAATCCGAATCCGCCGCCCACGCCGAGAGTGCCGGACAGGATCGACATCGAGCCGACGAGTGCGCGCGGTGGCATCTCGTCGCGCAACACCGCCAGGGCGATGGGGAACAGGGCGTACGAGACGCCTTGCAGAATGCGGCCGACCAGAAGCCAGGTCAGTGAATCGGTCAACGCTGCCAGCAGCGACCCGGCCAGCACGACGGTCAGGACGCCGATGAGCACGGGGCGTTTGCCGTGCAGGTCGGCGAGTCGGCCGATGACGGGGGTGGCGATGACCGCGGCCAACAGGTTCGCCGTCAGTACCCACCCGGCAGCGGTGGTGCTGACGCCCAGTTGGGTGCCGATGGTGCCCACGATGGGAACGACCATCGTCTGCAGGACGGCGAGGGTCATGACGATGAAACAGAGTCCTGGCAGCAGCGTGCGGCGGGTGGACATGGAAGAGCTACCTCGTTACTTATGACAACCGAAAATACGAACCGATCGAACTAAAATGTTGAACGCATCTAATTAATTATCGGGTACCGGTTTCCCCGGTGTGAGCCGAGGTGCCTGGGACGACCTACTGCGCCCGGTTGGGCTTCCCGAGGGCCTTCTGCCGCAGTTCACTGACTATCTCGTCGTTCCAGACGTGCTCGCGCACCAAGCGGTAGCGCTCACGGCTCATCCACAGATAGGCCTCGGCATCGGTGCGGTCCTCGAGAATCTCGGCCGCCCGGACCATGCGGACCACCGGCAGGTACTCCTCACCGAACCAGCGTCGTGCGACCGTCCCGCGGTCGACGAACTCCCCGAGTTCCTGCATCAGCCGAAATCCCCAGGCCTCCACCGACTCGCTCAGTTGCGCGTAGTCGAACGGGTCGGTGACCTGTACCGCCTCGCGTGCGCGTCCCACCAGAGGCACCCGACTCAGGAAGATGCGGCGGTGGTCCTTGATCAGTAGATCGCCGCGCCGGGTGATGCCCTCGGGGGAGATGCGCGTGATGATCTCGGTGACGACGGCGTCGATCGTCGTGCGATGCATGGCGAACGCAATCGAGACCCGGTGATGCCCGTCGACGACGAAGTGCATGCCGCCGATGCGGTACACCTGGATCGGCGGCATCGCTTCGCCGCGGCGCTGCGCCGCCGCCAACCGCTGCCAGCGTTCCCTGATCCGCGCCGAGGTGGGCCGGAAGAACCTGTCGAAGTCGCGGGTGCGGTCGACGCTGCCGACGATGGTCTCGACGCGAATGACCTGCAAACCCAGGTGCCGTTCCCCGACCTTGCCGAGGGCAGCGACCACCTCGTCGAACGGCAGGATGGTGTTGACGTCGTCGGGTTGACGCCGCAGCCACCCGACGAGTCTCGCGACGTCGGCGCGTCGACGCTGGCGGGTGAAGTCGTTCTCCGCGTCGGCGGCCGGAAATCCGGTGTCACGTGCCATGTCTGCGCCTCACGATCCTCGGTGCTTCGACGTGCTGTCGCTGCCCACCCGGTTCGACGTCGAGCAGGGTGTATCCGACGGTGTTGATCACTGCCGCCCCGTGCAGCGTCAGATCGTCCGGGGTGTGGCCGTGGGGATGAATGTGGCCGTGCAACAACAACTGTGGGGAGAGTCGACGCGTCACCTCGTCCAGGCAGTCGAAGCCGACGTGTGCCGGGTCGGTGTCGTCGCCGACTCCGAGGGGTGGGCTGTGAGTGAGCAGAATGTCCACCGGCCGTATGTCCTTGAGGACGGTGCGATTCCACGCGAACGTTCGAGTGAGCGTGCGTGAGCGCCTGCGCTGCTGACGTTGCGTCCATTGATTGGGGCCGCCGTTGTAGCGGATCGACCCGCCGAGACCGGCGATGCGCAGACCGGCTGCCGACACGATCCGCCGATCGACGTTTATCGCACCCACCGGCCCCGGCCAGGTCGCCGGCAGCCCGGCGCGCATCCAGCCGGCCTTCCCGGCCGAATAACCCGTCAGGTCTGCGTCGTGATTGCCGGGCACGAACACGCACGGAGCGTTCAACGCATCGGTCAGGTACTCGAGGTAATCGAACGGAAGGTCACCCGCGCCGAGAACGAGATCGACGCCGAGCGACTTCACCTGCGGACTCCACAGAGATTCGATCGTTTCGTCGGACACAGCGAGAACGGAGACCACGGGTACGACGGTACCCACCTCGTCCGTGGCGGCACCTCCGAACGGACTTCTCGGGCACCGGTGGTGTTGGATGGGTCTCGTGAGCGAGAGTGTCATTACCGCGGTACGCGCACATCTGGTGACCGAGATCGGCGACGACAACCCGTCGTCCGCGTCCGTGACGTTCCTCGGCCTGGAGTCTCTGGACGTGCTGAGATTCGGAGCGGACTCCGAGGTGGTCCGGTACGTCAGCCTCGGCTGCTCGCGTCATCCCATGGCAGACCCGAACGACATGGTCGCCGATCCGTCCCGCGGCCCTCGCGCCGAACTGGTACTGACACTTCGCGGTGGCGCAGGCGTGGCGTCGGGCGTCCACAAGAGCTTGGCCGTGCTCGCGGCCTCGCCTGCGGTGGAGGGCGTCGTGCTGGTGGAGGACGCACTGCTCGATCTCGGTGAGCCGCTGTGGACCAATGCGCCGTTCACGGCCGTGCTGCTCGGGCCGAGCGATATCGCGCACCTGCCGCTGCCGGAGCCTTACGATCCGGTTCATTTCTTCGCCGCGGTGCCGTTGACCGGAACCGAGGCCGCCTGGGTGCGGTTACGCGGGGCGGATGCGTTGCGCGAGGCATGGAAGGAAGCGGGGATCGACGTTCGAGACCCCAACCGGTCCGCAGCCAGCCTCTGATCGGGCGCTCCTGCGCACAGGGTGCCAACTTCCGGTGGCTACCCGTTTCTGTCGGAGTTCTTACCCGGCGCGGGATCTACAGCCAGTTGTTCTTGTGGAACGTTCGCCACAGACCGACACACACGCAGGCGACGATCGCGACGATCGCGTGATAGCCGTAGGTCCAGTGCAGTTCGGGCATGTTGTCGAAGTTCATGCCGTAGATGCCTGCCACCATGGTCGGCACCGCCGCGATCGCCACCCAGGACGAGATCTTGCGCATGTCCAGGTTCTGCTGCATCGTCACCCGAGCCAGGGCGGCGTCGACGAGAGAGCTGAGCACCTCGTCGTATTCGGAGATACGTTCGGCGACAGTGGTGTGATGGTCCTGCACGTCGCGCAGGTACCGCCGGACGGACTTCGGAACACTGGGCTCCTGGACCAGCCGTGCGAGAGGCGTCGACAACGGAGTCACCGACCGGCGCAGTTCCACGACCTCCCGCTTGAGCAGATAGATGTTCTCGATCGGCACGTGGTGATGCGGAGAGAACACCTCCTCCTCCATGCCGTCGACGTCCCTCTCGATCGAGTCGGTGACGGCCAGATACTCGTCGACGACGTGGTCGGCCACCGCGTGCAGCACCGCCGACGGGCCGAGCGCGAGCTGCTCCGGATTTTCTTCGAGGCGCTGGCGCACGCCGGCCAATCCGGAGTGTTCGCCGTGTCGGACGGTGATGACGAAATCTCGGCCGACCATCACCATGATCTCGCCGCTCTCGACGATCTCGTTCGCCGTCGTCACCGACTCGTGTTCGACGTACTTGACCGTGCGTAGGACGAGAAATGCGACGTCGTCGTATCGCTCGAGCTTGGGCCGCTGATGCGCGTGCACGGTGTCCTCGACCATCAACTCGTGCAGGTCGTAACACTGAGCGATCGCGTTCATCTGGCGGTCGTCCGGCGCATGCAGGCCCACCCAGACGAACCCCTCGCCGCGGGCTCGTACTTCGGCGATCGCCGACGTGTGGGTGAAGCGGCCGGGTAGCCGGGAGCCGTCGACATAGACAGCGCAGTCGACGATGGCGCGCGCCGTCGGCACCGGTATTCGTGGACTCGAATCGGGGACGGCCTTGTTTCCTCGTCGGTGCAGCGAGGGCAGTGAGGGACGCGGTGGAAGGGACGGCATGGCGGGCAATCGTACGCCAGGAAAACGACAGAACAGTGGGCCCGGAACATCACGGCGGTGCGCCTGGGACACTGTTCTGGTGCTCATCGATCTCCACACCCACTCGACAGCGTCCGACGGTACCGACAGCCCGGCCGAGCTGGTTCGCGCTGCGTCGGCAGCGGGCCTGTCGGTGGTGGCGCTCACCGATCACGACACCACGGCGGGATGGGACGAGGCTGCTGCCGCATCGCCCGCCGGGCTGACGCTCGTGCGCGGCATGGAACTGTCGTGCACCGGTCGTGGGGAGGACGGCACGCCCGTCCCGGTGCATCTGCTGGCGTACCTGTTCGACCCCGAGAACGAGGCATTCGCCGCGGAGAGGGCACGACTGCGCGGTGAGCGGGTGACCCGGCTGCGGGCGATCGCCGAGAACATGGCCGCGGACGGCCTACCCATCGATCCCGACGCGGTTCTCGCCTCGGCCGGGGAGGCCGCCGGTCGTCCCCATCTGGGGCAGGCTCTGATCGAGGCCGGCTACGTCTCGGACATGGACGCGGCGTTCGCCGGTCCGCTGGCAACGGGTGGCAAGTATTACGTGGGCAAGGTCGACACTCCACTCGACACTGCGGTGGAGATGATCGCCGCTGCCGGTGGAGTGAGCGTGCTCGCACACGCCCGGGCTCGCAAGCGCGGACGCATCCTGGACTTGGACCACATCCGAGAACTCACCCCGCTCGGACTCGGCGGTGTGGAAGTCCACCACATGGACCACTCGCCGGAGGACACCGCGGTGATGGCCGAGCTGGCCGCAGAGCTGGACCTCATCGTCACCGGATCCTCGGATTACCACGGCACCAACAAGACTGTGAGGTTGGGCGAGTACACCACCGACCCGGGGCAATACGACCGACTGATCGCGGCGGCCCGGTCATGAACTTCGACGTGACGCTGTACCTGACGGTTCTGATCACTCTGTTCGTGATCATGGATCCGCCGGGCGCAATCCCGGTGTTCCTGTCACTGGTGGGACGCAAGAGCAAGGAAGTGCGCAACAAGGCCGCATGGCAGGCACCCGCGGTCTCGCTCACCGTCATCTCGGTGTTCGCCATCGGCGGCCAGGCCATTCTGAGCTACCTGCACATCGGCATTCCGGCATTGCAGGGCGCGGGCGGGCTGTTGCTCCTACTCATCGCGCTGTCGCTGCTCACCGGTAAGGGGGCGGGCGGCGACGCGGCGGCCGAGGACGTCAACGTCGCACTCGTGCCGCTGGGTACGCCGTTGATGGCAGGCCCCGGAGCCATCGCCGCAGTGATCGTCTACGTCAGTCAGGCCGACGGCAACGCGAGCTCGTTGCTCGCAATTGCCTTGGGCATCATCACTATTCACGTCCTGTTCTTCGTGATTCTGCGATTCTCCACCGTCCTCATCCGGCTGCTCGGTGAAGGCGGCATCTCGCTGCTGGCACGCATCGCAGGCCTGTTGCTCGCCGCCATCGCGGTGCAGTTGATCGCGGACTCCGTCCGCGGATTCGTGGCCGGCGGATGAGCGGGGCCGGAGCGGGTGCCGGGCTGCGCTTCCTGCGCGGACTCAGCGGCATCGTCACCGCCGGACTGGTGGTGCTGGCGATCGGCGTCGGCGTCACCCAATATCTCGGTCAGTCCCGCGGCTACCCGGGGCCGGGCGCGCTGTCGGTCACCGTGCACATCGTTGCCGCCGTCGTCGCCATCGTCGCGCAGCGCATCGCCGACCACCGACGCGGATTCACCGCCTTCCTCGGAGCGATCGTGGTCTTCGTGGTCACAGGTCTCGTCCTGTGGACCCAGTGGTGGCAATAGGGCAGGGGTGGCAGTAGGGCAGTGGTGGCAGTAGTTCACGCTGGTTTCTGACTCTGTGGTCAGGTCGGTCGCCGGTATGGCACACTTGGGCCGTTGCAGCGATGCGGCTACAGCCCATCGTTGATTGTGCAGGCACACCCGCCGCACGTGCGAGACACGCTTTCGGCAGTCGGCAGCCAGCACTGGCGCCCTCCGGTAGTCCGCGACCCTTTCGAGCATCAATCACTTCGTAGACACGTGTTGCCTCGTCGAGGCCGACAGTGCGAGGAGCTTTCACCGTGACGGCAGTCGAAGACACCACAGGAACACCATCGGCAGTTGCGGCCGCGATCACCGACGACGAGATCTTCGCCGGGCATCTCGGCGGCAAGCTTTCGGTCCAGTTGGCCGCGCCGCTGGAAACTCAACGCGATCTGTCGATCGCCTACACCCCGGGAGTGGCCCAGGTCAGCCGCGCCATCGCCGCCGACCCGGCGCTGGCCAAGCGCTACACCTGGACCGACCGGCTGGTCGCTGTCATCTCCGACGGTTCCGCGGTGCTCGGCTTGGGCGACATCGGCCCCCGCGCGTCGTTGCCGGTGATGGAGGGTAAGGCGGCGCTGTTCAAGAAGTTCGCCGGCCTCGATTCCATCCCGATCGTGCTCGATACCCACGATGTCGACGAGATCGTCGAGACGATCGTGCGGATGCGGCACAGTTTCGGAGCCGTCAACCTCGAAGACATCTCGGCCCCGCGGTGTTTCGAGGTGGAACGACGCGTCGTCGAGGCACTGGACTGCCCCGTCATGCACGACGACCAACACGGCACGGCGATCGTCGTTCTCGCGGCGCTGACGGGTGCCGCGCGGGTACAGGGCCGGGACCTGGCCGGGCTCCGAGTGGTCGTCTCGGGCGCAGGCGCTGCAGGCGTTGCGTGCGCGAACATGCTGCTCGCCGCCGGCATCTCCGACGTCGTGGTCCTCGACTCCAAGGGCGTCGTCTCGGCCGATCGCGGTGACCTCACCGGCGTCAAGGCCGACCTCGCTGCGCGAACCAACCCTCGTGGACTGAGCGGGGGACCGGGCGATGCGTTGGCCGGAGCCGACGTGTTCCTCGGACTGTCCGCCGGCAAGGTGGACGAGAGCGTCATCGCCTCGATGGCCCCCGAGTCCATCGTGTTCGCGCTCTCGAACCCGGATCCGGAGATCCACCCGGAGGTGGCCAGGAAGTACGCGGCCATCGTCGCGACCGGACGCAGTGATTTCCCCAATCAGATCAACAACGTTCTGGCCTTCCCCGGTGTGTTCAAGGGCGCGCTCGACGCCGGTGCACGCCGTATCACCGAAGGCATGAAGCTCGCCGCTGCCGAGGCAATCCTCTCGGTTCTCGGCGACGAGTTGGCCGCGGACCGAATCGTCCCGAGCCCACTCGATCCTCGCGTCGCCCCGGCCGTTGCGGACGCAGTTGCGGCAGCAGCGCGAGCCGAGGGCGTCGCGTAGGAAAACAGAAAAAAGCACCCCGAACCCCGCCCTATCCGGGCCGGTGGTTCGGGGTGCTTTTAGTTTGCGTGAGTCGTCGTCAGACTTTTGCCAGTCCGGTCGGCATGCGCCGGAGGCGACCGGTTCCCGGCACCGACGTCCACACCGCAAGGGCGAGAAGGCCGTCGACGACGAGTGTGAGCAGCGCGACGAGGATCGCCCCGACAAGAACCCGGCCGTAGTCGTAGAGCGCGAGACCGTCGAAGATGTAGCGACCCAGCCCGCCCAGGTTGACGTACGCCGCAACGGTCGCGGTCGCGATGATCTGCAGGGTGGTGTTCCGTAGTCCGCCGAGGATCAGTGGGAGTGCATTGGGGATCTCGACCCGCAGCAGCACCTGTGATTCGGTCATCCCCATCGCGCGGGCGGCGTCGACCACGTGGGCGTCGACGTTGGCTATTCCCGAGTAGGTGCCCGCCAGTAGCGGCGGTATCCCGAGCAGGACCAGCGCGATGATCGGCGGGATCAGACCCAATCCGATCACCAAGACCAGGAACACCAACACACCCAGAGTCGGCAGTGAGCGCAGAGCGTTGACCAGTCCGACGACCACCGCTTCGCCGCGGCGCAGGTGACCGATGATCAGTCCGATGGGAATCGCGACAGCGGCTGAAAGCACCACGGCCAACAGTGAATACCACATGTGCTCGAGCAGTCGAGCGCCGATTCCCGTCGGCCCGGCCCAGTTCGCACCGTCGAGGATGTACGAGAACGCTTCGGAGAACAGATTCATGCGCGCGCCTTCCTCGTCGACGAGCTCGCGCCCTGCCGTGTCCACGGCGTGAGTCGACGGCCCACCAGGTACAGGGCGGCGTCGAATATCAACGCCAGGAACACGATCGAGATGATGCCAGCGAAGATCTGATCGGGATAGTCACGTTGGTAGCCCTGGGTGAACAGCTGGCCGAGGCCACCGATACCGATCACCGAACCCACCGAGACCAACGAGATGTTGGTGACCGTGACAACTCGGATATTCGCGATCAACACCGGCAGAGACAGCGGTAGCTCGACGGTGATCGCCCGTCGTAACGACGAGAAGCCCATGGCCTCAGCCGAATCGACGACGGCGAACGGAACCGAATCGAGTGCCTCCGGAACCGCGCGAACGAGCAGGGCGGTGGAGTACACCGTCAGCGCGATCACGACGTTCAGTGGATCGAGCACGGGCAGCCCGACGACCGCAGGAATGGTGACGAACAATGCCAGCGACGGCAGGGTGAACGCAATGCTGGCCACGGTCAACGTGATTCGGCGGACCCATCGCGTGTTGCGAATGAGGGTGCCGACCGGAACGGCGATGAGCAATCCGATGACCAGGGGCACGAGCGAGAGATACAGATGTGTCTTCGTGTACCCGAGTACGACGCCGAAGTTGTCGAACAGCCAGGTCACTGTGCGTCGTTCCCGGCCGCGCCGAAGTGGTGGCGATTGCGCTCCTCGTCCTCCGACTTGCGCTGTACGGCCAGGTTTTCGAGAATCTCCGCACCGTCGACGCTGCCGACGGCGGCACCGGACGAATCGACGGCGACGCCGATTCCCGACGGAGACGAGATCGCCGAGTCGAGCGCCTGGCGTAGGTCCCCGCCCTCGAGGAACAGCGACCCACCGGCCGCGGTGCTCTCGTCCAGGCTTCCGCCGCCGCGTACTTTCTCGACACCGGTAGCGTCGATCCAGCCGAGGGGGCGACGCTGGGAGTCCACGACCAGAACCCACTGCCCCCGGTCGAGTCGCAGGGTGCTCATCTCGTCCTCGGTCGCGGTATGGATCGGATGCATCGTCACCGACTGCGCAGAGCGGAAAGACAGCCCTCGGTAGCCGCGGTCGCGGCCGACGAACGACGCCACGAACGACGTCGCCGGTGCCGCGAGCACGGTCTCGGGCTTGTCGTATTGCTGCAGTCGACCTTGCGGTCCGAATACCGCAATGTGGTCGCCCAGCCGCACGGCCTCGTCGATGTCGTGCGTGACGAACACGATCGTCTTCTTCAGATCGGCCTGCAGCCTCAGCATCTCGGTCTGCAGATCCTCACGCACCACCGGGTCGACGGCGCTGAAAGGTTCGTCCATCAACAGAATCGGCGGGTCCGCGGCGAGCGCGCGGGCAACCCCGACTCGCTGTTGCTGCCCGCCGGACAGCTGCGCCGGGTAGCGGGACGCGAGAGCCGGATCCAGGCCCACGCGCTCGAGTACTTCCAGTGCCGCCTTGCGGGCAGCCCGCCGGGACTGACCGTTCAACACCGGAACCGTCGCGACATTGTCGACGACGGAACGATGAGGCAGGAGCCCGGCGCTCTGGATGACGTAGCCGATTCCCCGGCGCAGCTTCACCGCGTCGGCGTCGGCGATGTTGCGTCCGTCGACCGTGATGACGCCCGAGGTGGGCGCGATCATCCGGTTGATCATGCGCATCGACGTCGTTTTGCCGCAGCCGGACGGCCCCACGAACACGGTGAACGAGTGTGGCTGGATCACCAGGTCCAACGAGTCGACTGCCGTGGTGCCGTCCGGATACGTCTTGGTGATGTTCTCGAAAGTGATCATCAGCTGACCGGCTGGTCCAGACCCTTGTCCTTGACCCACGCCGTTGCCGCCGCAGCCGGTTCGACCTTCTGATCGCCGGACACCGAAGTGTTCAGTGCGATGAGCTCTTCGGTGGTGATCTGCGCCGAGACGGCGTCGAGAACCTGAGTGAGCTTGTCGGACTGCTTGGACGTCCGCAGCACCGGGATGACGTTCTGAGCGGCGAAATTGTTCTCCGGGTCCTCGAGAACCACGAGATCGTTCTCAGCGATAGCAGGCGAGGTGGTGAAGATGTCCGCCGCGACGACCTGGCCCGACACGAGTGCGTCGACCGTGGCCGGCCCGCCGCCGTCGGAGATGGGCACGTAGTTACCGGGGGAGATGTCCAGGCCGTACTTCGACTTCAGGCCCGGCAAACCGCCGACGCGCTCCTGGAATTCCGGCGTCCCCGCGAACGTCACCTCCGAGGAGAACGGTGCGAGGTCGCCGACGGTCTTCAGGTTGCGTTCGGTTGCGGTCGCGCGGGTGACGACAACTGCATCCTTGTCCTCGCCGGGTGCCTGGGCCGTCACCGCGAGATCGTCGCCTAGCGCCGCGGGCAGTGCCGCCAGTACGTCCTCGGACGAGGTGGCCGTGGCAGATTCGTCCAAGTACTGGAGCAGGTTGCCCGTGTAATCGGGAATCAGGTCGATCGAGCCGTCGCGAACGGCCGGAATGTACGCCTCGCGGCTACCGATGTTGAGCTTGGTGCTCACCTCGAAACCGTTGGCGCGCAATGCTTCTGCGTAGATATTCGCGACCGTCTCGGATTCCGGGAAGTTGGCCGAGCCGACGATGATCGAGTTGGTGTCGTCGTTGCTCTCGCCGCCTCCGCTCGAGAGCGGATCCGAATTTCCGCCGCAGGCGGTCAGTGCGGTGACCGACAGGGCGAGCGCGGCAACGGCCGCCGCTGCCTTCGGGGCGGAGAACGCGCGCGTGATTCGGGAGGTGGTCATGGTGTCCTTCCATCGGTTCGGGCACAGACGAAGCCCCAACTCCGACAGGTGCCGCCCGATCACCGGGGACACCGCCGAACCAGGACTCGGGCTGCTCGGGATGGTAGTCGACGTCGCCGTGCCCATAAGGTTGGTTCGACTACCCTCTCGTTCGCATCTGTGCCCCGCGGTCGGGATCGGTAAACCCCACGGGCAGTGAACAGGAGAAAATGAGAGTGCGTTCGTCGATTCTGGCAGCGGCCCTCGCGGTCACTATTGCAGGTTCCGTCGGTGGGTGCAGTGCGGCCGACCGGGCCGAACCCGGGCACATGCCCGTCGTCGTCGGAGCCGGGAGTTCCGACCTCTCCCGGTTGCTCGCACAGATCTACGCAGGAGGACTCCGGTCGACGGGAGCCGAGGTCTCCGTCGCGGAGAACCTGGGGGATCGGACGGCGTACCTCGCGGCGCTGGACCGCGGCGAGGTATCGATGATCCCCGACCTGACCGGGGACCTGTTGCGCACCTTCGACACCCTGGCCGGGGCAACCGAAGCAGAGGACGTGTTCACCGAACTGAACCGATCGCTGCCCGCCGGACTGTCGGTGGGAGACTACGCAACCGCCGAGGATCGATTGGCCCTTGCTCTCGCTCCAGACGCGATCTCGGACGAGGGCACGACAGTCACAGAATTTCTCCGTCGGGACGGCGTGACAGTCGGGACGGTCGAGGGGGAGGTGGATCCGATGGACGTCAGGACGGAGGGCATGGGCAGTCCCAGCTTCACCGGGGCCCGTTTCTCCGAGTTCATGGTCTACCCGGATGCGCAGTTCGCCGTCGACGACCTGAATTCCGGTGCGGTGGATGCTCTCGCGATTCGGACTGCCTCGTTCGGTCCGCTGGCCAAGGATCTGACGACTCTGCCCGACGACGATCATGTGTATCCAGCGCAGAACGTCGTTCCGCTCTACCGCACCGGTGTGCTGGACGAGAGTGCGGTGAAGTCGTTCTCGGTGGTGGCAGGGGAGCTGACGACAGCGGACCTCGCCGACATGATCGGCGAGGTCCGCGGGGGTGCTGCGTCAGGCGATGTCGCCGGCCGCTGGCTCGGCGAGCACAGCCTGTGACACGTCGGTCTTCTGCTCTGCTCTGAGCTTGCGGCCCAGATAGGAACCCATGTGCTGGACGGCCTCGGCTGCTTCCCGCAGGATCGACGCCTGCAGATGCGCCACGTGCCAGAGCTTCTTGTACTCGATGTACTCGAGTTCGACGCCGGACAGGCGCAGCTTGTCCGCGAACGCGGTGATCTGCGGATAGAGCACCTCGTCCGTCCCGACGTGCATGACGACCGGAGGCAGCTCGTCGAGGTTGCCCTGGAGCGGCGCGAAGCCTTGATCCAGGGGGTCGCCCGCCCCGAGATACGCGTCGGCCGAGGAGTTCGACCACCCGGTGTTGACCACCAGGTCGCGCGGCTTGACCGCGTCGCGTGCACCCGGATCGACCCACGGTGAGATCAATCCGAGTGCTGCCGGCCTCGCGCCGTCGTCCACCAGCCGTCTCGCCGTCGCGACGGTCAGTCCGCCGCCGGCCGAATCACCGGCGATGGCGATGCGATCCGGGGTCAAGCCGTGCGAACGCACCAGTTCTCGGAACGCCGCCACGGCGTCGTCGAGCGCGGCCGGGTAGGGGTTCTCCGGAGCCAGGCGGTAATCGAGTACGTACACCGCGCTGGCCGACTCTCGGGCGAGATGGGCGGCGAGCGATCGGTGGGTGTTGATCGAACCGATCGTGAACGCGCCCCCGTGGAGGTACAGGATCGCGGTGTCGCGTTCGGTGGCTCCGACGGTGATTCGCTCGGCCCGCCTGCCCGCGAGCGTCAGCTTCTGCGCGACGGTCCCGTGCGGGAGCGTCTGCACGGGAGCCGCGGCCTCGAGGACGGCCCGCTGCGCCCGGAAGGACAGACGCGGATTCAGCGCGAGGCGGTAGAAGGGCTTGAGCGCCGCCGCAACGATCGGCAGGGGAACGTAGAAGGCTTTCACGACGCGACCCGCCTACTTCTTCGACCGTGGCATGGCACGCTTGGACACCGCAGCGATCAGACCCTGGTATCGCGAGCCGGTGATGCGTTGCAGCAGATCGAGGGCGATGGCGTCGGAACCGATGAGCACGCGGCCCCTGCCCTTCTCGACGCCCTTGAGAATGGTCTTGGCCGCGTCGATCGGGGTGGTCTTCGCCAACTTGCTGTCGAAGAACTTCGCCACGTCGGCCTGGTCGAAATTCTCGGCGACGGTGGCGTTGCGGGCGATGGCGGTCTTGATGCCGCCGGGGTGCACCACGGTCACCTTTACCGGAGCCTTCGCGATCAACATCTCCATGCGCAGCGACTCGCTGAATCCGCGGACGGCGAACTTCGCCGCGTTGTACGCGGACTGCGACGGCATCGCCAGCAGGCCGAACAGGCTGGAGATGTTGACGATGTGGCCGTCGCCGGAGGCCTTGATGTGCGGCAGAAATGCTTTGGTGCCGTTGACGACGCCCCAGAAATCGACGTCGACGATTCGTTCGATGTCCTTGAACGAGGACTTCTCCACGTCACCGTGGTAGGCGATGCCCGCGTTGTTGTAGATCTGGTTGACCTTGCCGAAATGCGCGACGACGGCGTCGGCATAGTCCAGCACGGTCTCGCGCTGCGAGACGTCGAGGAAATCGGACTTCACCTCGGCTCCGAGTGCCTCGACCCGGCGCACCGTCTCGTCGAGGCCGGCGGTGTCGACGTCGGACAGTGCGAGCTTGGCTCCGCGCCCGGCCAGCTCGAGGGCCAGGGCCCGGCCGATTCCCGAACCCGCGCCGGTGACGACGGCCACCTTGCCTGTGAATGTGCTCATCGTGCGGACACCTTGTCTGTGTTGGTGCCGGCGGCCGTGCTCGCCGACGCTGCGGAGGTCAGATCTGCGGTTGCGACGCTACGGTACGCATCGAGATCGAAGTGCTTGGTCTGGCGACGGAACTCGAACGTGAAGCCGGGCCACAAGGTGGTGTTGTTTCCGTGCTTGTCCAGATACCAGCTGGCGCATCCGCCGTTCATCCAGACGCTCTTGGCGAGCTGGTCCTGCAGGGTCACGTTGTACTCGTCCTGCACGTCCTTGCGCACTTCGATGGTCCCGATGTCGTGCTTGTCGATGGTGTTCAGGGCGTCGACCAGGTAGTTGATCTGCGACTCGATCATGAAGACCATCGAGGTGTGCCCGAGGCCTGTGTTGGGGCCGACGAGGAAGAACATGTTCGGGAAGTTCGCCACCGCGGCGCCCTTGTAGCCCTGCTGTCCGCCGTCGTCGAACGTCTGCGCCAGCGTCCGGCCGTCCTTGCCGACGATGCCCTGGTATGCAGGCGAATCGGTGACGTGGAAGCCGGTGGCGACGACAAGCGCGTCGATCGGGCGCTCGGTGCCGTCCTTGGTGACGATCGATCCCTTGCGGATCTCGGCGATGCCGTCGGTCACGAGGTCGACGTTGCTCTGCGCGAGAGCGGGGTAGTACGCGTTGGAGATCAACATGCGCTTGCAGCCGATGCGGAAGTTCGGAGTCACCTTCGCGCGCAGCGCCTTGTCCTTGATCTGCGTGCGCAGGTGATTCTCGGATGCCCACTGCAGCGGCTTCATGAACGCGGGGTTCTTCGCCAGTCCGACGACCTGGGTCTCACGCATCGCGTAGATGCCGGCGCGGGCGAGGCGCTGGAAGCCGGGCACGTGCTTGAAGGCGAAGCGCTCGAGCTTGGTGTACGGGCGATCGGCTCGAGGGAGGATCCACGGCGCGGTGCGCTGGTAGACGTCGAGGTGCTCGACCTGGCCTGCGATGGCGGGAACGATCTGGATCGCCGACGCGCCGGTCCCGATGACGGCGACGCGCTTGCCGGCGAGCGAGACGTCGTGGTTCCACTGAGCGGAGTGGAAGACGTCGCCCTCGAAGTCGTGAATTCCCTTGATGTCGGGCAGGTTGGGCTCACACAGTGCGCCGACGGCCGAGACGACGATCTTGGCGGTGTAGTTGCCGGTGGTCGTCTCGACGTCCCAGCGGCTGGTGGAGGCGTTCCACCGCGCCGAGGTCACGTCCGTGCCGAAGACGTGCTTGTCCATGACGCCGTACTTGCGCGCGACTCCGGCGATGTACTTCTGGATTTCGGGCTGGGTGGAGAACGAGCGAGTCCACTCCGGGTTCAGTGCGAACGAGTACGAGTACAGATGCGAGGGCACGTCGCAGGCTGCACCGGGGTAGGTGTTGTCGCGCCAGGTACCACCCACATCGTGGCCGCGTTCGACGACGACGAAGTTCTTCTTGCCTGCCTTGGTCAGCTTGATCGCTGCTCCGAGCCCGGCGAAACCACTGCCGATGATCAGCGTATCGACGTGACGCGGCGACGTTGCACGGTCCGAAGTATCTGTTACGGGAAGACTCATGTAGAGCAGACTAGAAGCTTACTGAGTGTGAGTCAATAGTTATTGACTACTATTCAATAGGATGATTGCATGGCGGATGTGAACCGCGCTGAAGTATCGACGACGAAAAGGACCAGACTCAGTCCGCAGCAACGACGAGCGCAGCTGATCGAGCTCGGCACCGAGATGTTGGCCGACCGCCCCCTCGAGCAGATCTCCGTCGAGGACATCGCCGATCAGGCCGGAGTGTCCCGAGGCCTACTGTTTCACTACTTCGCGTCCAAGCAGGACTTTCACCTCGAAATAGTCCGCGAGGCGTCGCGGTCGATGATCGAACGGACCGCACCCGACCCCGACCTCGAACCGTTCGACATTCTGCGCGACTCCATCGCCAACTACGTCGATTACGTCAGCGAGAAACGCGACACCTTCATCTCGCTGCTCCGCGGCACGGCAAGCGGAGACCCCCAGATGCGCGAGGTGTTCGAGCAGACCCGCACCACCATGGCCGATCGCACTCTCGTCCAACTCGCTCAACTCGACGTCGATGTCACCCCCACCATCGACCTCGCCGTCCGCGGATGGATCGCCTTCGTCGAAGAAGCCACCATCACCTGGCTCAGAAATCCACAGATCACCCGCGACGAGTTGATCGACCTGAACGTCAACGCCCTGCCTGCTGTCGCCCTGGCCCCGGGCATGATCTCCGCGCTGCTGGGAGCCGACGCCGACGCCTGAGCCCCGCCCCAGTGTGCGTCCCCCGGTTCGACGTCCTCCCCGGTTGGGATCAATGTCCCTTTGTTGCAGTCTGACCGACTGAATCCCGCATTCATCCGAAGTGCGGCCGAGGCCACAGCCGAATGAATGCGGCTCTGTTGCAGTCTGACCGACTGAATCCCACATTCATCCGAAGTGCGGCCGAGGCGACAGCCGAATGAATGCGGCTCTGTTGCAGTCTGACCGACTGAATCCCACATTGATCCCAACCCGGGTGCGCACAGAAACGACGAAAGCGGCCCACCCCCGAAGGAGTGGGCCGCTTGTCGCTGTCGGAGATCTAGTCTTCGCCGACCTTGTTGAAGGCCTCGTCGATGATTTCGAGTTGCTCGACGGCGTGCACCTTGCTCGATCCCGAGGACGGTGCGGACATGGCGCGACGGGAGATGCGCTTGATGCCGACCAGCTTCTCGGGCATGAGTTCGGGCAGTGCGAGACCGAAGAAAGGCCACGCACCCTGGTTCGCAGGCTCTTCCTGAACCCAGCGGAATTCCGTTGCGTTCGGGTAGCTCTCGAGTGCTTCCCGGATCCGACGAGTCGGCACGGGGTAGAGCTGCTCGATGCGGACGATGGCGACGTCGTCGCGGTTGTCCTTCTGCTTGCGGGCGAGCAGTTCGTAGTAGAGCTTGCCGCTGACCATCAGCACCCGCTTGACCTTGCTGCGGTCGCCGGTGCCGGTGTCGTAGGTGGGCTCGTCGAACACCGAGTGGAACTTGCCGTCGGTGAAGTCCTCGATGTTGCTCACTGCTGCCTTGTTGCGCAGCATCGACTTCGGGGTGAAGACGATCAGCGGGCGACGGATTCCGTCACGCGCGTGCCTACGCAGCAGGTGGAAGTAGTTCGCGGGGGTCGAGGGGAGTGCGACGGTCATCGACCCTTCGGCGCAGAGCGTCAGGAAGCGTTCGATGCGTCCGGACGTGTGGTCCGGGCCCTGACCTTCGTGGCCGTGCGGGAGCAGCAGCACGACGTCGGAGAGCTGTCCCCACTTGGCTTCACCGGACGAGATGAACTCGTCGATGATGGACTGGGCACCGTTGACGAAGTCGCCGAACTGCGCTTCCCACATCACCAGTGCGTCCGGGTTGCCCACGGAGTACCCGTACTCGAAGCCGACGGCCGCGAACTCGCTCAGTGCGGAGTCGTAGACCATGAACTTGCCGGGGTTGTCGCTGCCGATGTTCTGCAGCGGCGTGTACTCGGAGCCGGTCTTGCGATCGATGATCACCGAGTGACGCTGCGTGAACGTGCCGCGGCGGGTGTCCTGGCCCGAGAAACGAATGTTGCGTCCCTCGTCCACGAGCGAGCCGAGTGCGAGCAGTTCGCCGAAGGCCCAGTCGACCTTGCCCTCGTACGCCATTTCCCGACGCTTCTCGAGCACCGGCTTGACGCGGGGGTGCACGTTGAATCCTTCGGGGATGTCGAGGTGCGCATCACCGATGCGGTGCAGCACGGCCTTGTCGACGGCGGTGGTGAGCTTGGTCGGCAACTGCTGGTCGAGTTCGACCGATTCGCTGGGCTCCGGGGTGTACTTCTCGAGTTCGCGTACCTCGTTGAAGACGCGTTCGAGCTGACCCTGGTAGTCGCGGAGCGCGTCCTCCGCTTCCTTGAGCGAGATGTCACCACGGCCGATGAGCGATTCGGTGTAGCTCTTGCGGACGCTGCGCTTGGTGTCGATCACGTCGTACATCGCCGGCTGGGTCATCGAGGGGTCGTCGCCCTCGTTGTGTCCGCGACGGCGGTAGCAGATCATGTCGATGACGACGTCCTTGTGGAACTTCTGACGGAAGTCCACTGCCAGCTGAGCCACCCAGGCACAGGCCTCGGGGTCGTCGCCGTTGACGTGGAAGATCGGCGCAGCGATCATCTTGGCCACGTCGGTGCAGTACTCGGACGAGCGCGAGAACTCCGGCGAGGTGGTGAAGCCGACCTGGTTGTTGACGACGATGTGCACGGTGCCGCCGGTGCGGTAGCCACGCAGATCGGACAGGTTCAGCGTTTCCGCGACGACGCCCTGGCCGGCGAAGGCTGCGTCGCCGTGCAGCATGAGCGGCAGCACGGAGTAACCGCCCTGGCCGGTGCCCTTGTCCAGGAGGTCCTGCTTGGCCCGGACGAGGCCTTCGAGAACGGGGTCGACGGCTTCGAGGTGCGACGGGTTCGCCGTGAGCGAGACCTTGATGTCGTTGTCGCCGAACATCTGGATGTACGTGCCCTCGGCACCGAGGTGGTACTTCACGTCACCGGAGCCGTGAGCGGCAGCCGGGTTCATGTTGCCCTCGAACTCGGTGAAGATCTTCGAGTACGGCTTGCCGACAATGTTGGCCAGCACGTTCAGACGACCGCGGTGCGGCATGCCGATGACGACCTCGTCGAGGGCGTACTCGGCGCTCTGGTCGATGACGGAGTCCATCATCGGGATGACCGACTCGGCACCTTCGAGCGAGAAGCGCTTCTGTCCGACGTACTTGGTCTGCAGGAACGTCTCGAAGGCCTCGGCTGCGTTGAGCTTGCTGAGGATGTACTTCTGTTGTGCCACAGTCGGTTTGACGTGCTTGGCTTCGACGCGTTCCTGCAGCCACGAGACCTGCTCGGTCTCGAGGATGTGGGTGTACTCGACGCCGACGTGGCGGCAGTACGAGTCGCGCAGGACGCTGAGCACGTCGCGCAGCTTCATCTTGTCCTTGCCGTGGAATCCGCCGACCTTGAATTCGCGGTCGAGGTCCCACAGCGTCAGGTCGTGGCTGATTACGTCGAGGTCCGGATGCATCCGGAACTTGTCCTTGGTGAACTGCAACGGGTCGGTGTCGGCCATCAGGTGACCGCGGTTGCGGTACGCCGCGATGAGCTCGAGCACGCGGGTGTTCTTGTCGACGGTGCCCTCGGGCAGATCCTTGCGCCAGCGGATCGGCTCGTACGGGATCTTGAGCGAATGGAACAGCTCGTCGTAAAACTCGTCGCTGATCAGCAGATTGTGGATCGTCTTGAGGAAGTCGCCCGACTCCGCACCCTGAATGATGCGGTGGTCGTACGTCGACGTCAGCGTCATGAGCTTGCCGACGCCGAACTCGGCGAGACGCTCGTCGCTGGCACCCTGGAATTCCGCCGGGTACTCCATGGCACCGGCACCGATGATGGCGCCCTGGCCGTTCATCAGGCGCGGGACGGAGTGGACGGTGCCGATTCCGCCGGGGTTGGTCAGCGAGATCGTGACGCCCTGGAAGTCCTCGCCGGTGAGCTTGCCGTCGCGCGCACGCCGGACGATGTCCTCGTACGCGTTGTAGAACTGCGTGAACGTGAAGTCCTGCGTGTTCTTGATGGCCGCGACGACGAGGGAACGGTTGCCGTCCTTGCCGGGAAGGTCGATCGCCAGACCGAGGTTGATCGACGCCGGAGTGACGGCATTGGGCTTGCCGTCGACCTCGGCGAAGTGGCGGTTCATGTTCGGGAACGCCTTGACGGCCTGCACGATGGCGTAGCCGAGCAGGTGCGTGAACGAGATCTTGCCGCCGCGGGTACGCGCGAGGTGGTTGTTGATGACGAGGCGATTGTCGACCATGAGCTTGGCCGGGATGGCTCGCACGCTGGTAGCTGTCGGAATCTGCAGCGAGGCGGACATGTTCTTGGCAACCGCTGCAGCTGCGCCGCGCAGAATCTTGCTCGACTCTTCACCGAATTCGGCTGCGGCGGGCTTGGCCGGGGCTGCCTTCTTCTCGGCCGGCTTGGCCGGGGCCGACTTCGCCGGCGCAGGCTTGGTTTCAGCAGCCTTGGGAGCTTCGGCCTTCTTAGGGGCTTCGGCCTTCGCAGCCGAGGCGGCGGGCTTCGCGGGAGGCGCGGGTGCTGCGGGAGGAGCGGACTTGGCCGAGCTGCCGTTCGAGGCCGAGCCGTTGGAACCGGACTTACCGTTGGAGATGGGGTTCTCGTCGGTCACGGCTTCGGGGTCGTAATCGGTGAGGAACTCGTGCCAGCTCGCGTCGACGGACGACGGGTCCTGCTTGAACCGCTGGTACATCTCGTCGACCAGCCATTGATTTTGTCCGAATTGGGTAGTAGAGCTGCTGCTCACGGCAGTAGTTCGCCTCGTTTCTGTCTTCGTTCCCGATCAGCGCGCGTACGACTCCAGGCTAGACCTCCGGTCGAGATCGCGTGCGTCCGGGACGTAGCTGTGATATGTACTCACCGGTAACCATCGGCCTCGTTGTCGATGACCCTGTTGACTATCGAATTATTCCCCCGGTTCGTTTCGGCTGCAGTCCACAATGTGGCGTAGAAGCCGTCCCGTTTGCGAAGTTCGGAGTGTTGTCCGACTTCCACGATACGACCACCATCGACGACCACGATCAAATCCGCTCGTGCGGCGGTAGCCAGTCGGTGCGCGACGACCACTGCGGTGCGGGTCCGCGCAACGGCGTTGCTGGCTTCGAGGACTTTGCGTTCGGTAGCCGGATCGAGAGTCGCGGTCGCTTCGTCGAGTAGGAGTAGATCGGGATCCACCAATTCGGCGCGGGCCAGCGCAATGAGCTGTCGTTGGCCGGCCGACAACCCTTGGCCGCGTTCGCCGACAGGTTGCTGCATACCGCCGCGAAGTGCAGCGATGGTGTCGAGGGCCCCGACCGATCGTGCCGCGTTCTCGATGTCGGCCCGGCTGGCGTCGGGCCTGCCGTACGCGATGTTCGACGCGATCGTTCCGGTGAACAGGTGGGCTTCCTGCGGTACCACGCCCAGCCGGTGGCGGTAGTCGGACAACCGGTAGTCGCGGAGGTCGTGGCCACCCACGCGTACCGAACCCGAGGTCGGGTCGTAGAACCGAGCGAGAAGCTTGACGACGGTGGATTTGCCTGCCCCGGTGCGGCCGACCAATGCGACGGTGGTGCCGGCCGGGATGCTGAGAGATACCTCACTGAGAGCGTCGGAGTGAGCTCCGGCATACCGAAAGCTGACGTCGACGAGGTCGATGTCGGCGTGCAGCCGATCGCCGACGACTGCACCGGACCCGGCCGCTGTCGCTGTTTCGATCGAACTCGTCGTACGTAGGAGGTCTCCGATTCGGCCGACGCCGACGCGGGCCTGTTGGTAGCCGTCGAATACTTGCGAGAGTTGCTGGATCGGGCCGAAGAGGAGTCCGAGGTACAGCACGAACGCCACCAGGGTGCCCTCGGTCGCGGTGCCGGTGGCGATCTGATGCGCACCGACGAAGACGACGACGGCCAGCGCGACATCCGAGAGCAGCGTGATGAACGGGAAGAACACCGAGATCGCGGTCTGCGATCGCATGCGGCTCGCTCGGTAGCGGTTGCTGCGTTCGGCGAAGCGGGAGGCTGCGTACTCCTCACGTCGGTACGCCTGCGCTGCGCGCAGTCCGGTGACGTTCTCCTGGAAGTCGGCGTTGACGATGGAGATGCGTTCGCGCGAGGTCGAGTACGCAGCCGAGGAGATGCGTCGGAAGACGACGGTTGCGACGGCGAGCGGCGGCACGACCGCCAAGGCGACCAACCCGAGAGTCGTATCCGTGACGAGCAGTGCGATCGCGATGCCGACGACGGTCAGGACGCTGACCACGGCCGTGGACGCGCCGGTCTGGATGAACGACGACAGTGCATCGACGTCGGTGGTCATACGGGTCATGATGCGACCGGACAGCTCGCGCTCGTAGTAGTCCAGCCCGAGTCTCTGAATGTGCGCGTAGCTGCGTACTCGTAATCCGAACAGCACCCGCTCGCCGGCTCGTGCGGTGAGCACGGTTGTCGCGCAGACCACGAACCAGCTGGCAGCAGCCAGGGCGACGCCTATCGATGTTGCGATCCACAGGGTGTCGGAGTCCCCGCGCGCCACGCCGCTGTCCACCGCGTACCGGACGAGTGAGGGAAAGGCGATGGAGGCGATCGAGTCGAGCGCCAGCAGCACCACGACACCTGCCAGCAGCAGCCGGACAGGACTCAGCAGTCGTGACAGCCGGAATTCCGGGTCTGGTCGACGCAACTGTTGTCCCGATCCGCCTGGTTCCTCTGTTGCCGGTGGTAGGGCTGCCACCGCGTCGGAGATGGCCTGCGTCGGTGCCAACGAGCCGAATGCGCCGGCCATCGCTGCACCGTGGGTTCCTCCGCCCCCGGCGCCTGCGGGCGGCATCGCGGCACCGGGGTTCGATGCGGCTTCCAGAGCATCGTCCGGCCAGAGCTCTGCTGCCGACGGTTCCGTACGCGGCTCGGGTGCGGCGTCGCTGTGCACCTCGTCGTCTCCGCCGGCGAGGAGCGCGCGAAACAGTGGGCAACGCTCGTCGAGTTCGTCGACTGTGCCGGTGTCGATGATGCGTCCACCGTCGAGGACGGCTACTCGGTCGGCCAACGTCAGTGTCGATCGGCGGTGTGCGAGGACGAGGGTGGCGCGGGTACGGACCCCGCGGAGCGCGTCGAAGATGGCTGCCTCGGTCTCGGCGTCGACGGCGGAGGTGGCGTCGTCGAGGACGAGAATCCGCGGCTCGACCAACAGGGCGCGAGCCAGGGCGATCCGTTGACGTTGCCCGCCCGAGAGGGTGAGGCCGCGTTCGCCGACGAGACTGTCGTAGCCCTCGGGCAGAGCGTCGATGAAGGTCGAGGCCTGAGCCAGTCGAGCCGCGTGTTCGATCTCCTCCGCGCTTGCCTCGGGCCTGCCGAGCGCGATGTTGGCGGCGATGGTGTCGGAGAACAGAAACGGTTCGTCGAAGACCAACGACACCGCTTCGCGCAGTGACGCCGAATCGAGGTCGTCGATGTCGATGGACGTGTCCCCGGAGGTCACCGCGATCCGGCCGCGAGTAGGGCGATAGAAGCGGGGGAGCAGCAGGGAGAGCGCGGTCTTTCCCGAGCCCGCGTGTCCCACGACGGCCACCGTCTCGCCGGGGGCGATGCTCAGGTCGAGGCCGTCGAGGACGGTGCGCTCTGCCTCGAATCCGAACGTGACGCCGGCCAGATGGACGCCGAGGGGTCCGTCGGGCAGTGCGATTGGGTGTGCCGGCTCCGGTTCGGTCGGCTCGGTGTCGACCACCTCGTAGACGCGCTCGACGGCCGCACGCGAGAGCTGCGCCATGATCACCACCGACGACACGGTTCGGGTGACGGCGGACAGCGTGGCCACGTAGGTGGCGAAGGCGAGAAAGGTGCCGATCGTGATGTGGCCGTGCAGTGCCAACCAGCCGCCGAGAGCGATGACGCCGACCAGTCCGAGCTGAGGAATGGTTGCCATGGTCGGTGCGAACCGTGAATTGATGCGGGCCGAGCGCATGCGTTCGGCGAACAGCCTGCGCCCGAGAGCTTCGATGCGATCCACCGCACGCGCTTCCTGCCCGAAGCCCTTGACCACCCGGACTCCGGTGACGGTCTCCTCCACGTGCTGCGCCAGATCGGCGGCGCGCTGTTGTGCGGACCACGTGGCAGCGAAGAGGGTGGGTCGCATTCGGTAGACGACGACGCTGACCGCGGGAACGATGACGACAGCGACGAGGGTGAGCAGCGGCGAGAGATATGCCATCACGACCAGGGCCAGGACGAACTGCAGAATTGCCCCGGCCGAGAGCGGCACCATGGCGAGCAGACCCTGTACCAACTGCAGGTCGGTGATCGATCTCGACACGACCTGGCCGGTTCGGATTTCGTCCTGCTTACGACCGTCGAGGCGCTGCAGCGACGCCAGCAGGTCCATCCGCAGATCGTGCTGAACATCGATCGACAGGCGCCCGGCGAGCATGCGTCGACCGAACTGGCAGGCGAACCGAAGAGCACCCAGCAGTGCGATAGCTATCGCGACTCCGGCGATCACGTCGTTCTTGCCGGCACCGGCGTCGTCGATCGCAAGGCGAGTCAGCAGCGGGAACGAGATGTCGATGAGGGCGGCGAGCATGGTCACGCCCAGTGCGCCGAGTGCCGTCCGTCGGTGCAGCATGCACTGCGCGAGCAGACGTCTGATCCAGCCACGCGGTGTGATCGACGACGCGGTCGTCGGCCGGGAGTCGGTGGGTACGCCGGACGAGCGGGGGTCGGTTTCCAGCAGACGGGTACTGCCCGTATTGCCGTCCGTCCCCGCTCGATCCTTCACATATTCGCTGTGTGCCATCGATTCACACGGTAGACCCGGCTACCGACAGCAGGATCGGGCGAGCATCCCCACCGATGCCGGTGGTCAGTCGATGTCTCGGGTACGGGCCAGGAACCAACCGCCACCGGTGAGGATCACGGCCCACAGGGCAAGGCCGAGCGGAGCCCACGGCCACGACGCGAGGTCGCCCGCGTCGTCCAATTGGGTCGCGGCCATTGTCGGCAACGTCAGGTTCGACGGCAGCGCAGTGGCCACCGGGCCGAAACCGACGCCGAACAGAATCAGGGACAGCAGTCCTTCACCGAACGGCAGCCAGGCGACGAGCACGATGGCGGCCCAGGTCGGGGATTTGAGCAGCAATCCGAGCCCGGCCCCGATCAACGACCACAACACAACGGCGAGCAGGCACGACGCGACGACGCCGATGAAGGCGCCGTCGAGCACGATGGTCCGTTCGCTGAAGATGAGCAGACATACCAGGCTCGCGAGGAGCACGACGAGGCCGTACCCCAGGCCGAACAGGGCGGTGACGATGAGTTTGGCGGCCACGACGCCGTCCCTGCCGCGGGCCGTCAGGAAGCTCGTGGTGATGGTCTTGTGTCGAAACTCGGTGCCGGCGTTGACCGCGCCGAAGATGCCGGCGAACAGAATGGCGGCACCGGCGGCGACGTACAGGCCGATGGAGGCGACTCCGCCGGCGATCTGAAGGTCTTCCTCGAACTCGCCCAGCTGGTTCGCGATCACCGAGGTGATGACGGATGCGAACACGCCCACGACGATCGGTGCGATCGCCAGCGCCCACCAGAACTTCAGGGTGGTGACCTTGCGGATCTCGGACGTCAACAGTGCGTTCATCGCGAACCCCCGTTCCAGTTCTGCGGTGTGCCGTAGTTCTGTGGCGGCGGTGCGTACCCCTGGTTGTATCCGGGCGGCGGCCCGTATCCCGGCGGCGGCCCGTAACCCGGCGGCGGTCCGTATCCCGGCGGCGGTCCGTATGCAGTGGGTTGGACGGGTGCTGCGGTGTACTGACCGGCAGTCATGGACAGGAACACCTGCTCGAGGTCGACGTGTTCGCTGGTGGTGCCGAAGACCGTGACGCCCGCGTCGGCGGCGATGCGAGTGACGGTGGCGGCGTCGGCACCCGCGACGCCGATGCGGCCGTCGGGCAGCAGTTGGGTGTCGGTGAGCCCGGTGGACGCCAACGCCAGAGCCAGTTTCGCCGGGTCGGACGCAGCGACGAGCACGCGGCTCGGGCGGGTGGATCGCAGCTGGGCGATGGATCCCTGGTACATCAGGGTGCCGGCGCTGACGATGACGAGGTTGTCGACGGTCTGCTCGATCTCGCGCAGGATGTGGCTCGAGACCAGAACGGTTCTCCCCGACGCCGCGAACGCCTTCAGAAAGTCCCGGAGCCACGCAATTCCCTCGGGATCGAGGCCGTTCGCGGGTTCGTCGAGCACAAGAATCTCGGGGTCTCCCAGCAGAGCCGTGGCCAACGTCAGTCGCTGACGCATGCCGAGGGAGAACCCGCCTGCTGCGCGGTGCGTCGCGTCGCCCAGACCGACAAGGTTCAGGACGTCGAGGGCGCGGCTGTCGGGTACCCCGATCGCTGCGGTGTAGATCTTCAGGTGGTGCTCGGCGCTGCGTTTGGGATGCAGACTCAGCGAGTCGAGAACGGCACCGACGGTACGGGCCGGGTGGGTCGCCGTGCGAAACGGAATGCCGTTGACGAGGCCGATGCCCGAGGTCGGGGCGACGAGGCCGAGCAGCATCCGCAGTGTCGTGGACTTGCCGGAGCCGTTCGGCCCGAGAAAGCCGGTGACGGTTCCGCGTGGAACGACGAAGCTCAGGTCCGAGACCGCGCGAACGGTACCGAATTGTTTCGTCAGAGCCTGCGCTTCCAGCGCCGGAGCCGAGTAGCTGGTCATCTGTGCGGTGTCCCCCTGGCCGTCGGTGCACCTCGTGTGCCGGTTGCTTGGCGGCAACCGGTACACGAGGTTACGGGGTGTGACCGACGGGCGGGATGACCCCGGTTTCAGCGGTGCAACGCTGCAGCGATCTCCCGGTACGTCTCGAGCGGGTCGGCGTCGTCGGGCAGCGAGTGCAGCGTCACGTGCGACGCGCCGGCGGTGAGGTGTTCGTCGAGTCGCGCCGCGATGGCGTCGGCATCGCCGTGTGCGACGAGCGCGTCGATGAGTCGGTCACTGCCGCCGTCGCCGATTTCCTCGTCCGAGTAGCCGAGCCGGTTCAGATTGTTGGTGTAGTTGCGCAGATGCAGGTAGGGGTTGTTCACCGGTGGCCGACCGATCGCGCGTGCCTTCTCCGGATCGGTCTCGAGCACCACCTTGTGCTCGGGGGCGAGAATCTTGTTCGGCCCCAATGCTTCTCGGGCTTCACGGGTGTGCTCGGGAGTGGTCAGATAGGGGTGCGCGCCTGCGGTACGGCTCGCGGCCAGCGCGAGCACCTTGGGGCCGAGCGCGGCGAGGACCCGATGCTCCATCGGGACCCCGGCCTCGTCGAGGTCGTCGAGGTAGCTCACCAACGCGTCGTACGGCTTCCGGTATTCCTGGGTGGCCTCGGGGTGACCGGCACCGATGCCCAGGACGAATCGTCCTGGATGCTTGCTCTCGATGCGGTGATACGACGCGGCGACGTCGGCGGCTGCATCGGACCAGATGTTGACGATGCCGGTGGCGACGACGACGGTGTCGGTGGCGTCGAGGATCTCCTCGGTGGTCGTCAGGTCCGCGGGCGGTGATCCGCCGAGCCAGATGGTCCCGTAGCCGAAGGACTCGATGGCGCGGGAGAGCTCCGGCGTGAACGCCGAGTGCAGTCGCCAGACGCCGTACTTGCCGAGTTCAGGTGTGGAGGTCATGTTCGATGTCAACGCAACAGCCTCTCGAAGATTCCTGGCAGTCTCATTCGTCCGGTTCGATGATGCGATTTTCCGGGAACCGTGCGGGCGGCGGGCCGAAGGCGTCACGCGCGTTCTTGATGACTCCCTTGCCGACCACGCGGTTGCCCGCGCCGCCGATCGCCGCGCCGATTCCTGCGGGGAGCATCTTGCCGACCAGCAGTGCGCTGCGCTTGGCCAGGTATTTGGTGACGAACTTCTTCACCAACGATTTGTTCATGCTGGCCATCGAGCCGCCCGGAATGCGTGAGGTGATGAGCGGGCCCCAGTTCTTGGCTGTCTTGCCCACTGTTCGTTGAACGATCTGCATGCCCGATTCGCCCAGTGCCACCGACAGCACCAGAGCGCGTCGCTGCTGGTGATTCTCGACGGGAATGCCGTGCACGGATGCGACCGACAGCGTCAGCAGAGCCGACGACTCGATGAAGAAGGCGGTCTCGGCACCCACGGCGGCGAGCGATGCGACCGTACCGATTCCGGGGACCGCCGCTGCGCCTCCCACTGCCGATCCGCTTCCGGTGACCGCCAGCAGGAATCGCTTCTCGAGCCGTTCGATGATCTGGGCCGGGGTGTCGTACGGGTGTGCTCGACGCACGTGCGCGACGTATTTGTCGACGGCGGGTCCCTGTAGGCGGCTGGCGTTGTCCAGGATGTTGACCAGGGCTTTTTCGAGCCTGCCTCCGCTCGAGATCTCGACCTGAGCGTCGTGCTTCTTGCCTGCCATCGATACCTCTTCCGGTTGTGAGCGTCGGTGACGCTCGTCGGGGGAGTTACCCGCGAATTCTCCGTTGCACACGTACGGGGCAATTTAGACTCGCGGAGTGCAGATTCCTCCGAGCGAGGTGGTGTCCGACGGCGCGCGCCGCGCGCCGTGTCCGGCGTTGCGCCCGTTCGTGCGGCCGTACGAGGGGTATCGGACGCGTGGATTGGCACCGGGTGAGCACGTGGGAATGCCGGGTCCGTATCTGACGGTGATCGTGGCGATGGAGCCGCGCTTGGAGATCGCCCGGGCTCCGCGTCAGGGTGCGGGCGTGTTCGAGACGCTGGCGAGTGGGATCACGACGTCGCCGGTGACGATCACCCACGACGGCAATCAGTCGGGAATTCAGTTGTCGTTGACGCCGCTCGGCTCGCGCGCGTTGCTGGGGGTTCCTACGGCGGCGCTGGGGGAGTGGCTGGTCGGGCTCGACGATCTGGTGGGCGCGGACGCAGCCGAACTCCGTGAGCGGGTGTGCGCGGCACCGGCGTGGGCGGCCCGGTTCGATGTGGTGGACGAGATCCTCCTGCGTTGCCTGCGAGAGTTCGACCTCGATTCCCGTCTTGCTCGGGCCTGGACCGCCCTGACGTCGGGTCCGGTACAGAGCGTCGCGGACGTGGCGCTCGACCTCGGTTGGAGCAGAAGGCACCTGGTATCGAAGTTCAGCGCCGAGTTCGGTGTCGGTCCCAAGGAGGCGGTGCGCATCGCGCGGTTCCATCGCTCGCATCGACGGTGGCGCGATCCGGCGTGTACCGACCTCGCTGCGCTGGCGGCCGAATGCGGCTTCTACGACCAGCCGCACATGAACCGAGAATGGCGGGCGATGGCCGGTATGTCGCCGACGACGTGGCGAGAGCGTGAAGTGTTCTCATTCGTCCAAGACTGCGCGGCCGGCGACGAGCAAAGTATGGCGTCATGACGACACATATCTGGCCCACCCTGAGATACGACAACGCACGCGACGCCATCCGATTCATCGTCGACGTGTTGGGATTCGAGGAGCGCGCGGTCTACGGCGAAGGCGACCGCGTCGACCATGCGGAACTGCGCTGGCCCGACGGCGGCGGGGTGATGCTGGGCAGTGTCCGCGACGCGAGTGCCATCGGAGAACTGCCGCCGGGGGTCGGGTCGATCTACATCGTCACCGATGACCCCGACGGCATCCACGATCGCGTCGTCGCGGCGGGCGGCACCGTCACGCAGGGGCTGCGCGAGGAGGACTACGGCAGCCGCGGCTTCACCTGCCGCGACGCCGAGGGGGTCCACTGGAGCTTCGGCACCTACGCCGGCACCTAGCCGTCACTGTTACACCCAGTGCTCGGGCGGGACCAGTTCGTTCGGCCTCGGCGGCTGCGGCGCAGTCCCGTCGCCGAAAGGTGATCCGCCGAGTGATTCACGTCCGTGCGGTTCGAGCCACCCGGCCAGATCGGGCCCCTTCGGCACGATGCCCGACGGATTGATGTCGGTGTGCACCTCGTAGTAGTGACGCTTGATGTGATCGAAGTCGACGGTGTCACCGAATCCGGGAGTTTGGAACAGGTCGCGTGCGTAGTTCCACAGCACCGGTATCTCGGTGAGCTTGCTGCGGTTGCACTTGAAGTGGCCGTGATAGACGGGATCGAAACGGACGAGGGTGGTGAACAGTCGCACGTCGGCCTCGGTGATGTGTTCGCCGACGAGATACCGCCGGGTGGACAGCCGTTCGACGAGCCAGTCGAGGCGAGCGAACAGGCGGTCGTACGCCTTCTCGTATGCCTCTTGCGATCCGGCGAACCCGCAACGGTAGACGCCGTTGTTGACGTCCCTGAACACAAGATCGGCCACCTCGTCGATCTCGCCGCGGAGCGCCTCCGGGTACAGATCGGGCGCGCCCTCGCGGTGGTACTGCGTCCACTCGGTGCTGAGGTCGAGGGTGATCTGCGGGTAGTCGTTGGTGACGACCTGGCCGGTGGGAACGTCGACGATCGCCGGCACGGTGATGCCTCGTTCGTAGTCCGGGAACCGTGCGAAGTAGGCGTCCTGCAGCCGAGGGATCTGTAGAACAGAGTCGACGCCGCCCGGCTCTTCCTGGAAGTTCCAGCTGCGTGGGTCGTGGGTCGGACCCGGAATGCCGAGGGACAGAACATCTTCGAGTCCCAGCAGACGTCGCACGATGATGGATCGGTGGGCCCACGGGCAGGCTCGCGCCGCGATCAAACGGTAACGCCCGGGCTCCACCGGGTAGCCGTCCCGGCCGTCGGCGGTGATGCGCGTCGGGATGTAGTTGGTGTCGCGCTTGAATTCCTTGCCCGGCTTCACGTAGGCGGCGTCCTCGGCCATGATCGAACTCCTCACATCGGTCGGTTTCACGAACGCTACCCAGTCCGGAACGGATTCAAGCGCCTAGGTTCGACGCACGGCGCTGTGGCAGGCACCGATCTCCACGTAGTCGAGCCGGGCGGCAAGGCGTCGAGCGGTCGTGTTCTCCGGTCGCGCTCGCCACTGCGGTATCAGGCCGTCGTCGATGGCGTCGTTGGTCGCGAGCCGGCCGACGACGACGGCGTATCCGTGTCGTCGGTGGTCCGGGTCGGTGAGAACACGCATGTCGGCCAGGATCATGTTTTCTTCCGAGTACCCGGCCGAGGCCAGGGATCGCGCCGAATCCGCGGGTCGGTCGTCCCCGAGCAACGTGAACCAGTGCCGCGACACCGGCTCGCCGAATGCCTCCGTCACGTCGGCCTCGCTGCAGCGCTCCGCCAGAGCGCGGGCGTGTTCTGCGTCGTGGGAGATCAGCGGATCGTGCACGTCGATGGTGTGGCCGATCTCGGATCCGTAGGCCAGCGTGTGGGAGTCGATCTCGTACTGCTCGACGCGATCGCCCAGCAGCGTCGACAACCACGTCCGACCGGTGTCTGCCTGGCCCTCGATGCCGCGTGCGGCGTCCACGGCCCAGGTGGGACCGACGATCACAGTGGTCTGCGCCAGTCGGAGTACGACGATGTTCTCGGTGTCGGTCCGATGTTCGACGCGGTCCGCGGTGGTATCGAGGGCACGGTCGTCCAACGACAGCCGGCGGCACCAGGCGAGTCGGACGATGTCGAGTCGGTGGGGATCGAATCGGTCGGCATCGTAGGCAGGCAATTCCACGGTTCGACAGTAGCGACGGCACCGGAACCGACGGGCTGCGGCAGCTGTGGCGGCATTTCTGTTTCACCGTCCCAAAGCAATCTTTCGAACTTTTTCGCCCCCGGTGTTTCGCTCAGCGCCGATAGATGGCAGACTCGGCTTTGAGATTAGAGCTTCGACGTGAAGATCTAGCTCGCTTACAGAAGGTTTACAGAATGACGCAGGGCAGTGTGAAGTGGTTCAACGGCGAAAAGGGCTTCGGCTTCATCGAGCAGGATGGTGGCGGACCGGACGTTTTCGTTCATTACTCGGAGATTCAGGGTAGCGGCTTCAAGTCGCTCGACGAGGGCCAGCGCGTGGAGTTCGAGGTGGGCCAGGGTCAGAAGGGCCCCCAGGCTACCGGCGTCCGCGCCATCTGATTCAAGCTTCGTAACCCGATTTCTCCTGGTGGACTGAAACTCTAGACTTTTTCAGCACCAGAAACTCGGTGACAAGGCCGGATACACGGAAGTAATTCCGAGTATCCGGCCTTCGTCTGTTCGGTAAGGGCATCGACCGCGGTCGGTGCCCATTCTGCGTCGAAAGACGCCTTTGTCCCCTGGTGGGCGCATTGTCCGGGTTGCTCGAGGCTGCCTCCGGCCCTATGTTCCAGTTGGAATAATTCGTGCGGGATAGGTGGCAGGGGGGATCGATGCGAGCCGGAACCGTCAATCCGCTGGGCGTCTCGATTCTGGCTCTGCTGGCGGAGGGCCCGATGCATCCCTACGAGATGTATCAACTGCTGCTCTCTCGCAAGGAAGATCGCATCGTCAAGATTCGCCCGGGTTCGCTCTATCACGCGGTCGCGCGTCTACACGAGCAGAAGCTGGTCGACGAGGTCGGAACCGACAGGGGTGGCAGACGTCCAGAGCGCACCACCTATCGGATCAACTCGGCCGGACGGCAAGTGCTCACCGATCGGCTGACCGAAATTCTGAGAACGCCGGTTCGTGAATACCCGCAGTTCGTCCTCGGCCTGTCCGAAATGCACAATCTTCCCGCATCCGACGCGACCGCCCTGTTGCGGGAGCGAATGGTGGACCTGACCGCGGACATCGAGGAACTGTCGGGCTATCAACAGCTCGCAGCAGATCGACAGATATCCCAAATCTATTGGGCCGGAATCGATTACATTTACCACATGCTGCGCGCAGAAGTGCAGTGGCTGACGCGCTACCTCGATCGGATCGACAGCGGCGAGCTCGACTGGCCGCATCACATCTCCGCGCATCACACGAACCCGACTTCGGGGATAGGGAGCGCTACATGAATTCCGTCGAGACTGCCCCGTCGCAGCAAGAGATCAGACCGTGGCCGGCGCTGTGGGCACTGTGCTTGGGCTTCTTCATGATCCTGGTGGACACGACGATCGTCGCGGTTGCGCAACCTGCGATCCTCACCGGGCTGAACACCGACATCAACAACGTCATCTGGGTCACCAGCGCGTACCTCCTGGCCTACGCAGTACCACTGCTGGTCACGGGCCGATTGGGCGACAAGTTCGGTCCTCGGAATCTGTACATCGCCGGCCTGGTGCTGTTCACCCTCGCGTCCGTGTGGTGTGGACTGTCGGGATCGATCGAGATGCTCATCGCTGCCCGCGCGGTTCAGGGCCTCGGCGCGGCGATGATCACCCCGCAGACGATGGCAGTGATCACTCGCGTGTTTCCGGCCGAGAAGCGCGGAACGGCGATGGGGGCATGGGGTGCCGTTGCAGGCGTCGCAACGCTCGTCGGGCCGATTCTCGGCGGTGTGCTGGTCGACTCGCTCGGCTGGGAATGGATCTTCTTCATCAACGTGCCGGTGGGCATTCTCGCAATTGCGTTGGCGCTGAAGTTCGTTCCGGTATTGCCGACCCACGATCACAAGTTCGATCTAGTAGGCGTTGCGCTCAGCGCCGTCGGACTCTTCTGCATCGTTTTCGGTATCCAGGAGGGTCAGAAGTACGACTGGGGTACCGGCGTCTGGATTCTCATCGGTGTCGGTCTGCTCGTCTTCGCGGGGTTCGTCTACTGGCAGTCCGTGAATACCAGCGAGCCGCTGGTGCCGTTGGCCCTGTTCCGCGATCGCAACTTCTCGCTGTCCAATATCGCCATCGCCGCAATGGGTTTCGCGATGGCCGGCATGATGCTGCCCATCATGTTCTATGCGCAGAGCGTCACCGGTCTGACGCCCACCCGATCGGCATTGCTGTTCGTTCCGATGGCGCTGCTCACCGGACTGCTCGCACCCAATATCGGCAAACTCGTCGACAAGACGCATCCGCGGTACATCGCCGGATCAGGGCTGTTCATCCTCGCTGCGTCGCTGGTGTGGTTCGCCTACGAGATGACGCCCACGACGGCCATCTGGAAGTTGCTGCTCCCCGTCGCCGCAATGGGTGTGGCGAATGCGTTGATCTGGTCGCCCCTGGCGGCCACCGCAACTCGTAACTTGCCGATGAGCCAGGCGGGCGCCGGTTCGGGAATCTACAACACCACGCGCATGATCGGGTCCGTGCTCGGCAGTGCGGGCATCGGCGCGCTCATTCAGTCTCGGCTGGCCGCGGAGCTACCTGCCGGGGGATCGGCCTCTGGCGCAAACGAATTCGCCGGCCGAGTGCCGGAGATGCTGCGCGACGGGTTCACCAACGCCATGGCGCAGTCGCTGATTCTGCCCGCCGTCGTGCTCCTGGTCGGCATGGTCGCGGTCTGCTTCTACGCCCGGCCTGCGTTCGAGTGAGTGCCGCAGGCACTACAGCCCCAGATCCCGGCCGATCAGCTCCTTCATGATTTCGTTCGATCCGGCCCAGATCTTGGTCACGCGAGCGTCTTTCCAGGCGCGGGCGGCGCGGTATTCGTTCATGAATCCGTAGCCGCCGTGCAGCTGGACGCAGTGATCGAGGATTTCGTTCTGCACCTGCGAGCTCCACCACTTGGCCTTGGCTGCATCGATGGCGGTCAGTTCGCCCTGGCCGTGAGCGGCAATGCAGTTGTCGATGTATGCCTGAGCTACATCGAGTTTCGTGACGAGTTCGGCGAGCAGAAACTTGTTCCACTGCAGTGAGCCGATCTGCTGGCCGAATGCCTTGCGGTCCTTGGCGTACTGCAGTGTCTCTTCGAGAATGGGCCGTACGTGTCCGAGGTTGGCCACCGAGCAGCTGATGCGTTCTTGGGGGAGCAGCTGCATCATGTGGATGAAGCCACCGTCGAATTCGCCGATCATGTTGGCGCTGGGCACTCGCACGTTCTCGAAGAACAGTTCGGCGGTGTCGGATTCGGGCTGGCCGACCTTGTCGAGTTTGCGGCCGCGGGTGAATCCTTCGGTGCCGTTCTCGACGGCGAACAGCGTGATTCCCTTCGCCTTCTTCTCGGGCGTCGTGCGCGTGGCGACGATGACGAGATCGGCGGAATTGCCGTTGGTGATGAACGTCTTCGAGCCGTTGATGATGAAGTCGTCGCCGTCCTTGACGGCGGTGGTCTTCAGTGCGGCGAGGTCCGAGCCGCCGGAGGGTTCCGTCATGGCGATGGCAGTGAGGATCTCGCCGCTGCAGAACCCGGGCAGCCAGCGCTTCTTCTGCTCCTCGGTGGTGAGCTTGACGAGGTAGGGCGCGACGATGTCGACGTGGATACCGAAGCACGACGCCACCGCGGCACTCGAGCGGGCGAGTTCCTCACCGAGGACGGCGTTGAATCGGTAGTCCTCGGCTCCGCTGCCGCCGTATTCCTCGGGTACTTCGAGGCCGAGGAATCCGTTGCGTCCTGCTTCGAGCCAGATTTCACGGTCGATGTATCGCTGTTCGACCAGCTTCTCCTCCACCGGCGTGATGGTCCTGGTGACGAACTCGCGTACCGATGCGCGGAAGTCGTCGTGGTCGGACTCGAACAGGCTGCGCTTCACTTACTTGTTCCTCTCGGTAACGGCTAATACGCGAACAATACTCGTTGGTAACAACGCCCCGGAACGCGTGTGGCACTATGCGAGGATGGCTGACGCACCTACCTCGCTCGTTCGATCGACCACTGCGGCCGGTGCCGAGGTCGCTGTCCTGACCTTCGATCACGGCCCCCTCAACCTGTTCGATCAGGCGATGTTCGACGCGGTGGCCGCGAACGTCGCCGATCTGGCCGCGAATCCGCCGCGTGCGGTGCTGCTGCGTGCCGAGGGCAAGGTCAACTCCGCGGGCGTCGACGTGCACGTGTTCGAGGGATTGTCTGCGGCCGAAGGCACCGATCTGTGGCGTGGTTTGTTCGCCGGCATCATTCATCCGCTCGAGGCGTTGCCGTGCCCGGTGATCTACGCCGCGCACGGTTTGACGCTCACCGCGGCGTTCGAGATCTCGCTGGCCTGCGACATCGTTCTCGCCGGGCCCAAGGCCAAGTTCGGTCTGGTCGAGACCGTGGTCGGATTGACGCCGTCGATGGGCGGACCGCAGCGTTTGGCCGAGCGGGCAGGGTCGGGTCGGGCACGTGAATTCGTCATGACCGGTGATCTGTACGACGCCCAGACGTTGAAAGAGTGGGGCGTGGTCAATCAAATTCACGACGACGTCGATGCCGCGGCGCTCGCGTTGACTCACCGACTGGCCGACGGCCCTACCGTCGCCCATGCGGCGACGAAACAGATTGTGGCGGCGTGGCGTTCGGGCGGTGTGGCGCACGCGGACGAGATCACGTCCGCGGTGTCGGGCGCATTGTTCGAGACCGAGGATCTGCGCGGTGCGGTGACGAGCTTCCTCGAGGTCGGCCCGGGTAAGGCGACGTACACCGGCAAGTAGAATCGTATGAGTGAGTAACGATCAACTGGCCGAACTGCACCTGCACATCGAAGGGTCGCTCGAACCGCCGCTGATCTTCGATCTCGCCGAGCGCAACGCAATCACGCTGCCGTACAACGATATCGACGAACTGCAGGCGAAGTACGAGTTCACCGACCTGCAGTCCTTCCTCGATCTGTACTACGCGAACATGGCCGTGTTGCGCACGGCCGAGGACTTCGCCGATCTGGCGCGCGCGTACTTCCGCCGCACCGCGCAGGCCGGGGTGACGCATGCGGAGATCTTCTTCGATCCGCAGGCGCACACCGAGCGCGGTGTCCCGCTCCAGGCTGTCGTCGAGGGATTGGCAGACGCGTGCGCGACCAGCGAGCGCGAATTCGGCGTCACCAGCGGGTTGATCGCGTCGATCCTGCGAGACAAGCCGGTGCTGCACGCCAACCAATTGCTCGACGATCTGTTGGCGATGAAGGCTCCGATCATCGGCCTCGGTCTCGACTCCGCCGAGGTCGGCTACCCGCCGTCGCTGTTCGTCGACGTGTTCGCCAAGGCGCGCGCCGAGGGCCTGCACGTGGTCGCCCACGCCGGTGAGGAAGGCCCGCCCGACTACATCTGGCAGGCACTGGATCTGCTGAAGGTCGAGCGCATCGATCACGGCGTGCGATGCCTGGAAGACGAGGCGCTGGTGAATCGACTTGTCGAGGAACAGATTCCGCTCACCGTCTGCCCGTTGTCCAATGTGCGGCTCAAGGTGATCGACGACGTCGCGCAGTTGCCGCTACGGCAGATGCTCGACCGCGGTCTGTCGGTGTCGATCAATTCCGACGACCCCGCTTATTTCGGCGGTTACGTCGACGACAACTTCACCGCCCTCGAAGCCGGCATGGGCCTCACCGCGGACGAACGGAAGCAGTTGGCGGAGAACTCGGTTCGCGCCAGCTTCGCGAGTTCCTGAATCAGTTCGCCGTCACCGAGATTTTCGGGTAGCCGGTTGCTCCGTCGGGGACGGTGTCTGCAGTCTTGTTGGTCTGCAGCTCCCCGGCGGAGTTGGTGGCCCGGGCGCGGATCGCGTGCTGGCCCGCCGGCAGGTCGAGCTCGATCATCCACTGCCGCCACGTGTCCTTGGAGTACTCCTCCGACAGGGTTGCCGGCACCCAATTGCCCTCGTCCACTTGCACTTCCACGGCCTCGATGCCGGTGTGCTGATCCCAGGCGACGCCCGCGAACACGGTCTTACCTACGGATACGGAGCTGCCCGACCGCGGAGTGTCGATGCGTGCAGCGGTCTTGATCGGACCGAGTGCGCCCCAGCCGCGGTCGGTCCAGTACGCCGTCACCTTGTCGAATCGGGTGATCTCGATGTCGGTGACCCACTTGGTGGCCGAGACGTATCCGTACAGTCCGGGCACGACCAGTCGCGCCGGGTAACCGTGCTCGACGGGTAGCGGCGCGCCGTTCATTCCGACGGCCAACAGCGCGTCCCGACCGTCGAGCAGCACGTCGAGGGGAGTGCCCGCGGTGAAGGCGTCGCTGCTGGACGACAGGGCCATGTCTGCGTCGGGGGAGATGCCCGCTTCTTCGAGGATGTCCTTCAATGGGTAGCCGATCCACGTCGCGTTGCCGACGAGGTCGCCGCCGACGATGTTGGACACGCACGTCAACGTGACTGTCTTCTCCACTGCCTGACGCTGCGCCAGATCGGCGAAAGTCAACTCGATCTCACGATCCACCATCCCGTGGATCCGCAGCGACCACGTATCGGACGCCACGCGTGGCACGACCAGCGCGGTGTCGATGCGGTAGAAGTCCTCGTTCGGGGTGATGTACGACGCGAGGCCGTCGATCTTCAGGTCCGCCCCCGCCGGTATCGGCGTTTGTGGCGACGGGGTCGGAAGCATGAAGCCCAGTCGATCGGCGGTGACCGCTCGCGCCGAGGTGAGCATTCGTCCGGCCGTCCCTGCGACCACTCCGAGTACTGCGGCACCGGCGGCCAGGGTCAGAAAGCTGCGACGGTTCATCCCGTCGCTCACCGGGGCTGCAGCTCCGATCAGGGCGTGCAGCACGACGATACCGACGATGACGCCGCCGATGGTCGGGACTGCGTAGAACACCGTCGCACCAGGTCGAGTCACTGCCGCGAGGACGCCGATTACGCCCAAGACGGCGAACACCACAGCACCGATCGGTTTGCGAGCGATTCCTGCCGCGGCGGCGATAGCACCGATGACCACGGCCATGCCGACGAACAGGGCGAGCTTGTCGGAGGTGCCGAACGTGTCGATGGCCCATTCACGGACCGGGGCCGGACTGTTGTCGACGGCCGAGGATCCGACGGCGGTCAGTGGTGACGAGTTCGGTCCGATGGGGACGGCGATCAATTCGCCGACGCCGAGGACGACTCCGGCGGCGATGATGCCGGACAGCGCGCGTTTTCCTGTGCTCACCGAGTCCAATGTAAGCGAACTCGTCGTGCGCGGTATTTCGTAGCAGGGTACGAGATACCGCTCACGACAGCAGGTGGTCCAGGTAGTCGTTGCGGAACAGCTGCGTCGGGTCCAGGGAATCGCGGATGCGCAGGAAGTCGTCGAAGTGTTCGTACGAATCGCGCAGCTCGGCACTGCCGAGGGAGTGCAGTTTGCCCCAGTGCGGCCGACCAACGACGCTGCGGCAGATGGATTCGACCGCGTCGAAATACTCACGGTGATCGCGCCGGTGGTATTGGTGCACGGCGATGTACGCCGTCGCACGTCCTGATGCCGTGGACAGCCAGATGTCGTCGGCGGCCGCGAACCGAACCTCGACGGGGAACGCGATGGAGATTGCAGAACGCTCGAGCCAGCGATCCACCTCGCGCAGCACCCAGGCGATCTCGGAGACGGGCACAGCGTATTCCATCTCGACGAACTTGACCGTCCGCGACGACGCGAACACCCGGTACGAGCGGTCGGTGTACTCGCGAGCCGACAGTGCTCGGGCCGAGACCGCGTTCACCCTGGGAATCAACGCAGGCACTCGCGTCACCACTCGGTTGAGGCCCTCGAAGACCGTGTTGGACAGCAGTTCGTCGTCGAGGTACGAGCGCACCTTGCCCAGCGGCCGCAGATCGGCGTCACCGGGCAGGCGGGTGTTGCGTTTGGTGAGCACCCGATCGGTGTGCGGAAACCAGTAGAACTCGAAGTGGTCGACGCCGGCGACGGTGGCATCGAGATCGCGCAGGGTCGCTGTCAGCGTCGACGGCGTCTCGACGGCCTGCAGCGCGAACGCCGCGACGCAGTGCAGCGTGACCCGGGTGATGACGCCGAGAGCGCCGAGACCGATGCGGGCTGCGTCGAACAGTTCGGTGTTCTCGTCGCGAGAGCACTGAACCGATTGTCCGTCCGCGGTCATCAGCTCCAGCGCATGCACCTGGGTGGCGATGCCGCCGAATCGGGCACCGGTTCCGTGAGTGCCCGTCGAGATGGCCCCGGCGACGGACTGCTCGTCGATGTCGCCCAGATTGGTCATCGCCAGACCGAGCTCCCAGAGCCGCGTCGACAACTCTCGGAGTCGGGTGCCGGCCAACACCGTCACCTGGGCAGACCCGTCGTCGGCGCGTTCGACGGATTCGATACCGCTCAGTGCATCCAAGCCGATCTGGATACCGTCGGTGACGGCAATGGGAGTGAAGGAATGCCCTGCCCCGACGCAGCGCACCGGCAGAGACCGTTCGGCGGCATCGCACAGAACCGCACGCAGCTCCTCGACCGACGAGGGCTCGGCGCGATGCGCCGGGAATGCGTGTTGGTTGCCCGCCCAGTTCTGCCACGACCGCTCGATCATCGAATCACTATCCCGCAGCGCGCTCCGGTGGGGCAATCCAAGGCACAGATGTCGACCGCGACCTAGGATCGGGTCATGCAATTGAGGCTGCCCGCCGACGTGCGCCGCGCACAACTGGTGCAGTCGGCCATCGACGTCGCCGAGCGGGTCGGCATCGAGTCGCTCACCGTACGGGCGCTGTCGGACTATGCCGACGTCACCAAAGGCATCGTGCAATACCACTTCGAGACCAAGCAGGATCTGGTGATCGCGATGGGCGAGCACCTCATCGTCGACGTCACCGAGATACTGCACGCCGCGTTGGACAGCGCGGTCGGAACACACGAACTACCCGGTGTTCGGGGGCTGCGCGAGTTGGTGCACAGCGGGCTGAGTGCGGTGTGGTTGCTGATCGAGAAATCGCCCGGTCGGCAGCTGTTGGCGTACGAGATCAAGACGTATCTGTTGCGGCACCGCGCACTGGGTTCGGCCACGGCCGCCGAGATCGCCAGCGGGCAGTATCGAATCAGGGATTCCGAGGCGCAGCTGTTCTTCGAGAACTGTTCCGACCACACCGGCACGCGGTGGCTCGAACCGGTGGAGTCGATCGCCCGCTTCGGGATGGCGACTCTCGACGGTTTGGTGCTGCGGTGGTTGGTCGACGGTAACGATCTCGAAGTGCTGGCCCAGATCGACGACTTGTCGGGTTTGATCGCCGCGAAGGCCGAAGACCGCTGAGTAGAAAGACGCTCGACGGGACTTTTCGGCTGCTCAGTGTTTGACTGTGTCGGCCCGGCAACGACGACGAAGGAATGTGCCCAATGAGTTCGATCGCCGGTGACACCACCACCGCTACGACCCCGCTGTCTCGCATTGTCGCAGCCACCGAGGGTCTCGAATCTCCCTCGGCAGCAGTCGATCTGACAGCTCTCGATGCCAATGCTGCAGCACTGCGCGCACGCGCGAACGGTGTACCGATCAGGATCGCCAGCAAGTCGGTGCGGTGTCGAGCCGTGTTGAATCGGGTGCTCGCGGCGGAGGGTGTATCCGGAGTGATGGCCTATTCGCTGCGCGAAGCGATCTGGTTGGCGCGGTCCGGCGTCGACGACGTTCTGATGGGGTATCCGACGGTCGATCGAACGGCGCTCGCCGAGGTGGTCAACGACCGCGTACTGTCGGGCCGCATCACGCTGATGGTCGACGACCTTGCGCAGTTGGACCTGATACGCGACGCCGCTCACAGCGACCTGCTCAAGCCCCGCATCTGTATCGACGTGGACGCATCGTTGCGGGTGGGGCCGCTGCACATCGGGGTCCGCCGCTCGCCGCTACGGGATCCGGAGCAGGTGGCGCGCTTCGCCCGGCAGGCTCGCTCGCGGGGGTTCCGGGTGGTGGGGTTGATGTTCTACGAGGCGCAGATCGCCGGTGTTCCCGACGCCAACGTCGCTGTCGAGCTGATGAAGTCGTTGTCGTCTCGTGAGATCGGTGCGCGGAGAACAGCAGTGGTCGACGCCGTGACCGCGGCGATCGGCCCGCTCGAGATCGTCAACAGCGGTGGTACCGGGTCGATCGATTTCTCCGCTGCGGATCCGGCCGTCACCGAGGTCACCGCGGGTTCGGGTCTGTTCGCGCCGACCCTGTTCGATCGGTATCGCGCCTTCTCGGCAGAACCCTCGCTGTTCTTCGCACTGCCGGTGGTGCGCAAGCCGACTCCGCGGATCGCCACCGCGTTCGGCGGCGGCTACATCGCGTCGGGCCCGGCGTCCTGGTCGCGATCACCCCGACCGGTCGGCTGGTCCAGGAGGGCCGCGGGTGTTGTCACGTCGGGCCTGAAACTGCTGCGCAACGAGGGCGCGGGGGAGGTGCAGACCCCGGTGAGCGGGGCCGACGAGGTGCGCATCGGCGATCGAATCTGGTTCCGCCACGCCAAGGCCGGGGAGTTGTGCGAGCGGTTCGACACTCTGTCGCTGGTGCATTCCGACGGATCGGTCGACGCCGTTCCCACTTACCGCGGCGAGGGTATGGCGTTCGGCTGACGGGCGTTCTCGCACAGCCGCATGAACGTGCCGAGCGTGACGAGTCCGTCCGGGGTCGACGGTAGATAGTGGGTCAGCGCGCGCGAGCGTACCAAAATCGCTGCCCACTGACCGCGAGAGATGGCGACGTTGAGTCTGTTGCGCGACAACAGGAATCCCATTCCGCGGGGCACGTCCTCGATGGCCGACGCTGCCATGGAGATGAGGACCACCGGTGCCTGACGCCCCTGGAACTTGTCGACGGTTCCCACCGACACCTCGTCGAGACCGGCGGCCGCGAGTTGCTCGACGATGACGGCGACCTGTGCGTTGTAGGCCGCGACCACCAGAAAGTCGGCCTGCTGCATCGGCCGCGGGTCGCCGCCGTGTGCGGGGTCCACCCACGGCCGACCGAGCAACGACCGGACCCGCGTGACGATCTCGTCGGCTTCCTCGATCGAGTCGGTGGAATTGCCGTGATGGTCCAGGTAGACCACATGCAGGCCCGGTTCCAGATCCGACAGCGAACGAGACTGTGTCACATCCTTGTTCGATTCGAGCTTGCCCTCGTACGACAGCGTCGACACCGGTGCGCACAGATCCGGATGCATCCGCCACGTCGTCGCGAGGAAGTAACCGCGGTCGGCGGGCAGCGTGGCATGCCCGTTCGTCAGCCATCCCAGTGCGGATTCGTCGACGGGCTCGGGGTGGGTGCCCTGACTGACCTGGGGGAGCTGCGCCGGGTCGCCGAGAAGCAGCAGATTACGTGCCGATACCGAGACGGCGATGGTGTTGGCGAGGGAGAACTGACCTGCCTCGTCGACGACGAGTAGATCGAGAGAGCCGGGTGGAATTCGGCTGGGGTTGGAGAAATCCCAGGCGGTGCCGCCGATGACGCAGCCCTCGTCTGCCTCGGTGACGAAATGCGAGTATCCGGTGATGTCCACGACGGTGTGCGCGGTCGGGGCCTTCTTGCCCACCTTCGTGGCGTCGACCCCGGCCCCGACGATGGTGTCGAGCAGGTTGTTCACCACGTGATGCGACTGGCCGACCACTCCGATCCGCCAATGATGTGTGTTCACGAGCTGTTCGATGACGCGCGCCGCCGTGTAGGTCTTCCCGGTGCCGGGCGGGCCCTGCACCGCGACGTACGAATTATCGAGATCGAGCAGCGCGTCCGTGATCGCATGTGCGTAGTCGTTGTCGTGGACCGCGGGAAGGCCGGAGCCGGAAAGGGTTCGAGGCGTCGAGCGCGTCAGCAGATCGGCGACGGCCGTGAGCGGCAGTTCCGGCAACCCGCCGAGAACCTCGGTCGCGACGGAGACGATCGCCTGCTCGAGATGCTTGGTGTTCGGCGGCGGCTCGGGGGCGGTGGCAACCGGGAAATCGGTGTACTCCTCGACGCCCTTCCGTAGATTCTCCTGTACGACAACCACATTCAGGGTCCCCTCGTACCCGGTCTGCACGATCTCCACCGATGTGGTGGCCCGATGCGTCGGTTGCTGCTTCGTCAACCCCTCCGGGGCTGGGTTCTCGTACAGCAGTTTCACCTTCGAGCCGGACAGCACACCGTTGCTCAGGTGCCCGATCAACTTGACCTGACGACGCAGCACCCGTTGTCCGGGTGCAGTTTTCATCCAGTCGTGCACCAGCTCGGCGCGCTCGACTTTCAAAACGTCCGCGGCGTCGGCCCATTCGTCGAGCGGATGGGTCAGGCGGTCGTAGTGGCCCCACCAGAACGGCTTGTTCTCTCGTCGGTGATATCCGATGGCACCGGCGAACAATCCGAGCGCGTGCTGCGTCGGCGTGCGACCCCACGGCAGTCCGGCGTGCTCGGCCAGTTCGAGTTCGAGTGGGGTCGCGGTGCGGTCGACGACGTCCTCGAGGTCCAGCTGCTGCGGGGACCGCGGTGCCACCCCGGCGTCCGATGCCCGATCGAGCAGCCAATCACGCAGTCGCAGTGTCGATTCGCAGTCGGTGCGGTTGTACTCGGCAATGTCGGCGAGCAGAGCTGCCGCCTCGGCGTCCTTGCCTCGATCGCGCAGTTCGCACCAGTGCGCGTATTCGACGATCGACGCCGCCGCGTCGGTGACGTCTCCGTCACGGGCCGCGGGCATGTACAGCGGTTCGAGTTTCTTGATGCTGTACGAGCGGGCACCGATCCGAACAGCCGACCGCACGACGGGGTAGAGATCCACGAGAACGTTCTCCCGCAGCAGATCGTCGACGGCGTCCTCGCCCACTCCGTACCGGCCGGCCAGCCGCAGCAGGGCCGTCTTCTCGTACGGCGCATAGTGATACACGTGCATCTTCGGATACTCGGCTCGGCGGGCGGCGACATAGTCGAGGAAGTCGAGGAGCGCACGACGTTCCTGCGCACGGTCGTGCGCCCAGAACGGCAGGAAGTCGCCGTCCGCGGTGTAGACGCCGAACAGGTACTCGAGACCCCAGTCGGACGAACCGGATTCCGCGTACAGCGGATCTCCCTCGAAGTCGAAGAAGATGTCACCGTCGTCGGGCTCGGGAATCACCCCCAGTGCCTCGGCGTCGAAGACCTCGAATTCGGCTGCCCCGCTGCGCTCTTGGCGCACCTGTAGAGCCGCCTGCGCGCGCAGGTTCTCCAGTGTTCGAGTGGACATGCCGTCCACCGGGGTACTCGACTCGGCGAGCTCGTCGATCGACGAGATCCCCGCGTCCAGGAGGCGGTCCCTGGTGCTGCCGCGCATACCGGCGACGAGCACCAGATCGCGATGCAGCTCCACCTCGGCGGTGCAGGCATCGCACTGCCCGCATCCCGAATACCGCGGATCGAACCAATCGACGACGGTGCCCTCGGCGTGATGCTCGTCGAGAATGTGCTGCAGGTGTGCCCGCGACTGCCGGTAGACCGGGAGAATATCGGCCAGCGCGTGCGCGGAGTCGCTGCCGTCGCCGAGCATCAGATGGACCTGCTCGCTCGGAGTGATACCCCCGGCCTGCAGGGCGTCGGCGTACGCGGCCAATTGCAGCAGCGCCGGCACCTTCGCGTGTCTCGACAGTTTCGTGTCGTAGACGGTGTAACGAGAACCGTCGGCAACCAAGAAGTCGCAGAAACCGAGAAATCGTCCGTCGAAGAAGGTGGCCTGATAGAGCACCGGCGTGCGTGAGGTCAGGGCGGTGAAGGTCGCCCACGCCGCGTTCGCCAGTTCCTGTGCGGTGCGGCCCGGTCGGTCCATGGTCAGGACGCCACCGGGAAAACGCTGCTCGAACGCCTCGAGTTGGCGTCGTTCGTGCTCGAATCCGAGTGTGGAGGTGCGGTCCAGCATCGGGTCGGCTGCGACGCTCTGCCGGGGGATCAGGCCGGTGACAGCGTCCAGTCTTCGGAGCAGTCCGAATTCACAGGATGCGGCAGCGGCGAGGTCGCTGGCGCTGTAGACGACCTGATCGCCGAGGAGGAACACAAGCGTCCACCCTAGCGACCCGCGACAGCGGCACCGGTCACGTTGCGCGCGGAAGCCGGCGGGAACAGGCAAAATGATTCAATGCCTTTTTTCGACGGAGCCACCGGTGCTGTCCACTATCGAACCTGGACCGTCGCCGACGCTCGATTCGGTCTCGTTTTCCTGCACGGTCTCGGCCAGAACAGCGCCCACTACCACCGCTTCGCTCGGCTACTGAACGAGCGTGGGGTGGACGTGTGGGCGGTCGATCACGTAGGGCACGGCCTGACCGAGGGGGAACTGACCGACGCAGCACAGATCCCCGGTCTCGCCCAGAACGCGCTGCAGTTGATCGACATCGCCGAGGCCGAGCACCCCGAGTTGTCGTTCGCTCTGATGGGCCATTCGCTCGGAGCTGCGACGGCCATCGCAGCGCTGGGCGCGCACCCCGAGGCGGTCCGCTGCGCGATTCTGTGCGGCACACCCAAGTCCGTGACCGGGTCCGCCGACGACCTGTCCGACAACGTCATTCCGTTGCTGGCCGTGCACGGCGTCGACGATCGTCTGGCACCGGTCGATGCCGTCCGCGAGTGGATCGGGAGCGTTCCGCACGCGAGCTTGCGCGAGTTCGAGGACGGCGGCCACGATCTGCTGCACGAGAAGATCCACCAAGCCGTGACCACGGTGGTCGCCGAATTCCTCGACGATCACATGCACTGACGATCACATGCACTGACGATCACATGCTGTACGACGAAGGGCCCGACGCGATTGCTCGCGTCGGGCCCTTCGGCACTCGTGCTGGGCGATCTACGAGTAGATGGCCTCGATGTCGCTGCCACGTTCGGTGTGGATGATGTTGCGCTTGAGCTTCATCGTCGGGGTCAGCTCACCGGTCTCGACGGTGAAGTCGTTCTCGAGGATCGTGTACTTCTTGATCTGCTCGGGGTTGGAGACCTTCTTGTTGGCCTCGGCCACGGCCTTGTCGATCTCGGCGACGAGGTCGGCGTTCTTCGACAGCTCCGAGAACGGGATGTCGGCAGCGAGGTTGTGGCGTTCGAGCCAGCCCGGCATTGCTTCGGGGTCGAGGGTGATGAGCGCACCGATGAACGGCTTGGCGTCACCGACGACGAGGCACTGGCTGATGATCGCGTTGGCGCGCAGCGCGTCCTCGAGCACCGCGGGGGCAACGTTCTTGCCACCTGCGGTGACGATGATTTCCTTCTTGCGGCCGGTGATCGAGACGAAGCCTTCCTGATCGATCGACCCCAGATCGCCGGTGTGGAACCAGCCGTCGACGATCGCTTCGGCGGTGGCCTTCTCGTTGTGCCAGTAGCCGCTGAACACCACCGGGCCCTTGAGCAGCAGTTCGCCGTCCTCGGCGACCTTGACCGCGTGACCGTCGATGGGCTTGCCGACGGTGCCGACGCGCTGTTCCTTGGTGGTGTTGACGGTGACGGCCGCGCTGGTCTCGGTCAGTCCGTAGCCCTCGTAGACCGGGACGCCCGCGCCGCGGAAGAAGTGGCCCAGGCGAGCGCCGAGGGGGCCACCGCCCGAGACCGCACGATCGCAGTTACCGCCGAGGGCAGCTCGCAACTTGGAGTAGACGAGCTTGTCGAAGACCGTGTGCTTGAGATTGAGGACCAGGCCTGCGCCGCCCTTCTCCTGGGCCTCGCTCCACTCGATGGCCGTCGCGGCGGCCTTGTCGAAGATGCTGCCCTTGCCGCCGTCGTGTGCCTTCTGCTTGGCCGAGTTGTAGACCTTCTCGAACACGCGCGGCACCGACAGGATGAAGTTCGGCTTGAAGACGGCGAACTGATCCACCAGTGTCGACACGTCCGAGGTGTGGCCCACGGTCACCTTCGACTCGAACGAGCCGAACGACACCGCGCGGGCGAACACGTGCGCCATCGGTAGGAACATCAAGGTGCGGTTGCCCTCGCGCATGGAGTCGTGCAGCGCGATCTGGGTGGCCTGGACCTCGGCGTAGAAGTTCGCGTGTGTCAGCTGGACACCCTTGGGGCGGCCGGTGGTGCCCGAGGTGTAGATCAGTGTCGCGGGGGAGGCGGCAGTGACCTGGTGTCGACGGGTGTGCACGTCCTCGTCGCTGATTCCCGCGCCTCGGGTGGTCAGTTCGTCGATGGCTCCGCCGTCGATCTGGAGTACCTCGCGCAGTTCGGCGGCACCCTCGGTGACGTCCTTCAGGTTCGAGACGTGCGCTGCGGTCTCGACTACGAGCAGCTTGGTAGCGGAGTCCTCGAGGATCCACTGGGCCTGATCGGGCGACGAGGTCTCGTAGATCGCGACGGTGCACCCGCCGGCGGTCCAGATGGCGTAGTCGAGGACGACCCACTCGTAGCGGGTCGCGCTGAGGATCGCGACGCGGTCGCCGAGTTCGACGCCCGACGCGATCAGGCCCTTGGCCACGGCTATGACCTCTTTGGCGAACTGACCCGCGGTGACGTCGGTCCAGGTGCCGTTCACCAGGCGCTGGAACGGGACGAAGTTCGGTGATTCCTTCTGGTACCGGAAGACGGTGTCGGCCATGGATGCGTCGTCGGGAATGGTGAATGACGCCGGCACAGAATATTCGCGCACTGCTGGACCCCTTACGGATAAATAGCGTGGTAGTTGTGCATTTCATCACACCCGAGTCCGTAACGCACCACCGAGGTTGTCCGCTTTGTGAATTTTCGGTCGTTTTTCGGGGGAGGTGAGTGTGACTCGGGGTACAACATAACGGTGTCCGGTCGTGTGTCTCCGTCGGGTCGCCCTCGCAGGGCCGCGTGTGCGTGCCCCCATCACCGCTGTTTTCGTCACCTGATCAGCGCAGAAGGAGTCGCGGGGGCCGGGCAGGTACTAAACTCGGGTGTATATGAGCACTTCAGAATCTGATCAGGATGCCGCCGTGACGTCTGACGAGACGAGTTCGTCCCCTCCCGTCCACGCAGGTGAGTCTTCTTCGACAGCGGATGACGACATCACTTTTGCCGATCTCGGAATAGACGAGCGGGTCCTGAAGGCCCTGCGCGACGTCGGATACGAGAGCCCGTCGCCCATCCAGGCGGCCACCATCCCGCCGTTGATGGCGGGTAACGACGTCGTCGGCCTCGCGCAGACCGGAACGGGTAAGACCGCCGCGTTCGCGGTGCCGATCCTGTCTCGTCTCGATGTCTCGCGTCGGACGCCGCAGGCCTTGGTGTTGGCACCGACCCGCGAGCTGGCGCTCCAGGTGGCCGAGGCGTTCGGCAAGTACGCCACCCACATTCCAGGTCTGCACATTCTGCCCATCTACGGCGGTCAGGCGTACGGGATCCAGTTGTCCGGCCTGCGCAAGGGTGCCCAGATCATCGTCGGAACCCCGGGCCGTGTGATCGACCACCTCGAGAAGGGCACACTCGACCTCTCCGGGCTCGAATACCTCGTGCTCGACGAGGCCGACGAGATGCTCAAGATGGGGTTCCAGGAGGACGTCGAGCGCATCCTCTCCGACACTCCCGAATACAAGCAGGTCGCGTTGTTCTCGGCCACGATGCCGGCCGCGATTCGCAAGATCTCCAAGCAGTACCTGCACGACCCGGTGGAGATCACCGTCAAGACCAAGACGTCGACGGCACCGAACATCACGCAGCGCTACGTTCAGGTGGCCCATCAGCGCAAGCTCGAGGCGCTCACTCGAATCTTCGAGGTCGAAGAGTTCGAGGCCATGATCATGTTCGTGCGCACCAAGCAGGCCACCGAAGAGCTCGCCGAGAAGTTGCGCGCACGGGGATTCTCCGCCGCCGCGATCAACGGCGACATCGTGCAGGCACAGCGTGAACGCACCATCGGCCAGCTCAAAAATGGCCAGATCGACATTCTGGTGGCCACCGACGTTGCGGCTCGTGGTCTCGACGTCGACCGCATCTCGCACGTCATCAACTACGACATCCCGCACGACACCGAGTCCTACGTACACCGCATCGGCCGTACCGGCCGCGCGGGTCGCGCCGGTCAGGCCCTGTTGTTCGTTGCGCCCCGCGAGCGTCACCTGCTCAAGGCCATCGAGCGTGCGACGCGGCAGCCGATCACCGAGATGCAGCTCCCCAGCGTCGACGACGTCAATGCGCAGCGCGTCACGAAGTTCAAGGACTCCATCACCGAGAGCCTCGGCAACGAGAATCTGGCGCTGTTCCGCCGTCTCATCGAGGACTACGAGCGCGAGCACGACGTGCCGCTGGTCGATATCGCAGCAGCTCTGGCCATCCAGTCGCGGGACGGCGAAGCGTTTCTGCTCAAGCCCGAGCCACCTGCCCCGCCGCGGGCACCCCGCGAGCCTCGTGAGCCGCGGCCCCCTCGGACGTTCGACGAGGATGCAGCCAGTTCGCATCACCGCAAGACGGGCCAGGAGATGGCGACGTACCGGATCAGCGTCGGGAAGCGTCATCACGTCGCCCCCGGTGCCATCGTCGGTGCCATCGCCAACGAAGGCGGTCTGCGTCGAAGCGACTTCGGGCACATCAGCATTCGCCCCGACCATTCGCTGGTCGAGTTGCCTGCCGACCTCGCCGACGAGACGGTCGAGGCGCTACGCCGTACCCGCATCAGTGGCGTGCTGATTCAGTTGCAGCCCGATTCCGGTCCTCCCGGACGTAGCGGCGGTCCGCGCGGCGGCGGAAAGTTCAAGGGCAAGCGCTAGAGCGGCTTCGCCGCACGTGCACGGAACTTCGTAGCCCACTACGAAGTTCCGCGCACGACCCGCAGGCTCGAGCGTTTGGTGGCCCCGGGCCGGGGTATCTGCACCTGCATGACCAACGTCACTCTGCGTGTCAACGGAACCGATCGCGAGATCGACTGCGACACCCGATCCACACTGCTCGACGCACTTCGCGAGAACCTGGATCTCGTCGGGGCCAAGAAGGGGTGCGACCACGGTCAGTGTGGTGCCTGCACCGTCCTGGTCGATGGCCGACGGATCAACAGTTGCCTCACGTTCGCTGTCGCGCAGGGCGGCCGCGAGATCACCACGGTCGAGGGCCTCGCCGATGGCGACACGCTGCATCCCGTGCAGCAGGCTTTCGTCGACCGTGACGCATTCCAGTGCGGATACTGCACGTCCGGGCAGATCTGCTCGGCGGTCGCGGTGATCGAAGAGGCCAAACAAGGCTGGCCCAGTGCGGTCACCGAGGACCTCGAGGCCACCGACGTCGAGCTCGATTCCGGCGAAGTGCGTGAGCGCATGAGCGGCAATCTGTGCCGCTGCGGTGCCTACGCCAACATCGTGCCCGCAGTGCAGGACGCGTCATGAAAACATTCGAATACCGAACCGCCACTGCGATCGACGACGCTCTCGAACGCCTGGCGGGGGACGAGAACGCAATGTTGCTCGGTGGCGGCACCAATCTGGTCGATCTGATGAAGCTGGGTGTGGCCGCACCATCGGCGTTGATCGATGTGACGCGATTGCCGCTGCACGACATCGATGTCGCTGACGACGGAGCGCTTCGGATCGGATCCGGGGTGTCCAACAGCGATCTCGCGGTGCATCCGGTCGTCCGCCAGCGGTATCCGGTGCTCTCACGGGCAGTGTTGTCCGGGGCCTCGGGCCAGTTGCGCAACATGGCCACCACCGGCGGAAACCTGTTCCAGCGCACCCGATGCGTCTATTTCATGGACGCATCCAAGCCGTGCAACAAGCGCGAACCCGGTTCGGGCTGTCCGGCACGTAACGGCGAGCATCGAAACCTCGCCATCCTCGGAGCCTCGTCGTCGTGCGTGGCGACGCATCCGTCCGACATGGCCGTCGCGCTGTCGGCTCTCGACGCGCGCATCGTCGTTCGCGGAGTCGACGGTGAACGGAAACTCGAGATGGACGAGTTCTATCGGTTGCCCGGCGATGATCCGACGCGGGACAACACTGTCGCCCGAGACGAAATCGTCACCGCCATCGAAATTCCGAAGGCTGCCGACGGCACCGTTTCGACGTATCGGAAGGTACGGGACAGACAGTCGTACGCGTTCGCGGTCGCGTCGATCGGCGCTGTGCTCGACGTCGAGGACGGAATCGTACGTGGGGTGTCGATCGCGCTGGGCGGCGTGGCGCACCGACCGTGGCGGGCCCGAACCGCCGAACATGCATTGCTCGGAACCGCTCCCGACGAGGCGTCGTTCCGGGCTGCGATCACCGAGGAACTGCACGCGGCAGAGCCGTTGCGAGACAACGCCTTCAAAGTTTCGCTGGTCACGAACCTGGTGACGCGCACTCTGGTGGAATTGGCAGAGCTGGGCACACACGAAGAGTCGGGAGATCGGTCATGACGGCATCGATCGGCCAGTCGATTCAGCGCACCGAGTCCGTCGACAAGGTCACCGGCCGAGCGCGCTACGCAGCCGAGCAGCCGCCGATCGCCGGCCAGGTGTACGCCTGGTACGTGCCCGCGACGGTTCCCGCCGGGACGGTCGAGAACGTCGAACTCGCTGACGGAGGACCGTCGGTGCACGCGCTCTTGTGGCACGGCAACGCCGAGAAGCTGGGCGACGTGGAAGATGCAGAACTGCACGTGCTGCAATCGAATTCCGTTGCTTACCGCGGCCAGATCGTGGCCGTCGTTCTGGCCGACACCCTCCAGAATGCCCGCGCGGCTGCGGCCGCAGTACAGGTGCGTTACGCCGACGTTCGCTCACCCGACAACACCCTGAGCGCCGATCACAGCTCGCTGTACGCGCCCGAGTCCGTCAACGCGGGGTTCCCCACCGACGTCACGGTCGGTGATCCGGACGCTGCATTGACGACGGCCGAGCACGTCGTCGACCACTGGTACTCGACGGCTCCGATGCACAACAGTCCGATGGAACCGCATGCCACCACGGCTCGATGGTCCGATGGTGTACTCACGGTCTGGGATTCGACGCAGGCACCGTCAGGAGTTCAGGGCGATCTCGCCACGGCGTTCGGACTGGAACCCGAGAACGTTCGCGTGATAGCAGAGAACGTCGGCGGAGGCTTCGGAGCGAAGGGCAGTACACGGCCCAATGCGGTCCTCGCGGCCATGGCGGCGCGAGCAACCGGCAAGACCGTCAAGCTGGTCCTTCCGAGGCAGGCCCTGTTCGATGTCGTCGGATACCGCACCCCGACGCTCAATCACGTTCGCCTCGGTGCGGATTCGAGTGGCAAGCTGCAGGCCATCGCTCACGATTCCTTTCAGCAGACCAGCACGATTTTCGAGTTCTGCGAACAGACGTCGGAATCGACCCGGCACATCTACGCCTCGCCCAACCGCGCCACCACGCATCGGCTCGCCACCCTGGATGTCGGCACCCCGCGCTGGATGCGAGCCCCCGGAGAAGCGCCCGGGATGTTTGCCGTCGAGACGGCAATCGACGAATTGGCAACGGCCACCGGAATCGATCCGATCGAGCTCCGGATCCGCAACGAACCCGACGTCGATCCCGCGAGTGGAAATCCGTTCAGCTCCCGCAGCGTGGTGCAGTGCCTGCGCGAGGGCGCTCAAAAATTCGGCTGGGATCGTCGAGACTCCACGCCGGGCCGCCGCCGAGAAGGCAACACTCTGCTCGGAATGGGCGTCGCGACAGCGAGTTACCCGGTGCTGATCTCGCCGAGTACCGCGGCGGCGCGTGTCGAGCAGGACGGCACGATCACGGTGTCCGTCGCTGCATCCGACATCGGAACCGGTGCGCGGACCGTGCTGCGGCAGATTGCCGCTGATGCGCTCGAGGTCGACGCGGATGCCGTCACACTGGAACTGGGCGACAGCGCTCTGCCCAAGGCCCCCGGTGCCGGTGGATCCTCGGGCACCTCCTCCTGGGGCTGGGCGGTCACCAAGGTCTGTAACGCATTGCGGGACCAGGGACCGTTGCAGCCGGGTAACTCCGCCGAGGCCGATACAACCGATGACGTCGAAGCGCAGAAAGAGCTGGCGCGCATGGCCTTCGGTGCCCAGTTCGCCGAGGTGGCGGTCGACGTCGACACCGGTGAAGTACGCGTGCGCCGGATGCTGGGTGTGTTCGGCATCGGCAAGGTGATGAATCCACGGCTGGCCCGGTCGCAGCTCATCGGCGGCATGACGTTCGGACTCGGAATGGCGTTGATGGAGAGCGGCATCGTCGATCACGAATTCGGCGGCTTCGCCAACCACGACCTCGCCGAGTACCACATCCCGGCGTGCGCGGACGTCACCGATCTCGACGCCGTCTGGATCGAGGAGGTCGACACCGAGCTGGCACCGATGGGCGGTAAGGGAATCGGTGAGATCGGCGCGGTCGGTTCCTCGGCAGCCATCGGCAATGCGGTCTATAACGCCACCGGCGTCCGAGTCCGCGACCTCCCGATCACCCTGGACAAGGTGCTGACGCAGTGGAGTGGTTAAGTGCCCCAGGCGGCACTTAACCACTCCACTGGCCGCTAGGCCAATATCCGCTGCAGGAACTGTCGAGTACGGGGCTCGGTCGGGTTCGCGAGAACCTGCTCGGGCGTCCCGCGTTCGACGACGACGCCGTTCTCGAGGAACAGCACCTGATCGGCCACCTGCTGGGCGAAGCGGATCTCGTGGGTGACGATCACCATCGTCCAGCCTTCGGCGGCAAGGCCTTTGATGACGCCCAGTACTTCGCCGACCAGTTCGGGATCGAGCGCGGAGGTCGGCTCGTCGAACAGCATCAGTTTGGGGCGCAGGGCGAGGGCCCGGGCGATTCCGACGCGTTGCTGTTGGCCGCCGGAAAGCTGGAACGGGTACTGGTCGGACTTGCCGTCGAGACCGATCTGATCGAGGATCGCGTGAGCGTCGCGAGTGGCGTCGTCTTTGGCCCGTTTCTGGACGATCACCGGTCCCTCGATGATGTTCTGCAGCACGGTCTTGTGGGGAAACAGATTGTGGCTCTGGAACACCATGCCGCTCTGTGCGCGGAAGTGGCGCAATCGCGCGGCGTCCACGGGCTCGGCGAAATCGACCGACACGTCGCCGATGCGGATCAGGCCGGCATCGGCTCGGTCGAGAGCGTTGAGCGTTCGCAACACCGTGGTTTTGCCGGAGCCGGACGGCCCGATGATGACGGTGACGGTGCCCGACGGCACGGTGAACGAGACGTCTTTCAGTACTTCGATCGGTCCGAACGACTTCTTCAGTGCGGAAACTTCCAGCAGGTCTGTCATTTGGCCACGTACCTGTCGAGTCGGACTTCGAGTTTGCCTTGGAAGAACGAGAGAATTATGCAGATCACCCAGTAGTACAGGGCGGCAACGGAGTACAGCGTGAAGAAGTCGAAGGTCGGAGCCGCCGCCAGCTGTGCGACGCGCAGCAGTTCGGTCACCAGGATGGTCGACGCCAGCGAGGTGTCCTTGACCAGCGAGATCAACGTGTTCGACAGCGGGGGCACGGCAGTGCGCAGTGCCTGCGGAAGCACGATGCGCTGCAACGTGGTTCGGTATCCCATGCCGATCGTTTGCGCGGCCTCCCACTGGCCCTTGGGCACGCTCAGTATCGCAGCGCGAATGACTTCGGCCGCGTAGCCGCCGACATTGAGCGAGAACGCCACGACCGCCGCCGGAAACGGCGAGATCACAATGCCGAATTGCGGCAGGCCGTAGAAGATGATGAACAGCTGCAGCAGTAGGGGAGTGCCGCGAATGATCGAGACGTAGAACCGAGCCACTACGGCCAGTGGCTTGATCGAAGAGATTCGGGCGAGTGCCACGGCGAGGGCGATGACCAGTCCAACAACAAAACTGACGGCGGTCAACGGGATCGTCATGGTGACCGTCGCCTTCAGCATCGGCCACAGGTTGTCGAGCACCAACTGCATCTTCGACGGCGCAGTGGTTCCTGCGTCCTCGCTCACCGGTGCCGCGGTGTCGGCGGTCGGTGCCGCGACGTCGCTGCCGAAATACTTCTTCGAGATCTCCGCGATCGTGCCGTTGTCCCGGAGGGTGTCGATGGCGGCGTCGACCTCGTCCATCAGGCCACTGTTCTTGCGGGCCACGAAGGACTGCAGCGTCGTGTCGCCCGTGTTTCCGGACACCCGCACTCCCGTGTCGCCGGTCTGCTGCAGGTATTCCGCGATGGCGAGCGAGTCGTTGACGGTGGCGTCCACCCGGCCGTCCTTGACGAGGGCGACTGCTTGGACGAATCCCTCGACCGCCTCGACGTTCGCGCCCGCGTCGGCAGCGACCTCGGCCCAGTTGCTCGTCGACGATTGGGCGGTGGTCTTGCCGGCCAGATCGGCTGTCGAGGTGATCGTGGTGTTGTTCGCGGCGGTGAGAATCTGGCCTTCGGACACCGTGTAGGGCTTGGACAGGTCGTAGGCCGACTGCCGGGCGGGGGTGATCGACACCTGGTTCGCGATCAGGTCGAAGCGTTGCGATTGCAGGCCGGCGAAGATCGAGTCGAAGGGGGTTTGCACGAAGTCGACGCGGACGCCCAGTTCGTCGCCGACCGCGTTGATGACGTCGATGTCGTAGCCGGTGAGTTGGCCGTCCCCGCCCTGATAACTGAACGGGCTGTACGTGCCCTCGGTGCCGACGACGAGCACACCGTCGTCGCGTACTCGGTCCAGGAGGGACTGCGACGACGAACTGCACCCGGACAACCCGAGTATGCCGATCAGAATCGCGACCAGAACCAGAGAGGATCTGCGCACCATCTAGGCCTGCTTTCGCTGTAAAGACGAGTGGAGAAAAACCTACCCGTCGATCTCCAGTTCCGCTGACACGACGACGGTGTTGTTCATCGGCAATGCGGCCGCTCCCAACGCAGTCCGCGCGTGCGCACCGACCTCCGGTCCGAAGATCGCCAACACCAGATCGGAGAACCCGTTGACGACGGTGGTGGTCTGAGTGAAGCCGTGATCGGCGTTGACCGAGCCGGTGACGGTCAGCCACGCGCTGATGCGGTCCAGGTCGCCGAGGGCTCGGGCGAGGCTGCCCAATACCGCGAGCGCGGTGTCACGCGCGGCGTCGGTGGCGGCGTCGAGGTTCACCTCGGACGGCACCGCACCGAACGGGCCGGCAAGGGTTCCGTCCGGTGCGAGGGGCGAGTGACCCGAGACGAACACTCGGTTGCCGCGCACGCGAACCCAGTCGAAGGAGAACTCGAATCCCGGTGGCGCGCTCGGTTCACCGGGCAGCTCGAAGCCGAGTTCGGCGATGCGACGTTCGATCTCCATGGACGAAAATCCTGTCAGACCGCAACGCCGTTGATGGTGCGAACCGTCCATCGGGTGCCGTCGTGTTCGAGTGTGGAGACACCGGCGTTGAGTATTCGGGGGGAGTGTCGTCGACGGATGGCATCGAAGATGGCTCGAATGACGCCGCCGTGGGCCACCGCGATCACCGCCGAGTCGGGATAGCGAGAGGCGATCTCGTCGACGGCTCGCACGCCCCGGACAATCAGATTCGATCGCGGCTCAAGGCCCGGGTATCGCCCGTCCGGCCAATGCGAGTACGCGTCCCAGTCGGTGAATCCCTCGGCGTCACCGAAGTGACGCTCGGCCAGATCCGGGAATTCGGCGGTACGGGTCATGCCCAGATGAGCCCCGATGATGTCCGCGGTTTCCGCGGCCCGGACCAGCGGCGAACTGACCAGGTGATCCCACGTACGAAACTCCAGTTCGTAGCCCGCCTCGCGGGCCTGAGCGCGCCCGGTGTCGTTGAGTGGGATGTCCGAGGAGCCCTGCAGGCGGCCGTGCAAATTCCAGTTCGTTTCACCGTGCCGAACCAGCGCCAGAAAAGTCATAGTGAGCGGAGAATATCCCAGAGTTACCAGGGAGTACGGTCGATACCGAGATAAGCGAACGAGCACGGAGGATTGTCGATGAATCTTGCCCTGACAGAAGAAGAGGCCGCGTTCCGCGACGAGATGCGGACGTTCTTCACCACGAAGATCCCCGCCGAGATTCGCGAGAAGAACGCGACGGGTCAGGAGTTGAGCAAGGACGAAGTGGTCACGACCATGCGAATCCTGAACGAGAACGGCCTGGCAGTACCGCACTGGCCTGCGGAGTTCGGTGGCCGCGACTGGTCTGCGGTGCAGCGCCACATCTGGCTCGACGAAATGCAGCTGGCCTCGGTACCCGAGCCGCTGGCATTCAACGCGTCGATGGTCGGCCCGGTCATCGCGACGTTCGGGTCGCAGGAGATCAAGGAGAAGTTCCTGCCGAAGACGGCGAACTTGGACATCTGGTGGTGTCAGGGCTTCTCCGAGCCCGAGGCCGGATCGGACCTTGCTTCGCTGCGTACCACCGCCATTCGGGACGGCGACGACTACATCGTCAACGGCCAGAAGACGTGGACCACCCTCGGCCAGTACGCCGACTGGATCTTCGCGTTGGTACGCACCAACCCCGATGCACCGAAGAAGCAGGCCGGAATTTCGTTCCTGCTCATCGATCTGAACACCCCCGGCATCGAGATGCGTCCCATCAAGCTGGTCGACGGCAGCGTCGAGGTCAACGAGGTGTTCTTCGACAACGTCCGCGTCCCGGCCGAGAACCTCGTGGGCGAGGAGAACCAGGGCTGGAGCTACGCGAAGTTCCTGCTCGGCAACGAGCGCACCGGCGTCGCCCGCGCCGGGCACACCAAAGTTCGACTGGGACAGGCGAAGAAGCACGCCGCGCAGACCAAGGCCGGCACCGGGACGCTGCTCGAGGATCCACTGTTCGCGGCCAAGCTGGCCGAGGTGGAGAACGAACTGCTCGCCCTCGAGCTGACTCAGCTGCGGATGGTCTCGAGCTCGGACGACGGCAAGCCGAACCCGGCGTCGTCGATTCTCAAGCTCCGTGGATCCGAATTGCAGCAGACCACAACCGAACTGCTGATGGACATCGCCGGGCCGGACTCCTTGCCCTACGAGGCAGGCGAGGACATCGAGAGCGACGGTTGGGCGCAGCGGTCGGTACCGAACTACCTCAACTATCGCAAGGTCTCGATCTACGGCGGCTCGAACGAGGTTCAGCGCACCATCATCGCGTCGGCGATTCTCGGACTGTAAGGGAGCATCTGAAGACATGGATTTCGAACTCAACGAAGAGCAGAAACTGCTGCGCGACACCACCCGTGAGGTTCTCTCGCGCGCCTACGACACCGAGAAGCGCAACAAGATCGTGGCCGGTGAGCTGGGGTGGAGCACCGACGTCTGGAAGCAGCTGGCCGAGGTCGGTCTGCTGGGTCTGACGTTCAGCGAGGACGACGGCGGTATGGACGCCGGTCCCGTGGAGATCATGGCGGTCATGACCGAGGTCGGACGACGGCTCGCGCCGGAGCCCATTCTCGACGCCGTTCTGGTGCCCGGCGGGCTCATCTCCGAGCTCGGCTCAGCCGATCAGCGCAAGCGACTTCTGCCACCCGTGGCCGAGGGCTCGTCGATGTTGGCGTTCGCGCACAACGAATCCGGCAGCCGCTGGCCCAACGTCGAGGTCGCCACCACGGCGACCGAGGACGGTGGATCGTGGTCGATCAGCGGCGTCAAGAACCCGGTTCCGCACGGCGGCAGCGCTGACGTCATCGTCGTCAGTGCCGTGCTCCCCGGCGGTGGAACCGGATTGTTCGTCGTCGACGGCGACGCGACCGGGCTTACCCGCAAGTCGTACGCCACCCACGACGGTCAGCGCGCCGCGCAGATCGAATTGTCCGACGTTGCTGCAGAACCGCTGGGTTCGGCCGAGAACGCAGCCGCGGCGATCACCGGTGCCGAGGTGCGCGCACAGGCCGCACTGTGTGCCGAGGCAGTGGGAGCAATGGAGGAGGCGCTGCGGCTGACCACCGATTACCTCAAGCAGCGCAAGCAGTTCGGGGTTCCGCTGGCCAAGTTCCAGGCGCTCACCTTCCGTGCGGCGGACATGTACGTGCTACTCGAGCTGGCCCGCAGCATGAGCCTCTACGCCACGATGTCGTTGGCGGACGGCAATGTCGACACGACCATCGCCTCGCGCGCCAAGCTGCAGATCTCGCGTTCCGGTCGCAAGATCGGCCAGGAGGCAATTCAGCTGCACGGCGGAATCGGCGTCACGGCCGAATATCCCGTCGGGCACTACACCAGTCGGCTCGTGGCCATCGAGCACACCCTCGGTGGGGCCGACGAGCACCTGCGCATCCTGTCGGACAAGGTCGCCGATCACGACCTCATCGGAATCTGATCCGGTAAAAGGACACGGGCCCGGCCACCTCGTCCAGGTGGTCGGGCCCGATCTCGTCTCTCGGACGCGTCAGCTACCCGAATCCGCCTGCACCACAAGGTCGGCCACAGCTGCGGGGTTGGAAACCAGGATCGCGTGCGAGCCCGGAACCTCGGTCACCCGGGCCCCGGCCCGCTGCGCCATGAACCGCTCGGCAGAGGTCGGGATGATCTGATCCTGCTGGGGGATCAGCGCCCACGACGGGGTGTGCGCCCAGGACGGCGGACCGCTCGGTTCCAGCAATGCACCGGCAGCGATGGTCTTCTGGTGAGCGGCCATGCGGGCGGCCTGCTCCTCGGTGACGTCGGGGGCGAAGAACGGACGGAAGAGCGCGGGCGTGATGTACGAGTCGACGTTCTTGCCGATCAGGTTGGTCGAATCGTCGACGATCGACAGCCCGATCACGGGTGGGACCAGAGCCGTCACGGGGAATCGGAACGGGTCGAGTTCGAGGGCGACGGGTTCGTCTTCGACCGGCATGAACGCCGCGACGTAGACCAGAGCCTCCACGTTGTCCGCGTGCACGTTGCTGATCACCGTGCCGCCGTAGGAATGGCCGACCAGCACCACGGGCCCGTCGATGTTCTCGACGACGTCGGTCACCGAGGCCGCATCGATCGCCGGGCCGCGCAGTGAGTTCTCGGCGGTGACGACGGGGTAGCCGCGGCCGCGTAGGTCGGCCGCGACACCGTCCCAGCTGGTGCTGTCGGCGAAGGCACCGTGCACGAGGACAACGGTCGGCAGGCCCTGCGCGGCGGCCGGAGCCACCCCGATCCCGAGCATCGTGCCCACGGTCAGTGCCGCGGCTGCGAGCAGGGAGGTCCACTTGGAAGACGTCATGTTCTCAACCTGCCACACGCCAGGAGTTTCCACGGTGTTCACCGTCCGGATTCGACCAGCTTTTTCTCAGTGAACGCTCGTATGCTTGGCTTGTGGCAGTGGCGTTCGCCCGACCGGGTGATCGTGAAACGGTAGGTCCGATCGTGAGCGAGAGTTCGATGAAGTCTCGGATGGCCGAGTACCCACGTCCCCATCACTGCTTGTTGCACATCAGCGACACGCATCTCGTCGACGGCGGCGGTCGCTTGTACGGCGGCGTGGACAGTGAGTTGCGGCTCGAACAAGTGATGACCGATGTTCGGAACTCGGGGGTGCGGCCCGATGCGTTGGTGTTCACCGGTGATCTGACGGACAAGGGCGAGGCGGGTGCCTACGAGAAGCTCCGCGCTCTGGTCGAGCCGGTGGCCGAGGAGCTCGGCGCGCAGATCGTCTGGGCGATGGGCAATCACGACGACCGCGCGACGTTCCGTCGGACCCTGCTCGACGCCGAACCGAGCGGGCAGTCCATCGATCGCGTGCACGACGTCGACGGGCTTCGCATCGTCACCCTGGATACGACGGTCCCCGGAAAGCATCACGGTGAGCTCGCCGCCGAGCAATTGGCCTGGCTCGCGGACACTCTCGCAACCCCTGCCGAGTTCGGCACCATTCTGGCGATGCATCACCCGCCGGTGCCGACCGTGCTCGATCTCGCAGTTCTGGTCGAGCTCATCGATCAGCCGCGCCTGGCGGACGTGCTGCGCGGCAGCGACGTGCGATCGATACTCGCAGGGCATCTGCACTATTCGACGACAGCGACGTTCGCGGGCATCCCCGTCTCGGTCGCCTCGGCCACGTGCTACACCCAGGATCTCAATGTTCCCGCCGGCGGGTTACGCGGTCGCGACGGAGCCCAGGGCTACAACCTGGTTCACCTCTACGACGACACCGTCGTCCACTCGGTGGTACCGACGGGCTCGTACGACACTGTGGGAGAGGCAGTGTCGGCAGAGGAGACCGCGCGCCGGCTCGACGCAGCGGGAGTGACCATTGCCGACAGCGCCCGTCGAAAGTTGTTCAGCGACGCCTAGTTCGGGGTGCGTTCCCACGGCGCGACGATGGGGAAGTACTTGTCCAGGAACTGCGTCACGGTGCGCGTGCGCAGATCGAGGTCGACCTCCGGAAAGCTGCCGTCGTTGAGGCAGAAGAAGTCGACCGATCGCTTGGGCAGCAGCTTCTCCATCAACTCGAGACCCGCGACGGACGTGGTGTCGATGTACCGAACCTTCGCATCCTTCTGGACCACGGCGCGTCCGCTCATCAGCGCGTAGTAGTGGTACAGCGAATTCGTGACCGAGATGTTCGTACTCGCGCGGAATGCACTGGCAGCGGTGGAGGCGAACTCGTCGGGGAACTCGTTCTCCATTTCCTGCATCACGCTGCGGCGCAACGGCGTTGCCGCATGCTCGAGGTGCCGGGTGGTCGTCATCCCGAAGCGGTCCTGCAGGATCCGACGGTTCACGCGAGCCGCGTTCTCGAAGCCGCTGCGGTCGGCGTCGCTGTAGCCCAATCCGATTCGCGTCGTCGCCTCGATGAACATGCTGATTCCGCCGGGGGAGAAGAACATCGACGGGCTGACGGGGCGACCGAAGAACATGTCGTCGTTCGAGTACAAGAAGTGCTCGGACAACCCGGGGATGTGGTGCAGCTGGCATTCGACGGCCTGCGAATTGTGCGTCGGCAGTACGGAGGTATCGACGAAGAACGCCTCGCTCGGCACGAACGTCACCTTGGGATGGTCGGCGAGCCACGCCGGCCTCGGGGAGTCGGTGGCGACGAAGATGCGCCTGATCCACGGTGCGTACAGGTGAATCGACCGCAGTGCGTACTTCAGCTCGTCGATCTGCCGGTACCGGGCGGCCGAATCGTCGCCTTCGCCGACGACGTAGTTCGCCATCCGACGGGCGCGTTGAGCCTGGAATTCCGCGGACGAACCGTCGACCCACGAGAACACGATGTCGATGTCGAAATTGATGTCCGACGCGTGGTCGGCGAACATGTTCTCGATGGTCGGCCAGGTCCGGCCGAAGCGCTCGACGGTGCCGCGGACGGCCTCGTCGGGCCGGATGTTGCGGCGAGTGAGCGAGTTCTCGATCGGCAGCACGATCTCGGACGGTGAGAACGACCACAGCTCGATCTGCACCGCGGTCGACGCGCCGTAGTAGAGCCCGCTGAACGGCTCGACACGTGGGCGGTAGAGCCGCACGATGCGCGCGTTCGACGACGGCGACAAGGTGCCATCGGCTACCAGTACCGCTTTTCCGCGGGCGTCGACGGTCTTGGAGTAGAAGGGCTCGGCGCGGCAGGCATGCACCAGGGCCGTGGTCAGTGCCTCGCGAGCGGCCAGTTCTATGGCGATGACGGGACGCTCGTCGTTGCCACGCACCAGTAGGTACTTGATCCGCGCGGCGTCGAGCACGGCGCGCACGAACAGCAGATCTTCCACCATCGCCTGGTGCGGGGTGGTCGAGGTGATGGTCAGTGCGTAGCGGCCGTCGTGGCTGACGACGTCGGACCGTTCGCTCAAGCGCGCGGCGGCAGCGTCGGATTCTCGGGTGACGGCATCGTTGGTCTCGTGCTCCGGTGGAACGAGGTAGATATCGTGCGGGGCAGAAGACGAGGTGATGACGTTCCTTCCGGAGTGTTCGCGCTGGCCGAGGAACCCCGGTGCCCTCTCAGTCTAGTGCAGGTGCGGTGCCTTTCGGACGCGCTGCGGTAGAACCCTGCTCGCTGCGACCAGGCCCAGTGCGATACCGACGACGTCGGCGAGTGCGTCGGCGGCCGATCCGGAGCGACCGAACGGCAGGATCGCCTGCAGGAACTCCGATACCACTGCGAACGCCGACACCCACAGTGCGGTCTTCACCCAGCCGATGCCGGCGAGTCGGGAGGTGTAGGCGAGAGCAGCGAACAGGATGCAATGAATGATCTTGTCGCTGTGCTGAAAGCCGGACGGCACCCCGGACGCGGGGGTGAAGAGAACGATCAGCGCGACGACGAACGTGACGGCCAGGGGAATTCGGTACGTCGACTGCGAGATCACTGCGAAGAGTTTACCGGCGCTGCAGCACCACCACTGTGTCGATTCGCTCGTCGCCGTCCGGCGTCGTCCGGGTGCGGTGTTCGGCGTGAATCACCTCGAACCCGTCGCCCGCCGCAGCGACGACCGGCTCCGGTGCGAACAGTCGGTGCTTGGCCGGGTGCTGCGAGGCGTGGCTGTCGCTGGGACTGTGCCCGACGATCAGTAGACGGCCCTTCGGCGCGACCGCCGCGGCGAACCTGCGGGTGGTCAGTTCCAATTCGTCCGGCGGCACCTGCAAGAAGTGCACCGACACCAGATCGAACGCCGCGGCCGGGGGAGTCCAGTCCAGTACGTCTTCCTGACGCCAATCCACCGCGAGCGTCTGTGACCCGAGTGCCTGCTGTGCGGCGCGAGCGCGGCCCAGGGCGACATCGGAGATGTCGACGCCGGTCACGTTCCATCCTTCGCCGGCCAGCCAGAGTGAGTCGGCACCTTCACCGCAGCCGATGTCCAGGGCGCGGCCCGGAGTCAGCTCGGACGCTTCCTGTACCAACACGGCGTTGGGATTTCCGCTCCAGATGGCGGTGCGTTGGTTGTAGAGGTTGTCCCAGAACGATTCGTCGAAGGTGCCGTTCTCGAAATCGGGTTCTGGGTGGGTCGGGTCGGCGGGATGGGTGTGCGCAGGTGTGTGGTCGGCCATGGTTCGAGATTGCCCGCTGTCGTCCCCGAGCGCAAACGAATTTGCTCATTCGGCAAAAATAGGCCTTGGGTAAAGTAATCCGTCATGACCGAACCGGAACGCGAAGTACTGACGTGGGAGACCTTCGGAGACGCCTCGCGCGACCTGACGAGGAAGATCGTGGACGACGGGTTCGTTCCGGACATCGTCATCGCAATCGCCCGCGGCGGACTCATCCCTGCCGGTGCCATCTCCTATGCGATGGGCGTCAAGGCAGCGGGCACCCTCAATGTCGAGTTCTACTCCGACATCGAAGAGACCCTGCCCGATCCCGTTGTGCTCGAACCACTTCTGGATACCGACGCGATCGTCGGCAAGAAGCTGCTCGTGGTCGACGACGTCGCCGACTCCGGCCGCACCCTGGCTCTGGTGATCGATCTACTGAAGGCGCACACGGCCGACGTGCGGTCGGCCGTGATCTACACCAAGCCCAGAACCATTGTGCAGCCGGACTACTCGTGGCAAGAGACCGACAAGTGGATCAATTTCCCGTGGTCCACGTTGCCGGTCATCACCTGAGTTATTCGGTGGAGACGTCGATCAGCACTTTGCCGACGGTTCCGTTCTCCACGGCGTCGTGAGCAGCCGCGGTCTCGCTCAGCGGGAAGCGGTGCAGTGGCAGGCCGGTGGCTTCGCCCACCTCCAGCACACCTGCTGCCGCCGCTGCGCTGACGTCCGCCTCGGCGTTGCGAAGAGCCTCGTCGCCCACGGTGTAGAGCAGCACGAACTGGTAGCGAGTGTTGAGCACCATGTTCGGCCGGACGTCGAGGGTGATGGTGTCGCCGCCGTTGTTGGCGTAGACGGCAACGGATGCTCGGTTCGCTCCCACGGCCGCGTTGAGTGCGGCGTTCTGTGCGGGAGCGACCTCGACCACCAGATCGATTCCACTGGGCACCAATTCGCGGATTTCGGCGGCGGCGTCTCCGGTCTTGTAGTTCACCACGTGGTGCGCGCCGGCAGCGGTGGCCAGTGCGCCCTTCTCCGGTCCGCTGACGGTCGTCACCACGGTCGCGCCTGCCCAGCGGGCCAACTGGATCGCGGCATGGCCGACGGCACCGGCGCCACCGGCGACCAGAACCGACTTGCCTTCCAACGCGCCGGGATGCAAGCGAGACGGGCCGTCCTCGGACACCGTCAGTGCGCGGTGCGCCGTCATCGCGGGTACGCCAAGGCTCGCGCCGACGTCGAAGCTGACGCCGTCGGGGAGAGGAACGACTCGTGACGCGGGAAGGTTGGTGAACTTCTGCGCCGTTCCGGTCGGACGCTGATGCTGGGCCAGGTACACCCAGACACGATCTCCTACGGAGACGCCGTCGACATCAGAGCCCACGGCGTCGATCACTCCGGCACCGTCCTGGTTCGGAACCACCTCGTCGAACGCCAGCTTCTCGCCCGGTCCGGAACCGGTTCTGTTCTTCCAGTCCGTCGGATTGACGCCCGAGACCACGACGCGCACGCGCACTTCGCCTGCGGCCGGCTCGGCCACCTCGCGATCCTTCGGCTCGAGGACGGACGAATCGCCGGTGCGGGTGTACACAATTGCTGGAGAAGTCATATTCGGTCCAACGCGCTCGGCCCGGCTCGATGTTCCCCGTGGCCGCATCGGGGTATGCATGAGGGGTTATCAGTGCTGTCAGAGAAGAGATGGATCTTTCATGAATCACAACGACCTGCTCACCGACGCGTTCGGCCGGATCAAGGAACTCGTTCACTCGGTGTTGGACGACATCCCCACTGCCGCGTTGACCTATCGGCCCGACGCCGATGCCAACAGCATCGCGTGGTTGCTGTGGCACCTGACGCGAGTGCAGGACGACCACATCGCGGGTGTGGCCGGGAGCGAACAGGTCTGGACGTCGGACTCGTGGTTCGAGCGTTTCGGATTGCCGTTCGACAAGTCCGACATCGGGTACGGCCAATCGTCCTCCGACGTCGCTCAGGTCACCTCGAGCCCCGAGTTGTTGCGCGAATACCACGACGCCGTGCACTCGAAAACCGTTGCGTACCTGAGCGGTATCTCGACCGACGACCTGGACCGGATCGTCGACGAGAACTGGGATCCGCCGGTCACGTTGGGTGCGCGCTTGGTGTCCGTGGTCTCCGACAACCTTCAGCATGCCGGGCAGGCGTCGTACGTTCTCGGCCTGTACACCCGGCAGGCCTAGCGTCAGGCGTAACGCTTCTGCAGGTTCTCCAGCGTCTTTCGGATGTTGCGACGCTGGAACTGCGGGAACGTCTTGCCGCTGGTGACGATCTTGTCGAACGCGAGCGCCAGGGCATCGGGCCATTTCGTTCTGTCGTCGGTCCAGGTTTCGGTGACCTTTGTGCCGCCCGCGACCGGCTCGAAGTCGTATCGCCAGGTTGCGTTCGCGCCCTTGATCTTCGGAGCGCTCTTGCCGATGGCGTGGACGCGGAACTCGAAGGTCTTGCCTGGGTCGGCTGCGGTCACGGTGCAGCGAGTGATCCACTTCGCCCTGCCGCGCTTGTTGGTTCCGTCGAATACCATTCCCACGTAGGCGCTCTCGCGAGGATCGTGCACGGTGGCACCGGTATTTTCGGGACTCCACTGGCCCATCTTGGTGGGGTCGCTGATCGCAGCGTAGAGGGTGTCGGCGTCGGCGTTGACAATGACGCTGTCGGACACTGTGAATTCGCGGCTCATGAGGATGCGCCGTTCTTCAGGCCTGGATGAATACGAGTGAGCATGGGCACCAACAAGGTTCGCGGGGTGATCTGGGCGAAGATCGATCCGATGCGGTTGGCGGGCCCGGGGATCGACACCATGCGTCCCTTGGTCATGTCGTCGACGGCAGTCTTGGCCACCGTTTCTGCAGACACCCACATGATCGATGGCAGTGCCTTCTCGGCGTCGTCTTTCGCGAAGCCCGCGGCCTCGCCGAAACCGGTTTGCACCGGTCCGGGGCACAGCGCGGTGGCGGTCACTCCCGTTCCGCGCAGCTCTCCTGTCAAGGACTGTGTGTAGGAGAGAACGAACGCCTTGCATGCGCCGTATCCGGCCTGGCCGGGAAGCGGCTGGAACGCGGCGGTGGAGGCCACGTTCAGTAGAGCGCCGCGTCGTCGCTCGGTCATACCGGGGAGGAAGCGAGTGCACAGATCGGCGACGGCAACCACGTCTACCTCGATCATGTTCATCTCTGCTTCCGGATCGGATTCGACGACTGGGCCGAGTGTCGACAGCCCGGCGTTGTTCACCAGTATGTCCGGTATCAGGCCGAGTTCGGTGATGCGCCCGAGCAATTCGGCGCGGGCGCTGCGATCGGACAGGTCTGCTGCCAGCACCTCGGCGCGAACTCCCCGCGAGCGGAGCTCGTCCGCAAGTTCGTCGAGCTTGTCGGCGCGGCGGGCGACGAGGGTGACTCCGTGACCCCGGGAGGCAAGTTCGCGAGCGATGGCAGCACCGATTCCGGAAGATGCTCCGGTCACGACGGCAGTCCGGTCGGGTGCGGGGCGAGGAAGGCTCATGCCTCCACCGTAGCGAACGCCCGCTGTGCAGCGCATTTGAAACTGAATGAGAGGTTAGCCTAGGGTTACTTTAACGTCCCTTTGCTTGTCGAAAGGTAATCATGTTTTCTGCTTCACCGGCCGGTCGACGGACTGCGCGCCGCGCAACCCTGCTGTCCGCGCTCACGGTGTCGGCCCTTGTGGTCGGCGCATGCTCGAGTACCGATACCGCCGACGAGCCGCAGGCGGGAAGTGACTTCGCGGCTGTCACCATCGATTCCGCGCTGGGGCAGGCGGTCATCACCGAGAAGCCGGAGCGCATCGTGACACTCGGTCAGGGCTCGGCGGAGACGGCCATCGCGCTGGGCACCGTCCCTGTCGGTGTCGAGGAGTACTCGTGGGGTGCCGACGACACCGGCTACCTGCCGTGGGTGCACGACGCGGTCACCGAATTGGGGGCCGAACTTCCCCAGCAGTTCACGGGTGGAACCGAATTGAACGTCGAGGCCGTCGCGGCGCTCGAACCGGATCTGATTCTCGCACCGTGGTCCGGGGTCACGCAGGATCAGTTCGACAAGCTCAGTGCCTTCGCCCCGGTGGTCGCCTACGAGGAAAAGCCGTGGACCACGACGTGGCAGGACCAGATCACCGTCATCGGCAAGGCAATGGGCGAGGAACAGAAGGCTGCGGAGGAGATCGACAAGATCGAGAACCGCTTCGCCGACGCCGCGGCGCAGCACCCCGAGTATGCGGACGTGAGCTTTTCGTACATCTACAACACCGGTCCCGGAACGCTCGGAGTGTTCCTCGCCGACGAGCAGCGCGTCGCGATGGTGCGCGGTCTGGGGCTGCAGGTCGATCCGGTGGTGAACACGCTCGACGAGACCGAGGGCACCGACTCGTCGGTGATCGGCTTGGAGAACGCCAATCTGTTGAACGATTCCGACCTGATCTTCACCTTCTACTCCGATCCGCAGAACCGCACCGACACCGAGAATCAGCCTGCCTACAAGCAGATTCCAGCTGTGTCCCGCGGTTCGGTCGTTGCGCCGACGGATCAGTCCTTCGTCACCGGGTCGTCGATCATCAATCCGCTGACGGTGCCGTGGGCACTCGAGCGATATGTGCCGATGATCGACGAGGCTGTTGCGAAGGTCGACGCCGGCATGGCTTCGACCAATTGAGCGGAGCGTAAAAGAACAAGATGGGCCGACCTAGGGCGACGGCACTCTCGAGTCACTCGAATCAACCTGTCGAACAACCTTTTCCAGCCCCGCATCGTGTTCTCGGTGCGGGGCTGGTGTGCGTTCAGCTGGTTACGCGATGTGGGGGCCGGCTCGGGCGTGGGATTGTCGGGGTTCTCGGTACGGGTCGACGGTGGCCGGCGGGATAAACCACGGGTGGTTGTCGGTACCGATGAAGACTTCCCAGTCACTGTGGTGGATGAGTCGGTGGTGGAATCCGCACAGTAGGACGAGGTTGTTCATGTCCGTGGGGCCGCCGTCGGTCCAATGCCAAATATGATGCCCCTCTGTCCAGGCGGCGGGTTTGCCGCAGCCGGGGAACGCGCACCCGTGATCGCGGGCTGTCAACGCGCGCTTTTGTTTCGCGGTGACGGTGCGGGCGGTGCGGGCGAGGTTGAGCGGGTTGCCGTTCTCGTCCATGACGATGGCGGTGAGGAGGCAATCGCACGCGAGTTGGCGGGACGTATTGCGGGAGAGTGGTCCCATCCAGGGCAGCCATCCGACGGTGGTGCCATCACCGAACAGATCCCGATACGCGCTGCGATCCTGGCTCGGTCCGGCAGCGCTGCCGGTCTGGAGTTCATCCGCCGCGTCCGACTCGGTCAGGTCGGAGTGTATTGGGTCGGAGTGGATCGGGTTGCCGGCGTCGATGTCCACCGGGTTGGCTGGATCGGCGTTGTCGGATTCTGCTGCTGTGCGGGTGGTTTCGTCGTCGGTGATGTCGTCGGTGTTCTGACCGCTCAGGCTGTGGAGGTCCTGCAACCGGATGTGCAGGTTGATGTGCGGTCTTTCGCCGCCTTCGGTGGGGCGATCCTTGGTAGCAAGGTAGTGGTCGAGGATCTGCCCGAATGCGTCGGCGCGTCGCCTCGCAGGACTGCGTTCGTCGGGGGTGCCGTCGGCTGCGGGCCGAGGTTCGGTCAGCGGTGAGAGTGCGGTGAAGAGCTTTTCTGCGGTGACGGCATCGAAGTCGGCTTTGAGGCAGAGGCGTTGGTTGAGCATCTTCGATGCGAACAGTTCGTTGCGGTCGGTGTCCTCAGGGGGCGGCTTGTCGCTGCCGTAGGTGTCTTCGAGTTTGGTGATCGCTTCACGGATCTTGTCGGTGCGTGCCCCAGGCCCGGTGGCGGCGGTGATCATCGCGGTGCGGGCGATATCGCGACCCTCTTGCGGGAGGTTCTTCGGTGGTGTTTCGGCGAAGGTGAGGATCAGGGCGGCGTGGTCGACGGACATGACGCCGGTGTTCACAGCGTCGGCGATGTCGGGGAAGTTCTTCAGTCCGCGGGCGAGGGCAACGATCTTGGTTGCTTTGCTGGGGGTGAGCAGGGTGGTAGAGGTCAGCCAACCGGCGGGCCCGGGGAAGCCGAGCTTCTCCCGGCTCACGCGGGTGTCGATTTCAGCGACCAATGCGATCCGCCGGGCTTCCAGCAGTTGGATGTCATGAGAGACCGCGGCAGCGTCGGCGAGCAGTTCTGCTTCGCTCAGTCGCCAGATCTCCGTGGTCATAGGAAGAAGTGTATCGAACGGGTGTTCGATACGCAATGATGGTGCAATCGAAAACTATTGCTGTGCATAAGGATTCGATAACCCGAACCTGTCGGTGGCGCATGGTAAAGGCTCGATCTCTCCGGCGACCGCACAAGACCGCGATACTTCGACGAGAAGTACACCCGAGCATCGGTGCATGTGGACCGGACCCATCGACCCCGAACGTTGCCCGAGTACCGAGCCGGGGTGAGACGTCAAATTCTGCGGCGGTGTGATCTCGCGATGACGATTCGGTGCGGAGCGCAATGCCCCCAAAGAGTCCGCTCGGTATCGCCGACGGCGACGCCCGAACCTGCGCTCGAGCGATCTGCCAATTCTGCTGCTCTACTCAGTTGTTCGGGGATCCTCTGTGCGCGGCGGACTGAATGCACTGTCGGCTGCGACAGGTGGAACACGCTCGGTCCTCGTGGCAGCGTCTCAGCCGGCGTGGTGGGCGTCGCGCAGTCGGTGCCCACGACGCCGCGCAAGGCAGGGCTGATCTCACTGCCGCCGAGCCTCCTCCCGAGTCGATACTCGCGATAGTCGAGGGCGCGTCAGTACACCTCGCGTTGGCGTTCCTGTTCCAGCACCTGCTCGAGGTCGTTCAATCGGTTCATCGACGACACCTGTCGCGCGGTGCGGTGGTTCAGTGCCAGCATCTCGCGGTGTCGGTGGACGAAGGCCCAGTAGCCCGCGGTGAAGGGGCAGGCGTCGTCACCCAGCCTCTTTTTCGGGTTGAACTCGCACGGCTTGCAGTAGTCGGTCATGCGGTTCAGGTACGCCCCGCCCGAGGCGTAGGGCTTGGTGGCGATCAGTCCGCCGTCCGCGTGCTGGCTCATGCCGATGACGTTCACCGGCATCACCCAGGCGAATCCGTCGACGAATGCCGTGGCGAACCACTCGGTCAACGCTCGTGGGTCCCAGGCATGTTGCAGCGCAAAGTTTCCCAGGATCATCAGCCGCGGAATGTGGTGCACCCAGCCGCGGTCGCGTACGCCGTCGACGGTACTGGACAGGCATTTCGCCACCACGGCGTCGCCGTCCAACTCGAGTAGCCAATCCGGCAGTGGCTCATGGGCTTCGAGTTTGTTCCGTTCGAGGTATTCCGGCCCCATATGCCAGTAGAGGTGCCACACGTATTCGCGCCAGCCGAGGATCTGCCGAACGAAACCCTCCACGCTCGCCAGCGGGGTGCCGTCGCGATGGGCGTCCTCGGCGGCGTGCGCCACGTCCAACGGTTGCAGCAGACCGAGGTTGAGTGGGACCGACAACAGCGAGTGCGACATCGTCCAGTCGTCGGCCATCACCGCGTCCTCGTATTTGCCGAAGTCGTCCAAGCGGTAATTCACGAAGTGCGACAACGCTTCCGAGGCCTCGGAAGCGGTCACCGCGAACACTCGGGGCCCGTCGACTCCGACTGTGTCCAGCTCCCACGTATCGAGATCGGCACGCACCTCGTCGTCGATGGCATCCTCGGTCGGCCACCATGGTTCTTCCACGCCCAGGGTCAGCCGACCTTTCGGGGGTGGCGACTGATTCTCAGCGTCGAGGTTCCATTTGCCCGAGACCGGGTCGGCACCGTCCATCAGTACATCGAATCTTTTGCGCTGCTCGCGGTAGAACGTCTCCATGCGGAAGGTGCCGCGCTCGGCCGCCCAGTCGGCGAACTCGGCCCGGGGGAGCGCGAACATCGGAGTCGGCAGAATTTCCGAGACCAGACCCTCCTCGTGCAAGCCTGCCACGAACTTCTCCGCCGCGTGCGAGGTGGGCTCGAACACCACCACGGGCTTGCCGTACTCGGCCAGGGCTTCGCGATACGTCTCGGTCTGCAGGTAGGTGACGCGATCACCCAGCTCGTCGGCCAGATGACGCATCCCGGACAACACGAGATGGAGCTTCTGCCGGTGGTATCGCCGACGGCGGAACACGCGCCGGGACTCGATCATCAGCACGTCTCGCTCGGCATGCTCGTCCACGGAGTGGAAGTGCGGGCCGAGCTGATCACCGAACAACCACAGAGCGTCCATTCTCGGAGTGTTCTCCCGCAGCGACGACGGCAAACCAGCGTCCGCAGCATGGCCGGCTGGTGAACACTGTGGCCGACCCAGGCGCGCCTTACTTGACCACCGACGATCCATCGCATGGACTGACCCGATGCCCGCTGATTCTGCGCTGTCCAGAAGAACGTTTCTTCGCTCGTCGTCGGTCGCTGTTGCCGTGGCCGGAGTCGTCACGACCTTGCCCGCGGTCGCCCACGCCCAGGGCAGCGATCGAGGCTTCCTGCACGGGGTGGCATCAGGAGATCCGTTGCCCGACGCGATCATCCTGTGGACCCGCATCACCCCCACGCCCGACGCCACCCCGGGCTCCGGCGTCGGCCCGCAGGTATCAGTGACCTGGCGCATCGCCCGGAACGTAGACATGAGCGACGTCGTCGCCTCCGGAACCGTCTCCACCGGCCCCGATACCGATCACACCGTCAAGGTCGACGTCGACGGCCTCAGTGCAGACACTACGTACTTCTACGATTTCCGCACGAACGACGCGGCGTCGGCAGTCGGGACGACGCACACCGCCCCGGCCAACGATGCCGATATCGATGCCATGCGTTTCGGCGTCGTTTCGTGCTCCAACTGGGAATCGGGCTACTTCGGTGCCTATCGCCACCTGGCGGCCAGGGGAGACCTCGACGCCATCGTGCACCTCGGCGACTACATCTACGAGTACGAGACGGGCGGCTTCCCGGGGCGCGACGGCGTCGTTCGGCAGCATTCGCCCACGCACGAGATAGTTACGCTCGCCGATTACCGTCAGCGGCACGGTCAGTACAAGTCCGACCCGGATTTGCAGGCCGCCCACGTCGACGTCCCGTGGATCTGCACGTGGGACGACCACGAGTCGGCCAACGACGCGTACGACGGCGGCGCCGAGAACCACACTCCGGCCACCGAGGGCGATTGGTACACGCGCAAGGCCAACTCCGAGAAGGCCTACTACGAGTGGATGCCGGTCCGCGCAGCGGGAACCGCGACGAACCGTCACCTGTACCGCAGGCTGAGGTTCGGCAACTTGCTCGAGCTGTCGATGCTGGACCTGCGGACCTACCGCTCGCAGCAGGTGTTGCCGTTCAACGGCCCCGAGGTCGATTCACCGAACCGCACCATCACCGGTGCCGAGCAGATGCAGTGGCTCACCGACGGCATCGTGTCGTCGCCGACGCAATGGAAGATCGTCGGCAATCCGGTGATGATCACGCCCACTCTGATCCCACCGCTCGATCGAGACGCAGCGAAGGCCGTCACCTCGCTTCTCGGAATCCCGGAGGGCGGCTTGCCCTACAACGCAGATCCCTGGGACGGATACACGGCCGACCGCCGCAAGCTGCTCGGTGCCATCGTGGACGCAGGCGTCGACAACACCGTCTTCATCACCGGCGACATCCACTCCGCGTGGGCCTGCGAGGTACCCCTCGACGCAGCGCACTACGCCACGACGGAACCGGCTGCCACCGAGTTGGTCGTCACGTCGGTGAGTTCGGCCAACATCGACGATCTGACGCACACCCCGCCGCACACGCTGGGCCGGGTCGCCGAGGAAGCGTTCAAGGCGCTCAACCACCACGTGAAGTTCGTGGACCTCGACAGTCACGGTTTCGGCGTCTTCGAGGTCACCAAGACGGCGGCTCGGATGGACCACTGGTTCCTCACCGCCAAGGAGGATCCGCAGACGGGCGTGTATTGGGGAGCGGGCTTCACCGTCGACTCCGGCACCCAGCGGCTTCGGGCGGCGGCACCACCGCTGGGCTGACCCGCCATACTGGACGGCGTGGCTGTACCGAAAATCGTCCTGTTCTACGTGTTCACTCCATTGCCGGATCCCGAGGCGATCCGGCTGTGGCAACAGACGCTGGCCGCGTCCAACAACCTGACCGGACGCATCCTCATCTCCGAACACGGCATCAACGCGACGGTGGGCGGCAACGTCGACGACGTCAAGAAGTACGTCCGCGGCACCCGCAGTTATCCGGCCTTCAAGTCGGCCGACATCAAGTGGTCCGACGGCCTCGGCAACGACTTTCCGCGATTGAGCGTGCGAGTGCGCGACGAGATCGTCACGTTCGGAGCTCCCGGGGAACTGAAGGTCGACGCGGACGGCGTGGTCGGCGGCGGAACTCATCTGAGTCCGGAGCAGGTGCACGAGCTCGTCGATTCCCGCGGCGACGACGTCGTCTTCTTCGATGGTCGCAACGCCTTCGAGGCGCAGATCGGAAAGTTCAAGAACGCGGTGGTCCCCGACGTCGAGACGACGAAAGACTTCGTATCCCAGCTCGATTCCGGTGCCTACGACCATCTGAAGAAGTCCCCGGTGGTCACGTACTGCACCGGGGGAGTGCGGTGCGAGGTGCTGTCCTCGCTGATGGTGGCTCGCGGTTTCGAGGAGGTCTATCAGCTCGACGGCGGAATCGTCCGATACGCAGAGACTTTCGGCGACGATGCGCTCTGGGAGGGCTCGCTCTTCGTCTTCGACAAGCGGATGGCACAGAACTTCTCCGACCACACCGCCGTCATCGGGCGCTGCAGTTCTTGTGGCAACCCGACCTCGCGATACCAGGACTTCGACGGTGATGCCGGCCGTGGGCTTCGGTTGATCTGTCTCGACTGCGCCTGAGCGATGCTGCCTTTCCGAGACGGTCTCGCACCACTCAGACTGCTTCTACCGCATGGTGATCCGGCCGCCACCATCGTCGAATATCTGGAACATGAGATGCCCGAGGACGATTGGCGTCGGGCAATCGGCGACGCCGAACTGGTGGACGAGAAGAGTCGGCCCATAACTTTGGACACTCGCTACCGCGCCGGTAGCCAGGTGTACTTCTATCGCGTTCCGGCGCACGAGGTTCCGGTGCCGTTCGAGATCGGCATCCTGCACGAGGACGAAAATCTGCTGGTGGTCGACAAGCCGCATTTCCTCGCCACCATCCCGCGTGGTCGGCACGTCACCGAAACCGCGACAGTGCGTCTGCGCAAACAGTTCGACTGCCCCGACCTCACCCCTGCGCACCGACTCGATCGCGCCACCGCCGGGGTGTTGCTCTTCACCAAGACCAAGCATGCCCGACGGCCGTATCAGGAACTCTTCTCGACGCGCAACGTCACCAAGGAATACGAGGCCGTCGCGGGTTTCGATGCAGCACTGCAGTTTCCGCGCGTCGTGCAGAGCAGGATCCTCAAGGAACACGGGGTCATGACGGCGTACGAGGAGCCGGGGGAGCCGAACAGCGAGACCAGAATCGAGCTCATCGACACTCTCGGCGACCTCGCCCGCTATCGACTCTTCCCAAAAACGGGCAAGACTCACCAGCTACGAATCCATCTGTCGTCGTTGGGGATTCCCATCGTGAACGACCCCTACTATCCGGTGTACACATCGACTCCCGTCGACGACTTCACTCGGCCGTTGCAACTCCTGGCCCGGGCACTGGACTTCACCGACCCGCTCACCGGCGAACAGCGGCGATTCGCCAGCGCCCGAGAACTCCAGCTCTGACGCCCAGGAATCGTTCGTTCGGACGATGGTGACAATTCGGACGCGAGGTTAGCGTGTCGAGCAGATATGTCCGATGGAAGCACAGAGAAGAACTGCGTGAAGCGTCGTATTGCTGTTGTGTTGGGAGCTGCCGTCATCGCCATAGCGTCGCCAGCGGTCGCGGTGGCCGATACCGGAAGCGCGAGCACCGGTAGCTCCGACAACCTCGCGGCCTTGTTCGGTGCACTGCCCGCGATCTGGCAGGAGTGTGGACTGCTCGTATTCACCGGCCAGTGTGGCGGTGTCGTGACCCAGCCCCAGGTGTAGACACCAACCCAACCGACAAACGCGCGCGCGTTTGCGAGAACCCCAGGCCCTACTTGGCCAACGACCGCGCCATTCCGCGTTCGACGGCGGCCACCAGCTGCGGTCGTAGTTCGGCGGCGGGGACGATGTGGTGCACCGATCCGACGCTCTGTGCACGCTGGATGTTGTGGATGGCCTCGAATTCGGCGGCCACTTCACCCAGTTTGGCGTTGCGGGCGTTAGCTCGCACGGTGGCCAGTTCGACGCGCAGTGCCGAGCGGGTGGCGTCGTCCTCGGCTGCGTTCAGTCGTGCTTCGAGCTCCTTGACGTCGGCGTCCGCTGCGGTGCGGGCGTTGACGTCGCGGGTGAACACCACTGCGGCTGCCGGGGCACCGCCGAGTACGGAGGCGAAGGAGCCCTCGACCGCGAGGACCTCCATGTTGTCGTTGAGTGCTCCGGAGAACACCACGAACGCGCCGCCGTGGTAGCGCGAGACGACACAGAACACGACCGGTCCGTCGAAGTTGACGATGGCGCGGCCGATTTCGGCTCCGTATTCGAGCTGGATGTTGCGCAGCGATTCCGGCGATCCGTCGAAGCCGGAGAGGTTGGCCAGCACCACGATCGGCCGGCTTCCGCTGGCGGCGTTGATGGCGCGGGCCGTCTTCTTCGACGAGTTCGGGAACAGGGTTCCCGAGGTCCACTGATCGGGGCCGTCGGAGGGGAACCAACCTTTGCGGGGGATGGCTCGCGATTCGATACCGATCACACTGACCGGGATTCCGGCGAGGTGGGCGTCGAACACCACCGAGGTGTCGGCGTCGGCCATGTCGGCCCACCGCTCGAGCACGGAGTGGTCCTGGTCGACCACGGCGCGCATCACGGTGCGAATGTCGAACGGCTTCTTGCGATCCGGGTTGGTGACCGAGGAGAAGATGTCGCCGACGGTGGTGAAGTCGCTCGACGGGTGGACGTGCGGGTAGGTACGCACGTCGCGCTCGGTCGGGTCGGCCGTGGCTGCACGGCGTGGGAAGCGTTCTCCCGGTGCGGCATACGCGTGATCGTAGTGAGCGAACAGGATGTCGCATGCAGCCCGCAGGTTCGGTGCCCAGTACTGCGCCTGGCCGTTGGGGCCCATGACGCGGTCGTAGCCACCGATACCGAAGTTGTCCTCGGCCGAAACGCCGCCGGAGTAGTCGAGGGACTGCTTTCCGGTGAGCACCATCGCACTGTCGGGGGTCATCACCAGGATGCCCTTGGTGTGGGTGAGCATGGTGGCTTCGGCGTTCCAGTACGGCTGCGCGCCGACGTTGATGCCCGCGACGACGATGTTGATCTCTCCGCCGGCCTGGGTGAAGGTGATGATGCGGCGCAGGCCGCGCGAGACCCAGTCCATGTTCTCGGTGCCCGATTCCATGGAAATCGTTGCGCCGGAGGACAATGCGAACCATTCGACGGGGGCACCGAGTTGTTCGGCGAGGTCGATGGCCGCAACGATCCGCGAGCATTCCGCCTCGGCGACGGTGCCGAGCGCCTTGGTGGGGTCACCGAAGAGTGCGACGCGGGTGATGCCCTCGGGGTACTTGGCGGTCGGGGTGGTGGCCACACCGACGATGACGCCCGCGGAGTTGCGTCCGTAGGGACGATCGACCGGGGCGAGCACGCCGTCGGCGTCGAAGTCGTACTCGGTGAACGTGCCGCCGTTGCTGCTGAGCAACGGAATCAGCTCGTACGGGTACACGGTGCCGCGGGCCTGGGACCGCTGCACTTTCTGGGTGTACTCGTCGAGTGGGCGCATCGGCTCGGTCGGCGGCGGGGTCACCTTGGCGACGATGCCGGCACCGGACCGGTACGACAGGCGCAGAGCCACCTCGCGCGGCGTCGCGCCCGGTGTTTCGGCCAGGCGTGCGATCAGCGTGATCTCTTCGAGTCCGGCTCCGATGGTCAGCGGAGCGATGTGCCGGGCGATCGTGGCTATGCGGTCCGCGGGCACGTTCAGCACCGGCCAGACGTAGAGCACGACGCGGTTGGCGTCGAGACGCTTCTTGCCGCGTCCGGCCTGTGCGCGGCGGATGCCGTCGAGGCAGGCTGCGACGGTTCGTTCGATCTCCGGCACGGCGACGATGTTTCCGACGTCATCCAATTGTGTTGTGATGCCGCGGATCTCGGCGAGGGCGACGAGTCGCTCGTCGGACGGGTTGGCCTTGGACGTCAGGTGGAACAGGTAGGTCCCGGCGCTGGCGGGCAGACGAACTCCGTCGAAGTTCTTCAGTCGCCACAGGTCGAGTCGCTGACCGGTGAGCGGGTGCATGTCCCGGATGATGGTGTCCTCGGCGAGGGGCTCGGATCCCTCGACCGTGGTGCGGCGGTACGTCATCTTTCGCGTGACCGCGCCGAACACGGTGACCGTGACCCGGCGCCAGCGGCCGGAGCCGGAGTGGGCGGCCAGAACTTCCTGCAGTCGGGCCGAGAGCACGTCGCCGTCGGCGGGGGCGTCCGGCCACGACAGGTACAGGTCGACGGCCAGGTTTTCGGGCGACGGGCCGGCGATGTCCTCGACGGCGTCGAGAGTCGTTGCGAGGGAATCGAAGTCCGTCGCGGTCGAGATGAGATGCAGTCGTTCGCCCGAGAGCTCGAAGTTGCCGGTGACGAAGTGCTTACCGTCGCGGTCGAAGGCCTTGACATCCTCGAGGGTGCGAATTTCGTAGTACTGACGGGTGATCACCTCGAGCAGAGCACCGGGATCGGTGATCCGTTGTGCCAGAAGCTCGATCAGCGGTTCCGGTGTCGCCACGAGAGCGGCTACACGAGCCGAGTAGTCGGCTGCGTCGGGGTTCTCGGCCAGGTACTGCAGGCTGCCACGGACGCCGTCGTAGACCTTCTCGCGGGCGATCCGGATCTGCGGCTCGTCGAACAACCGGAAGCGCAGGTTGCGGGCGACGTCGCCGATGACGGGGTAGCGGGCCTGAGTGGCACCGATGAGGCGCTCGAGTACCTCGGCCATGGCCGGGGTGGCCTCGGGCTGGGCGGAGGAGTCGCTGAGCCAGTGGCCGAGCAGCGCGGCGATCACCGGAACCTGATTCTCCATGCGCTGCAGTGCGAGGAAGACGCGGTAGACGGCCTCTTCGAGAGCCGGGGTTCGGCCCTCGTCGATGGCAGCGTCGTAGTGCGCGAGCGCGCGAGTGAGCTTGGCGCGGAACGACTCCGGCAGACCCTGAACGTCCGCGTCGAGCGAGTGCAGGAACGAGTGGAAGTGCTCACGCGGGGAGTGGACTCGCTCGTCGCCCGTCTCCTCGTCCATCGTCGGACGGTTGCGGGAGAGCTCGCAGATGTCGGCGAAGGTGTTCAGCAACGCCAGTTCGGCGGTGACCAGCTCCGAATCGTCGCGTGGCACCTCGGCACGCAGAGTCTCGTAGGTGAACAACAGGTTTCGAGCCCGGGCACCGCTGACGTCGAAGCCGGTGATGAGGGCTGCAAGTTCGTCGAGCCGATCCAGTGCGCGACGCTGCGGCGAGCGCTGCGCGGCGTCGTCGACGCCACGGAACTGCACCCGAGGTGCCTGCTCGGAGACCTTCTGTTCTCCGGCCTGATCGACGCGCAGCAGTGCAGCTCCCGCGTCGACCTGTCCGTTGACCGAGGCCAGGACCTCACGCACGGTGCCCGCGTACGGGGACCGGACGGCAGTTTCCATCTTCATCGATTCGAGGACGACGAGGGTCTGTCCTGCTTCGACCTCGTCGCCGACGGCGACCGGGACGGCGACGACGACAGCGGGTGCAGGCGCACGGACCAGCCCGGCCTCGTCCTGGGAGATCTGATGGCTGATGCCGTCGACCTCGACGAGGAAGTGGGCGGCTCCGGCGACGGTGACCACCTGGTAGCGGCGGTCACCGATGACGAGGCGGCTCTCGTAGGTGCCGAGGCGTTCGACGTCGACCTGCAGTTCGCCGATGCCGTCGCTTTCGATGCTGTAGCGGTGAGTACCGGTCTGGCCGACCTCGAGCTTGTAGGCCTGGCCCTGGTAGTTCAGCTCGACGGTGCGGCCGATGGCGTGTGTCGCGCGTGGGCGGCCGCCGCGAGCGGAGTTGAGGAACGAGGTGCGTTCGCGGCCTTCTTCGGCGTCGTAGGCGTCGATCGCTGCGGCGATGATGGCGATGTCGGCGACGGCGGTCGGCCCCACCTGGGAACCGGCTTCGGTGCGGTCGAGCCATCCGGTGTCGGCGGAGGCGGAGATGACTTCCTCGCGGTCGAGCAGGCTGAGCAGGAACGACTTGGTGGTGGTGCCGCCGTCGATGACGACCGTGGTCTCGCGCAGTGCGTTGCGCAGTCTCGCCAGCGCTTCGCTGCGGTCGCGGCCCCAGGCGATGACCTTGGCGACCATGGAGTCGTAGTCGGGTGGGATGACGTCGCCCTGGGCGATGCCGGTGTCGACGCGGATGCCGGTGCCGAGGGGGAACTTGAGCAGCTCGACGGTGCCGGGGGCCGGTGCGAAGCCGTTGTCGGCGTCCTCGGCGTTGAGGCGGGCCTCGACGGCGTGACCGAACTCGGGCGGGCAGTCGCCGGGCAGTGCCTGGCCGTCGGCGACGAGGATCTGCAGCTTCACCAGGTCGATGCCGGTGGTGTATTCGGTGATCGGGTGCTCGACCTGCAGGCGGGTGTTGACCTCGAGGAACGTGAAGATCTTCTGCTCGGGCTGGTAGAGGTACTCCACGGTGCCCGCGCCCTGATATCCGGCGGCCTTGACCAGCTCGGCCGACGCGGTGCGCAGCTGATCGGACTGTTCCTTGGTCAGCAGCGGGGAGCTGGACTCCTCGATGACCTTCTGGTTGCGACGCTGAATCGAGCAGTCGCGCACACCGGGGGCCCACACGTTGCCGTGACTGTCGGCAATGACCTGGACCTCGACGTGCCGGGCATCGGTGACCAGACGCTCGAGGAATACGACGGGGTCGCCGAACGAGCGCTCGGCCTCACCCTGGGTGCGTTCGAGGGACAGTTCGAGTTCGTCCTCGTGGAACACCTTGCGGATGCCGCGGCCACCGCCGCCCGAGCGGGCTTTGATGATCAACGGGTAACCGATCGCCGCGGCGTGGCGACGGGCGTCGGCGCGGGTCTCGACGGGGCCGCCGGACCACGGTGCGACGGGAACGCCGACTTTCTCGGCGAGAATCTTGGCCTCGACCTTGTCACCCAGCAGGCGCATCGCGTCCGCGGACGGGCCGATGAAGGTGATGTTCAGGCGGGCGACCAGGTCGGCGAACGTCGGGTCCTCGGCGACGAAGCCCCAGCCGACCCATACGGCGTCGGCCCCGGATTCCACCAGCGCCGCTTCCAGCACGCCGTAATCGAGGTAGGCCGAACCGCTCGCCGGCTTGCGCAGCGTGACCGCTTCGTCGGCCAGGCGGACGAACATGGCCCGCTTCTCTGCCTCGGTGTGCAGCGCTACGGTGCGGATGCCGTAATCGTGTTCGGCGTTGAGCTCTCGGACGGCTCGGATCAGCCGTACTGCTGCCTCGCCTCGGTTGACTACTGCAATCCGCTTGAACAACGTATCTCTCTTCGCTCGGTGTAGGCGCACATCGCGTCGGTGCACTCGATGGGAGGTGGGTCCGGCTGGGCATGTCCGTTTGATGGTTGTCGGGTCGTTGCGCAGGCTCCGGTCCTGCGCCCATGCAGCACTCCGGTCGACTTATTCTAGCGGCAACCGGGCCCTGTGCCGTGCCAACGGCGTTCGGGGTGAGTGTGATTGATCACGAACGAGCCAATTCAATTCTGTGACAACGCATTCCGTACTGGACATTTTCTTTGCTCTGCCTCACGTCGGATTCGTACTCACGAGTAGCGTTGTCGGGACGCATAATTCGTGATTCCTCACCATCTCTGGCTACCCGCGAGTACATTACCGACGGGTACAGGTCGACGAAGGCGGTTTCGGACGAGCAGCAGGTTGCCGAGGAGGCGTTCATCCGGTGTGTCCGACGCTCTTGTCCGGTATCCGCAACGCGTTGACCCACAGCCTCGTCGCAGTGGCGAGCAGCGCCTCGTAGTCGGCGTCGGGATTGCCGTCCTCGGCGTCGACGACGAAGTGGTTGAACGCGAGACGACTGATCATCGACGACAGCGCGCGGGAGGCGAGCAGGGGATCGAGGTCGGTATCCGCCACTCCGCGTTTCTGCAGGCTCTCGATACTGCGTGCATTGCGTCGAACGAACGCGTCGGCGCGTTCGCGGCGCAGGCGGCGAAAGTCTGGATCGATGTTGGAGACCTGCTCGAGCAGTGCCATCAGCTTGGCGTTGCGCCGATATGCCTCGAAGTAGGCCCGGTTGCTGGCTGCGATCACGGCAGCGGGATCGTCGTGCGGGTCCACCCGTTCCGTGCCGGGGTGCAGCATGTCGTCCCTGGCCTGTTCGAGCACCGCGGCCAGAATCTCTTCCTTGCTGGTGAAATACGTGTAGAAGGTCCCAGCCGAGCAGTGCGCGGCTCTGGTGATGTCGATCAGCCGGGAATCGAGGTAGCCGCTGTCCTCGAACACGCGTCGGGCGGCTGCCACCAGTGCGGATCGTGTCCGTAGTCCGCGCTGGGTCGTCGGCCGGCGAGTCGGCTGCTCCCCTTCGGACACCGGTGCGGCAGGCATTCAGTCTTTATACGTCATCGCTCACCACCGTCGGGGCGAACCAGCCGGGTGAACCGCACGCCGCTGTCGAACTGGCGTGAGTGCAGATGCTCGAACCGTCGTGCGATCGGCGGCTCGGGTCCGGATTCGGGCGCGAACAGCCCGATGCCTCGGCCGAGCACGACGGGGTAGACCTTGAGAAACAGCTCGTCTATCTCGTCGACGAGCTGCCCCGCGAGGTGGCCGCCGCCGCACAGCCACACGTCGGCGTCGCTGTCCTCGGCTTTGAGTTCTCGAATCAGGTCGATCGGGTTCCGGCCGACGATCGGCTCGGTCGGGTCCGTCGCGTCGGGCAACGTGTGGGAGAGCACGTACTGCCGCAGATGGGGGTACGGGCTGGTGATGCCGATGTCGAGTGCGGGTTGCAGGGTCGCCCGGCCCATCACCACGGTGTCGAACCGCGCCGGCGGGGCATCGATGCCGAGCGCGGCGCGCACGTGCACCGGCAGCGTCTCGGGCAGCTCGGTCACGATGGCCTCGAGGTGATCACCCTCGGTCGCGAAGCAGTCGTAGGTGCCGTCGGGCGCGGCGATGAATCCGTCGAGTGTGACGGCGATGTAGTAGACCAGCTTGCGCATGCGACGCTCCTGCGATCGGCGGCCGGTGCGTGTCCGGACGGGCCGCGTTTTCTGTTGTTGTTCCAAGCAACCGAGTCGGTCTTTGTGACCGAGCACTAGAACGCATTCTGTGTGCTCGGACCCCGGTGAACAACTGCTTTTCAACGGCTACTGTGACGCGGGTGCGTAAGCACTGTCCCCTGGCGGGACGGCCATTCGAGCATTTGTGGGGAAACTGTGACGGCTGCAGCGGCTACCGGTCGTGAATACGACGACGAGCTCAAGAGCAGGGTTGCGCGCCTGTTGCGCTTCCTGCGCGAGATAGTCGAGGCGCGGTCGAATCCGGTCCTGAGGTTCGACGACCACGTCCAGGTCGAGTGGCTGTACTCCAGTGAGATTCCGGTTCGTCTCGACCCGAAGGCCGGCCAGGGCGGGGTCGTGCTTCGGGCGCCGCGCATCGCCGTCGACGACCCGCCCGAGCCACCGGCGCTTCTGACGGGTTGGCTCGATCCTCAGGTCGTCGGAGACAGTCGCTACCGCGAGATCGAGCTCGCCGACGCGTCGACGGCGGCATCACGACGGCGCGGCGAGGCGGCGGAGTCCGACGCCGACTTCGATATTCGCAGGGCCTACGAGATCAAGAAGGCTTTCGAGAAGTACTCGGAGTCCTGGAAGCAGTGGGCTCAGGAGGATCGAGACCGGCGGCCCAAGGCAGCGCTCTACCAGGCGCTGCAGCTGATGATGCAAGAGCTCGCCTCGCGCCCCGAGTCGATCGAACTGGTCGTGGCGTCGGGCCTGCTGACGTCGAGCAACCCCGATCCGCAGCACAGCGTGCGTACTCACCTCCTCACCCAGTCGGCCGGAATCGAACGTGATGTGCGGACCGGCGACCTGTTGGTTCGACTGGTCGCCGGCAGTGCCCCGCGTCTCGAGGACGGTCAGCTGCTCACCGGATCGAAGGACTTCGATACCTCCGGCTCGGTGGCTCTGGCCGAGAAGCTGCACGGCAACGTCGGCTCGCCCCTCGGTGAGGGCGTCGAAGATTTCTTGCGGGAATGGGCGACGCGAGTTCCCCGTCACGAGATCGAGGTGCTCGATCGTCTCGGGCCCCCGGGAGCTCTCGCGTACATCGACGACGATCGAACGCTGACGGTCTCGCCTGCGCTCGTGCTCCGTACCCGCGACTCGTTCGCGCTGATCGAGTACTACGAGCAGATGATCGCCGATCTCGACGCCCCCGACTCACCGGTTCCGCTCGGCCTCGCGCAACTGGTCGACGCGATCGAGCCGGCCGATCGGATGGCATGGCTCGAACGGACCGGAGCGGGCGCGTCGGCGGCGCTGGCCGAAGATCCTCTGTTTCCGCTGCCGGCCAACGCCGAGCAGTCGCAGATCATCGAACGGCTCGGACGCGACAGCGGTGTCGTGGTCGAAGGGCCGCCCGGGACGGGAAAGACCCATACCATCGCCAACCTGATGTCCGGGCTGCTGGCGCGTGGTCAGAGGGTTCTGGTCACTAGTGAAAAGTCACAAGCTTTGCGGGTCCTGCGCGACAAGCTGCCGCCCGAGTTGCAGGAGCTCTGCGTCTCGATCACCGACCTCTCCCGTGGTGGTTCGGACGAGTTGAATCGCAGCGTCGCCAAGATCGCCGAGCGTAAGACCTCGTTCGACGAAGCCAGTGAGCAGCAGAAGATCGACGGGCTCACCACCCGCCGCGCGGCCGCGCTCGCTCGTCGGACGGAACTACGGAACCGTGTCAGCGCCCTTCGTGAATCCGAAACCGTTGTGCACGAATATGTTTCGGATGGGTACGACGGCACGGTGGCGTCGATCGTACGCAAGGTCAAAGCAGCCGAAGGCGCCCACGAGTGGGTGCCCGGGCCGTTGCTCGCCGACCGGCCACCGTTCGACGGTGCCCAGGTCGATCAACTCCGAGCGCTGATTGCGACCTCCGACGGAGCCCGCGAGCAACGATCGCGCCAGGTGCTGCCGCGTCCCGAAACGATGCTGCCGAATTCGGCCGAACTCGCAGCGCTGTGCCGGCGTGTGGATACGCCGATAGACGCCGTCTCGCCGCTGGCTGCCGACCTGATCACGTTGCTGGGCGGCGTCGAACCAGCGGTCTCGTCCGACATCCGTTCTCTCTGCGAGGAATTGGCGGCTCGCGTGCGAGTGGTCGCGGAGCTCGATGCCACGTATGCGCGGGTGACCGACTCGGTGCTGTCCGGCGAAGCGTCTCACCTGTGGTCGCGGGTCAGCGGAATCGACGACCTCGTTGCCACTGCCGCAGCGTCCGACCGGTACATCGGCGCGCACGACGTGCAGTGCTCGTCCACGTCTGCTGCGACTCTGCAGGCTATGGATGCGCTCGCAGCTGCGCTGGAATCGGGAATCGAATGGAAGCCGCGATTTCGGCGTAGCGAGGAGCAGAAGACCGTCGAAGCTCTCGGCATCGTCGCCACCGTGGACGGGCAACCGGCGACGACTGCTGTGGCTGCTCGCCTTGTCGCGGAACATATCCGGGCTCTCGACACCGTGCAGACGGCGGCGGTGTTGCTGGCAGATCTGGCGATCGTCGTCCCGCTCGACGGCCCGCGATCGATTCGCGTCAACACCGTTGCGCAGATTGCCGATCGACTCCGTTCCGTAGCGGCAGTGGTTGCCGCTCGTGACGCACTGGTACACCGGCTCTACACGGTGTCGCCTGCGGCGCCGTGGATTCGGAGCCTCGCCGAAGCTCAGGAGATAGCCGGAGCCGCTGCGGCCATCTCCGCGCGCGTCGACATCGACATCGCCCGCGCCGAGCTGGACGCTCTGCAGTTCGCGGTGGCCACTCGTATCGACGCGGGACCGTCGCCCGAAGGTCTGAATCTGGTGACGGCCCTCGGCGCTGCCGATCCTGCGGAATTGGCGGGCGCGGTCTCCGCCTACGCTCAGGCCTGCGCGGAGCAGGAGAATCAGCTGCTGCTCGAGTCGATGTCGGCCACACTGTCGGCAGTCGCGCCGGCCCTGTTCGAGTTGGTCAAGGACACCGCGGCAGACCCGGAATGGGACGAGCTCAGTTGGCAGCTGTCCAAGGCGTGGGCGTGGCGTCGTGCGCGCGAATGGGTCGGTGAGCAGCACCACGGGGGTCTCGAGCAGCAACTCGAAGCGGAGTTGGCCGCCGCGGATGTCGACCTCGCTTATCTCACGACGCGTCTCGCTGCCGCGAGTGCCTGGCTCAACAGCCTGCAGCGGATGACGGCGGTCGAGGTTCGCGCACTGCAGACCTACCGCGAGCACATTTCCAGTATCGGTTCGGGTGCCGGCAAGTACGCCGAAACCTACCGCAGTGCAGCACGATCGGCGATGCGAGAGGCGCAGAGCGCGGTGCCCGCCTGGGTCATGCCGCTCTCCCAGGTGCTCGCGTCGATTCCACCGGTGCCGGGTAGCTTCGACGTCGTCATCGTCGACGAGGCCAGCCAGGCCGACATCACGAGCCTGTTCCTGCTGTACCTCGCGCCTCGGGTGATCGTGGTGGGAGACGACCGGCAGTGCGCGCCCGCCGATGTCCCTCAGGCCGGCACGCTCGAGGACGTGTTCGACCGCCTCGATGTATATCTCCCGGATCTACCGGAGCACGTGCGGGCGACGCTGACACCGCGGTCGAGTCTGTTCTCCATGCTACGCACGCGGTTCGGTCAGGTGGTGCGACTACGAGAGCACTTCCGTTCGATGCCGGAGATCATCAATTGGTCGAGTCAGCAGTTCTACGGAGACTCGCCACTCGTGCCGGTGCGGCAGTTCGGTTCCGATCGACTGCCGCCGCTTCGGCACACGTACGTTCGCGGGGCGACGGTCACCGGAAAGAACGCCTCGCTCGTCAACCGGACCGAGGCCATTGCCATCGCGGAGCAGATATCCGAGTGCCTCGCCGATGCCGCGTACGACGACCTGACCTTCGGAGTCGTTGTGCTGCAGGGGCAGTCGCAGGTCGACGAGATTCGCAACGAGCTGATCAAACGTATCGGCATCGAACAGTGGGAACAACGCCGCTTGCGAGTGGGCACGCCACCGGACTTCCAGGGCGACGAGCGCAACGTCGTGTTCCTGTCGATGGTGGTGGCACCGGATCAGAACTTCGCCACCCTGACCTCGAACCAGTACAAGCGTCGGTTCAACGTGGCCGCGTCGCGGGCGCAGGATCAGTTGTGGCTGTTCCATTCGGTCACCGTCGATCGCCTCAAACGAGCAGACCTGCGTAACTCTCTGCTCTCCTACGTCACGTCGGTCTCACCCGCTCCCGCCGATCCGATGCCCCAGAACGTCTCGCGCGAGATCAGGAAAGCCCCGTTCGAGACGCTGCTGGAACAGCAGCTGTTCAACGACCTCGTCGAGCGTGGCTTCCACGTCAATCCCGGTGTCGAAGTGAACAATCGGCGTATCGCGCTCGTCGTCACGGGGGAGTCCTCTCGCCTCGCCGTCGAATGCGACGTCGATTCGTTCTCGACCACCCCCGCGCAACGATCGGCGGATCTGCAACGCGAGCAGGAACTCAAGCGATGCGGGTGGACGTTCTGGCGCGTGCGGGAATCGGAGTACCACCTCGATCGTGACGGTGCTCTCGACAGTCTGTGGTTCACCCTCGCGCGATTGGGAATCAAGCCCGGTGCCGTTGGTGCGGAAGGCGGAACGGCGTCCGAGGAGACCTGGACACCGGTACCGCTCGAGTCCTCGCAGTTCGACGATTCCGGGGCTTTCGAGGCTGCGACACGAACGAACGCACCCGTTCGGCATGATTCGGTGCTGTCTCTGTGGACGATGCCCCGCCTCGACATACCTACCGACAACACCGTCGACACCGACACCACGAACGGAACCGGCACATCCAGACGGTCGGGGTTGACCAACGGAACCAGTGCTGCGAACGGTTCGAGCACGATCGACGCGACCGGAGCTCCGCGCGCGTCCACACCCCCGACAGCACCGAAAGAGCCTGCTGCAGCTGCGGACTCGGACGGACCGGGTGCATCCGATTCGGTCGACAGCTCCGAAGAAGTGCGGGGCGCGGTCGACGGAGTCGAATCGAGTGGTGGCGTCGAGGAGTCCGAGAGCTCGGTCGACGAGGTGGTCGCCGAGCACCAACTGCCTCTCAACGGACTGCGGGGATACACCTCGCGCCGAAGCCCGTAGGTGTAGTCCGCGGGAGTCGCGGCCCGTCAGCGTGCAGCTCGTTACCGTCGTAGTCTGGTTCGCGGTATTCGCGCACGTTCGAGCAAAGAGGGTCTCCGCCGATGGCAGATCGACAGACGCAGGGGCTGCACGCCGACAGGGCGGTGCCCGAACGGCCCGACCGAACACTTCGTCGGCGAATCATGGTGCCGGCCACGGTCGTTGCCCTGTGTGCGGTGCTGTTCGGGCTGCCCATGTGGACCGTGCTGTTCGCGGGTGCGCAGTGGCCGCCGGTGGTTCGGCTGCTCGGCGCGGCACTGGTGATCGCTGCCGCGCTCGCCTTGCCCACCGCGATGTATCTCGGTCACCGGCCCGGCATCGAGGGGGACAGGAAGGACGCCTGGGCGCGTCTCGGCGACGTCCTGCTGGGTCTCGCCTGGATCGCGTTCGTATGGTCGGCGCTCTCACTGTTGCTCAGGCTCGGGCTGTGGGCGGCCGGTGTCGACGATCCATTGCGGTCGCGAATCACGGCGGCGGCGACGGTAACAGTGATCGTCGGCCTTGCCCTCTGGGGCCATTACGAGGCCATGCGCACTCCGCGCGTTCGGCACACGAGCATCAGCATTGCCCGGCTCGGTGCCCGATTCGACGGCCTGCGAGTCGTCCTGGTCACCGACACCCACTTCGGTCCGGTGAACCGAACCGTGTGGTCGAGGCGACTGACCGACGCCGTCAACGCGCTCGAACCGGACGTGCTCGCGCACGTCGGCGACATTGCCGACGGTTCCGTGTCCACGCGCAGGCAACAGGCTGCGCCGCTGGAATCGATGCGCGCGTCCGCCGCCCGCGTCTACGTCACCGGTAATCACGAGTATTTCGGTGAGGCGCAGGAGTGGCTGGACCACATGCAGAGCATCGGGTGGAACGCGCTGCACAATCGTCATGTCGTGCTGCATCGAGGTGACGATGCCTTGGTCATCGCCGGTGTTGACGACGCCACGGCAGCAGGGTCGGGTGCCCCCGGCCACGGTGCCGATCTGGCTGGGGCACTGGCCGGGGCCGATCCGTCGATCCCGGTGTTGCTGTTGGCCCACCAACCCAAACAGATCGGCGACGCCGTACGTGCGGGCGTCGATCTGCAGGTGTCCGGCCACACCCACGGCGGTCAGATCTGGCCGTTCGCGGCGTTGGTTCGCCTGGACCAGCCGGTGGTGCACGGACTGAGCAAGCACGGTGCGCGAACGCAGCTGTACACCAGCCGGGGGTCGGGATTCTGGGGACCGCCGTTCCGAGTGTTCGCACCGAGTGAGATCTCGGTCCTGACGTTGGTGGCAGGCTGACGCGTCGGCACCTGGCAGTATCGGACGGGTGAGGCACACGGGAGAGATCCAGGTAGTCGCAACCGATCTCGACGGCACACTACTTCGTTCGGACCGAACGGTGTCGGCGCGGACGGCAGCTGCGATGGCAGCGGCCGAAGCTGCAGGCATTCGAGTGGTGTGGGCGACGGCGCGGGCGCGGCACTCCATCGCCGAGCTCGCGGCGTCGTGCGGGTTCACCGGTACGGCAGTGGGAGCGAACGGTGCGGTGGTGCTGGATCTTGCCGATGGCAGCCCGGTGATCGTCGCGACCAGGTCGGTGCCGACGGAGACGGTCGCGGCTGTCACCTCCGCCGTTCGATCTCTGGTTCCCGGTGTGGCGTTCGCAACCGTGGGTGCCACTCGTTTTGTCGCCGAGTCGCGATACGCGGAGCTGTGCGTCTTCGCCGACCATCACCGCCACCCGAACGAGATGGAGCTGTCGGAGGACGGTTTGTCGGCCGACATCGAGCCGACAGTCAAAATTGTTGCACGACACAGTGATACGCCGAGCGAGGAATTGTACGCGTTGGTGGCCGAGGCAGGTCTCGTCGGTGTGGAGCTGACGCACTCCGGGGCACCGTACATCGAGATGTCCGCCGCCGGGGTATCCAAGGCCACTGCTCTGGCGGAGTTGTGCGAACAGTGGGGCGTAGCTCAGGACGACGTGGCAGCGGTGGGAGATGCGCGCAACGACCTTCCCATGCTCGCGTGGGCCGGTACCGCGCTGTGTCCATCGAATGCTGCGGAGCCGGTGCGCGCTGTGGCCGATCGTGTACTGCATTCGCACGAGGACGATGCGGTTGCTCGCTATCTCGAAGAACTCACCGAGCGTCGAGTGCAGCGGTAGTCGTTCGCGATACTGTTCTCGGTCGACCGGCCTTCGACCCACCTGGGTCCGACATCACGGATGGCGTTGTCTCCGAACAACAGTGCGCTGCTGGACGGAGTCGTCGAGGAAGGTTCGGTGGACGCCGGTAGCCTCGGTCGTGCCGAATCGACGACCACGAAGGGCCTGCAGTGAACGACTCTCCCACGTCCCGACCGTCCGAACCCACCACGATCGCCGAGTATCTCGACGCTCATGCACTTCAGGTGTTGCCGATGGACGGCGCTGCGGCGGCCGAACTCGGCATCACGGTGCCGGTTCCCGCGGGGTGGCAGACGCTCGATCCGGCGCAGTTTCCCGGTGCGACCCAAGTGACCGTCGAGCCGAACCTGGTGGAGAACGGTTTCGCGCCGAACGCTGTCTTGCTGGTCGGGAAGCTCTCTCGCGCCATCGACCCGGAAGCGCTGATGGCGTTGGGTTTCGGTGACGGGCGTGCGATGCCCGGGTGGGTCGAGCAGGAGGCGAGTGCGGCGTCGTGGGTCGGTTGGCCGTCACGGTTCATCCGGGGCACTTATGTCGCCCAAGGGCTCGACGCTGCGGTGACGACGCGCTACGCAGTGGTGGGCGAGGGAACTCAGTATTTGGTCCAGTTGACTGTGACGACGCTCGAATCCCAGCTGGATGCGCTTGCATTCGACGTCTCCGCGATCAACGACGGACTGACGCTTCCCACGGCGTAGACACTCCGATTTTCCAGGGCTACGCCTTGTTGTAAGGCTAGGAAAGATGCGGTCGGGCGGACGCCACCGTGACCGAGGCGAAGCACTCCACGGTGCGCAGAGTCGGTGTCGCATGAGGGAAGGCGATGCCTGTCCGCTCCATCGCCTCGGACGGTGCTCGGTTGCGGCGGGTACCGACACCTGGGTCTGCCGGTCCGATCCGGCTAGGGTCGTTTGCATGTCGATCAGAACCGGCCGCGTTCGGCACCTGTCGGTGGTACCGGATATCCCCGAAGCCGACGAGCCGGCCGAACACGGCACTCGGGAGGGCACCGCGCGTGGCCTGGCGAATCTGGTGCTGAGGGTGAGTATCGATCACACACGGCCGTCGATCTGGCGACGAGTGCGAGTGCGATCGGATCTGCTGTTGTCGGAATTGCATTCGGTGCTGCAGATCGCCATGGGCTGGGAAGACCGACACCTGCACGCATTCAGCGTCAGAACCGCGGGGGCAACCCGACGGTTCGAGATGCAGGAGATTCTCGACGACGAGCCGGACGACGACGCCTCCAGCGAGGAGCGGGTACGCGTCGACGAGGTGTTGACGCACCCGGGATCCGTCATGACGTACGAATACGATTTCGGTGACGGGTGGACCCACACGATCGAGCTCGAACACGAGGACTCCGATATCGACGACCTTCGATCGATCTGTCTCGACGGTGCCCGCGCGTGTCCTCCCGAGTCTTCGGGCGGTCCGTCGCGCTATAACCAGGCGTTGGACATCGCCGCCGATTCGTCCGACCCCGAACTTCTCTCCCAATGGGGTCCGACGTTCGACCCGGCCAGGTTCGAGGTCGATGCGGTCAACCGCGTGCTGCACTCCGCAGATGTCGGTAGGACGACGCTTGCCGAAGCTGTCGCGGCCGCACCGGCCATTGGGCGACTGTTCGACAGAGTACGACCCACACAGGTGCCGTCGCTGATGGCGTTGCTGCCCCGGTGCGAGCTCACCGTCGAGAGCTCGGTGGACCTGCCGGTTGCCGAGATCGCGATGGCCAAGCTCACCTGGTTTCTCCGCAAGGTCGGCGACGGCGGGGCTGTCCTCACCGATGCCGGCTATCTCAAGCCCGCGTTCGTGGCAGCGATCCGCGACGAGCTCGATTGGGGCCTGGGGTGGGTGGGGTCGAGCAGCCGCGAGATCGACCATCATCAGGTCACCGACTTGCGAGAGGCAGCTCGACTTCTCGGGTTGACCCGCATCGCCAAGGGGCGACTGCTGCGCACGAAGCTCGGCGAATCGCTGGCCGACGACCCGATCGGCATGTGGCGACATGCGGCCTCTCGACTGCCATTGGGGAGAGAGGCATACGAGACCGATGCCGCGACACTGTTCCTGATCTCCCTGGCCGCATCGGCCTCAGCGGTCCACCGTAACGAGATGCTGATCGAGACGGTCTCCGAATTAGGCTGGGCCAGTGAGGATTCCGGTGTGTTCGACGCCAAGTTCGCAGCTCAGACGACCATGAGCTTTCTCGACCTCATCGGTGCCCATGGTCCGAGCTTCTATTTTCGGGAAGGCGTATCGGACTCACCGAGTTGGTCCCGCCGCTTTGCTCGCGACGCATTGTCCAGTTGACCGCCGATTCGGAGGTCTTCGGTGCTGTTTCGGCCGGCTCTGCGCGTCTCCAGCGCGCTGACCTGCCGATTTGCGTGTGTGGGGTTGGTGGCGTAACTTTTGTCGAGTCAGAGCGACGGACACCGACCCGGTCTTCACGGACTGGGTGAACGAGGTTGGACGTGTGGCTCGGCAGGTTTTATCCCCCAAGAGTCGGGCCTTGTGTCCGAGACCAAGCTGGGATAGGCTGGAACAGTTGCCCTTGAGGCCTACGGATCGTGTGTTCGTGGGGTTCGAGTGTGTGCGTGTTCTTTGAGAACTCAACAGTGTGTCGATGAATGTCAGTGCCGAATTTTATTTGGTGAAAGCATTCGATGTGTCAGCCATCCGCTTGTGGTGGTTGTTGTCGGGTGTTGTTTGAAAATGCTAGTTGAGTTTATTTGCTAGTGATTTGACTTGATGTCTTTGACTGATTCGCAGCCTCTTCGGGGGTTGTTGTTTCGCAGGTCTTTTACGGAGAGTTTGATCCTGGCTCAGGACGAACGCTGGCGGCGTGCTTAACACATGCAAGTCGAGCGGTAAGGCCTTTCGGGGTACACGAGCGGCGAACGGGTGAGTAACACGTGGGTGATC
>NZ_SPNG01000015.1:0-139119 GCF_004563845.1 Rhodococcus sp. 1R11 | reverse complement strand
CCCGAATCCGATATCGACGGTGCGATCCGCAAGCTTCGCCGCTGACAGTGCCGAGTGCTCCTTACCTCGGAGCCGCCGAACTTCGCCGGCGACGCGGGCCACTAGTTGTTCAGCCCAAGACTGTGTCATAAGCACGCAGTCTAGCTGATTTTTCGTATGTGTTGTGGCAGCGCTACTGAATTGATACCTTGTGGTGGAACCACATGGACGGGGCTCAACCGGGTGCGCGATTGTGGTGTCGATACACAAAGTGCGGAGAGGAAACACCATGTCTCGACGGTTGTATTCGGTCCAGGAAGCGATGGCTCGGACGGGTCTCGGACGCTCCAACCTGTTCAACAAGCTTGCGGCCGGTGAGATTCGCAGTGTCAAGGTCGGTAAGCGCCGGCTGATTCCCGACACGGCCATTGACGAGTACATCGTCGGACTGGAGGAGGCGGCACGCGTCAGCTCGGGCGTTGCCTGACATGCCTCGCACCGCAGACCCGTACGAACTAGAGACGCCCCCGGCGAGTTCCGGTGTTACGAGCACCGGTGCCGAGGGCGTCCTCGAAATCCCCACCTTGCAGGAAGGAGTTTCACCCACGGATACTAATCGGTCCTGACGCGCCTCACAAGGCGTTTTGCTGCACTCATGACCTAGTTCTGCTTCGAGATGTTGTCGACTTGAAGCGCGGATGAGTGGAGGCTGGATTTACCCATGTCTCGGTGAATCCATCTGCGTACAAGCTGCTTACGCGATTGTCTGCGTACGCCGTACCCCTGCGTGGGTCCTCCGTGCCGTTGACGTCCGCCCGCAGTCGCTGTCGCAGCGTCGTTTTCTGGCAGAGCCCGACGAACAACCAGCCTGCCGCCGGCCTGTGCACCCTTTGTAAATCCTCGGAGACCGGCCCCGAGGCACCGCCAGCTCGACTGATCATCGAACGGGTGGCGATACCGATTAGCCGCGCGCCCATCGAGGCGCGGGGCTATCGGGCGTGGAGCGGACAACGTGGGTGCGGAAATTGGCTCAGGGGCCATGGGGGGTCCGGAGGGAACGAACGAAGTCCCTTGTCTTTCATACGTCACCACTATGGAGGTACCAGTTGAGTTCTCGACCGATCTGCAATGCTGACATTACAGAGTTTCCTGGCATGGCGAACCGTCATTCAGACCTCGATTTTTCAGTCCTTGCCGCACTCTTGCTCGTATCCGTTGTGTACGCAAAATCCTCGAACACGCAACCAGGGCAACACACTTGGTTGCTTGGACACGAGCGCATCAGCCCGCTGGTGCAGGCCGATCCCGCTAGCGGTACGGGGGCGTTCCCCGGCAGTCCCATACCTGAATTACCCGCAAAGAGTGCCTCAGATGACTCGCTGGCGACGGATGTCATACGTCCTGCGGTGGTCACACCTCCCATGCACACAAGGGATGTCACTCACACCCGGGATGCATTGGTAGTAAACGCTTTTCATACCACTATGGCGTGCCTGTCACCGTTGGGACCAGACTCGCGAATCGAGCCCCTTACCTGCAATACATCCAACATTTCTACGGGGCACGACTCATCCCTCGGTTCCAAGGCGTGCATGACATCCCATTCCCGTCATACCCCCAGTTCGTCCCATTCATCCATGGAAAGTGAGACCCACGATGCCCGCTGACATCTTTGCGTTCTGCAACCAGAAGGGCGGAGTGGGCAAGACGACCACTGTCTTTCACCTCGCCTACGCTGTTGCCCAAGCGGGGAAGCGAGCACTCGTTATCGACGTGGATCCGCAAGGCAACGCCAGCACGGTCCTGACCAGGACCGAGCTAGAGAGCGACGATGTCGGTGTTGCCGACGTACTCGCCGAGTCGTCGAACGCGACCATCGCCGATGCTGTCGTCCCCACCATCTGGCCTGGCGTAGACCTGGTACCCACGTCGCCGGGAAACGAGTCCCTGGCCTATGTCCGCGATCAATTGGTCGTTGCCGGCGCGGGCCGAGAACGGCGTCTGCGTGACGCAATCGCCGTCGTACGAGGCGTCCACGACGTGATCCTCATCGATTGCCCACCTAGCCTCGATCTGCTGACTATCAACGCCCTTGTTGCAGCGCGCGCCGCCGTCGTCGTGACTCAGTCCGCACTGTTCTCAGCCAATGGACTCGCGCGATTGCTGCGCACCATCGATGCAGTCAAGCGCAGCTACAACCCGGACCTCGACATGCTCGGTGCGATCGTCAACCTTCACGAGATCGCGACGATCAGCGGTCGAGAACAATTGATTGAGATCGCCGCGAGCATCAACATCCTCGGTGACGCCGTTCCCAAGCGGGTTGTCATTAAAGACTCGATGGAGGCCCAAGCCAGCCTGGTCGACTGGGGGACAACACAATCTCGCAGCCTGTCGACGATCTATCGCGACACTCTTGCGCTGCTCACGAACGGACACCCCTGATGGCCCGCCCCGAACGGATGAAGAGCGCACTCGCCGGGTCGAGCCCAGTCGATCCGCCGGAGCATACGCAGTACCCACCCGACACCGTTTCGTCGGCCGAGACCGTAGCGCAACCGTCACCGGACAACGCAAAACAGAAGCGTTCGTACTACCTCTACCAGTCCACCGTCGACGATCTACTCAACGCAGCCGAAGCGCTGTCCGCGACGCCCGGCGCGCCACGGGGCCCGTCGGACCTCGTCAACGCGGCAATCGAAGACTACTTGGAGTTGTTGCGCAACAGATTCAACGACGGTGCGCCGTTCCCTCAACGAACGGGCCCCCTCGCACGAGGACCGAGAATCCGATGAGCCGATCACACTCCGCGGCAACCCCGTTGACAACGAAGCCGTCAGACGTCGTTGCGCTCCATCCAGCGATATCGCAATGGGCCCTCGCAACAGCCGTTGCGCTGACAGTAGCTATCGCCGGGGCGTCCTTCTGGCTCAGTTTCGCTGTGTACGTGATCTCGCGGTGATGGCTGGAATAGGTCCCGGCGAAGCGTGGAGGATTTCAGTCGTGCTCGAGGGCGCAATTGTCTCGTCAACAGTGACAGCCATTGCGCTGTCCAACCACACAGATAATCGCACGATTAAGGGCCGTCGCTTCGTCGTCACGATCTTGCGTATTGCCGCATCGGCGTCGATTGCGGGAGAAGTACCGATCTTCATAGCCGCCCGAAACATAGAAACACGAAATGCAGAACTGTAGTTCGTCGTCGCGTCAGTGCGGCCCCTAGCGGATACCGACGGCGGATGCCCTGACCTGCTCATCCCGTGAGGCCCCGGGTAGTGCGGACACACCACCGGGGCCGGGCGGCCACAGACAACTCAAGGAGCTGTGACCTATGAACCACCGTAACGCCGACCAACCCACCGAACCATCAGGCATCGACCCTCACAGCATCAGCCAGCCAGCCGAAATACACCCCGCCATCATCAAGTGGGCACTCGGTATCGGCCTCATCGTGGCCATCGCTGTGACCGCATCAAGCTTCAAGCTCAGCTTTTCCACCCTCTACGACCTCGCGGCCATGGCACGGCTGGGTGACTCCGCGTGGGTGATCCCCGTAGTCCTCGACGGGCCGATCCTCGTAGCCGGCATCTTCCGCGTCTTGCTGTCGCAACACACCGACAGGGCCACGGTCGTCGGCCGGCGCTTCATCATCGCCGTCTACACGCTCGCTGGGCGGGCAAGCATGGCAGGCAACGCCTACCACGCTGTCCTCACCGTCACCGATCTCAACGCCGGAGTCGCCGCCGCACTCGGAGCACTTGCGCCCCTGATGGTGATGACCATGTGCGAAATGATGTCCATCGGTATCAGCGCACCGCGTCACCGCCGTACTCCAACGACACCGTCAGACACCGACGCGCCCGCCGCCGAGCAGTCAGCCACTACATCCACCGGCGGCACAGAGGCACAAAATGGCCCTGTCCTACCACCCACTGACGCCGAGCAGCTCGAGGCGTACATAGCCGAACGAGGGGACCTTCCCCAGGTCGTCTGGGACACCGCCGACGTCTACCTAAATCACCCAACAGCAATGGGCAAGTTCAACAAAACCGCTGATGTAATGCGCGTTGTTCCCAGCACCGTTGCGGATCGATACGACAAATGGGTCGAATTTCAACAGAAATTCGCAGCCTCCAAAGCAACCCCGCAGGAGACCCCGACCCAGCAAAACGAGGTGGTCGAGGGAGACCCGCACGACCCCCCGCCGTCTCATGCCAAGCCCGATAGTGCTGCTCCAGTCGCCTACGCCGAGGCGACACGATGACACAGCAACGAGCCATCAAGACCCGCGCCTCAGTCCTCACCGCCGCCGCACACGAGTTCGCCGACCGCGGCTACGCCGGCGCGTCGATCAACAGCATTATCGCCAACTCCACATCCACCAAAGGCGCTCTCTACTTCCACTTTCGATCCAAGGACGCCCTTGCCGAAGCCGTACTGGAGGACGTGCGATCGGTGTACACGCCCATCGTCGAGCGTTGGCACAGCGAACAGACTTATCCCTTCGACGCCATCGCTGGAATCGTCGATGACATCGCAGCCGTCGCCACCGGACGACCAGGCCGTGCCGAAATGAAACTGGCGCTCGACCCACCATCAACCGAGCTACAGCGCCCGTCCCACGTGTGGGAGGCCGCAATCCGGGACCATGCAGCGAGGGCCGAACAAGCGGGGTACCTGCGACCTGAGTTCACCGCAGAGCGGTTCACGAACTTCCTTGTCGCCGCCCTCGCCGGGAACCGCATCTTCGCCGAGATGACCCCTGTAAGCAGCCGCCAGACCGACCTGGCGGACCACTTCGCGGACACCGTCGAGACAGTCATCAGAGCAGCAGCCACCGACGAATACCTTCACGCTCACGCCGAAACGGGGGAGCGGACGACACCAGCTGCAGGCCTGCGCCGAGCGCTGGAAACGCCCCTAAACTAAGGGACGCGACTTACTGCTACATCGACCGTCAATGACGCCGAACTCTATTGGCTGCGCCATTATCAACGGACGAAGCGGTGCACGTGGCCATGTTCGGGAGCGGAAGGAGCAATGTGGGAAGCTTCAAGCAAATTCGACTGTTCTTCAAGAACGTCGAAACTGACGAAGTTCGGTATGTTTCATGGTTTCAGTTCAAGGAACCGTTCGATTTGTACTGGGGCAGCGGTACGCCGGTCTTGGACTACGGGGGCGAGCTCGTCAAAGGTGGGTCTACGACTGAAACCTTCGCGATCCCTGAGGACTGGGAGAGCATGCCACGAGTCTCAGCAAAGTTCTCATACCATCAGTCTGGGCGAATGCACGTGCAGGCAACCGGCAGCGGGGCGGCCCGCGTGAGCGACATCGAAATGGTGCCGCCTGAGGACATTGTCAGTCCAGTCAGAATTCAAACTCTACTGACCAAGCCGCCGGCGCAGATGGAGCCCTACACAAGGTCGCTGAACAGGGGAGGAGGGCGGTCGATTGTGCTCGAACTACCCGACGTGATGTGGCGCAGCAGCCAGTATTTGGAGTTCTTCTTATCGCCTTCTGGGAAATTCGAATTTCCGCGCCCGCAACTGAAAGTGCCTGATGGCTTCGTTGACAGATGCCTGCAGCCTGTGTCGCTCGATGAACAACGAAATCGTTTGCTAGTGGTTCGTTGGTTTCCGGCGCGAATCCCCGGATGGGACGAGGATGAACCTGCGCCGACCGTGAGCATCACGCCGGGCCCCACCTTCTTACAATCTCCTGGATCGGTAACTGGAGCAGCGATTGAACCGTCTGCCTGAGTAGGGATTGATTCCCCAGAAACGAAGGTTTCCGAGGGGCGCCGATCCGTGAGGCAAGGGAGTAGCAAGCCGACGTTGGTGGCGACGGGCTCGTACGGCCTGGGCGGCAGGGTCACAGGGCATTCCTGACGCTCACGGAACTGCGAGAGGGCTCAGTACCGACTCACGACCAGGTAGCGTGCGGTGGCCCAGTGAGGGCCAGGTCATAGTAGACCCGGTAACCGTCAGCGAAATGCGTCGTGGCGACAGTTCTAGGGCCGGTTTCAGCAGAGATCGAGAAATCAGACGGGACTCGTGCGTATTGCTCAGCCCGGACGCGAGTGAGTGCTTGGCTGACCTTGTGCGTCAGCTCGGTGCGGTGATGAGTAACCACGACAGTGGCACCGGTCACGACACGATAAGCTCCGATGACGCTCAGTCTCTTGGACGTGGGCCAGTCGAAGAGCAGTGCAGAATGCTCTTTTTCGATGAGGGTAATGCGAAATTCCGCGGCCTCCCCCAACGGTGGTTCAGCGGTCCAATAAATGGTCCGCATCTTTTTGACTTCATCCCCCGGAACATCTACGACGTCGACACCCGGAACCATGACAGTCAAGGCGTCAGTCCACCCGTCGGCGAACGGTGGGTGTTGCGTCCATTGATCAATTATCCGACTGGACTCGTCAGGCAAATTTACCAAGCGAAGATCGGCACTATCGAACTTCTCGAACAATACCTGGCAGCGCCAATCTCCCGATTCATGAAGACTAACCTTCGCAAGGCTTTCGTTTGATTGGGGCTGAACGTAGATATCGGCCGTATTCTTCGGAGACCAGATTCGCCACAATCCTGATCGGCGACCGGGCGAGCCCACCGCAAACTTGATCGGCTTCTTCGGATCAGCCGTCCGCACTGGCGTGTCCCGATAGTTCTCGGGGCTGCTGTAGAAACGAACGACGGGACCCGAGGGCAGATTCATAGAAGCAATGGCGGCTTGCACAGACCGATCTTAGACCGGGGATCTGCGCTGCGACCGCGAGAACGTAACAGTCGACAACCAACACGAAAGATGACCTCGTCCTAGCGACTTCACAGTCGAGAGTCTTCGCAGCGGTGCCTCAGAAACGGTCGTTTCTGAGGCACCGACTACCGCATCCTGCGCAGCGCAGTCCGTGCATCTGTCGGCGAGCAGGCAGCCTTCGCCGTTCACGAGAGCCCTAATCACTCAGGGCTGTTTACGTAAATCTGTGCAAGGTGCTCAGAACGTTGTCGCTGTGGTTTGGGTGCAGTACGAGGCGCAGGTCTGCCGACGCCCTGCCATTTTCGCGAACTTCGTCATACAGCCGCTGCAGGTGACCCATAAGCCCAGCGAGCCCAAACAGCGAGTCGTCGGTCAGCAGTTGATCTGCGTCCATGACTGTCAGAACTACGCGACTGACGTCTCGTCCTGGTCGTCCGAATCCGAATCGGCTTCCCAGGCCTCCCTCTTCGATGTCCAGAAGATCTCTGAAGCATTCATCGAAGGCGTCCATATTCTGGCCGTAATAGCTGGGGAATTCCAGAGCATCCCCCCAGGATCGCGTCAGCTCGGCAACCGTGCGTGCGCGGCGGCCTTGGACAAGGACGGTGTGGGTGGCAGGTTGACCCGGTGCTGTAGCGGCCTCCGCTACAGCTGTGCGGACGCTTGGTAAGCCCGGATAGATCCTGAAACAGCAGTCTTCGCTCCACCTATCACCGGCTGGCAGAATTCCGGTGTGAGGTGCAGCGAGCGAGTTCACCAGGTCCCAAAATGGAGGGGTCGATCGTTGGCTACGGTTCATGGTCGCCTTTCTGTGCCGGGGCAGTGACTTTGCGACCCCTCCATTATGGACGGATGGTTCTATTGATGGCTGGAATGGAGATCTACCAGCTCATCTGTGGTCAGGGAAACCTCGGGACGTTGAAGTTGGTGAACGAGACGTAGTGGTCCGGCGAGTACCACGAGTTAGTGCCATAGCCCCCTGTGTCGATGACGATCCGTTGACCAGGTGTACTACCGTCCGGATTGGACCTACGCGGGTAGATATCGTATTCGCGATACTGCCCGATCGGAGTAGGAAGGGCACCAGTGGAGTTGTTGTAAATGGAGCCGCCCGCCAGTCCTGGGTACGCCGCCCAATTTTTCGCGACCGGGTAAAGGAACGCTGTAGTCGCGGCTTCACAGTCGGCTTGGCTCGCTATCTGGGGGCAGTTGGCGGGTTTCGATCGGCAACCATATTCATCGTAGTTCGCGGATCGAATGGCACCCTGGAGCGTGCCACCGTCAGCGTTGGTGACCGTGAAATCTACTCGCGTTCTGTAGGTTTGGGAATTCTGGCAGTACGCACTATTGTTTACCTCCCCAAACTGATTATTGGTTAGATATGACCCGTCAATTCCCTGCTCTTTGGTTCTGACTGTTTCGGACCCCGCACCCGAAACGTTCTTGGAAATTATCTTGATCGTGACATATACTCTCTGTTTTGGGTCGGCGCATCTGATGGAGAATACGCTGTTCATCCAGGTTGTACGAGTGTTTGTCGCTGGGCCGTAAAGGTCGACGTAGCAGTCGTAGAAGTTCTTCGCTACGGGCGCGGAAGCAGAGGTTCGGATTCCGTAGTCGATTTGACCGCGTTGAAAGTCCTGGGCACGGCCTGATGGTATATCGACCTCATCACTTACTGGGTATCCCCACTTTCCGGTCTCGAAACCGTCCATCTGCCAGTCCGAAAGTATAACGCCTGATATTGGATGTGCTCCATACTGGGGATGCCAATAGATCACGCCTTTTTGAAAGCGGTCCATCTGTCCTTGGCCGTCTGGCAGGCCCCGTTGGTCTTCGGTGGGGTAGCCGAGGAAGCTGCTGCCTGGGGTGAGCCCTCCGACTGCGTTGTATTTGTCGCGTAGTGGGCCGTTGAAGATGGCAGAGCCGATTGCGTTCTGGATGGCGACGTAGATTGCCCCCTGCTGGAACTCCTGACGACGGCCGCCGTCTGGTAGCACGATCTCGTCGGTGGTGGGGTATCTGAGCCGTCCAGCCTCGTATTGGTGCACGCCCCACCGGTTAAGGAAACTGTTGACAACGGGGTGAGCACCGGTTGCGGGCGACCAGTAGATAGGGCCATTCCAGAATGTCTGTCGGCGACCGTAATTGTCGGGATTCGCCACATCATTCGCGGAGGGTGGTCCCAGGAAGCTGGTCGAGCCGCCCAGGGAGTCGTACTTGACTCGAATCTCACCGCACACCTGGAATTGCGTCGGCCAGTAGGGCATGCAGTCGGTCGGCGCAGCCAATGCGTTCATTCCACGCTGCATAGACTTCTTCTTGAGCAGCTCAGCCTCGAAGATCTCGGCTTGGTCGGCCTGTTCCTTGGTGAATCCTTCTGGCAATTCTTCACGATCGGAGCGCATCTTTCCCGGAACGACGGTGTCGTTGGGGTTTTCGGTCGGGAGCCCGGTGTACGGGATCTTCTTGTTCGTGGAGGGTGGGTCTGCTGCCGGTGTCGTAGTGGTCGTTGGCGTAGGAGAGGACGAGCTCGCTACAGGGGGACAGTGTCGCATGCTGGGGTCGGGGCCACTGTTGTGGTTGTCGTTGGGGCGGTAGGAGTGGTGGTGGTCGTTGATGGTGCGGTTGTCGTCGGGGTTGTTGATGGTGCACATGGAGCTGCGGTGGTTGGGGCAAGCTCGGAAGGCGCAGGGGCGGACGCAGGTTGCGAAGTCTCGGAGATCGGCGGTGTTGGGGTGGCTGGAGTAGTCGAGGGCTGCGCCATGGCCCCGCTGGTGCCAGTAAGCATCGTCAGCGCGACGGTGCTGGCGATGAGGAACGACCGTTTTGTGGACAGGGCTCGACGCCGGGGTGGCGGGGGTCTGTAAGAAATCGTCATTGGGATGCTTCCTTCTCCGAAAGTGCGGCTCCCGATCGGGCCGCTCTAAGCATCTTTAATCACTCCTTGCCAATTCGTAGTGGAAACAAGCAGCACATCAGCCACAAAGAAGACCATTCAGTCGCGTTTGAGAGGGGGAATTGACTAATCGCTCGGGGACCGTTCGTCAACCTGAACCTGCGCCCAAAAGCCACCACGGAAACCGTTGTAACGCAAAGAGACGCCTTCACTGTCCCGATCGTATGGGCCGTGAGGTTCGGCCTACGTTTGTGGCACGGTTCGGCGGCTGGTGGACGGATCGGTTGTCAGTTTCAGAAGACGGCTGCACGATGTCAGAAGTGCACTGCAGTGCAACTCCGAGTTCTCGAGCACACGTCCGGCCTTATCCAGTGAGCGCTGCGATCCCTGACTGGATAGCGCATTGATGGTGAAATTTCCCATCAAGTTTTACTGGCCGTCGGTGAGCTGCGGGTCTAGCGCCGCGGCCGGCCATGGACGGCTGTTGTCGCGCGAAGTGCTCGATCGGACACTTGCGGCATGGGCGGCGAGAAAGTTGTCGACGATTTGGATGCAGTCGTCGGCGTGGATGTGGCGCAGTCCTGTGAGGCGAGCGAACACTATCGGTCCGAGGAGCTGAATGAGGGCGAAGGTGGTGTCGATCTCGCCGAGCACAGCGCGAGCGTCAGGCGCCGTCAGGATCTGATCCAGGGACCTGCGGTATTGCTCTATGACACGGGCCCGAAGCGAGACCACCGCGCCAGGATCGAGATCGCGCCGGCTGGCGTCGCCGCTGTTGACGGGCCCCATTGCCAGCCAGGCCAGCGTGGTCATCTGCACCGGAGCTTGGTCGATGAGGTCGGCTTGGGTGGTGAGCAACGAAATCAGACGTTCACGTAGCGGACCGGTATCGATATCGGTGTCGACTGGGGGTAATAGTCGCTCGAAGGTTGCAGCGAGCAGGTCAGTGGTACTTCCGAAATGTCGGTACAGAGTGGCACGTGCAACCTTCGACATGCGGGTGACCGCCTCCACGGTGACCGCCTCCACACCGCCGGTGGACAGCAGCTGACCGGCCGCTTCGAGTAACCGGTTACGTGAGCGCGCCAGCCGGGGGTCGGCCGAGCCCTCGGTTGCAACGAGAGGGTCGACCATGAACGGGCTCCGCTCCATTTGACTGACAAGACATGTCCTCGATTGATCATTCTGTCACACCCGCAGAGTTGTGATACTAATAGTCTCGAACCGAGACGATCAGTCTCGAACTGGGAGGCTGGCCGTTGAACGAACGTAGATCCGACTCTGCCAGCGTCGCTCGATGGAGCGGTGCCCAGTGGTGGATGTTGATTGTGTCGTGCATGGCAGTCGCGTTGGTGGTGGCCGCAATGGCAGCATTGTATTCAGCGTTGCCCCAGATCGCGGTCGCGACAGGGGCGACGCAAGCCCAACTGACCTGGATAGTCGACGGTTATACGTTGGTTTTGGCGTGCTTCGTTCTGCCTGCCGGTGCGATCGGTGACCGGTACGGTCGCCGGGGGGTGCTCGTGGCGGGGTTGGCGTTGTTCGCTTTCGCGTCGGCATTGCCCTTGTTTCTCGCCGACCCGGCGTGGCTGATCGCTGCTCGCGCGTTGGCTGGGGCGGGTGCGGCGCTGGTCATGCCCTCGACGCTGTCGATACTGACCGCGGGATTTCCACCGGCGCATCGCGGCCGCGCTGTAGGTGTGTGGGCCGGGGTTGCTGGATCCGGGGCGGTCCTGGGCATCCTCGGGGCTGGTGTGCTGCTCGAGCAGTGGTCGTGGACCTCGGTGTTCGTCGGGTTGACCGTCGCCGGAGCGGTTCTGGCCGGGTTGGCATGCAGTATCGCGGAGTCCCGCCAGCAGGAGCATCCACCGGTCGATTGGGTGGGCGCGGTGACCGTAGTTGTCGCGGTCGGGGCGATCGTCTTCGCTGTGATCGAGGTTCCGGCCCGTGGCTGGTCGGATTCGCTCGTCGCCATCAGCACTGCGGTGGGCTTGTTTGCGGTTGCGGTGTTCGTCGTCGTAGAACTACGTTCCTCGGCACCCCTACTCGATGTCCGGTTGTTCGCCCGCCGTGGTTTCGGTGCCGGCGCGCTGTCTGTCTGTATCCAATTTCTGGTGACCTTCGGGGTGTTCTTGCTGTTGGTGCAGTATCTGCAGTTGATTCTCGGTTATGGACCGCTCACCGCCGCGTTGGCGTTGACCCCTATGGTCGTGCCGCTCATCGTGATCTCGGTGATTGCACCCTGGCTGTCGAACATTGTTGGGCTGCGGGTGATGACCACTGTAGGTCTGCTCACCATCGCGGCGGGACTGGTGATGGTGAGCAGACTGACCGTCGCGGCGACTTACCCTGACCTGCTGTGGCCCTTGCTCATCATGAGTGCGGGTTTGGGGTTGTGTACCGCCCCTGCGACTTTCGCCATCGTCTCGGACACTCCTGAGGCCAAGCACGGGGTGGCTGCCGCGGTCAACGACGCAGCTCGCGAAATCGGTGCCGCGATTGGGATTGCGGTAGCCGGTAGCGTGCTCGCGGCCGGTTACGTTCAGCACATTCAGCCGGCTCTGCCCCAGCTACCCGAGCCTGCCCGTGGTCCGGTGGCCGATTCTCTGGCCGCCGCGTTACAGGTCGCCGACCGCGCAGGACCAGCTGGTCAGCCGCTGGCCGAGTTCGCCAGAGCCGCATTCGTACACGGAAGTGGTCAGGCGACACTGTCGTTGGCGGCGCTGACCGCCGCTGGGGCACTCGTCCTCGCCGTCTTTGCGCCAGGTAGACGCAGCCGTACGACAGCCACCGCGGGTGATGGACGTCGGTGAAGGTCGGCCAGGGTGTCTATTCTTCGGTGTGATTCGTGTCCGTGGCCCGGAGTTGGGCTCGGGCTTGGGACTGCATGAAGTGTTCGACCTCGACCACCACGAACAGGGCAGTAGCGGTGGCTACCGAGCGGCCCTGCGCATCGTCCATCGTGGCCGTGAGATCCAGTTTGCGCCCATCACGAGACCGAACGGCAGCACGCAATACGTATGGAGTGCCGAGCAGAACCGGCGCCAGGTAGTCGAGCTCGAGACGCCGCGTCACGGCGAGCTCACCCACTGTGTAGAGCAGGAAGCCGAACAGATCGTCGAGAACGGTCGCCACCGCGCCTCCGTGTGCTATCCCGGGTGCCCCGACATGACGTTGATCGAACACATGGTGAGCCACCACGCCGTTCTCGTCACGCTGGACCGACAGGGCGTGGCCGTGCGGGTTCTGCGGCCCACAACCAAGACAGTCGGGGTGGTGGGGCGGTAGATCAGGCGAGTCGAAACTCGTGCTCCAGAACGAGCGCGCCCAGTTCTCGACAGCCGGGCCGGCCGACCCGCTGACCTCGTCCGGAACTCTTTTCATGGTCGGACCTCTCTGTCGTGAAAAAAAATTGTGCCGAGTCTGTCGCGTCATCGTGCGCTCGGCCTGCACCGCTGTTAGTTTCGATAGATAAACTGCACTATGTCAGAAGTGAACCGCGCGTTGAAAACGTCGGCGAGGTTGCAGATGAGGGTCATCCACCCCGCAGCCCAGTGGCTGGCGTCGTGATCTGATCGGCCCAGGGATTCGGACACTAGACCCGCTTGGAATAGGGATCTACAAGCATGAGCAGATCGCGTCGATCTTTCAGCACCGAGTTCAAAGACGAACTGTGCCGAGAGGTCATCGACTCTTCCAAGCCGATCAGTGAGGTCGCCAGGGCGTACGGTGTCGGCGACGACAGCTGCAGCACAGTGCGATGCGCCCCGTGTACCGCGCGCCATCGAACGACGGTGGGCATCATCTCGTGATGGCGGACAGCGAGCGTGAAGCAGACTCCAGGGACTCCACCAGGATCAGCTCGAGTTCCGACAGTCTGGCAGCCGACACGGCCACCGCAGCTGCGCGTGTTCGTACATCGAGACCGCGTTGTGTTCCGGCGCGGGCAGTTTCGGTCCAGGCCTGGGCGCAGTGATCGGCGGCCACCGCGAGGTCTGCGGTAGCGGGATCACCGGTCAGACGTGCAATCTCGGTACAGCCGTCGGCGAGAAGCCGACGAAAGAGCCCGCCTCCGGTTCCGGCCTTTTCGATGAAGATACCGAGACTGAACAGCAGCGTCTCGAGGTCATCGGGCGGAAGGTCGACCCAGCTCTTGACGTCGGTTGCCAGCTGGTCGACCGCGGCCAAACCGTCGGCACCGGCTGCTGGTATGTGGTCGGCTATTCCCGGTGTCGATGGGGCGTGCATGCTGGCGGCGGATCGGGCGAAGGCCGCGGCCGCGGCAGTCGACACGGGCGGCAGTGTCTGCGGCCACGTGATTCGGTACGTGCAGTGACGTGTCGGTTGCGGGAACGAGGTGGAAGATCGCGCCCGAGCCAGCGCGTCGAGCGGGATCTTCTGCACGTCGGCCCGATCGTTGTCGACGACCGAGGCAGTCCCCCCGATCTCGTCGTAGCCGATCACCACGATGTCGTGGCGACTCATCTGCAGTTTCACCCGTAAGTAGGGCAGCTCAGCGATATCGGCCCAGACCAGACTGGGTCTTCCCGCATCGATGTCGTCGCGAACCCATGACCATCCCTCACCGGGATCGTCGGTCGTGAGAACCTCGACTTGTCCGCCGAGCCTGCGCGGTAAGTCGATCTCGAAGTCGGCACCGCGGCCGACCAGGTACATCGGTGGGACCAGGTCGTCCGATCGCAGGTAGGACAAACCGAGATCACCACCCAGTGCGAACACCAACCCCTCGTCGGGTGGTCCGTCCCATCCCAGACCGTGCCACTGGAGAAGGTCTCGCATTGCACCTGACCCGCAGTGCCCTCCCATCCGGTGGGGATAGTTCTCGATCAGAGTCGTGGGGGTCACTGTGGCTGCCTTTCGGGTGGTTGGTCGAGCGCGCGTGTCGGCATGCTCAGCTGTTCTGGATTCTGTCGAGATACGTTCGGCGAGCAGTCATGTCGACGTCCGCGAGGAACACCGAATCTGTGTTCAGGGCCGCACCCAGTCCGGTCGCCAGCCGCCGGGGGACGAATTTCACCGCCGCGACCATTGCGCCTGCGAGACGGGTGACGCGGACGAAGGGGCGTGGATTCTCGATCAGATCTGCTGTCGCGCGGGCGATTTCCTCCGGCTCGGCGTTGCGTAATCCCTTTGCGCCGGCGGTTCCGGCGACGAGTTCGGTGTTGGTGAACGTCGGGCGGACTGTGGACAGTCGAACCCCTGACTTGCGGTACTCCAGTCGTGCGGCCTCTGTGAATCCGATGACTGCGAACTTGGTAGCGCAGTAGGTCGCCAAACCAGGTACCGCGAGCTCGCCGGCCAATGACGCAGTGTTGATGATGTGTCCGGTGCGGCGCGGCAGCATGCGCTGAAGAGCCAGTTTGGTCCCGAAGATGACACCCAGGACGTTGATCTCGACTTGACGCCGGGTTACTGCATCGTCCTCTTCGTGGGCGTGGCCGGTAGGCATGATGCCCGCGTTGTTGATCAGGATGTCGAGGGGTCCGAGTTCACGTTCGACCAGGTCCAGAAACGTTGTGAACGAGTCAGGTTCGGTGACGTCGAGTCGGGTGACGACCTTCACCCCGAGTTCGGCGGCGGCCTCCTTCGCACGTGCCTCGTCGATGTCGCCGATGGCGACCCGGTGGCCTCGTCGAATCAACTCCTTCGCTGTCTGATAGCCGATGCCGCGAGCTCCACCTGTGATCGCCACGGTCCTGGCGGGGGTGTGAGGTGCGTTGTTTGTCATCTGCTGCGCTCCTTGCATAGATGAGAGACATCGGTAGACGCCTGTCGGCCCGCTCTCGCGGTAGCGGCTGCGCACACGGGAGAGGGATATGGGTATCGCGCGTCGTCTCGTGCCCGGGGAGGCGTTCGGATCGGTCGTTCATCGCCCGCAGCCGCAATTCCAGCGGCAGAGCGAGTCTCGTCTGTTCGGTGCAACTTCCGGTGTCGGCCTTACCACGGCCGCGGCGACGAGACAGTCATGTGGCACAGCTCTGCCAGCAGGTATCGGCTCACCCGATTCGAAGGTGTCCGAGGCGGTCCGAGTGTTCACGATCGCGATTGTTCGCGGAGAGAGCTCCGACCGATCGGCAGTCGGCCGCGATACGGGGTTCGGCGCGTATGTTCTCACCGCTTGTGTTCATCGAGACTCCCGCGGAAGGTTTCGATCCCCGGGAGTTTCGTCCGGCCGGGTGCGGCCGGTGAAAACATCATCGAGTGGGTGAGCGCCCGTGAAGATCGTGGGGCCGTAGGCGTGCCGAAGCACCGTCAAGATCGCGTTCAAGGGTAGGTCGTCGAAGACTCCTCGCTCGCGGACATACTCCATGTGCTGGGCTCCGTCTGCGGTGAAGGCATGCATGAGAGCATCGCGATCGCCGTCGAATTCCACTGGCGGCACGCCGAAACGAGCGCACAACTCGACATTGAATGCCGGCGTGGCCTTCAACCACCGGCCCTCGATGTAGAGGCGACTGTAGCCGTGGTAGACGAACAGGTCGGTGCCGCCCATCAGCGTGCGCAACGTCTCGGTCTGCAGGTGATTTCGGACGTCGGCGAAGCCGAGCAGTGCTGGGATACCCGCCGCCCGGCACACTGCGGTCAACAGCACCGCCTTCGGGACGCAGTAAGCGCGCCCGGCCTCGAGGACGAAGCTCGCTCGATAGTGGGCCGGATCGTCCGACACGGTGTATGGGTCGTACCAGATTCGGTCGCGGACGGCGGCGAAGAGGCGTCTGGCCTTGTCACGGTCGCTGCTCGCATCTCCGATTGCCGCGGCGGTGAACGCCCGCACGGATTCGTGCTCGATGTCGAGGAAGTCCGTTGCTCCCAGGTATGCGTGTGGTGGCTGCGTAGTATGTGCTCCGGGCGGGCGGTCTGTCATGGTCATCGCTGATGTTCCCTTCTCTGAGCAAACCGGTTGCTGTTGTGTGCACAACGACCGAAGGATCGGTCAGTTGCGCGCGAGTCCGCCGAGCATCAGGTCTTCGCGTTGGACGGGGAGTCGCTGGGCGATCACCCGTTTGCTGTACATGAACTCGCGCGGGCGACCTATGCAGTCGGCGGCAATGAGCTCACCGGCCTGGAGATAGAAGCAACTGAAATCACTGTCGCGGGTGGGGTCACCGCTGAGAACCACTTCGTCGTATCCAGTGTTGAGGCCGGCGATCTGCAGCTTGAAGTGATACTGATCCGACCAGAACCACGGCAACGCTTCGATTTTTCTGGACTTCCCGCAGGCGGTCGACGCAGCGACTTTGGCCTGCTCTCCTGCGCTCGAGACGGACTCCAACCGTAGTCGACGGCCGTAACGGGCCATGTCGTGGCTCGCGCAGTCCCCCGCCGCCATGATGTCGGGGTCGTTGGTCCGAGTGTGATCGTCGATCACGATGCCGTTGTCGATGACAAGACCCGCATCGGCGGCGAGGTCGGTGTTCGGCTCGACGCCGACACCGACGATGACCAGATCTGCGGGGATCGATTCTCCGCTGGCCAAGGTGATTTCACGAACCTCACGGTCACCGGACAGGCCCTGAACCATCGCGTTCGTTCTGATGTCGACTCCCTGTTCGCGATGTATCCGCTCGAAGAACGTCGATACCTCGGGAGCAGTGACCCGCTCGAGCACACGCCCAGTTGCCTCGAGGACTGTGACCTGTACGCCCAGTGCGCGCAGCGATGCCGCTGTCTCGAGTCCGATGTAGCCGCCTCCGACGATCACCACCCGCTGGCCAGGGCCGGTGGCCATACGTATCCTCTCGACGTCCGCTGCGGTGCGCAGGTAGTAGACCCCGTGGAGATCGGCCCCGGGAACGGTGAGCCGACGAGGGCGGGCTCCCGTGCACAGCGCGAGCTTGTCGTAGGCCAGCTTCTCCCCGGTGTCGAGAACGACGTTGCCTTCCGACCGAACGATGGTCTCCACCTGCGCGTTCAGGAGCTGAATACCTTGCTTGGAGTAGAAGTCCGTGCTGCGAATGGCGATATCGTCGAGTACGCATTTGCCCGCCAGGTATGCCTTCGACAGCGGGGGGCGTTGATAGGGAGCGGCAGACTCGTTACCGATGAGGACGATGTCGCCTGTCCAACCTTCTTGGCGCAAACTAGCTGCCAGTTGTGCCCCAGCATGGCTTGCGCCGACGATGATCGCCCGTTGCGATGTCATACGCTGGAAGTAGGCGTCAGGCGCACCATCATCTTGCTGATGCCCCGCACGAAATTCGACTGAACATACTCGGGGTCGCCGACGACCTCGATGTTCTCGAAGCGGGGAAGCAACTCCTCCCACAGAATCCGCAGCTGCATTTCGGCCAGCCGATTGCCCATACACCGGTGCACACCGAATCCGAACGCGATGTGATTGCGCGCATTGGCACGATCGATGATGAAATCATCAGGATTCTCGAAAACGCGTTCGTCGCGGTTACCCGAGGCATACCACATCACCAATTTGTCACCCTTGCGGATGAATTGTCCGTTCAGAACGGTGTCGGCTTTGGCGATTCGGCGCATGTACGCCAAGGGTGTTTGCCATCGGATGATTTCCGAGTTCATGTTGGGGATCAAATCGGGATTGGCCTTCAATTTCTCGAACTGGTCGGGGAATTGGTTCAACGCAAGAACGCCACCGCTCATCGAGTTTCGCGTGGTGTCGTTGCCACCGACGATCAGCAGGACGAGGTTGCCCAGAAATTCCATCGGACGATCGATCAGATCCTTGGTGTCCTCGTTGCTCTGCAACATGGTGATCAGATCGAAACCGGACTCTTCCCCTGCAGACCTCCTGGCTGCTTTGTCATGCCAGAGAGCGCTGAGGCCACGGGCCATGTCACGCATGCCTTCGAACACCTCGTCGTTGTCCGAGGGCCCACCGTTGGCTTGCTCCATCGAGGTTGCCAAATCGGACCAGTAGACGAGTTTGCGGCGTTGTTCGTAGGGGAAATCCAGAAGAGTTGCGAGCATCCGAGCTGTCAACTCGATCGAGACATTCTGCACCCAGTCGAACGGCTCGTTCAAGGGGAGGTCGTCCAATACCTCCCGTACGCGCGATCGGATCAGTCCCTCCATCTCCCGGAGGTTCTTCGGTGCGACAACCCCCTGGACGGCAGCGCGCTGCTTGTCGTGGTGTGGTGGGTCCATCGCGATGAACATCTCGATATCGAGAAACCGGGGCGGAACGCCGATGACGATGAACGGTTCGGCCGAGAACACAGCGTGATTCTTGTCGACGGCCACGATATCGGCATGGCGCGTGACCGACCAGAACGGGCCGAACGGACTATTGGGTTGGTAGTGCACCGGTGCCTCGTTCCGCACGCGCTCGAAGTACGACTGCCACCGCCCTTGTCTGTAAAGAAAGGGGTTACTGAGGTCGATGTCGGCGAGCTCGACATCCTCGACCGGTGGGATGGGACTTTCGACGAAGATCTTCTTGCCATTCGTGCCAGTCACCCACCGTCGGGTCTTGTCGTACAAATGAGCGCCCTGGATCTGCAGCCCTATCGGGATGGTCGACTGGACCTTGTCGGCGATCGACTCAGAAACTTTCATGCTGTCGTGCCTGCCTTTCGCACATCACAATTGGAATTCAGGTGTTCGAACGATCAGGCCATCCCACGCTTCCGAGGCCACCATCTGGCACGACAACCGAGACGTGGGTTCACGCTCGGGGTTCATCGCCAGCATCTCCTCCTCGTCGGCGCCGGACAGACCCACCTCTCCTGACCACTGCGGGTCGACGATCACATGGCAGGTGCCACAGGCCGTTTCGCCCCCACAGTCTCCATCGATCCCCGGCACAGCATTGTCGGTTGCAATCTGCATCAGCGAGCGACCTTCGACCAGAGCCGCCTCGTGCTTCTCACCATCGTGGGCGACGAAAATTACAGCTGCCATGTCAACTCCTCGTTTTCCGGCGTGATTGACGAAAGTGTCGTCGCAAACGCGGGTGACGGCTATGTTCGGTGGAGTCATAAACTTGTGAATTCGGGTCAAAGGGGTCACCGTGAAGCTGAGCGACGAGGGCGTGCCACCGCTTGCGTTCGTTCAGTTGCTCGAACGCCGCGCACTCGACCCTGACGCCGCCGCGCGGCTTCGTGTGATCATGCACCGCGAAGGAACCAGTGAAGCGACGCTCATTCAGCATGACGTTCAGGCACCGATACGGTGGTTTCGGGAGGTCTATCCCGAACTCGATATCGCCCAGGCCACTCGACTCGGATTTGCGTTTGCCGAGCAGGCCCAGTTGACATCGTTCGGGCCTCTGAGTTCACCTTTGATCAGCGCTGGTTCGGTCGCCGAGATCGTCGATCTCCTGACATACCTACCATTGATCTCCACGGCGTTGAAGTCGCAGTTCCACACCGGCGACTACGGTCTGATCGTCGGGCTCACTGCGCACACAGGCGATTCCGCACTGGACTGCTTGGTCATCACCTACGGTGGGTCGGCGTTACTACGACTGCTGGACATGCTCGCCGGTGACATATCGCCGGTGACACTCCATCTGAGCTGGCCGGAGCCGGCCGAGGTGAGCCACGACGAAGGTCCGGGGGCGAATCGCCGGTTCTTCGACGCTCCGATTTCCTTCGTCCACGTACCCGAGGAGACCCTCAACAAGGCTTGTCGCTTCTCGGACCCCCTCGCATATCGTCTCGCTATCGCTGATCTGCAGCGAACACTCGCCCAGCGGAGTGGGTCCATGTCATCCGCCGAGAAGGTGAGGCAACAGTTGGAAAAGGACCTCGGACAGCGAACCAACCATGATGTTGCACAAGCATTGTCGATGTCGAGTAGCACGTTGAAACGGCGGCTTGCCGAAGAAGGAACCACCTATAGCAAGGTGCGCCACTCGCTGCTGTACGAGCGCGCGATGCTACGGCTCCTCGACCGATCGGTTTCGGTCAGCGAGATCGCTACCGAACTCGGATACAGCGACCTCGCCAACTTCTCTCACGCCTTCAAACGCTGGACCGGACGCTCTCCGAAAGATTTCCGAAATCCCCGACTCTCAGACGACCCGGATTCGACGTAGACCCCGCAGAACGGGGTCGAGATCGATGCCTCGTTCGTTCGCGGCCTGATCGATCTTCATCTCGGAGATTTCTGAGACGTCACCGCCTCCCTGCCGTGAGAAGAAGAGTGTGTGCAAACCCGAGTACCAACCACTAGTCACTCGACGGTGTCGGCCGGCACGCGTGCGGTCTCCGATTCGAGAAAGTCGACGAGAGCTTCCAACAGGCTGTCCGCGCGGGTTTCGACATCGGCCAGGACAGAGTCCACGTCGTCGAGAAGACCGTGGGCGTGTCTACGCGCAAGCGTTCCGCGTTCGTAGTAGCCGGGGTCGAGTAGAACCCGCGGTACTGGATCCGGTGCCGCGATCTGCTCCGGATGTTGTGACCGCGCAGTGGGCTGCAGGTGGGTGGGTGCCCTTCCGTCCCAGTGCATTCGCACGATGCCCGCTACCGCACGGGCGGTCAGCGGGGTCGCAGCCAACGGGGTGTGGCCCCACCGGTCGATCGCAGTCGACAGCGGATGTTGACCGGCCGGGTCGAAATACCGGTCGTATCCGCCGAGCCCGGTGCCGTCCACGGCATCGAAAGCGTCGGCGAGCATTCGGGTGCTCGGATACCGGGCCTGATGGCCGAGCACCTCACACCAGCGCTGGTACACCGTGCGCGGAGAAATGCCCGTCCCCGCCAGCGCGAGGGAGGTGAGGGTATGAACGCCGCGGCCTGTCTCGATGCGAAGGGCGTCGAGACCCGCATCGGCGGTGACATCGCATGCCCGCAGGGCCGCGATCTGCGTGTACGGCAGACCTGTCGTAGCGAGCGTGAGGATCAGCGCGTCTCTGCGCGCGAACAACGCTGACGGCCAACCGTATTCGGGGAGTCGGGCGATGATTCCGCCGATCACGGCTGCCACCTCCTGCAGGCGCGACGTGCGGGCCCCATCCAGCGCAGCCCGGACGGTCTCAGCGCGCCCTGGAGGAGGTAATAGATGCCGATGATGAGCGGAGTCGATCACCGCGATCCGGCGGCGTTGGGTCGTCGGCGCGGCGGGGTGCGCATACAGGAACCGAGCAAGTGACTCAGGAGAGGCCGCCAATGGGGGTTCGCCATGGGCGGTGCACCAGTCCTCGAACAGTGACCACGTGTGCCGATCCCGCCTCGGTATCGACGTGTTCGTGATGTCCGATGCACGTATCGGACAAGGGCGGTCGTCGTGGTCAGCATCTACCCCTGTCGTCCCGTCGCCGCTCACTGGTTCGGTCGGGTGCCTGGTCATAGGCCGAGCTCGGTGACGGCGTTGCCGACCAGTGGCGCATTCTCGTGAGCGTATGTTTCGACCATTGCGGGTGTGGTGTGCCCGGTTTGGCGCATGATCGCATGCGCGTCGGCACCGTTGCGGAAGGCCTGCGTGACGAAGCCGGAACGGAGGGAATGCCCGCCGAGCTGGGCGACGGTGTCGGGGCCGTATCCAGCTCGAGTAGCGCGGCGGCGGATCGCCGCGTGCACCGCGGCTCCGGACAGGGCTGTGTCGGAGAGGTTGCCGTTCTTGCGGACGGACCGAAACAGAGGGGACCGTTTCTCGACTACAGGAAGGGTGCCGCGGCAGATATGGGAGTCGAATTCCACTGCGCGGGAAAGTATTCGGATGACAGCAACTCTGCCGCCGGTGTCGAACGCTGCGACGATCTGCAGCCATCGCACCCACGCGCAGACCGGACATGACTCGTGGCGGTCGGTGAACGGGAGTGCTTTCACGGTTCCGGTGCCGTCCTGGTCGGTCTTCGATTTGCGGATACGTACGTGCGCGCCGTCGAGGCGGTCGCGGTGGACATCGCGGCATTCGAGCGCTACGAGTTCGCTGCGGCGGAATGCGCCGGTGTAGCCCATCAGGAGCAGCGCAGTGTCGCGGCGTTCGAGGACCTCCGACGCCCACCCGGCCCCACCTCGACGCGCGTAATCGACGATCGTAGTGATGTCGGAGGTCAGCAGCGGTGCGCGCGGGTTACGGGGCCGCTCCCCCGCAGACGCGTAATCCCGCCGAATACCCGAGAGAGTGGCGCGCACCATCTCGTGCCCGCACGGGTTGTCGTAGCCGGTAGCGCGGTGGCGGTCCGCGACCGCCGCGATCCATTTGCCGAACGTCGACGGCGCATACGCCCGCGTCCCGTCGACGGTGAGCGTGTCGGCAGCCGCAACGAGATAGGCCGCCACCGTAGCGGGATGCGCCGGCAACGCGTGGTGCCCGGCGACGGTGCACCAGGTCTCGAAGCGTCGCCACGCCGAATCGTAGGCGCGGCGGGTAGCACCGGACCGTGCCGACGCCATCGACCGTTCGATCCGAGCGGCGACCTCGCCCGACAGGTCCGGAAACACCTCCGCACTCCTCACCGGGACGACTGAATCCGTGTCCAGGACCTCACCTAGCTGCCGATCTGCCATGACAGGGACTGTAGCGAGCACCCCCGACAGCTCTTTCGAGTTGAAACGCGCTGAGCAGGGATTTAGACGAAGACGGTGCGGGAACGGAAATTCTCGTCGGTCACCGCACACAGACCGTGGGTGACTACAGGAGGCGATTGATTCCCGCGTAAAAGCGGGCGTAGAAAAACGTGGGGTGATCATGCGCGCTTCAGTCCCAGTCCAGTCGGATGCCGAGCTCGACGAAGGCATAGGCCAGCTCATCGATGTCTTCTTCGGTGCGGCAACCCGTTCTCGCCAATCCGAACAGAGATCGGGCGGCGTCGCTGTCGACGCGGGCGGCGGCGACAGCGGCATCGATCGCCGCAATCACACCGTCCCAAGCGCTGCGGGCGGGTACCGGACTGCGAGACCTTGTCGGAGCGGTCCCCGGATCGACCGGCTCGTACCGTCGCGGCCGCAGCAAGCAGGCATCAGCACCGCTCGCGGCCATCTCATCGTTCTCCACCGCGATGATCGCGGTCGCGGCGGCAAACAAAACCTTCGCTTGCTCGTCCCACCGCAGTTGCTCGAACGGAACCCATGATGTCCGGAGCGGGCGAGAATGGCCGGTGGACTTCCAGATCGCGCTCAGTGGCTTCGCCCACCATCCGGTGCGGACCAGCGGCGTCGATACCTCGTCGACGACGGTACGCAGCAGCCTGAACCACACTGCGGCATGAACACGGCCCGCGCCGAGCTCGACCGACCCGCTCGTCAATGCGGCGGCGGTGCGCCGGTCGATTTCTGCGACGACTGCCGGTACCGGTATCGGTGATGCGTGATCGTCCGAGCCTGCTGGTGTCCTCTCCCAGAAGACCAGCCTGCCGGGTACGACACTGCAGAATTCCAGTCGACAGTGATGTTTCGTGCAGCTGGTCAGCATCGGGTACTGATGAGCCATCATGACCGCGATATCGGCGTCTGTGTCGAGGTCGTCGATACACAAGGGACATGCCCGCGTATCGAGCTTGCTCACCCAGGGAAGCCACATGCCGGCGGGCGGTGCGCGTCGACGTCGATCTGCCATCGCCAGACCCGCCGGTAGTAGGACAGAGAACTGATGGGCGTAGGTGTCGAAGTCACATTCGGCGGGGTCGGTGCTGTCGAGGAGCCAGGGCGTGCACCCCGCTAGCGTCATCTCACGCAGCCGTTCCGCCGCACAGGTGCTCCTCTGGGCGAGGGCGTCCAGCACCGGCTCGGGTGTGTAGCGGTCCAGGTCCACGCCCGGACTCTCGAAGCCGAGCCCGTCGAGAAGGTCCGCTGTATTGATCAACGAATACAGTGCGCTGGTCCGGGCCAGCCACGACATCAGAGTCTCACCAGGTAGTGGTTGCGGGTGAAGGGGCCACCGCGGATACGCACTGTGGGCGAGCGCTGTGTGCGCTGCAGGGGCATCGGATGGAATTGTCATGCCAGGTGCCGCTCGAAGTGGCGGCGGCGTTCGGTAGGCCCGGAGTAGACGGTCTGCGTCAACACCTGTGAGGTGATCGCTTCCTCTCCGGCCTCTAATGCGGTCACTGCGGCCGCGGTCAACAGCGTGGCCAGTTCGCCGATGGTGCCCTCACACCGGGTGAGGAGGTAGTCGGTCATCTCCGCCGATGTCAGATGCGAGGGCGCACGCAATGGGAAGCTGGCGGTGAAACTCGCCAGCAGGGAGCGGGTGTCGGTGTCGTTGGTCCAGATCGGCAGCGTCATGGGGTGAAAACGGTTCTCCAACTGCCCATCGCTGCGGATAGCGAGGTACGCCTCTCGGGTACCGACTCCGACGAGAGGGATCCGCAGCTCGTTGCCAAGAAACCGCAACAGGTTCAGAAATTCTCGGCGCACGTTGTCGCGGCCGGCAAGAACATTGTGGAGCTCGTCGATGATCAGCATCCGCACCCCGGTCGCTCGCAGCAGCGTAACCGCTTGCTGTTCGAGTTCGTGAACGCGGCTTCGCGGGCGCATCGGCGTTCCGAGTGCCGCGAGCATCGCCAGGTAGAACCGTCCGGGTGCTGGGTCCGGGGGCATCTGCATACACAGCACCGGTATCTGCTCACGGTCGGGCAAGGTGACCGCAGGGTGCGCACGCCGGAACTTCTCGATGATCATCGACTTGCCGTTGTTCGTCGGTCCGATCAGAAGCAGGTTCGGCATTCGTTGCCGATCCGGCCACCCCAGCAACGTCTCGAGGTGCTCGATCACCGACCGTGCACGCGGATACCCGATCCACCGTTCCGTGCGAATGTGCCTGATGCGTTGCGCGGCAGGGAGAACCGCGATCGGTCTGACCGAACTGCGCAGATGGTTGAGGTCCGCACTACCGGGGTCGATGTCTTGGCAGCTACGGTCGTCGCCGTCGCCTGCGGGCGTGATTCGGGGGTCGTTGTTCACCGTTTCACCATTCTTCGATGTCGTCGAAGATCGGAACCGACACGTCGTCGGTGCCTGGGCCAAGCTCGGGCGGGCCCATCGCGTTCGGTGATGTCACGACGCTGCTCAGGTGCGCACGACGACTGCGGTTACGTCGAGCCCGTCTGGTGTCCTTCTGCGCCGATGTTGCGATCTCTCGCATCTTGTCGATCATCGAGAACAAGGCGTGTTCGTCGATATGTGCTCGGCCGTGTTCGCGCAGTCGTGTCACTGCTGCGCGATGTTCCCACAAGGTCACCGCTGGATGTGACATCGTTCGATACGGCACCTCGATGTATCCGCCGCCGCTGTCGGGGTCCAGGACCCACACCCTGCTCAGATCTCGTGGGTCCCGGCGGATCACAAACTGGCCCAGGGTCTCTCGTCGGGCGATCCACGGTTTCAGAGCGTTCGCGAAGTACTGGATGTGGTCGATGACGAACCCCGTCCGCGTGAGGCGACGGCGGATGACGGGAAGGAAGTCCACCAGGAATGCGGTCTCGTCCACCACCGTCGAGCTCGCCAGAGCACTGTCAGCGTCGGTGCTGCTGGTCCACCGCGCAGCCGGGCTCTGCCGGAGGCCGGTGTGCACCTCTGCGTGATACGCCGCGACCGCCAGGACCAGCCAGCGTTCCAGTTCTCGTAACGTCAACGCCGCCTTACTATCCGAGTCGTAGCTGCCCCGCTGAGTTGGGTTCGAGAATGTGGTGCCGGGGAGTTCGTGGACCTGGGTCATGACGGTGCCGATGATGCGTTCGACGATCCCGCCGTAATGCGGCCTGCCGGGTGGGCGGTAGCCGAGGTCGATGCCGTGTTGCTCGCAACCGCGCTGGAGCGCTTCACTTTTGAACTCGGAAGCGTTGTCGATGTACAGGCGGTGCGGCTTTCCGGCCATCGGCCACCGCACATCCGCGCCGAGGCCCAGAGAGTCGATCCATACGCTTTTGTCCGAGCACACCCGGCCCAGACACAACCCGACCGACACTGCGGACGGCGGATCGAGAGTTACCACGAACCCAGGTATGCAGCGGCTGAGGACATCGATGGCAATCGTGAGATAAGGACGTCCGATCGGCGCCCGGTCGTATTCGTCGACGATCATCAGATCGACCACGGTGTGATCGATCTGTACTTGCTGGAGAACGGCCGTCACCGGCGGCGGGACATCGCCCGCGGATTGCCGCGACCTGGCGGCGTCCGGTCCGCCACGTGAGCGTGCGACACGGCCCGGGTGCATTGCTGCGATCCGGGCATTGACTGTGTTGCGGGCTGGGATCGGGAGTCCGGCGCGGTGACAGGCCTGCGCGATACGACGATGTAGTGCAGCGACACTGAGTTTCTGACGAGCCAGGAATTCACGGTTGATGTGCTCGGTGATCACGTCTTCCACCTCGTCTGGCACGCGGGAGCGTCCACGTCCGCCTGCGGGCGCGGAGACCAGTAGATCGGTAACCGCCCCTTCCCCATTCCGGAGTATGGACAGCAGCGCGTACACCCGCCGGGGCGAGACACTCAACTGTTGCGCTGCATCCTCGACCGCGGAGGTACCGATCGCGGATCGATTCATCAGCTCGTTGAGCACTGCGAACCGTGCCCGTGCCTGCTCCCACTGCTCGGCCGACGCGGTCAAGACACCAGCCTCGACGACGTCGAACTTCTCCGCATCCATTGCAGCCTCCGAACACCCGACCCAGGTGACCGATTGTGCAGTCCACTTCTGCACTCAGAATGTCAGAAGACCACTGCAATCGGAGGTGAAACCCCAGGAAAACATGACGCCCACTTCTGAAACTGACATCGGTTGAAGTGCGGAGCGAGGGGGTGACAGAAACGAACGTTTTTGGCAGTCGCTACTGGCAAAGGAAGTGCAACCGTTTCGAGGAGTATCGCTCTGACTCCGCGGAGACCGCCCGATGTTGGCTGACGCCGTCGGCCGGCACCGCGCAGGGCAAAGTACCTCCATACCCGCCAGCTCGAACCGGCTTACCGGACGACCTGGCCAACTACGCCGAGTTCGTTGACGCGCTGTCCCCGGTAGCCACACCGATACCGGAGGTCCTCACTTATCTGTCGCCGCCTCGCCGTCCACAACGTGCCTGCGCATTACAACTAGCCCTCGACGGTAGGGGACTTTCTTCGCGTCAATAAAAATCCAAGTAACGCACCGAAAATGGCACCGGCGACCGGGACGGCTGCCAATTCCCACGGGACATATAAAGCAACACCTACCGTCGACGGTTCTTCGGAATAATGTGAGATTTCGAAACTTTCGGGAGCCATGGAGTTAAACACCGACCACAGTGTAAATATGCTTACTGCTAGTGATAATATGAAACCAAATGCTGCGGAAAAAATAACTTTTGCGATCAATTCAAGTACCTGCTTAGGTTTTAGTCAGTCCAGTATGCTATACGCATTTTGCTAAGTGGGGGACGCGGATGTTAGAATGTGATTGTTGATCCCAAGCTTCTGACACGACCTGGCCACATGCTTTGCAATGTGTCCAGCTACGTCAAAAGAAAATTCTTCGGGGATGTACACCTTGGTCCTTATTCGCGCTGAGCTATGACCCATCCACAGATCACGCGACATCTCACCGGGCTCCTGCAAAAGGTATTCCGTACCGTCGATGATCCGTGGTGGTTCAAACCGGATGCCATCTCTCGCTAAATCGCGATTGGCTTCCTCGATAATTTTGTTTGCAAAACGAACACATGAATCGTTTTCCCCGAATTCTATTTCGTATAGAATCGTAGAAACGGAGCCGTGCGTCTCGTGAAGGTCAAAAAGCGGCGCTATCCAGCTAGGTTTATCTATTGGACCACATCCGAGAGGAATCATTAATTGTACACCCGATGGGATGTCGAATCCCATGCGTATCCACGTCTTTTCGGTACAAGCGACTATTTGCATAATGGGAATTATGTTGCGTTTTGTCCTGTATGGCATGCCAACTTGAACCCATAATAAACAGTCGGAATCTGACCGAATTTGGTTGTTATCCCAGTCGCCACCCGCCTCTTCTATATACCACAGGGTAGTGTCATTTGAATCCTCATCCGACGATTCCGACCCGCCCCACCCGAGGATATTCGCGTAAGTACTGAAAACTTGATGCGGGTTGCCAGAGGAAAGTTCGCTTATAGATTGCTGGCGACGGGCGTTGCCAAATACGGAAATGAACAGTTCGCCCGTCGCCAGCATTCTCTCACCTATTCGCTTTGTGGATCACGAGCACTTGAGCTCGATGGCATTCCCGTAGTGCTTCGGTGAGTATACATCTGCCGCACCAACTAGGGCTGCGTCGACGGCAATCCTCCAGGTTCTCGGGCCGAGGTGAATGCATCGGGAGTTGGCGGCGACCCAAGTGGTGCTACCACTTCCGGGGCGTCGGTTTGTTTCTGTATTGAATGAGTCTGCGCGATCTTGCCAGTTCCCATTGGCATCGAGGTATTGCAGATTCGCTCGCAGATTGGCCCGCGCATTTGGGGGGCAATTTACTAAGGGTTCCCACCAGCCATGGCTCGAAGCAGTTGGCGGAACGACTACACCACCTTTCTTGGATGTTGATATATGCATCCTGTCGTTGTTAATTGTAAAAGCGCAGTATCCGCCGCTGGCGATCTGAAGTTGGAGAACTGGCGATGCCTGAATATCAATAGTTCCGCCCTGAAAAGTCTGCGAGAACACTGCCGCCGGGGTGGTAATTTGATCAGTTGTTGGGTACCCAAACTGCCCAGTTTCGTAGCCAGTCTCCGCCCAGCTGTTCAGTATGTGACCTGTGACGGGATAAGCGCCGGTTGCAGGTGACCAGTAGATCACGCCATTTTGAAAGCGTGCCATCTGCCCGAGTCCGTCGGGCAGTGGAGCGATTTGGTCTTCGATCGGGTATCCCAGGAAGCTTCCTCCTGGTGCCGATCCACCTACTGTATTCCACTTGTCCCGAATTGGGCCGTTCAGAATAACGGAACCGACGGCGTTCTGAAATGCAACGTAGATTGCACCCTGCTGGAACTCCTGTCGGCGACCGCCGTCAGGGAGCACAATCTCATCGGTGGTGGGGTACTTCAGCCTTCCGGCTTCGTAGTTGTTCTGCCCCCAACGGAACAGGAAACTGTTGACCACAGGATGTGCACCGGTAGCAGGAGACCAGTAGATAGGTCCGTTGAAGAAGGTCTGGCGGCGACCGTAGTTGTCCGGGTTCGCGACATCATTGGCAGTTGGGGGCCCGAGGAAACTGGTCGAACCGCCGAGGGAGTCGTACTTGACTCGGATCTCGCCGCAAACCTGAACATTCACAGCTGGCCAGTAGGGTCTGCAGTCGGTCGGTGCGGCCAAGGCGCTCATTCCACGCTGCATCGACTTCTTCTTGAGGAGCTCAGCCTCGAAGATCTCGGCCTTATCGGCGTCTTCTTTCGTGAAACCCTCCGGTAGTTCTTCGCGATCAGAACGCATTTTTCCCGGGATGACAGTGTCGTTGGGGTTCTCGGTCGGCAGCCCGGTATACGGGATCTTCTCCGCGCTAGGTGCGGCATCTGTCGCTGTCGACGGGGACAGTTCAGGCGCGGACTCAGGAACAGTGGACGAAAGGGTTTCAGGTGGGACAGTCGTGCCCAACGGAGCGGGCGTCGTCTCGCAGGCCAGGGTAGGAGAAGTCGACGTGGTGGTCGTCTGGGGAGTCGTTGTCGGTGACGTGGTTGTCGTGGGCACCGGTGCTGCACACTGTTCCGTCGGCGATGCCGTTTGCTGCTGAGCATCCGGGGCCACGGCCGTCGTTGTCGGTGGTGCTGTCGTGGTGGGTTGTGCAAGTGCTATCGACCCACTCGACAGCACGACCAACATTGCTGTACTGGCCGTGAGGAACGAGCGAGCGACAGTTTGCCGTCTGAGCTGTGGAGGCCGCATAGGTCTCGACGAAATATTCATGGGGTCTCCTTGTCTCGCAGTGCGGTTCCCGATCGGTCCGCTCACGGCATCTTCAACGAAGTCACACAGGTTTACAACGGAAACTTAAAACACTTACGTAACAAACCATCTGCACTACCGCCCTCTTCTCGCAAGCGGTCAAATGGCTTGAACTGCAGATGTTTCAGTGCGTAGACCTGCTTACTGGGCTGAAAACGAGCATCTAAAGCTGCCTGTAGTTCGAGCCATAGATCGTTAGCGCCGGGGGTATTGGCGGTGTCCCTCTGAGGTGGGTGCAGGGCGAGGTGTGTGTGCCAGGTCTGATCCCCACCCTGAACGTCGCGCTCTGGCAATTGGTGACGACCGTGACAGAAACGATCGTTTCTGGCACGGGTCGTCGGGGTGTGCACGACTACCTATCGCTACTTGCGCCACTGGGTCACAAAACAGACCACTCCGGCGGCTACCTAGTACTGTCTGATTTGTGAGGAACCTCGACGATTTGCAGGCCGCAGCCTGCTCGCAGCTTGGGCTTACTGTCAAGAGATCGTTGAAATCAGGCGGTCAAAAGACAGTTGCTCTGGTCGACCAATCAGGCCAGGAACGGGTCCTGAAGCTGGTGCAAGTCGGTGCGTCCGACCCAACAGCGCTTGAGAGGTAACGTCGGGAGTTCGGGTTGTTGGCGGATACGAAGCATCCCAACGTCGTGGAGGTTCGATCCGGGCTGGAGGTTCTCGCAGATACAGATTCAAGTATCGATGGTGCGTTCTGGCTTGAGGAGTACTTGGACGGCGAGGATTTGGGTGACCTCGTAGGTACGAAATGGACCTTCGACGACGTAGGTGCCATGGGTCTTGCGGTAGCAGCTGGCGTAGGAGCCCTCCACGAACAGAAAGTAATTCATCGAGACCTCAGCGCGAACAATATTCGTCGTCTGGTCGATGGGAGATACAAGGTCATGGACCCGGGCTTCGCTAAGCACACGCTACGGAGTGGCATCACGGTCGGCGGACAGCCAGGTACGCCAGGATTCATGACGCCCGAGCATCTGCAGGCTTACTCAGGTCCTACACCAGCCTCGGATGTGTTCGCGATAGGTGCGCTCATGTATCTGGCAGCAACGGGTGCACCGCCAATTCCGTACCTTGGCGACGAGATCGACTATGTGAACCGTCTCGTCGTTGCGAAGCACACCCCGCTTGGAACGTTGCGGACAGATTTTCCGACACCGTTATCCGAGGTAATCGAGAGATGCCTTCATCCGCAACCTGTGCGTAGATACCGGAATGCAAAGCGGCTACGCGAGGCGCTTGTCGAGGTGACATCATGAGCATCTTGATTCACGACACCGCCCGAAACACGATGGCTAGTTGGACGTCGAGGGCTGTAATTGCCGGACATGCGCGTGGGGGCGTTCTATCGCCCTTCTCCTCGCCGGTGTCAGGTACCGGGTACAAGCCCGATGCGTCAGTTACGGTCCAAAAAATCCGTGACAACGGTGGTGAAATCTGGTTCGACGCTGCAACTCACGCCCTGGACATGCCTGACGTCGGCGACTTCCGGTATTACGACGAGTGGGACTTGTGGTCTGCCGGCCGCGGATCGCTCGGGACAGAACCGGAGATCCACGACCATGTTCGGCGCGTGTTTGCAATCCAGACCGCGATGTCGGCCCCGCTTCTTGCTCCGACGCGGCTCCTGCACAGCGCACAGAGCTCCACCAGCCAACATGCCTACGAGATTGCTCGGATCGCGATGGAAGAGGGACGCGGGCGCGATGTCTGGGTGTCAGTAGTGGGGGACACTCACTTCTGGTCGGCAGGAAACGAGCTCGACGCCCACATGGGCCTGTTGGATCAGTTGGAACCAGCCGGGTGGTTGCTCACCGTTGCTCGACCCCAAAATTCATGGCCTTCGGTGGTCTCCCCGACCGAGGTGGCTGGTCTGATGCGAACAGTGTTTGCGCTGAGCAAGGAATACGAGGTCATCATCGGTCATGGTGATCTTCAGGCGCTTCCTGCTGTAGCGGCGGGGGCGACGACGGTGGGAACTGGATGGGACGTCCGGCAACGAATCTGTGCGTACCCGGACTACGCCTCTCGCGACGGCGGATCTGATGGTGGACGATGGTTCGAGCGACGTACGTTGGAGATTCTCCTCGGTGCTCTGATGCCCAACGAATACAGCGTGCTTCTGGACCAAGACCTTTCGCGTGCCGAGCGGCTGACGCAGGGAATCATTGCCAGCGGCCCGGGAAATGTCTTCAGTCATCACGCGCGTACTTTGACGTCGATCATCGAAGAACTGAACCTGTTGACTGGAAAAGCTCGGGTTGATCGCTATCGAGACAGGTTGCAGGCCGCACGAGCGGAATGGGTTGAGGTGCAACGTATAACCGGATGTACCTCGGCGGCATCTCAGTGGATCGATCCCTTATTAGCTGGTGTCGACCAGTTCGTAGTCGACGAGGGATGGTGATCTCGCAGCCCTGCCATCAGGTGCTCGAACCCGAGAATTTGATTGACTTTGGATGGCAGTCGAGGCGACGGTTTGCGCACCCACTTGTTGCCCATCACTAGACCGGCCCTATCTGCCTCTATATCCGCTAGAACCGCCTGGCGGCCTTTTTCGCCAACTTCGTCGAGTATCAGAACGTAGTTGTTTGTCCACGTGCGATACCCACGGGCCTGGCGTACTGCCCGCCTCCAGTTGCCTATCTTCGCTTCGATGGCGTACAAGGTTCCACCGGGCGTCATAGCCGATTCGCGTATGTACAGACCTTTGCGCAGCTGCTGGACGGCCCCCTTTCTTTCGAGCACACCTAGTCGACTCTGTAGCGCTTCGAGGTCTGCCGAAAGCTCGTGGGCAATTGTCTCTAGACGTCTGGGTCGACTTGAGTACAGGCTGGCCAGCAGTTGGCAGTCCATTGGGCTGGTGATCGGGTCGATTCCGGATGCTAAGCGGGCTGTGATCTGAGACTTTCCGCCTACGACGGCCGTAAAATCCGGGATGCCGATAGGACCGATCATTTCGGAGATGAGCAGAACGCCGTTGCTCGCGCCAGGCAAGGTAGCTGCAGCTTTGGACGCCCACGGATGTAGCCGTGCTTCCTGTATCGGGTGGTACCGCTGTCCTCCGCGATCCCAGGAGGATGAGTATTGCGAGACGCGGTCCACAGATGAACTGTCCCAGATCGACAGCATTGGGTGGTCTAATGTGCTCATTGGCTGATCACAGATTCAGACTGGTGCATCGACGGAGCTCGCAGATTCCGATAAATCGTTGGCCGGGTAACCCCGAATTCATCGGCGATCTGAGCGACCGTGTACGCACGTTTGCCGTCGGCTCCGCGCTCTTCGTACATCGTGCGAGCCATCTGTACTTGTCGCGCACCGAGTTTCGGCTTCCGTCCACCGGTACGTCCCCGAGCGCGAGCGGCAGCGAGGCCGTCGGCCGTCCTCTCCGACATCAGAGCGTGCTCGAACTCGGCAATCGCACCGAGTATGGAGAAGAACATGCGTCCTACCGGCGTGGAAGTGTCGACGCCCTGGTCGAGGACGACGAGATCGATTTGCCGCTCACGCAGTAGCTCTGCCAGCTCGATCAGGTTGGACAGTGAACGACCGAGCCTGTCGAGTTTCGTGACGACAATCTGATCGCCGGCCCGAGCCATCAACAGTGCTTTCTCGAGACCAGGTCGTCGCGCGAGAACCCCAGAGGCGTGATCGGTGAACACTTCGTCGCATCCGGCCGCTTTCAGTGCGTCCTCCTGCGCAAGCGGGTGCTGATCGCGAGTGGACACACGTGCGAGACCAATCCTCATTCCATGAGTGTACTTAAACGATGGTTTGCGTTACATCGAATCTGTCAGTTTCAGAAGACGGCTGCACTCTTTGCAGGCGTTTCGAGGGTGAGTGCACGTGTCTTCTGACATTCTGATGTCAGAAGTGCGGTGCACGGTCGCGTTCGGCTCTCGGTGATAGGGGAGGCTTGTGATGGACCCCGACAAGCTCGCCATCGTGGAGACCGGTGTGCTGACAGCGTCGGGGGAGCGGTGGTCCCAGGCCGAGGCCCGTTTCGGTGTCCTGGCTCCCTTGCTGGAGATGCATCCGGTGCGTTCGGAAGCGGTCGACGCTGCAGCGCAGCGCTTGGGACTATCCAGGCGGCGGGTCTACACGTTGATCGGCAGGCTCAGGAACGGGACGGGGACAGTCACCGATCTTCTGACGAAGGTCTCGTCGGGTGGGCGTGGCCGCAGCCGAGTAGCGGCTGAGGTTGAGGAATTGATCGGCGACCATCTCACCCGATATTTTCTTCATCGCCAGAAGTTGAGTGTCGCTGCGCTGCATCGACGTATCGCGCTGGCGTGTCACCGCGCGGGTCTGCCAGTGCCGGCCAGAAACACCGTCACCGCACGAATCGCCGCCCTCCATCCGGCATCGGTGGCCAGGTCCCGCGGAGGACCCGATGCCGCCCGCCCGCGTCAGTCCGCCGGCGACAGTCCACCGACAGTTGCGGGGATTCTCGATCAGGTCCAGATCGACCACACCGTCGTCGATGTGATGATCGTCGACGAGTACGAGCGGCAACCGATCGGTCGCCCCTACCTGACGATCGCCATTGATGTCTTCAGCCGTTCCGTACTCGGGTTCGTCGTCACTTTGGAGCCGCCGTCGTCGATATCGGTCGGGTTGTGCCTGGGCCGCGTGTGCTGCGAGAAGCAGACATGGCTGGAGGCATGCGAGCTCGCTGAGCAGGTGCAGTGGCCGATGGCAGGGAAGCCGAAGCAGTTGTATCTCGACAACGCCTCCGAGTTCAAAAGCGAAGCGCTGCGCCGCGGATGCGCCCAGCACGCCATCACCCTCGAATACCGTCCTCCGGGCCGACCGCACTACGGCGGGATCGTCGAACGCATCATCGGGACGGCGATGACGGCGGTGCACGAGCTGCCTGGGACCACCTTCTCGAACCCAGCGGACCGAGGAAGCTACGACTCGGACAAGCATGCGGCGTTGACATTGCGTGAGTTGGAACGCTGGCTGGTCCTGGCCATAGCCTCGTATCACGCGAGTGTTCACGCAGGGATCGGGAACACTCCGGCCGCGGTGTGGGCCGGCGGGGTCGCCGCAGTTGGTCATGCCCCTCGTGTGGTGCTCGGCGAAACCGCGTTCCTGGTGGACTTTCTTCCCGTCATCCGGCGACGTCTGACGCGTACGGGCTTCGTTCTCGATCACGTGCACTACTTCTCGAACGCGCTCAAACCGTGGGTTGCGCGGCGAGAGGATCTGGGGCGGTTCGTGATACGACGTGACCCACGCGATTTGAGCAGAATCTGGGTCCTCGAACCAGACGGTGCCGGCTATGTCGAGGTGCCGTACCGGACGATGTCACATCCCGCGGTGACACTGTGGGAGCACAGAGCTGCTATCACCCGTCTCCGCGAACAAGGTCGGTCGAACGTCGATGAGGGCGCACTGTTTTCGATGATCGAGCAGATGCGCGAGGTCACCGACCGCTCGCAGAAAGCCACCCGCAAAGCCCGGCGCAACCGTGCCCGCCGCATGCATCTCACCGGCGCCGCGTCTGCGCCGATCCCGGCGATCTACCCGCCGGTGGAGCCTCGAGCGGACGGCGGCACCGCAACGCCGGTCTTCAGCGATATCGAGGAATGGTGAGCCGATGACCGCATCGACAGGAAGCAGCGACGAAGCCACCGAGTCGTCCGGTGAGGATTTGGGGCACCTGCGGGAGTCGGTTCGTCCGCTCGCCGCACTCGACGACGCGGACAGGATCCGGTTGATCCGGTCGGAGAGGTGGATTGGGTATCCGCAGGCCCGTACGGTCATCGACCATCTGGAGACGTTGTTGTCGTGGCCGGACCGACAGCGTATGCCGAACCTACTGTTGCTCGGTCCGACGAACAACGGCAAGTCGATGATCATCGAAAAGTTCCGGCGCACTCATCCGCCGATCAGCTTGTCCGATCGCGAGCAGATACCGGTGTTGTGCATGCAGATGCCCCCGGACCCGTCACCCGGCCGGTTCTACCTCGCACTGCTCACAGCGTTGGGAACACCGACCAGGCCCCGCAATCGGGTCCACGAACTCGAACAGCAAGCATTGATGCTGCTCCGCGTCACCGGCGTACGGATGTTGATCATCGACGAGCTCCACAATGTTCTCGCCGGCCGCGACAACGTGCGCCGCGAATTCTTGAACGTGCTGCGGTTTTTGGGCAACGAACTACGCATTCCTCTTGTCGCTGTCGGCACCCGTGATGCTTACCTCGCCATCCGGACCGATCCCCAGTTGGAGAATCGATTCCATCCCATGACTTTGCCGGTCTGGACCAACACTGCCGACACCAGATCACTGCTGGCCAGCTTCAGCACGAGCTTCCCCCTCCGCAAACCCTCGCACGTGACATCACTGGAGATGACCGACTACCTCCTTACTCGCTCCGAGGGCACCATCGGTGAACTGGCAACGTTGCTCACTGCCGCAGCAGTGACCGCCGTCGACAGCGGAGAGGAAGCGATGACCTCATCGGTGCTCACGCGCACTCCGTACCTCGGCCCCACGGAGCGACGCCGCCAGTTCGAACGCCACCTCGCGTGAACGCGCGGCTCGCACCGATGCCCGGTGATGCGTACGTTCGCCCGTGGCCGCTGCACCCGCAGCCACTGCCAGGTGAGGTCCTCTCGTCATGGTTGGCCCGGATATGCGAGCTGTATCCGCACATCAGGCCCTCTGACCTTCTTGCAGAACTCGAAATCGATTGTGCTGTCGAAGATCTCGACCGCTACACACCGGAGCCGATACTTGCCGAGCTGGCCGGTCGCGGTGCAGTCCCGGTAGAGAGGGTGCGGATGATGACGTTGGCGGGGTGGACACCGTGGCTGCTCGACAGCACCGACCCCGCCGGCTGCGACTTCGACACCTACGTCCACCAGTTCTCGATCCTGCTACCGGCCGACCTCGCGAGGGAGGATCGACGACGTCGCACACCCACGAGCGAGGCATGGTTGCCGTGGGCGAGCACTCCGCGTAGTCGGGCATGCCCGGCATGTGTCGACAGCCTCGAATCCACTGCTGGTATCAACATGGCTCTGCTGCAGCAATATCCGGTGCTGAGCAGCTGCCTCGACCACCGTTGTCGACTCGAACCCTGCTCTGTTTTCCCTGGTCATGCGATCTTCTGGGATCAGGTCCGGTTCGGTTCGGACGAACGGGTCTCGCCCGTTCCGGTTCCCTCGGCGGTCACGGACCTCGATCGGCGCAGCACCGAGGCCCTGACGACGGGATGGGTGGAACTCGGCCCAGGCCGGGTACATGCCGCAGTGTGGTTCCGGCTTCTGCGCACCGTCGTCGACGAAGTGTCCTCGCCACTGGTTCGCACCGGACGGTGGGCGACGAGGCTCGTTGCGATCTGGAAGGCCGCCGGTCGTTCTCGCCCGTTGCGGACCGCGTGGGTTCCGTTCGAGGACCTGCACTGGGACGAGCAGGCGAAAGTCCTCAAGGCCGCGGCGATCGCCATTGCGTTGGTCGAGAGCGGTGAGATCGATGCCGGCGGTGCGCACGCATCTCTGCTGAGCCCACGACCCTATGAGCCGGTCGATCCCGGGACAGCTCCGACGCGCTCGTCTTATCCCGCACCCGAGCGCGACCTGTGGGCTGACGCGCACGCTGCGGCCGAGGCCGCCATCGCGGCGGCGCGTGTCGATCCCGCATCCGCCAGTTCGTTGTACAACTTCCTGCGCATGGGGTGCCGCACCGCGGCGGAGCTGGATGAGACGGTGCAACTGTTCCTTGACCACGGGATCCCGCTGCACCATCCGCCGACATAGCTCTCGCCCGATGGAGCGGGGTCGTCCGCGATGTGAAGTGACACCGAAGTTGTCCAATCGGACCAGGTAGTTGTCCACCGCGTTGCTGGGGGAATGCCTGGTCGGGTGCCAAATAACCTGTCCAATGATCGAAAATCTTCGGTCTCTGCGCGTGTTGTCAGTGAAGTTGTCCAACGTGAAGACCAGCCGGAGCCCGTCCTCGTGTTGGCGATGAGGGGGTCTGGACCTGCGGCGATGACAAGGAAGCTAGCGCGGCCGTGGGGAGCTTTCATGCGGGCGGTCTTCAGGAGTGGACATGCCCTGGTCACGATTGGCCAGAAAGGCTGTCAATTGGACAACCAGCGTGTCACTTCACACGCGACGCACACGCGGCGATAGCAGAGGAGCCCGTTTTCGCGCCGGGGTCATAGTCACCAACGTTATTTGTGCGGTGACCGACGAGAATTTTCCTTCCCGCACCGTCTCCGCGGAAACGCCTGCTCAGCGTGCTTTCGGCCTGAGAAGTCTGTCGGGAGGGCCCGCTACAGTCCAGCCATGACAGATCGCCAGCTCGTAGACGGCCCGACCACGATCCCGGCTGTCGTGCCGGGTGCCGCGGCGGTGTTTCCAGACCTACCGCCCGAGGTTGCTGCTCGGATCGAGCGTTCCATGGCCGCGTCCCGCTCGACCGGTACCCGCCGGGCCTACACCTCGGCGTGGCGACGCTTCGAGACCTGGTGCACCGTCGCCGGGCACCACGCGTTGCCGGCGCATCCCGCGACAGTGGCGGCCTACCTCGTCGCCGCGGCCGACACGCTCACCGTCGACGGGACGCGGGCGTACGCGGCCGCGACGTTCGGCAAGTGGATTGCGGCGATCGCCGACCGCCACCGCGCTACCGGACACGACAACCCGTGCGGGCACGAGATGGTGCGCGCCACCCTCGCCGGTATCCGGCGGGACTACGCGTCGGCGGGGGAGCGGCCCCGCAACCCGCGCGCACCGCTGCTGACCTCCGACATCACCACGATCGTCGACCACGCCCGACGCACTACAGCGGGGTGGGCGTCGGAGGTGCTCGAACGCCGCGACACCGCGCTGCTGCTGATGGGATACACCGGCGCATTTCGACGCAGCGAACTCGTAGCGCTGGAATGCCGCGATGTGCGCCGCGACCGTCTCGACGGTGCGCACGTACGGATCCGAAGATCGAAGACCGACCAGGACGGAACCGGCATCGGAACGGTGAAAGCGCTTCCGTTCACCGACTGCCACGAATCCTGCCCGGTCTGCGCGTGGGTGCGATGGCTGCAGATCGTCGCCGCGTTCGACACCGGGGGCAGAGCCGCCGTCATTCGACTGCTTTCTCGCGCAGCACAATTCGACTCCCATCTCTGCCGCGGCACCCTGCCGACCGCCGAGAAACGGTCGCCGCTGTTCCGGTCTGTCCGCAAGAACGGCAACCTCTCCGACACTGTGTTGTCCGGGGCAGCGGTCCATGCGGCGATCCGCCGCCGCGCAGCTCACGCCGGGTACGACCCCGAGACTGTCATGCAGCTCGGCGGCCATTCCCTGCGGGCAGGATTCGTCACCCAAGCCTTCCGTAACGGTGCCGATGCACATGCGATCATGCGCCAGACCGGGCACACCACACCCGCAATGGTCGAGACATATGCCCGCGAGCACGCCCCTCTGGTCGGCAACGCGGTCACCGAACTCGGTCTATGACCGGGCGTGTGACTTCACCCGTGAACGCCGATAGGGCGACCGGGGTAGATGCTGACCACGACGACTGCACCGGTTCGATTCGACCAGCGGATATCACGAACGTGGCGGTGCCGAAGCGGGATCGGCACACGTGGTCACTGTTCGAGGACTGGTGCACCGCCCATGACGAAACACCACTGGCGGCCTCCCCGGATTCACTTGCTCGGTTCCTCTCGGCGCACCCCGCGGCGTCCACGACCCAGCGCCGCCGGATCGCGGTGATCGACGCCGCCCATTCCCGGCACCTGTTACCCCAGCCGGGCCGTGCGGAGGTCGTCCGGGCTGCGCTGGACGTGGCGCGTACGGCGCGCCTGCACGAGCTGGCAGCCGTGATCGGCGGCGTCATCGCGCGCCTCCCCGAATCCGGTTGGCCGTCCGAACTGTTCGCGCGGCGAGACGCCCTCGTCCTGGTCTTTGCCTCGACCGGTCTGCCGTACACCCAGATCGCGGCCCTGCGGCCCTGCGACGTCACCGCCGATCCGAGGATCGATGCCCTTCGTATCGACACAGGCCGCGGCGTTCGCACCGTCACTCCTCTCGCACTGATGGAGACGGGTATCTCGCCGCGGACGGTGTTCCAGCGCTGGTTGGAGGTGCTGGGCCATCACACGCGGTACCCGAACACTCGAATGCTCGCCGACGCTCTCGATGCCGTGGGCGGTACCGGGCTCAGCGGATTCGACCGGTACGTCGATCCGGCCGGTCGACAGCCGCTGTCGACCGCAATCGACCGGTGGGGTCACACCCCGCTGACTGCGACTGCACTTACCGCCCATGCGGTCGCCGACATCGTTCGAGCGCACCTGGACGGACGAGCACCTGTGCACCGACACCATTCGGTGCAGGCACGGCAGCCGAGCACAGATCTCGTACCCAAGCCCGCCTCGGCTTCGCTACTCGACCCCGGCTACTACGAACACGGGACTCGGGCACGCCGAGACGCACACCAGCTACTCGGTGGCGTCGATTCGACGCTCGACGACGTCGAAGAGCGTGCGGATTCACTGTTGAAGCGGCTTCTCGAATTCGTCGAGGCAGAAGTGCCGCCGTGAGGTCGGCCGTTCGTGCCGCGAAGATGGTCCCTGCACCCGTTCAGGCCGCTTCTGTGGCGTGGAGACGCTCGACGAGACCGGGGTGAACCGATCGATCAGATCTCCGCTTGCGTGAACTCGACTGTGTCGCCCTCCGGTGCACCGACATTCCGGGAGCAATCGCCGGAGGGAACTTCGGTTCGGGTGAACCCCTCAGGCTCGGTGTGCGTACACCACAGTGAAGCCCACCGCTGGCGTGGGCACGAGGACAGGACACGTGATGAGCACTTCAAGGTTCCGTATGGCAACGTCGCTGCTCGCGTCGGCGGCGGTGATCGCCCTCGCCGGGTGCGGTTCCACCGAACCCACCGGTTCGGTGGCGGTGTCGAGCACTCCGGTGTCCACGTCGGCGGACGCGAAGGCTGCGACACCCGATGTGGCACCGTCCGAACCCGGACTGGTGGTGTACGCCAGTAACTACTCTGTGAGTGACACGGTCTCTCGGGTACAGCGCGCGCTGGAGACGGCGGGAGCTGTGGCAGCCACTGTGGATTTCGAGAAGTTGGCACAGGGAGCAGGTGAGACGATCCGCCCGACCACCGTGGTGATCGGGGGGAATCCGAAAGCGGCGTCGCCGTTGATCGCCGCGGACCAACGGGCCGCGATCGACCTTCCACAGAAGTACCTGGTCTGGCAGGCCGCCAACGGAACGGTGTTTCTGGCATACAACTCCGCCGAGTACATCGCGACGCTCGCAGGCATCCCGGTCTCGTCCGACGCCCTCGACGGACTCCGGGCCGGCTCGGCATCGACCGCGTCCGATGCGACGGGATCCTCGGCGGCCGCCGCAGAGGGCACCGATGTGTCCGCAGCGCCGGGATACCTGGTCGAGAAGACCAGTGATGCATCGGTTGCAGCGTCCATTGCCCGATACGAGGCAGCGTTCGCGGCCAAGAATCAGCCCACAGTCGCAACCGTCGATCTCGCGTCCGCCGCTGCCGAGACACCTCTGAGGCCCACCATGGTCACCTACGTCGGTAATCCTGCGGTCTCGACTGCGCTGGTCGGAGCGCAGCAGACCATGGGGATCGACCTCCCCGCCCGATACGTGGCGTGGCAGGATGCCGAAGGGATCGTTCACGTGGCTCACCCCGATATCCGTGTACTCGCCGCTCGGCATTCGATCTCGCCGACCAATCCTGTTCTCGACATGGTCGCCGCCGCCACGACCGGTTTCACCGATGCCGCTTCCGGCTCGGGCAGTTAGGTGGACGGTGTCGAATCCGGCTCACAGCACAACCACCAGCTCGTCGATGCGTCCGAAGTCGCCATGTCGGCGCTCTTCCGCGAGCACCAGCACGCAGTGACTCGATTCGTCAGCCGCTACACCCAGACCCGCGAGCAGTGTGAGGACATCGTCCAGGAGACGATGTTGCGCGCGTGGCGCGGGATCGACCGCATCGATGTGACGGCAGCATCGACGCGGTCCTATCTCATGACCATCGCGCGAAACGTACTCACCGATCAGTGGCGGGCGAGCACGAGCAGGCCGACTCTCGTCCACGATCAGATCGCACTCGCCGCCGAGTGCATCGACGACGAATTGGGCGGGGTCCTCGACGGGTGGCTCATAGACGAGTCGCTGCGTCGGTTGTCCGAGGAGCATCGAGCAGTCATCGTGCTCATCTACTACGAGGGTCGAACCGTCTCCGAAGTGGCCGCGCACCTCGATATCGCGGTCGGCACGGTCAAGTCCCGCTCCTATTACGCTGTGCGTGCCCTACGCCGGATCTTCGACGAGTTGGGATTGATTCCATGAGCTCAGCGCACGACGAGATCCGACCACTGCTCGGGGCGTACGTACTCGACGGACTCGAGCGCGACGACCGAGCAGCGGTACGACGACACCTCGACGACTGCCTTGCCTGCCGAACCGAAATCGACGTCCTGGCACCCGTCGCAGGAGTGCTTCGACGTCGCAGGCAGCCAGCAGATCTCTCACCGGTGCACTCGACGGCCGGTGCAGACCAGCGACTCGACCACCTGCTGAGCGCGATGAGGCATCAACGGACCTCCGAGAAGAGGCGGCGGCGAGTGTGGACTGCGGTGTCGGCGACCCTCGTTCTGGGAGTCGCTGCGGCGATCGTCCCGCTCAGTACCCTCGCCCGCTCCGACGATTCGACAACGGTGAACGATGCGGGTGCCCGCCCGCTCGTTCTGTCGAGCACCGTCGGGGCCACAGGTGACCTCGAGCTCACCACGAAAGCCTGGGGCACATCGATCGACGTCGACGTTCAACAACTCCCCGGCGCAGGCATCCTCACTCTGCAAGTGGTCGGCAACGACGGGACTCGACAACAAGCAGCTCAATGGTCGGTCACCGCGAGCCGAGCAGCAGCGGTGACCGGCGCAACGTCCCTTTCTGTCGAGGACATCCACTCGATCGTGATCGACGATCCGGCGGGCAACACGATCGCGCGGGCCTCTCGCTGAGACCGAGTCGTCACGGACACGGGCAGGTTTCGATGCGGTGCCTCGGACAGCGTGTCGGTCGCGTGGCCGCCCGAACGGCTGGACCGCGGTCGAGTGAGATCGGGACGCTGACGACGTACCCCGGATCGACATCCGAGTCCGAACGCGCTGGCTCTGCGTTCGCCGCACCGCATCGGTCCGTCGCTCGTTTTCCGGACTCATTCCAGAAAAGTCGTGCATACTTTCGGTCGGTTCGGTACCCACTGTGGCATATACCAAGGGGGGTATGTAAGTACCCTAGGGGGTATCCGACCTGATCTGGAATCGAAGTCGATGAGAAGACGGGTGCAATAGGCACCACACGGCCTGTCGTGGTTATCTCATAGGTGTGTTCAGGCAGCGGAGTCGTCAAACGCTCAGCAGTGGTCGTCGAGGCGAGCCACCGAGAGCTGGCGTCTACGGCTCACGGTGCGTTTCCCCATGGCCAGCAGTACGTGTGGCGTGGGTCAGCAGTGAGTGCGGCGTATGACAGATGATGACGTGTGGTCCGGAAAGCACGCCCGAGCGCACGATGCCCCGGTCCGCTCACTCAATGCGTCGGTGTTGCGATGGAGGATCGACACTGCACGGTCCATTCCACTGTTCGATCCCGACGACGGCGGCGACGCGGCTCGCTGTCTGGTGCTGTTGGAGTCTCCGGGGCCGAAAACGATACGTCCGGGCGGGACCAACATGTGTTCGTTCGACAATCCAGATCGAACGAACCCCGTGCTGAAATCGGTGTTCGCCGACGCGGGTATCGACCGGGTGCAGTGCGTCAAGTGGAATATTGTGCCGTGGGCAGTGCTCGATGACGCCGGTCATCCGGTATCGCCGACGGCATCCGTTCTCGGTGAGGCGGGCCCATATGTCGGCGAGCTTATGGCCTTGCTGCCGAAACTGGAGGTGGTTTTCGTTCTTGGTGCGAAGGCTCTCGATGGCTACATGCGCGTCATCACTGCATCTGCTCCCACCCGCCTCCTCCCGGTGATAGCGGCACCGCACCCCTCGGCTCGCAACGCACACGCACCGGCGGCTGCTCGCCAGCGGTTGATCAACGCAGCACTGTCGGTCGCAACGCACCTGGAGAAGGCACCTGAACCCCGCACTGTGCTGAGGTAGGGCGGATCGTGCTGCTGCTGCCTCCGACCGGTCAGTCCTGGTGGGGCTGGCGTTCGCCGGTGTCGGTGTCGATGTCGATCACCTCGTCCGGGCTGTCGGGGTGGTACTGGATGATGTGTGGTTCGGCGGCACCCCGGCGTGCACCGTCTCGATATGAGAACCAACATCCCGCGAACAGCACCACTGTCACGATCGCTGCGACGACGGTCCAGCCCTCGAACCCGCCGGCGAGGGCCGTGAGAAAGGCCCCCGCAGCAGCTGTTCCCGCCATCAGCAACAGCCAGGTCAGATAATTTTCGGTGACTCGTGCCCAGACGCGTCCGCGGCTGCCCCGTCTCGGGGTATCGGAAGTCGGTGTGTCTGCATTCGGTGTGTTCATCGTGATCGTGAGTCCTTTCCGGGGTCAGTGGTCGATTGGATCAACGCTGTTCGTTCGGTATCAGCGTTCCGAGTGGGTACTACCCGGCGGTCGGTTCAGCTGGGTTGAAAAAGTTTTCCTTGCACGCTGCCGCGGAGAGTGTGGGCGGCGACTGTGCCCCAGGCTGCGAGCAAGGCCGCATACAGTCCGATTGCAAGGGCCTCGACCGCGGCCGACCCCAGAGCGCCGCCGAGGGCAGTGGCACCGGTGACGCAGGTGCCGATGGGGAAGGTGAACGACCACCAGGTCAGTGAGAATGTCAGTCCCTTCTGGGCGGCATGGATGGTGAGGGCGGTTGCGAGGGTGAACATCAAGACGCCGAAGCCGCCCATCGTCAGTCCGTACAGAATGCCGAACACGTGCAGGCCGGTTGCGACGGAGGCGGTCTCGCCGGTGAACACCAAGGGTGCATCGTTGCCGAGCAGGTTCGCGGCGGTGATCGATTGACCGATCATGCCGAGGGTGATCCACACCGTCGGTGCTGCCTGGACCGGCGGGATTCCGCCGTGGACGAGCCGTCCGTAGATGAGCGTCATGGTCAGCATTCCGATGATCAGTGACAGCCCGAACATCGCGTAGCAACCGGACAGCATGGCCAGGCGCCATTGCCCATCCGCGATATGAGGGAGCAGCAGCGCACCGGTGGAGGCGGACACCATCGGCGGTACGACGGGCATCAACCACGCCGGGAGTGCGACGGCGGTCTGGTGATCGTGGGCGGTGATCATCAGGTAGGGCACGAGAATGCTGGTGATCAGCCCGAGGGCTGTGCCAGCGGTCCACAGGACGGCAAAAATCACGGTTGCGGGCGCCGCTCCGATGACGTCTTTGCCCAGCAGCATCGTCCCGGCACCGACGGTCAGCAGCGCCATGGGGGGTGCGCCGTAGAACTGCACCATCACCGGATGCGCGGCGTGCTCACGCGCATACTGCCGGTGTCGGATCCAGTGCACTGCGAAGGCACCGGAGAGTGTGATCAAGGCGACCGACGCTGCGATCCACACGATCGTTGCGAACACGTGCAGTCCGGGGATGTGGGCGGGCAGGGTGGCGGCGGCGTTGGCGACGATACCGGTGCCCATGACCGAGGCGAACCAGTTGGGGGTGATGTGTTCGAAGATCTGGCTCGGGTGGTCGAGGTCGGAGAGCACCGGCCACTTGCGCGGCCGCTCGGTATCGTCGCCGCGCCGAGACGTGATGGAGGAGCGGTGCAGAGCTGTCGTGGTCATGACTTCCAGCGTCCTCGCACACAGTCGTCACCGGTAGACACCGATTACCTGGCCGGTCCCAACCTCAGGTTATGACTGCGGGGATTTGAGGGCGACGACGAGCAGGTCGCTCGACGGTCCTCGCAGTTCACGGCCCGCGGGCCACACGGCACGCAGGAACCGGCGCAGGTCGAGCCCCTCTGTGTGAACGCGGGCCAGCGTTCCGGCGGCGATCTCGGCGGATACCGCGAGGGAGCTGAGTACGGCCGGTGCGAGGCCGCCGATGACGGCAGCTTTGATGGCAGTGGTGGAGGACACCTCGAGCAGTGGCGCGGCGAGTGGGCCCGCAGTCCGGAGCGCACGTTCGAGCGCGAGACGTGTGCCGGACCCGGGTTCGCGGGTGACCAGCGGTGTCGCGGCCAGTTCGCTCGCCGTGATCGTTCGTCGAGCCCATTGATGATCGGGGGCGACGACGACGACGAGTTCGTCGCGGGCAACGTCCTTCGAGTGGAGTCCGCTGGGCAGATCGGGGCTTTCGACGAATCCGATGTCGGCGCGGCCGTCGAGCACCGATGCGGCTACGTCGACAGAGTTTCCGGAGGTGAGAGTCGGTGTGATGGAAGTGTCGTGGGAGCGCAGTGTGATGAGCCATCGCGGTATGAGGTATTCGGCGATGGTGAGGCTTGCGGCGATACGAATGTGGCTGTGGCGGTCGGTGCGCAGCATTGCGATGCTCGTGGCGAGCTCGGCGGCTTCGGCGATGACGCGCTCGGCCCAGCCGGCGACCAGTTCGCCGGTTGCGGTGAGGGTGGCACCTCGCTGCCCGCGATGCAGGAGTGCTACCCCGATGCGGCTTTCGAGTGCTTTCAGGCGTGCGCTCGCCGCTGGCTGCGACATGTCATGCGCCTCCCCTGCGCGTCCGATGCTTCCCAGCTCGGCGACGGACAGCAATAATTCGTAGCTGATCAGGTCGGTCACATGGGTCGGCAGGGGCACGGTGCCAGCGTAGAGACTGCAGTCGTAGCGGGCGCGGAGCCCACAGGCGCGTTTGCCGGAAAAGTCCCCATTCGATGCTCAATGCTCGCGGGAAGTGGAACGGGGTCGCGGCACTGGATCCCGTGGTTCGTTCACCCTCACTGACGCCACCTGCTTTTATCCAGTTCTCGTCACCCAGGATTGCCTTGGTTCGTGCGAGTTGTTTCGAACTTCACCGGTGCTCTCGCAGCGTGAGCTGGGACAAGGCAGGGGATGAGTCGGACGTAGGCGACCATTCCGATCAGCTCCACCAGTGTCTGCGTCACCACGACCACGGCAGCAAGAGACAGTGCTGGTGGCAGCGCGAGCGCCAGCGGCAGAACGACCAACGAATTTCGGGTGGCACCGGAGAAGATCAAGGCCCGAGCGTCCGGGACGTCCAGGCGGGTCACTCTGGCCGTCGCCCATCCGACAACCGCCATGATGACCAGGAACGCGACGAAGATCGGCACCGCGGCAAACAGCTGGGAGCCTTCGGAGCGGACTGCGTCGATCTGCGACGCCACGACGACGGCAAGAGTGGCCATCATGACCGGCACCATCGCCGCGGCCATCACATCCATGATCTGGGTGCCGATACGCCGACGACGCGCAAGTGCTTGCGTCAGGGCCGCCAACACCAGAGGAACAACGATCAACAGCACGAACGCTTCGACGAACGGTGCAATGTCGATGATCTCCACCAGCTCGGACCCGACGAACAACCACAGGTAGAGCGGCAGGAACGCGATCTGCAACAACATCAACAGCGGCGCGCTCGCGAGGAGCCGTTCCGACGCTGCACCGGCCAACCCACTGAAGACGATGACGTAGTCGATGCAGGGAGCCAACAACACCAACAGCACACCGACGAGTACCGCCTGATCAGCAGCAACGAACCGGGTCAGAGCGAATACGACGATTGGAACGAGCACGAAATTCAGTACTACGACGCTGAGCAAGAATGTGCCGTCGCGCAGCGATGCGCCGATGGCGGAGAACGGAACCGCGAGGAACGTAGCGTAGAGCAACACGATCAGTACCGGATTGATAGCAATCTCGAACGCATGCGCCGACGACGGCGCACCCAAACCGACACCGCCACCGATGAGCAGGGCCAGCAGGTAGAGCGGGATCTGGAACTTCTCCAGCCACGCCACCACCGAGGTGGTGCTCGATATGTTCATGCGGTGCCCACCGCGGTGTTCGCTGAGATCAGCCAGGTGCAGTCCGGATTGCATGGCGTCGGCGCGTCGGGTGTGTCCCCGAGCCGGGCCAGCGCGTCGGTCAAACTCTCACGCAGAGCGGTCAATTGAGCGATCGATTCGTTGGCGTGCGCGATGTGGGACTCGATGGCGGGGCCGAGTTCGGCTTTGACTGCTGCGCAGGAGTCTTTCTCCCAGACACGAAGGAGAAGTTTGATCTCCGGCAGCGACAGGTTCAGGCTCTTGGCGGCGGTGATGAACGCCAAGCGTTGCCGAGCGCGGTCGTCGTAAACGCGGTAACCGTTCGCCGAACGGTCCGCCGGGAGCAGGCCCTCGCTTTCGTAGAACCGTAGCGTGGTCGCCGGGACGCCGGTCGCCGATGACAGCTGTGAAATGCGCAGAGCGGACATGCGCACGAGGATAAACCTTCGAGTCGGGTGGAAGGTCAAATCCTTGACCTTCCACGCAGGTGCTGGGGCTAACGTCGGGCCATGTTCCCAGCGAGACCGCGCCCGGACGTCCGGGCGCTCATCCGTCTAGACCTGACGCCTCTCAGCGAGATGAAGGCCCCGTCGGCGTGCACGCTCTCAACGGCTGACCAACCTGAGGGTATCGAGTTGTGGGCAACGATCCTCACCTGCGCTACCAGCCGCGGACGGTCGACGGCGGACTTGTATTCACCTTCCCGTCACGTAGTGCTCGGAGTCGGAGTGGGTCCGCGATCAGTCGGGTGAGGCTGCCTGAGGGGTCGGTCCGAGCCGGACATTGACCCAGTGTCGGACCGGAGGGATCGACCACATGGTCCACAGTGCGAGGAGCGCAGTGCTGGCGGCAAGAATGCTCGCGGCGACGTCGAGCGGGAAATGTACGCCGAGGTACAGCCGGGAGGCAGCGACGGCGAGCGCGAACAGCACTGATGTCGTGCGGGCCAACCGCCGGACAATTACGTGCGCCCGAGCGGTGAGCAGGACCACAAGCCCGATCATGGCCGCAGCCACCGCTGTATGTCCAGACGGGAACGACCACACGGTGTCGGGAGGAATCAGCCAGAACCGTTGCGGGGGACGGGGTTCGCGGATGCTGTATTTCGCGATTGTCGACACGACGAGGGTAGATGCCATCACTGCCAGGGCCCATGCCGCGTCGACCCGTCGGCCTCTCCACGTGAGCCATGCGGCGATACCGATCGCCACCACGATTCCGACGACCGGTTGTGCGCAGTCCGTGACAAATTCGGCGAGGGCAGTGGCCCAGCCGGCGCGATGAAGGGCGATACGGTCGTGGAACCGCAGACCCGCCTCTGTCACAGCAGTGGTGGAGGCGAGAGTGCCGGCGGCGAGCAGTGCGGCAAATGCGAGCAGAGCGGCGGCAAACGGCCGAATCCACGGACGAGCAGGAAACATAGGTGACTTTCCTTGGTTGGGTTGCGTGGGATGGACGGTGGGGTGCCAGGTGCGGCGACGACCGGTGGCGAGTAGGGCGGCCACTGCGATGACCTGGATTGCGGGAACGACGGTGAGCGACGCGGGAATCGAATGTCGTAGAGCAGATCGGTTTTCGGCTGGGGAACGGATGGCTTTGCCGCTCCGTTCGTCGATCACGAGAACGCAGACGCGCCAGTGCGCCGGCGATCCAGAGGAAGTGCACGGCGATGACGGGGTGGGCGTAACCGGAAACGTCGACGCCCAGAAGCGGCGGCTTGGTGTATGCCACCGGGCCGGAGACCGAGCGCACCATCAGCGCTGCGACCTCGTCGGATGCGGTGACCACACCCCGACGACGAAGGCGGTAGCCCCCCGCGAGGCGAGGGGGCCGGTGATCGAGCGGGCACCTTCGTAGACGAAGTCCGCGAGCATGCTGACCGTCCCGAACGCGACAACGAACCGACACGCCCCCCATCGATGGTCGTGGCGGTTCGGTGGATTTCTTTCTGGAAGCGCGCGGCGGGAACCCGGTGCGGCGGATGGGTCACCGGCGTGTTTGGGCTGCGTCACTATGCTGCCTATCGGTAGCGGGGACGAGGAGGACCGGGCGGTGGGCGTGGCGGGCGAGTGTCGCGGACACCGATTCGCCGACGGCCCTCTCCACCAGTGACATCATCCCGCCGCGGGTGGTACCGATGATGATCATCAGGGCGTCGTTGGCGTCGGCGATCGTGGTCAACAGTCGAGCCGGGTTGCCCCGCCTCGAGTAGAACGCCCAGTTCCCGGGGATGGCGGCCAGCATCGCGCATGCCTCGCGGCGCTCTTGTTCGACAGCGTCGGCGATGCGTTGTTCCCAGTCGTCGCTGTCCGGGTCGATCGGCAGGTCATCGGTGTCGACGATGTGCGCTACATGCAGGAACGCGTTCAGTCGACCGGCAAGGTCCATCGCGTAGGTCAAGGCAGCGTGGCTTGCTGGGTGCCGGTCGAACCCCACGACCAGGTGGCACACCGGTTCTACCGAGGCGGCGGGGCCGTCCACCTGTAGCGGAGCGCGCCAGTCCCCTAGGTCGTCGCAGGAGGCGTGGCTGGGATCGTCCTCGGTCATTGTTTTCTCCTCATATTGTTTTCTCCTCATACGGAAGCCAGGACGAGACCGGCACCGCCGGCGACGACAGTCACCAGCAGGGTGCCGACCGCGTTCAACACGCCAGCGATGTACTTCTGACGTTGGATCAGCCGCACCGTCTCGAAACTGGCGGTGCTGAAGGTGGTGTACCCGCCGCAGAAACCGATGCCCACGATCAGCTGAAGTTCCTGGGGTAGTCCGTGGAAAAGGATCAGTCCGGTGACGAATCCGAGGAGCAGTGATCCGGTCACGTTGATGATCGCTGTCGCCCAGGGAAAATCCGACGCCCGGCGGTGCCTGATGGCCCCGTCGAGCACAAAACGGACGATCGCCCCTGCACTGCCCGCGCAGGCGATCCAGAGTGTCGTCATTGTGTTGCCTCCGCGGGCCGTGTCCGCAGTCGCGCGGCGATCGCGATTCCGGCGGTGGTGGCGACCAGACCCACCAGTACGGTGCCGGCCGCGTAGCTGCCGGCGGCCCACCACTGATGGCTGCGCAGAAACAGATCGGTATCGACGGCCAGTGTGCTGTAGGTAGTGAACGAACCGAGCATCCCGGTGCCCACCAACAGCCGGACCCGCTGCCGCCACCCTGTGTCCGGGCCCAGGCGAGCCAATCCCTCCAGCAGCATTCCGAGCAGGAACGCCCCGACGATGTTGATAGCGAAGGTCGTCACCGGCCAGCCACTCGCGGCAGAGGAACACCACAGTCCGAGTTGGTATCGGAGCGGGGCCCCGACCAATCCACCGACACCGACGGCGGCGATCGCGGACGCTCGCGCATGCAGCGGGCTTGGGGGCGCACTGTCGGGATCGACCGGTAGGGTCGGATTCGGGTCGTGATGGCCGTTCATGGACAGACTCCTTCCACTCAGGGAAAGGAGCCATCAGCCCCAGGGTTGGGGCGGTTCAGACAACCCCCTACGGGGCGGTCTCGGCGGAGATCCATCGCCGGACACCACTATAGCCTGACCAGGGATCGACCCAAGCAGATCCGATGTACGTTCGAGATTCTCGGTCAGCAGGCCGAGGTGTCTATGTGCCAGCGCTGCAGCTCAACAACCGAACCCGGTTGTTGAGCTCGACTAACGGCCACGACGGCACCGGCCACGACGGCACCGGCCGTGCAACGGGTCGGATTGGACACCTGTGTTCGCGTATCAAGCCCGGTATTCCCGATCCGCCGACCACCGCGATCTTCTCAACACGGGTACGTGGCACACGGCGTCACCAAGACGCTGAACATTTCGCCGAACACAGCATTGTCGTCGAACTCAGAGCGGGCACCAGGCTCGGAACCGAGGTTCATTGCCACGCCGCATCGACACGCAGTCGACTAGACCACACTCGAACATGAACTGCGCCACCCAATTTAACCCCACTGCAGTAGGTCGAGAGTGAATCGGGATACTTCGAATCGAACGCATAGAACGTCTGGCGCACAAGCGCACTCAACATACCGGTGACGAGCTACGTCAAAGTCAAAGACTCCAAGGGAACACACACGACGTGTCGAGGGCAATCATGTTCACTGGTAGATCGAGGACTTTTCGATCACAGAAGCTGTTCTATATGGTGGTTGTACGCGTAGCTCGGCGGGATGAATGCTACTGACCGGCGCTCCCGTGTGGTGGGTAAGTGCAGTCGTCTTCTGAACTAGTGCAGTCGTCTTCTGAAACTGACAATCAGCCGATCCGTCGACCAGCCGTTGAGTAGTGCCAAAAACGTACGCGAAACCCGCGCATGTCAAAACATTGAAACCGATGAGTTGTGGCACAGTGAACCATCGTGGGCCACAAATACGGATACGCCAGGGTCTCAACCGCCGAACAGAACCTCGACCTACAGAGCGACGCCCTGAGCGCCTTCGGCTGCGAACGCATCTTCACCGACACCGCGAGCGGATCCACCACCACCCGGCCGGCACTGACCGAACTCCTCGACGTCCTTCTGCCCGGCGACGTGCTCGCCGTCTGGCGACTCGACCGACTCGGCCGCAACCTCCCACATCTCATCGAACTCATCGCAGACCTGAAAACCAGGGGAGTGGCGTTCGCGTCGGTCACCGAACAGATCGACACCACCACCGCCGGCGGAGAACTCACCTTCCACATCTTCGGGGCCCTCGCCAGCTTCGAGCGCCAACTACTCCGCGAACGCACCCACGCCGGCCTCGCAGCAGCCCGCGAACGAGGAAAGGTCGGCGGCCGCCCACCTGCACTCACGGTTACGAAGAAGCGGGAGGCAACGCGAATGCGGAACCAAGGCAACACAATCGGTGACATCGCCGACGCACTCGGGGTCAGCAAACGCACCCTCTATCGCCACTTCGAGAAAGCCGCACACCAAAGCCGGACTGGAGTTTCCAATGACGCCCACTGAGATTGCAGTGTGTTCCCTGATAGTTGCTGTCATCTCACTGGTGGCAACAGTCAGCTTTCAAGTGCACAACGTCCGCAAATCGCGGAGAGAAGTACGCGAAAGAATGCAGCGACACGTCGAAGCTGTGACCGTCTCACCGACGCACATCCAGAGCGCGGGCGAAGGCGTCGTGCGAGCCCAGAGCAGCGTCACAAACCACGGGGACAGACCTATCACGGCCGTAACCTTGTGGGTCGATAGTCAGTACGTCAAGCCTGGTCAAACGCCTTTCACTGGCGCACACACCGTCGAACCCGGAGCGACTCTGAACTACGACGAACTCCTTCTCGCGGAGCCCGATCCCTACCCGGTCGACGGTAACGACAAACTCAGAGCGAACGTCGGCTTCACCGACTCGGACGGCTACGCATGGCAGAAGTGGGCCGATGGGCACTTCCAAAGCCCACTCTGGGTTGGACCGTATCGAGGTCGACTACCCAAACGGCTTATGCGTGTTCCGCTCGTGGCGAAGGCCGAACTCAGGTGGCGGCGACGCCGGCACCGACCACCGACCCGGCAGCAGAGGCCTCCGCATCGGCCGACGGGAACGTGAGCGGTCGACGCTGACGTTACCGCCCACCAGAAAGAGGCTGCCCCTCCACTCGCTATCGAACGAATGCGCGAGAAGTGTTGTGTAGAGGCACATATGGAGTGCGTACTTGATGTGGGACGGTGCGTCTGAGAGGCGTTGCGTCCCCGGCATGCCGGGTACCCGTAGCGGTCAGTCCAGTCTTCCGAAATCCACCCCATTGTCGTCTTCCGACTTGGGCTTCTCGTCGAACGAGTACGCGGCTGGGCCGCGAGATCCCGAACGAAACGGCGAGATTTTGTGGGTATGAGACCCCGCTGTGACGATGATGGTCTTCGGGGTGCTCACCCATTCGATGACCGTCACCGGACCCATTCTCAGCACCGCGAGCTCCTCGCCGTCGACGGCATGCGCTTTCACCCCGACTGCGGGCGGCAAAGAAGTGATCAGAACCCACCAGGTAGGTCCAGGTGCGTCACCGGGCCACACCTGCTGTTTCAGCTCGAAGGGAAACGACTCCGGGTCGGTCGTCGAAAGGTCGGTCGTAGAGCCCCAATCCAGGTCACTGTCGACGGCAGCGGCCGGCACCACGCGCATCGTGTCGTCGTCACTGCGGTACTGCGCGACGAGTCCGGACGCAGGGAGGAGCAACGTGTAGTCGGCCATCTGAACCAGTTCTCCATCCGAAGGTCATGCACAGGTGTGGGATGCGACCACGATCTTGTCGCATCCCACACCTGATTGCTAGAACGAGTGGTCCCCACCGAGTGAGTCGCCGGACAAATGGTCCGCCGGCCGGAACCGGTAGATCGTCGCCTGGCCGGCGGGCGGGCCGTCCCGGTGCGCGACGGGGCTACGCACGTAGAAGTACCAGAAGCCCTGCTGGCCTTGGATGCTCACGCTGACTTCGGCGCGAGCATTGTGGTCGTAGTTGTCGTTGTCGCGCAGAACCGCGCGGCTGGCGCACGAGCAGGACCGCAATCCACCCGGGGCAACCGAACTCTGGTTGCTGTAGATCTTGAAGTCGAGCTCGCTGCCGGCGTCGACGACTCCCTCTGCGCCATTCCACAACGACACCAGGAAGAACGCCGACGTCGTCCTCACCGACGGCCTGATCTGGAACTTCGCCGACGCACACGCGATCATGCGTCAAACCGGACACGCCACCCCGGGCCTGGTCGAAATCTATGCCCGCGAGAACGCTCCGCTCGTCGGCAACGCCGTCACCGAACTCGGTCCGTGACGGCCGAGCGCAACTCCATCCGATGCAACTAACGGCATCGCTGACGCGTGGCATCGAGATCAGGACCAAGTGAGAAATGATGTGTATCGAGCCGAGCATCCTCTCCACACGTCCGAACCGATCGGTTCACGTTGCGCCAGTGTTACGTCGGTCGAGTCCGGGCGGGTTCAACCGGTTCGAGCAGAACAGTCTCGGGAGTGCGGACCCGTAGATTTTCGCCGGACGGGAAGAGGGCCTATCCCCACAGGGATCGTCGCTCGGTGTGGGTGAAGGTGAAGATGGTTGCCAGCAGGCTGATGGCTGCGGTAACCAGGAGTACTTGAGGTCCGGTGATCACGACACCGATCAGAGCCCCGGCTGCACCTCCGGCTGCGAAGGAGCCGAGAAGCATTGCGTAGCAAAGCCAGTCGAGGTAGGTACCGCCTCCCAGTAGGTGTCTCTCGATCCCTTGGCCCAGTTTGACGACGGTGCCGGTGACGTAGCTCAGGGGAATGTAGGTTTCTTCTCGTTTCGTGAATGCAGTGTTCAGCGCGCCGAGGGCGAACGCAACCAACAAAATGGGATAAAAATCTACGCCGTCGGACGACCAGCCGGAAACTCCGATGTCGATGAGTCCTGCCACGGCGAGCGCGATGGTCGTGACAACCGTTGCTCCGTGCGGGTGATTTGACCAGTATCGGCGGCGGCAGATCGACGCGATCACCACTCCCGCCAGAAAGGCACCCATCAACGCCAGTGCGGCCCACGGCGATGCGCCGGGTGCAACGGGCTTTCCTTCCGGACTGCCGAAATGGCCGATGACGGCGCGTTCGGTGTTGCCGGTCATGAACGTCACGAAATACCCCGCCGAATGCAGAAATGCGACAGCACCCACCATTCCGGCCAGCGCGGACAGTATCCACGACAGTCGAGCCTCCGCGCCGATGGCTGTTTCGCGGCTGAGCGCCACAAAAGATGTCATGTTTCGAGTCTCCGGGCTGTGGACGGTGCCGCAAGTCGATGAGGTGCAGCTCACTCGGTGGCTCTTCGGTCTTCGTATTCACTTCGGGAGCAATCGAACTGCCGCCTGGCCCTCGCCTGCCGACGACAGTGACAAGCCCACCCAGGGGTGTGATTTGCGTGCTCACGCAACACGAACTCGCCGCCCAACCGCGCGTGGTCAGTTCCATCCCTGGGCATGTTCGGCGGTTCAATATTGCGCCAGACCGGCGCAGCACCCCCGGGGATGGTCGGAATCTGCTCTGGCGGGAAACGAGTTTTGAGTGTTTCGACTCAGCGGTGTCGGTGCAGGTGGGTAGCGTCATTGACCGTGTCGCCCGAACGCAGCGCTACTCCGCCGAGCGGTTACCGCTACGAGTGGTCACTGTTTGCCGACTGGTGCGCCGCAACCGACGTCGAGCCACTCCCTGCCTCGGCTATGACGTTGGCGCAGTTCCTGACCGGTAATCCAGCCAGTGATCCTGTGCAGCTCCGCAGGGTCGCCGCGATCAACCGCCGACATCTCGATGCCGGTCACACCCCGCCCGGGCGTGCGGCAGCGCTGCGTATGGCGCTCGACTCCGGACGGACCGCACGCGTGGCACGTCGCGCCGAACACTACCGGGAACTGGCCACAGCGCTGCCCTTCCTGGGATCGACGCAGGCGCTGTTCGGCCGCAGGGACGCAGTTCTACTTCTGCTGTCCGGAGCTGGCCTGTCGCACAGAGCTATTGCGTCGCTCGATCGCTCGGACATCGCAGTCGACGGCGATGGTGTGTGGATCGATGGGCGGCACAGTATCTGGATCGCAGCCGATGAGTCGGAAGGCTTCAACCCCGCCGAGATCTGGGAACGCTGGCGTACTGTCCTGCGGTTCTCGGATCGCTACCCCTCGACGGCACTACTCACAGAGCACGTACAGGGGGACACTTTTCCCGATATGTCCAGGTGGCCGGTGCGTCCAGGCCCCGTCGCCGTTCCGATCGACCGGTGGGGTCACATGCCGTTCCCCGCCGACCCGATGACCCCGGCAGCGGTCGGGGCGGTCATCGCTGCTCACCGCTCCGGGCGACCGCCCCGGCACGACCCGCGCCCGCCCCTGTCGTGGCGACGCGGTCGTGGCGAGCGGGAAACGGACGTGACCGTCCCACCACCGCACCCGGTGTCAGCTGCACCAGGCTCGGACTACTACCGAATCGGTGTCGAAGCCCGCGGCCGTGCCCACGCCGCTCTGGCTGATGTGCCTGACCTCGTCGACGATCTCGAGTATCGAATCGAGGCTCTGATGCACCGCACCCTGGAACTACTAGACATCGAGCCGGACGCCGAAGCACCCATCGAGTGGGTTGGCGAACAGTGACCGACACGGACGATCCGCCAACGCCAACGCCAACGCCAACGCCGAAGTCCGTACGCCGACGTCACGGTTTGTCGGTGCCGGGTCGTCCCGCCGCGGGGCCTCGTTTCTTGATCGAGCGCGTGCGATCGACTGCTTCGATGTCCGCATTGATGGTTCGGCGAAGCTTCCTCAGGGTCAGTGCCGACAGCGGCAGGCTTGCTGCAAGTGCGCCAAGAAGAACCAACACGAAGGAAATGTCAAGGCTCGTCAGCGCGTCGACGGCCAAAAGTACTCCTGCGGCGACACACACGAAGAGCAGGCGTGCACCGTTGTACGCCAGTACATGAAGGGCAAGCTGCCCGCGAGCAGTTGAGGGTGCGCGGAACACCGGCATGGGCCGTCCTGTCGTGCGTAGGGACTTTCTTGGACCTTCCATCAAATACTATGGTGCATAGTATTTGACGGAGGAGCAATATGAACAGCAGCAGAAACCCCGCCCGAGGCCGACGGAGCTCGACTCGGCGATCACGCCCAGCCGGAGTGCCCGGGGGCGTACGCGCTCCCTGGACGGTGATCGGCGCGGGTGTCGTCATCGTCGTGCTCGTCGGTGCGATCGGATACAACCTGGCCCCCCGCGTCCTCGAACGCAATCAGGCCGAGCGGTTCGCGCCGACCGCCGACGACCCGGACCCCTCGCGCGGCATCGACGGCGTCGTCGAGGTCGAGTATCCGGCAGCGCGGCACGTCGAACCAGCTCAGAGAGTTGCCTACGATCGGAGTCCGCCGTTCGGCGGCCCTCACGACCAGACCTGGGCGACGTGTACCGGAGTGGTGTACCCCGTCCCGCTACGCAGCGAGAACGCGGTTCATTCGCTCGAACACGGGGCGGTGTGGGTGACGTACGACCCGAACCGGGTCTCCTCCGACGAGGTCGGTTCACTCGCCGGGCGGGTCGAGGGCGAGCCCTACACGATGATGTCGCCCTACCCGGGCCTGACGGCACCGATCACGCTGCAGTCGTGGGGTCATCGACTCGAGCTCGACAATGCCTCCGACCGGCGCATCACTCAGTTCGTCGCTGCTCTGCGACAGAACCCCTCGACCCACCCCGAGAGCGGAGCCAGTTGCTCGACCATTCCCGGCGCGTTCGATCCCGACAACCCGCCGCCGTTCGACGCCAGCGAGCCAGGACCGGACGCGGTGCCCCTCGAGGAAGACCCGGCCCTCGACAGTGCGCCAGCGCCGATGGGGGAGGGGAGTCGATGACCGTGCACGGCCGGACCGACGATGCCCAGATCGACGATGCACAGAATGACGCCGCGGAAACGGGACCCAGATCCAGGCCCAGGGCACTGCTCATCGGCTTGGCGGTGACAGCCCTCGTCCTGTCCGGCGTCCTCATCGGCGTACTGCTCACACCGGACGGCGCACGAGTGGCCGTACCCGCATCGGATTCGGTGGATGTGGGTTTCGCGCAGGACATGTCGCTCCATCACAACCAGGCGATCGAGATGTCGGCGATGGCGTTGGGACGCTCGACGGATCCGGTCATCCGGACCCTCGCCTTCGACGTGTTGACCTCGCAGCAGAGCCAAGTCGGCACTATGCAAGGCTGGTTGACACTGTGGGACAGGCCATATCTGCCAGACGGCCCGCCGATGACGTGGATGACCGAGGCCAGCTCGACAGAGGGTCACCCGATGGACATGAGCGCGTCCGCGAACGACAGCGGACAGGACGCGAGGTCGATGCCCGGCATGGCCAGTACCGCCGAGCTGACGGCACTTCGCCGGATGAACGCCGAAGAATTCGACGGCCGGTATCTGCAACTGCTCCGCCGCCACCATCGTGGGGGAATCCCGATGGCAGAGCAGGGAGCGGCGAACGCGACAGTTCCCGCTGTCGCCGCGCTCGCAGGCTCGATCGCCTCGACCCAAACCGCCGAGGTCGGTCAGATCGATGCCCTACTGAGCGCACACGGGGTCTCACCGTTGCCGGAGAGCTGACGCCCATATCGAAATACTATGTTGCATAGTAATAACGATTGGGATGACCCCCATGACCGGCACCGGCACGCATGGAACGGCGTCGAATCGTCGAGTTACTGTGCAATGCACTCACTTTCGACGCCGACGCGATAGGCGAAACAGCGATGAATTCAGTCGAGCGTGTGACAGAAGGGCTTGTGGTGTCGATGGGACCACGCAACACTGACCCACGGCCGACACGGCATCCACTGCGGTCGCGACCGGCATTCAACGAGAAGGGTGACCACGTGAACAACGCGGGAAAGACGACGCCGAGCGGCGGTCGACGTCGCGCATGCCGAGGTGCGCGGACATACGTGATCGTCGGTGTCGCACTCGGTGCGGTGTTCCTGCACGCCCCGGTAGCCGGAGCGAATCCGGGTCAACCGGCCGCGAAGTCCGGGGACGAGGTCGAAGGTCAGCAGACCGCCGACGCCGTCAGCCGGTTGATCCGCCTGGCCGATCGGGCCGCGACAATCGGTACCGATCCGATCGCGGTGGCAGATCTCGCAGCTTTCGCATCCTCGTCGTGGGCCGCCGCCCAGGCCGGCGGTGTCATCGCGGACACCGCCGGCCCCGTGTCCGCGTCGGCAGGATGCATCGTCGACGCCATCGCCCGAGGAGTGTCGAATGCCCCGGCGCAGTCCCTGTCCTGCCTGGCCCCGTTGGCTACTCTCGACCCACTCCTGGCCCTTCGTATCGCCACATCGCTCCAGGTCGACGCCCTCGACCCCGCGGTCCCGCACGACGGCGACCGAGGGGGGGAACAGGATCCGGTGACGGGCAACACCGGCCGCGATTCGCCCGTGCCAGACACCACTGCGCCTGAGACGAGTGTGCCTGAGACGACTGCGCCCGAAGATTCTGTTCCTGATGCAGCACAGCAGCGAGGTTCCACGTCCGGTGGCTCGGCCACCTCCCGAGGTACTGCGTCTGCTGTCGCACCCAGCGGTGGACTGGTCACCTCGAACTTCGGCACCCGGAGCGGGACACAACACGGCGGTGTCGACATCGCCGACTCACTGGGCTCGCCGATCGTCGCCGCGGCCGACGGGACTGTCATCAGCGCCGGGCCCGCGCAGGGCTTCGGGCTGTGGGTTCGGATCAGACACGACGATGGATCGATCACCACCTACGGGCACAACAACGGAAATTCGGTCACGGTGGGTCAGCGCGTCCGTAAGGGCGATCGGATTGCAGAGGTCGGGAACCGCGGTAATTCGACGGGTCCGCACCTGCATTTCGAGACCACATCTCCCGCGGGGCAGAAGGTCGATCCGCAAGCCTGGCTCGGTGAGCGGGGAGCCAGAATCGGGGCGGGCACACGTGCGCGATGAATGCGCCCGATCGTGCCCTTGCCAGTAAGCGCGATCAGGCGATGAGGTCGCGGCAGTCCCCGAGCGCAGGACGGCCGCGACAGCTCAGGTGCGTTGACTGGTCTCGCTACCGATCTTTTTCAGGAAATCGTTGTAGGCGTTGAGTTCGCTGTACCCGTCCTCTTCGGCGTGCCGGTCCGCGGCAGCCGATTCCTCTTTTTCGTCCCGGTTCCACCGAATACAGAAGATGAGCACGACCAGCAATGCCACCGGCTCACCGTAGGACCACGCCAGCGCTCCGGCGAGCTTCTGATCGGCTACCGGATCGACACCCCAGTCCGGGGGTGGGAAGGCGAATGTGGCCAGCATGGGGGTGCTCGACATCATCAAGATGACACCGAAGAACACATGCAGCGGCATCTCGACGAACAGGTCGAACAAACGGCCCAGATTGCTCTGCCGAACGGGGAGGGGGCCGACGGCGAGCACAGGGATGATGAACAGCAGCCCGCTGGCGAAGAAGAAGATCTCCATCGACACGTGGCCGATGACTGTGACCGCGAGAACATCGAAGATCGACGACAGATACAGGCCGTAGTAACTGAAGAGGAACAGCGGGATCGTCAGACCTGGATGTAGTGCGATGCGCCCGGCGCGGCTCCGCAAACCTGTCAAGGCGGCGATGAGTACCCATCGGCCGACGCCGTAGTGGGAGGTGGCCCGCAGCAGTAGCCGTCCAGGGGAGCCGACCACCAGCAAGGGTGGAACAAGCATCGACAACGTCAGATGCTGGAACATGAACACGCTGAACAGGCTGTAGCCGTAGCGTTCGATCTGCAGTCCGGTCACCAGGACCAGCGCCGCGCAGCCGATGAGGAAGCTGAAACTGCGCCCGCGCGACCATTCGATACCGCGGCGTTGGATCCGAATCAGTCCCCAGCAGTACAGCCCGGCCATCACGATGCCGGCGATCGGCAGGATCGGGAGCGGTGGAAGATCCCAGCTCAGTAGCGCTGCCAGCGTCGGGGGAGCCTGTGGGGGATCGACGGCAGCGATGTTCATCGGCACCCTGTCATTGTTTGTTCTTGCCTCGGATCACCAGGGTCAGGGCGATAGCGGCGAGCGCGATAACCGTGATGCCCACGATGGAGAGCAGCATCATGGTGTTCTGTTTCGGTGGCCGGTCTTCGCTGGCGGAGGGATTGTTGGGATCGTAGGGCTGCGTTGCCGTGGTAGCAGGAGTCGGCGAGGTCGAGGTCGCACCGCTCTGCGATTGCTGTGCAGCGGCGTCCTGAGGGGTGGCGGTCGCCGCAACGTCGACGGAGAAACCGTACGACCCGGTGATCGGGTGCCCGTCCGCGGAGGTGACACGGTAGCCGACGGTGTACTCCCCGTTGGGGAGTCCGTCCTGGAGCAGGACCGATACGTCGGGGCCCTCGACCGTGGCCGTTCCCTGTGCCCACTGAGTGTCGCCAGGACCCACGACGCTGATGGTCGCGAACGATTCGTTGATGTCCTGGTTGAACACCAGACCGACACCGATCGGCGCGAACTCGAGTGTGGCATCGGCGGGCGGGTCGGAGCTGACCAGCTCACTGTGCGCCGACGCCGGCGCTGCAGCGAACAATGCTGTCCCGCAGATCATCACAGCGATCAGCATCAGACGTCTCACGTGGGGTACTCCTCTGTATCGAGCCCGACCCAACAACTACGGGACATAGTAGTAGGGAGGGCGGTTTAGCGGTGGGTCACTTCTGCGGCGATGGTTATTTCACCGGGTCCGGCGGATCGGATCGTTCACGGCCGGCGATGGCTTCGGTGATCACTTCCGAGGGCGCGATCGAATCCGAGTGCGGGCCACCGACGTGCTGCTCGGCGCGGATGCGTTCGACCATGTGCGGATAGTGAAGCTCGAACGCCGGCCGCTCGGAGCGGATTCGGGGCATCTCGGTGAAGTTGTGCCGCGGTGGTGGGCAACTGGTCGCCCACTCGAGGGAGTTACCGAATCCCCAGGGGTCGTCGACGGTGACCACTTCGCCGTAGCGGTAGCTCTTGAAGACGTTCCAGATGAACGGCAGCGTCGAGGCTCCGAGAACGAACGATCCCACGGTCGAGACCTGGTTGAGGGTGGTGAACCCGTCGGACGGGAGATAGTCGGCGTAGCGGCGCGGCATTCCTTGCGCTCCGAGCCAGTGCTGAACGAGGAAGGTGGCGTGGAATCCGAGGAACGTCATCCAGAAATGCCACTTGCCCAGTCGTTCGTCGAGCATGCGGCCGGTCATCTTCGGGAACCAGAAGTAGATCCCCGCATAGGTCGCGAACACGACCGTTCCGAAGACGACGTAGTGGAAGTGCGCGACGACGAAATAGGTGTCGGTGACGTTGAAATCGATGGGCGGGCTCGCCAGGAGCACTCCGGACAACCCGCCGAAGACGAACGTGATCAGGAATCCGATGGAGAAGAGCATGGGGGATTCGAGGGTGACCTGCCCGCGCCACATGGTGCCGATCCAGTTGAAGATCTTCACCCCGGTCGGCACGGCGATGAGGAAGGTCATGAACGAGAAGAACGGCAGCAGCACGGCGCCGGTGGCATACATGTGGTGCGCCCACACCGCGATGGACAGAGCTGCGATGCCGACGGTGGCGTAGATCAGACCCTTGTACCCGAAGATGGGTTTGCGGGAGAAGACCGGGAAGATCTCCGAGACGATGCCGAAGAACGGTAGCGCGATGATGTAGACCTCGGGGTGACCGAAGAACCAGAACAGGTGCTGCCAGAGCAACGCTCCGCCGTTGGCGGGATCGAAGATGTGGGTGCCGAGTTTACGGTCGGCGAGCAGGCCCATCAGTGCTGCGGTCAGCAGTGGGAACGCCAGCAGGATCAGGATCGAGGTCACCAGGATGTTCCAGGTGAAGATCGGCATGCGGAACATCGTCATTCCCGGTGCGCGCAGGCACACCACGGTGGTGACCATGTTGACCCCGCCCAGGATGGTGCCCAGGCCTGCGACGAGCAAGCCCACGATCCACAGGTCGGATCCAATACCGGGGGAGTAGACGGCGCTGCTCAACGGGGTGTACGCGGTCCAGCCGAAGTCGGCGGCACCGCCGGGGCTGATGAACCCGGCGGTGGTGACCAGTGCGCCGAACAGATAGAGCCAGTAGGAGAAGGCATTGAGCCGGGGGAAGGCGACATCGGGTGCGCCGATCTGCAGCGGCAAGATGTAGTTGCCGAAGCCGAAGACGATCGGGGTGGCGTAGAGCAGCAGCATGATCGTGCCGTGCATGGTGAAGAGCTGGTTGTACTGCTCGTTGGAGAGGAACTGCATTCCCGGAACGGCGAGTTCGGAGCGCATGATCAAGGCCATGAGGCCGCCGACGAGGAAGAATCCGAACGAGGTCACCAGGTACATCAATCCGATGACCTTCGGATCGGTGGTGGTGACCATCGTGTGCAGGAACGACCCCTTGCGTGCCCCGCGGGGTGGATAGGGGCGAACCGCCGGCGCAGCCGGAGGAGATGTCAGCGCCGTCATGGAACCACCTTCGAATCGCACGCGAATTACAGGACGCGTCCGACAGCCTAGCTCAAATACTATGCACCATAGTATTTAGGGGTGGTTCAAGTCAGCAGGACCGCGCACGCTGCGGCGGAGACCGCACTGAGGGTGAGGATTGCAATGGCGGCCGGCACCACGAGCGGCAGCACGGCGGCGGCAGCGTAAGCGCCTGCTCCGGTTCGGCTCGGTGTTTGCGCGCTCGTGTCGAGGTGATGCAACCGCGCGGCGGTCGAGTCCCCGATCAGGCCCAGTGCCCACAGTGGCCGCGCTGAATGCGCCTGCGAGACCGTCGACAGTGCCGAACGCACAGTGTCGGCGCTGGTGACCGCGGCCGCGGTCCGGTCGGCTGCGACCTCGACCAGAACCCGCACCGCTGCAGGTGCTGCGGCGAACAGGGGAACGCGAGGAAGTGCTTTGGCCAGGATCTCGCAGATGTTGACGATGCGGTGGTGTCGCCCGCGCAGGTGGGCACGTTCGTGTGCGATCACAGCTCGCTGTTGATCGGGATCGAGATGGGCGAGCAGGCCTTCGGTGGCCACGACGTAGCCGGGGCGACCGTCGATGCTGTAGGCCAGCGGGAGCGGGTGGTCGAGCCACATGATCGGTTCGGGTCCGGGGTCCGTGCGCGCGACGACGGCGATGACATCGCGGTGATAGTCGCGGACTTTGGACCGGGCTCGAAGCTGACGGCGAGTCGAGCGCAGGACGCGCGCCGACGCCGACGCCGCGAGGACGACCGATGCCCCGGCTACAGCTTCCCCGATCCACGGCTGCGCCGCGTGTTGCAGCGATCCCAGACAGCGGACGGCAAGTTCGACCATGCCCTCGGCGGGCGCATGGCCGGGCCAGAGCAACACGGTCACCGCGGATCCCACGAGAAACAGCACCCCGGCGATGCTGCCGATCCATGCGGTCAAGGCGAGAGTGGGGCTCACGGTGCGGGTGAGAGAGGTCAACGGCTGCGGCAGGGCGACGGCCGCGATGATCGCAGCGAGGAGCAACGCCAGCGCGACGATCACCGGTTCACGTCCGGCAGGTTCCCCCGCAGAGCGTCGAGCTCGTCGTCGGTGACGGTTTTCGCGAAATGCATCAGCACCGCGGCCGAATCGGTACTGGTGTCGAGGATTTCGCGCAGCGCCTGCGAGGTGGCCTCCGCGCGCGACTGCACCGGGGAGTACAGGTACGCGCGTGACTGCTTGGTCCGCTCGACCCACCCCTTCTCGTGGAGATGGGTCACGACGGTCAGGATCGTGGTGTAGGCGGGGTTTCTGTCGGCCATGAGTTCACGCAGGTCGTGGACCGACTGCGGTCCATCGCATTCCCAGAGCACGTTCATCACCTCCGCTTCGAGATCACCGAGCCTTTTCATCGCCAGTTCTTCTTCCTTGTCGTGTCAGCTGATATCGACTCCGCGTGCCGACAGCCACGCCGTCGGGTCGGACTTGGCACCGTCGGGTTGCCACACTTCGTAATGCAGGTGGGGTCCGGTGGATTGGCCTCGGTTGCCTACCGTAGCAATGAGCTCGCCGGCTTTCACGCGTTGACCGGCGGTGACGAGCGCCTGGTCTATGTGGCCGTACACCCCGATCGTGCCGTCGTCCTGACGTATACGCACCCACAGGCCGAACCCTTGCGCCGGACCTGCTTCGATGACCTCGCCGTCGGTCACCGATACGATCGGCGTCCCGATCGTGTTGGCGATGTCGAGTCCGTAATGCGTTGTCCCCCAACGTGGCCCAGAACTGGAGGTCAATGTGCCCGAGACCGGCACCACCGAGAGCGGGCGCCGCGCCTCGGCGTCGCGTGCTGCGCGCTCCGCCGCCCGAACTCCCCCCTCGGCGAGTTGCTCGGTCATGCGCTGCGCGAGTCGGCCGACGTCGAGATCGGGCAACTGCAACACCTGCGGGGGTGAGGCAACGACCGGGCTCGGCGGCAGGACGCCGGCGGGAGGTCGATCGATACTCGCAGCGCTGAGCGCCACACTGTCCTGCGACCCGGTGTTCGGAGCCGTCGCTGCCGCGGAAAGAAAGGCACCGACCGCGACCGACGCAGCGATGGCGCGGCCACCCGGCTTCGGCACCCGGCGGCGATGAAGTCCGCGGCGAGCACTTCGCGACACGGGCTGGACTACATCGCGGTCACCCTCGCTGTGCGTCGTCTCGTCCGGACCGGCCACGTGCGCCGCCCACATCGACGCGGTAGCGCCCGCGCCCGCGGTGTCCCAGGCGTCGCTGACCGCGTGAGCGGTTCCATCCGGTGCGGGCGTCTGCGCCGAGGGCGTGCGCTCGTACTCCGGCAGAGTCTCGGAGTACCCGGCATCGGCGGGCGACTCGGTCACGAAACGTGAGGGTGCGAAGTCGGCCCGTCGATGACGGGGGCGATCGGTGAGCGCCAGCGGCCTGGTGCCGACGGGCATCGACATCACGCCGCCGCGCGCCGTCGCTGCGCAGTCGTCGTCGATCGGATCGGGTGTGCGGTGTCGGGCCAAGATCACAATCCTTGGTGGCTACGAGGCCGAGGCCTCGCTCGAGATAACGAAATGGTGACGGTCAGGCCACAGGTTACTACTATCGAGCATAGTTTTTCCATCCCACTCGACCCGGATTCGCCCATACCGCTGGTCACGGTCCTGGGAGGACATCCCGCGGGCTGCGGCGACCCTGACCGAGAACGGATTCTTCGGGTATCAGGGGTGATCCCGCCGAGAGGACAGGCCACCGAGCATGGTGTTGTACGCCTCGAGTTCGGTATCGCCTTGATCGTCGATTCGGCGATCTCGTTGCCGTGCAGCGCTCTCGTCGGCCGCCGACCACCGGACCGCGGCGAGAACCGCGGCAGCGAGCAACGGCAACTCGCCGATGCCCCACGCAAGAGTGCCGCCGCGCCGCTGGTCGGCCAGCAGGTCTGCGTTCCAATCCAGACGCAGTCCGCTGTAGAAGCTCGCTCCGAGCGCGGTCTCGAGATCGATCGTCACGACGAGGAAGAATGCGAACCCGGCCAACGCGGTGATACTCGCGAGCAACTTCGTCAGTCCCGCGATCGGTCTCGGTACCGGGTCTTCGCCGACCGTGCCCCAGAACATCACCATCCCGACGGTCAGGAACCAGCCCTTCATCACCATGTGTGCCACATGCGAGTCGGCGACGGTGTCGAACACTCCGCCGGGGTAGAGCAGGTAGAAGCTGCTCAGGAACACCGTGGTGCTGACCCACGGGTGGATCGCGATCCGGGCTGCTCGGCTGTGCCATGCAGCCCGGAGCCATTCGCGCGAGCCCGGTGCGTCGGCTGCCGGCGCGGTCGGCAGGACCGAGGCGAACAAGGTGGCCGGTCGGCCGAGGACCAACAGCAACGGCACGGCGATGGCGACCGCGGTCAGTCCCGCCATGTGCACGCTGAACATCGCCGGGCTGTAGAGCCCGACCCCGGACGAGGTCGCCACGAGCAGCACCGCAGTGCCCATCAACCAGCTCGCGGTCCACCGCCGCCGCCAGGGCAGGCCTGCCCGCCGGCGGCGCCGCACGGCCACCAGGTACAGGACGGCCGCGATCACCGCCGCGGAGCCGGACACCAGGTCGAAACGCCACTCGAACGCCAACCGCGCTGCGGTGGGCGGGCCGTCCAACACGTAGCCCAAGGCTTCTTCGTGCGCCTGAGGTAGCGAGGCGTTCTGCGGCGGGGGCGGGGGGGTGCGACCGAGTGCGACCGCCAGGCCCACGGTGGTGACGAGAACGAGGGTCTCGATCATCGACAACGTGATCAGGGATCTGCGGTTCTCGGGATCGTGGGCCAGAGCGCCGACCGTTCGTCGTCGCTGTATCCACCCGAGGGTCCCCACGATCGCCAGGGCTGCGATCTTCGCCAGTATCAGAGCGCCGTACGTCGAATCCCACAGCGACGTCACGGGTACTCGCACGGCAGCGTTGACCACTCCGGAGACCGCCATGATCACGAACGCAACCAGAGCGAGCGTCGAGTAGCGGCGGGTCGCGACGGCAAGGTGTCCACCCCCGCGCAGCGCGTGAGCGAGAAGTGCGAGGAGTCCGCCCACCCACAGTGCGGCGGCGAGGATGTGCAGGATCAACGAGTTCGTCGCGATGTCGTGATTGCCGCCGGTCGAGGAGTGGCCGGTGACCGCGCGCGGGATCAACGCGAGCATCGACAGGGCGAACAAGGCGGGGGTCCATCGATGCCGCAACACTGCCGCGCATGCTGCGGCGGTGATCGCCGCGATCGCGGCGGTGATGGCCCATGCAGTGGAGGCCTCGACATCGCCGATCGCACCGAGGAACTGCACCGGTTGCGCCGCAACGGATCCGACAGGTTGACCCGACGCGTCCGAGAGTGTCAGCGGCACCAACGCCGCTGCGCACACCGCCCACACTGCGGAGGCCTTCGCCGCGGTGCGGACGGCGATGTACCCGTCGATGTCGAGCACACCCGACATTTGGGGAGGAACGAGGAACGCTGCGAGAAGCAACGACCCCACCGCCACGACCGCGGCTACCTCTCCGAGCGCGGTCAGCGCCGGAATACCGTAGGTCGTGATCGGTCCCGGATCGGGAAGCCCGAGCAGAATCAGCGCCTGCGACGTCGACAACGCCGCGAGCGCAGCGGCCACCACTGCCGCGATCGCGGCCCACAGCAGCATCACCTGCGAACCGGAGCGTCGATTCACCGGACCGCGGGTCGAGAGTGCGGCTTCGGTGGCCATGTCGTCGGTGGCCATGACGCGGCACCCCTTACGTGGATGATGTGTGGCGGGACAACTGTCGGCCGGCAATATCGGCACGGCTGCGCGACCGAGTCGCGCAACCGAGATCGAACTACTACGAATCATAGTTCTGCGCCGACGCAGTGCGGCCGCGGGCAGCAGCTTCCGGCGAACACAACACTTGCATATATGCGCATATCGCAATATGTTGTGTTCCTGTTATCGAATCTCGCCGAGAAGGGGTACCCACGATGGGACACGGACATGGCCACGGGATAGAGCCGGGATCGCCGGCGAGCGCGTCCGGTAAGCACCTCGGGCGACTGTGGATTGCTGTCGGTCTCGGGGCGGTTACGTTGGTGACGCAGGTGGTAGTGGGTCTGTCCACCTCGTCGCTGGCGTTGTTGTCCGATTCCGCACACGTGTTCACCGACGTGTTCGGGGTCTTGATGGCGATCGTGGCGATCACACTCGCACAGCGGCAGTCTCGCAAGACCGGCCGCACGTTCGGACTGTATCGAGCCGAAGTGTTCGCGGCTCTGTTCAATGCAGTGCTGCTCTTCGGTGTCGCTGGGTGGATTCTCTACGAAGCCGCGCAACGCATCACGAACCCACCGGAGGTGCCCGGGATTCCGGTCATGTTGGTGGCGCTGCTCGGTCTGGCCATGAACCTGATCGCGTTCCTCCTTCTGCGTAGTGGTGCGAAAGAGAGCCTCAATGTTCGGGGTGCGTATCTGGAGGTGATGGCGGACATGCTCGGCTCGATCGGAGTGCTCGTCAGCGGACTGGTCACCGTCGTGTTCGGGTGGCGGTACGCCGACCCGGTCATCGCGGTCGCCATCGGGTTGTTCGTTTTGCCGCGTGCATTCACTCTGGGGCGTCATGCCGTACGAATTCTGCTGCAACACGCTCCGTCGGGCATCGATGTCGCCGCCGTGGAAAAGGCCCTGACCGGTGTCGACGATGTCGAAGAGGTACACGATCTGCACATCTGGACACTGACGTCGGGGATGGAGGTCGCTTCGGCGCATCTGACGGTCGCCCCGGAGGCCGAGACACCCCGGGTGCTCGCTGCAGCGCAGCAGGTTCTCCGCGACGAGTTCGGTCTCGAACACGCCACTGTGCAGGTCGAACCTCAGGAAGGCGAAGGCCGTTGCCGAGAGGTCAATTGGTAGGCAGGTCTCTGGTAGGCAGGTCTCGACCCGGTGCGCGATCGGCACGCCGTGCTGTCGTCGACACGGCAGCGATGTACCGAACCGGCACCAGTCGGGTGGGGGCACAGAGTGGGTCCTCGATTGCCGCACATCGGCCCGGTCGACACCGTTCACCCCGAACCCGTCCACCTCGCATGTTCGGCCGCCCGGTGATGGATCAGTCGACTGTGAGGGTATCTACGGTTCTGGTCACGGCGCGGTTCGGCAGTGGCTCGGTAGCGGGGCTGCGCACGACCACCCCGTCGGTGATCGAGAAGGCACTGTTGTGGCAGGGGCACTCGATCGTGCCGTTGCGGACTCGGTTCACTGTGCACCCTTGGTGAGAACAGATAGCCGAGAAGGCCCGGAAGGTACCGGGTTCCGGTTGGGTGACGACGACCTGCCGGTCGGCGAGCACGATTCCACCGCCGACAGGAACATCGTTCACCGACAAGGTGATGGGACCGTCGGAAGCGGTGTCCTCACCGGACGGGGCTTCGCCGACGCTGCATCCGGCGGCAGCCAGGCACGCTGTAGCGCAGCTCGTAGCGAGAAAAATACGGCGCGGTAGCGCCGGGATGTTGTCGCTCATGCAGCAGGTTCCCCTCGGTGCGCCTCGGTGCGCCTCGGTGAGCGAGAGGCGACGATCGCTTGTCGGTGGTTGTGGTCGAATATGTTTCGAGCCGTTCCGGTGTCGATCACTCTCACTGTTCGAGCGAATCAGCAAGATTGTCCTGTCGCGAATGTGTCTGCACTGCAGGGCATTCGATTCGACCGCCGAGGTATCTCATGCACGTTCACGATTCGGCGCTGTCGGGCACTGCGGGCCGAGGGGTAATCTTTGTGGCCTCTCGCGTGAACAGTGCCGCCCCGATCATCAGCACCACCCCGCAGGTGATGTAGATGTCGGCGAGGTTGAATGTCGGCCACCAACCGGTGTGAAAGTAGTCCGTGACCGCACCGTCGACAAGCCGGTCCAGAACGTTGGACAGCGCGCCGGCGAGGATCAACGCCAGCGCCACCGTGGTCCACTGCTCCCCGTGCCGAGCGCTGTGCCATCCGTAGGCCGCGACCCCGGCGGTGATCGTCGCCGTGACCGACACGATCACCCATAGGGGCAGCGAATTGCCCAGACTGAAGGCCATTCCGCGGTTGAAGGCGAGTCGCAATTCGAGGATCGGTAGTGGGATCGGAGAGCCGACCAATGCTTCTTGCGCCCAGTAGTCGACGGTCAGCGCGGTAACGACCAATGTCAGCACGAGAGTCACTGCGTAAGCACGCAGCCGCGTGGGAGACGTGGTGGGGGAGCGGTTCACGGATCCTCGTTCTCGGGTGTGTACCTCGGACAGGTGCTGGGTGTCGACGGAAGGGGATCGGTCACCGCCGCAGAGTTGCCATCACATAAAATACTATGCACCATAGTAGTTGATGAACGGCAGAGATTTCTCCGGTACCGGCTGCACGCTCATGTCGTCATGAGGGCCGCTCCTGACACAGAACCCGGACCTCGACGACCCGGCGACGACCCGAACCGGGCGCGGTGGGTGACCGGCAGCAACGGAGTCCGTGCCTGGATCCGGCTCCTCGCGGCTGCCTCATCCGGGCTGATGTTGTACGCCACGTTCCCGCCCCTAGATCTGTGGTTTCTCGCTCCGGTAGCACTTGCAATGCTGCTGTTGGCTGTGCGCGGGCGAGGGGCGCGTGCGGGGGCCGGCTACGGCTTCGTTGCCGGCTCGGCGTTCTTCGTGCCTCTGCTGCCGTGGGTGGGGGAGTACGTCGGATCGGTGCCGTGGCTGGCGCTGGCCGTGGTTCAAGCCCTCTTCGTGGCGATGTTCGGCGCAGTAGCGGATCGGATGTCGCGACTGCCGTGGGGGCCGGTCTGGGTGGCGAGCGCCTGGGTGGCGATGGAAGCGGCACGATCTAGGATCCCGTTCGGCGGATTCCCCTGGGGCCGCATCGCATTCGGTCAATCCGACGGGCCGCTGCTGCCTCTGGCTGCGTTGATCGGCGCGCCGGGGTTGTCGTTCGTCGTGGTGCTGATCGGGTCCGCTCTGGCCGGTGCCATCGCTTCCGATCGCATCACCCGCAGAACTGCAGCAGCGTCGTGCATCGGTGCGGCCACTGCTGTAGGGGCGCTCACGGTGGTAGCTCCACTGTTCGCTCCGCCGCAGCAGGACACGGTCACCGTCGCCTTGGTGCAAGGCAACGTCCCGCGGCTCGGTCTCGACTTCAACGCCCAACGACGAGCGGTGCTCGACAACCACGTTCAGCGCACCATCGAGCTCGCCGACGACATCGACTCCGGCCGCGTACGCGCACCCGATCTGGTCATCTGGCCGGAGAACTCCTCCGACATCGACCCCCTGCGCAACCCCGATGCCGCCGCACGTATCGACGCCGCGGCCCGCGCCGTCGGTGTGCCCATTCTCGTCGGCACGGTACTACGCCAGGGCGACGGCACCACCACGAACACCTCGATCGTGTGGGATCCGGTCACCGGCCCAGGGCAGAGGCACGACAAGCGGCAACTGGTGCCGTTCGGCGAATACCTGCCGCTCCGCACGATCGTCACCGCACTCTCTCCCTACGCCGCCCAAGCAGGACGCTTCGTTCCGGGTCAGGGCAACGGCGTCGTCGACCTCGCCGGAGTGCCCGTGGCGGTGGCCACCTGCTACGAGGTCGCCTTCGACGCATTGCTCACCGACTCCGTTCGCGCCGGTGCCCAGCTGATCGCAGTGCCGACCAACAACGCCACCTTCGGTCGGACGAACATGACCTATCAACAACTCGCCATGTCGCGGGTACGAGCGGTCGAACACGGGCGCAGCGTCGTCGTTTCGGCCACCAGCGGCGTCAGCGCCGTCATCGATGCACGCGGGGAGGTCGTCGAGCGCACGGAGCTGTTCACCCCCGCAGCTGTCGTCACCGAGGTGTCACTGAGCACCACGCTCACCCCGGCGACGATCACCGGCAGCGTTCCGGAATGGATTGCCGCCACCGGCGCTGTTGCGGCACTGGCGTTCTCGCTGCTGCGCCGACCACGCCCCACCGCACCGAACCCGCAAACTACTATGTCGCGTAGTATTTAGATGGTGGTCGGTGAAGGGCGTGCGGAGATGACGATCGACGAACACCCCGGTGCGCACTCGCCGAGACTGGTGCGCAGAACGGTGGCGATGCTGCGCAACCGGTGGCGACAACTGACGTCGATGCGTACAGCGTTGGTGCTGCTGTTTCTTCTCGCCGCCGCAGCAATCCCCGGCGCACTGCTGCCGCAGCGCAATCTCAATACCCAGGCCGTCGATGCCTACATCGCCGCGCGCCCGGCTCTCGGGCCGGTGATGGACACACTGGAATTGTTCGACGTGTTTGCAAGTTCCTGGTTCACCGCGATCTACGTCCTGCTGTTCGTGTCGCTGATCGGCTGTCTGACTCCGCGGTTGATCGAGCACGGTAAAGCTCTTCGCGCACAACCTGTTCGAGTGCCCCGAAATCTCACTCGACTACCGTTGCATCATTCGGGCACCCTCGCCGGTGACCCCGAGAAGGTGATTGCCGACATCGCGCCGCACTTGAAAGGGTGGCGTACCGTCGTTCGGCCCGAGCCCGATGGGGCACTGACTCTCTCGGCCGAGAAGGGCTATACCCGCGAGGCCGGGAACTTGCTCTTCCACTTCTCGCTGATCGGTCTGCTCGCCGCTATCGCCATCGGCAAACTGTTCGGCTACGAAGGCTCGGTCATCGTCATCGCCGACAACGGACCCGGTTTCTGCAACACCTCTCCCGCCGTCTACGACTCCTTCCGTGCTGGCAACAGCACTGACGGCACCGGACTCGAGCCGTTCTGTATCCGGGTCAAGGACTTCACCGCCGACTACCTCGAGAACGGTCAGGCCGAGATGTTCACCTCGAACATCTCCTACCAGAGCGCCGACGACATCGCCGCCGACACCTGGCGCGATTATCAACTCAAAGTCAACGAACCTCTCCGGCTCGGCGACGAACGCATCTACCTCACCGGACACGGCTATGCCCCCGAGTTCACCGTCACCTTCCCCGACGGCCAGACCCGCACCGAAGCCCTGCAGTTCCGCCCCGACGACGCCACCACGTTCCTCAGCAGCGGCGCGCTGCGATTCGACCCACCCGGGGGGACCTACGCCACCGCCGACGAACGCCGCCGAGGCCAGATCGCCATCGAAGGACTCTTCGCGCCCACCGCGCAATTCAACGGGAATCTGCTCTCCTCTCGCTTCCCGGAATTGGTCGATCCCGCTGTGGCAGTGGACATCTACAAGGGCGACACCGGTCTCGACACCGGCATCCCGCAGTCGATCTTCTCCCTGGACCAGGAGATGATCAACCAGGGTCGGCTGGTCAAGCAGGACCGGGTCAACCTGCGGCCCGGAGAATCGACAACCCTCTCCGACGGCACTCTCGTCCGGTTCGACGGTGCCAAGGAATTCGCGAACCTGCAGGTCGGATACGACCCCGCGCAGCGGTGGGTGCTCGTGTTCGCGGTCACGATGATGACCGGACTGCTGGTGTCCCTGGTCATCACACGCCGTCGCATCTGGTTCCGGGCCCACCTTGGCGAACCCGGTCTCTCGCGAGTGGACATGGGCGGCCTGGCTCGCACAGATCACGCCGGCTGGGGACCCGAATTCCAGACCCTCCGGTCACAGATCTGGCCGCAGGCAACCCCGAGCGACTCCGAGACCCACGACAGAGAAACGGTGTAGCACCATGCCGATCGACGACACCCTCGCTCGTTGGAGCGACATCAGCTTCGAGACCGCCTTCGTGGTCTATCTCCTCGCAGCAATCGCATTCCTCGGTCAGCTCGCGTCGACCCGTAGCGCGGAGCTGCACAATATGGAGCGACTGCGCACGCGGGTGATCGCAGTGACATCGTCGACGCCTGGTCGCATTCCCGACGCACCCCGGCGGGTTCCGTCCGAACGCATGGGCCGTACCGGACTCGGGCTGGTGATGGTGGCGCTGACGTTGCATGTCGGGTCGATCGTTCTTCGCGGGATCGCCGCCGGCCGCCCGCCGTGGGGCAACATGTACGAATTCGTCTCGGTCACCTGCGCGGCCGGTGTACTGGCTGCACTGGTGGTGCTGCGCTCCAAGCAACTGCGCACCCTGTGGTTGTTCGTCCTGGTGCCGACGTTGATCCTCCTGTTCGTCGCTGGCACCGTGCTGTACGCCAACGCAGCACCGGTGGTACCGGCACTGCAGTCGTACTGGCTGCCGGTGCACGTCTCGATCGTCTCGCTCGGCAGCGGGGTGTTCTTGATCTCCGGGGTTGCGAGCGCGCTGTTCCTGATCCGCATGAAGCATCCCGAGGCCTCGGGGAGCAGAATGAGCCGAATCGTCGCCCGTCTGCCTTCCGCGCAGACACTGGACATCCTGGCGTACAAGACCACGATCTTCGCATTTCCACTCTTCGGCGTCGGCGTCATCCTCGGTGCCATTTGGGCCGAAGCCGCATGGGGCCGATTCTGGGGCTGGGACCCGAAAGAAACGGTCTCCTTCATCACCTGGATCGTGTACGCCTCCTACCTGCACGCCCGAGCCACCAGCGGATGGCGCAACACCCGCGCAGCATGGATCAACATCGCCGGATTCGTGGCGATGCTGTTCAACCTGTTCATCATCAACATGGTCGTCTCAGGCCTGCACTCCTACGCAGGCCTGAACTGATGACTCCCGCTACGTGCCCCCCAGCGCGTCCGCAAGGTCCTGCGGAATGGGCATCGGCGACATCAGTCCCGCCTCGACCCGGCCGGTGTTACCGGCCGGGTATCGCCCCGACCACGATCCTGGAGCAGCGACCACGATCCGAATCAACTGGCCCCAGGATTCGCGCCGATCATGTTCTGTCACCGCAGCTTTCAACATCGCGGCGTGGTTGCGAGTATGCAACCACGGATAGGGCTGCGAGAGGATGTGTGCTCGTTCGAGGTGGTACCAGCGCACCTCTGTTGTCGATGCCCCTGCTGCTGCGGTCATTTCTATCCCGTAGAGCCTGCGTGCAGTTCGATCACCGCTCACCGGTCTCTACCTCTTTCCGCGGAAGAGTTCGCCGTACGCGGGGGTCGATGTGCAGCAGGTACATCCATCCGAGCACCCGGAGCTGCCATCGTCTGCTCCGATCGCCGACGGTGACGTTGCGGTGGTGGAGGCCAGTAGGTTCCCAGATGCAGGTGCGGTGTTCCTCGGCGTCGGAGCCGGAGCGCAGCAGGCATCCGCGAAGGCCGCTGCGGGCGCGATCGTTACGTTGAGGGCACCGGACGCCGCGGGCGGGGGCACGAAACCGTCCAAGGGCGTGGTGCGGGCGGCGCGAATCGCATTGGCTATGACCAGGACTTCGGCGAGTTCGTGGACGAGCACCACGGTGGCCAAGCCCAGGACACCGGTAGCAGCCAGTGGGACGAGCACGCCGATGATGGCAATCGACAAGGCGATGTTCTCGATCATGATGCGCCGGGCGCGTCGAGCGTGGGCCAGCACCTGCGGTAGATGCCGGAGGTCTTCCCCCATGAGGGCAACATCGGCGGTCTCGATGGCAACGTCGGTTCCCATCGCGCCCATGGCGATACCGACATCTGCGGTCGCCAAGGCGGGAGCGTCGTTGATGCCGTCGCCGACCATGGCAAGCTTGCGTCCGGCCGCGATGTCGGTCAGCAGGGCCGCTTTGTCCTCGGGCAGTAGTTCGGCGTGGACGGCGGTGATGCCCGCCTGGGTCGCCAGAGCCTGCGCAGTGAGCGCGTTGTCGCCGGTGAGCATCGCAGTGTCGATACCGAGCGCGGTGAGTTGGCGGACAGCCTCGGCGGCCTCGGGCCGCAGTTCGTCGCGGACGGCGATCGCAGCGATCAGAACTCCGGCGCGTTCGACGAGAACGACTGTGGCACCGCTGCTTTGGAGACGAGCGACGTCGGCGTGGAACTCCTCGGAGCTGGGGTGTGTGTCGAACCAGCTCGGTTTCCCGAGCCTGATCGCGGCTCCGTCGAGGGTGCCGGTCAGGCCGTGCCCGGCGATGGCAGTGACATCATCGGCTGCCGCGACGGTCGATACGGAGGCCAGTACGGCGCGGGCGAGTGGATGCTCGCTGCGCGCTTCGAGCGCAGCAGCAACGGCCAGCGCGTCGTCGCGGCTGATTCCCGCAGCGGTGACGACGTCGACGACCTCCGGTCGTCCTGCGGTGAGGGTGCCGGTCTTGTCCAAGGCGACGACGCGAATGCGGCCCAGCTCTTCCACTGCTGCACCGCCTTTGATCAATGCCCCGTTGCGGCTCGCAGCCCCGATCGCCGCCACCACCGACAGCGGCACCGAGATGGCCAACGCGCACGGTGATGCCGCGACCAGGACCACCAGTGCGCGTTCGAGCCACAACATGGGGTCACCGAGCACCGCACCGACGCCGGCGACGAGTACGGCGAGAATCATGATCGAGGGCACGAGCGGACGTGCGATACGGTCCGCCAGCCGTTGGCCGGCCCCTTTGCGGTCCTGGGCCTGTTCGACGATGCGGACGATGCGAGCAAGCGAACTCTCCGATGCCGGCGCGGTGACGGTGACCTCGATGGCCCCGCCGCCGTTGATGGCACCGGCATGCACCTCGTCACCGACACCGGCTTCGATGGGCACGGACTCGCCGGTGATCGCAGATACGTCCAGATTCGTCGAACCGCGAGCGATGGTGCCGTCCGTGGCAGCTCGCTCACCCGGCCGCAGCACCATGATGTCCCCGATCACGACCTCGTCGGGGGACAGGGCCTGCTCGGTTCCACCGCGCAGGACAGATACCGTCGGCGGCACCAAGGACAGGAGTGCGCGCAGTCCGCGACGGGTCTTGGTGACCGCGTATTCCTCGAGTCCCTCGGCGACGGAGAACAAGATGCCGAGCATCGCGGCCTCGGGGATCTGGCCCAATGCGATGGCACCGAGGAGCGCGATCGTCATCAGCGTGCCGACACCGATGCGTCCGTGTCGCAGATTTCTCACCGTCGCGGGAACGAAGGTGACGGCGGCGATCGCGGCAGCGATCAGAGCGCCGACGGTCGCAACCGCATCGGCACCCGTTCGACCGAGCAACCACGATGCGCCCAGGATGATCGCGGCGGCCGAGGCGAGTTGCAGCTCGCGGACCTGCCACAACCTCGGGAGTGCATCGGTCGGAGCCGGACCTCCCGTGCCCGCACCGTCAGCAGTGGATTCGGTGGTCGGCGCTGCCGGGGTAGGTCCGCAGCACGCGTCAGCCATGATCGACCCCGGTGACTTCGGTGGTGGCCGAGGCGGTGGGCAGTACCTCGGTCAGTGTCGCGAGCAGTCGGGTGCCGCGGTCGGTGAGCGAATACATGACCAACTTTCCCTCTCTGTTCGATGTGACGGCGTCCGCGGCTTTGAGTTTGCGGAGATGGTGGGAGACCAGCTTCTGGCTCTGTCCCACGATCCACGCGATGTCGCAGCCGCACATCTGCCCGCCGGCGTTCAACGCGAGCGCGATGGTCAGTCGGGTGGGGTCGCCGAATGCTCGGGCAGCGTCGGCGACCGGTTCGATATCGCCGAGCGCGGGCAGAGTAGCGCGAACCCTCTCGGCGTGAGGGAGGTCCATACACAACAGATCGCACGAGTCCAGAGGTTCCAAGGCCATGGGCACAATCTAACAATCATGCGATCGTTAGGGAATGCCCGCCGGTCAACGTTCGTACGATTGTTAGTGTCACAGCGAGTCGAAACGCCCATATCGGGCCCATTGATCAGTCCGAACGAATCGAGAAGGTAGTTGTATGAGCCGAGCGTTGAAGATTTCCTTGTCCCTGGTGATCGTGTTCGCCGCCGCGTTGGCTGTATTTCTGGTGGTGGATCGATCGGGGTCTCCGGATGCTGCCGCCGCCGAGCAGGCCGCGACCGACCCTGCCTCGATTGCGGTGCGCGAGAACAGTCATCGGTTGAACTCGGTGCCCGACGGCCGGGTCACGTTCGTGGAGTTCCTCGACTTCGAGTGCGAGGCCTGCCGATCGGCCTACCCGGCGATCGAGCAATTGCGTGAAGAGTACGGCGACCGGGTGAGCTTCGTGGCCCGCTACTTTCCGATCGCCTCCCACTTCAATGCCGAACGAGCCGCACGCGCAGTCGAGGCCGCGGCCCAGCAGGGCGGATTCGAGGCGATGTATCAGCGCATGTACGAAACGCAGGCGCAGTGGGGCGAACAGCAGGTTCCGCAGGACGAGTTGTTCCGCAGCTTCGCCGTCGAGCAAGGGCTCGACATGAGCGCCTTCGATGCCGCCTACACCGACCCTGCGACGCTCGCGCGCATCGAGGCCGACGTCGCGGACGGGATCGCGCTCGGCGTGCAGGGCACCCCGACGTTCTTCCTCAACGGCACCAAGATCGAACCCACCACCTACGGAGACCTCGCCGATGCCCTCGACGCTGCACTCGGCTGACCTTCCAGCGGCCGAGACCCGACCCGGTGGTTCGTTCGGCCGGAGCCTGCCCTGGCTGCTGTTGGTGGGCGGCCTGATCGGCCTGACTGCCGCGTTCGTGCTCACGGTAGAAAAGTTCGCTCTGGCGCTCGATCCCGCCTACGCCCCGACCTGCAGCATCAACCCGGTGCTCAACTGCGGATCGGTGATGGACACCCCGCAGGCGTCTGCGTTAGGATTTCCCAATTCCCTTCTCGGGATCGCAGGCTTCGCCGTCGTGGCGGCAGTGGGTGCCGCCCTTCTCGCCGGTGCGATGTTCGCGCAGTGGTTCTGGGGCGCAGTGCAGGTCGGTGTCACTGCTGCCGCAGTCTTCGTGCACTGGCTGATCGCGCAGAGCCTGTACGAGATCGGCGCCCTGTGCCCGTACTGCATGGCGGTGTGGGCGGTCACCGTACCGGTCTTCTGGTACGTCACGCTGCGCAACCTCGACCGCGCCAGGTCGAAATCCGCTCTTGGGCAATGGTTTCGGCTACGGCTTGACTCGCTGATTCGCAATCACTCGATTCCGCTGACCGTGTGGTTTCTCGTCCTCATCGCCCTGATCGCGCAGCGTTTCTGGTCGTACTGGTCCACGCTCCTATGATCCGCGACGTACCGTTCGCCCCTCTGCCGCCCTCTCGAGAAAGAAGGTCACGGCGATGACGCGCGGCTGGTCGATCGTCATGCTCGTCGTTGTCGTTGCATCGATCGTCGCACTGTGGCCCCGCTCCGGTGGCGTCGAGGGCGGCCCGTCCGACGTCATCGCCAACAATGTCGCTCCGGTCGGACCCGAACCCACATTGTCCCGCCCGCCGGATGACGCGGCACGAGCAACAGCGCTACCGATGTGTCCGCCGCCGGTACCACGCGAAGGCGGTCCGCTGGCGGGAGTGATAGCGCGCTGCATCGGCAGCGACAGCTATGTCGATCTCGCCGATGTTCTCGGCAGCGAGGCGACGCTGATCAACCTGTGGGCATCCTGGTGCGGCCCGTGCCGCACCGAGATGCCCGTACTCGATGCCTACGCCGCAGAACCCGACGCGATCCCAGTCATCGGAATCGACGTCGAGGACCGACCCGAGGACGCGGCCGCGCTGCTCACGCAACTGGGCGTCCGCTATCCGAACTACATCGACGGCGGCAGCGTCCTGGACGCGCTCTCGGCACCGCCGGTCCTTCCCCTGAGCTTTTTCCTCCACCCGGACGGAACGATCGAGCGCGTCACCGACCCGACAGTGTTCGAGACGACAGACCAGATCCGCACTGCAGTAAAGGATTTCACCTCATGACACGTTTTTTCCCTGCGCGGGTCGGTGCGCGCCGTCAAGGCACCACGCCCACCGCGGCAATTGGATCGATTCTTGCCGTCGTACTACTGATCTCCGGATGCTCCGACGGCGCACAGGCTGCATCCACGGGAGGTAGCTTCGACTTCGTCGCCCCCGGCGGTCGAACCGACATCGTCTACGATCCCCCCGAAACACGCGGTACCATAGGCGAACTCGCCGGCCCCGATCTGATGGAGGAAGGCAAGACGACCGCTCTGTCGGACTACGACGGCAAGGTGGTGGTGATCAATCTCTGGGGTCAGTGGTGTGGCCCCTGCCGCGGCGAAGCCGACGACCTCGAAGAGGTCTACGAGACCACCCGCGAGCGCGGCGTGCAGTTCCTCGGCCTCAACGTCAGAGATCCACAGAAGGACAAAGCGCAGGACTTCGTGGTCGACAACGACGTCTCCTACCCCTCGATCTACGACCCTTCGATGCGGACCCTGATCGCTCTCGGCGGGAACTACCCGACCAGCGTGATCCCTTCGACGCTGGTACTCGACCGTCAGCACCGCGTGGCCGCGGTCTTCATGCGCGCCTTGCTCACCGACGATCTCCTTCCCGTCGTCGAACGGATAGCCGCGGAATGACGACTCTTCTCGCCCAGGACATCGGGTCGGCCTTCCAGAACGCGGCATCGAGCGGGCCCCTTCTGCTCGCGATCGCGGCATGCATGCTCGCCGGGTTGGTCTCGTTCGCCTCCCCGTGCGTGGTGCCGCTGGTGCCGGGATACCTGTCCTACCTGGCGGGAATCGCCGGTGCCGACGCCCAATCAGCCGAGACCCGATCGCCCGGCACCTCGACCACCGGCACGTCGTCGACGGAGCTGGCGAATCGCTGGCGTGTGGCCGGCGCAGCGTCGTTGTTCGTCGCCGGATTCACGATCGTCTTCGTCCTCGCCACAGCCTCGATCTTCGGAGTCATCGGCACCTTGCGCATCAACGAGCAAGTGCTCCAACGAGTCGGCGGCGTCATCACGATCATCATGGGTGCGGCGTTCATCGGATTGATACCCGTTCTGCAACGCGACACCCGATTCGCACCTCAGCAGATCTCGTCCCTCGCTGGAGCGCCGCTGCTCGGCGGTGTGTTCGCGCTCGGCTGGACACCGTGTCTGGGCCCCACCCTCGCCGGCGTTCTGTCTGTTGCAGCAGGAACCGAAGGTGCAACCGCAGCTCGCGGGGTCACTCTCATCGTCGCGTACTGCATGGGGCTCGGCCTACCGTTCGTCGTCCTCGCGTTCGGTTCGAGTTCGGCGATGCGCGGGGTGGGGTGGCTTCGGAGGAACTCACAGAAGATCAAGGTCGCGGGCGGTGTCATCATGATCGCCGTCGGCATCGCGCTGCTGACCGGAGTGTGGGGATTGTTCATCGCCTGGATCCGCAACGAATTCGTCAGTGCAGTGGTCCTGCCCATCTGATCGAGATGTCGCCGAACCACCACGCCGCGTTGCATTGTTCGGGTAGCCGAACTATATTTTCAGGGTCCTGACATACTGTTGGTGCCGGAGGGTGTGGTCATGTCTGTGCTGCAGCGCCGATCGTCTCGGCCGCCCTCGAGGTTTCGGTCGGGCCTCGTTCTGCTCGGACCCGCTTTCGTCGCAGCGATCGCCTACGTCGACCCCGGCAATGTCGCCTCCAATGTCAGTGCCGGTGCGCAGTTCGGATACCTGCTGGTCTGGGTGATCGTTGCCGCGAATGTGATGGCCGGTCTCGTGCAGTTCCTCTCCGCCAAACTCGGCATCGTCACCGGAATGACACTGCCCGAAGTCGTTCGCGAGAAGTCGAGCAGGACTGTGCGACTGGCATATTGGGGGCAAGCAGAGGTGGTTGCCATGGCGACCGACCTCGCCGAAATCGTCGGCGGTGCGATCGCCCTCTTCTTGCTCTTCGACCTGCCGCTCCTGATCGGCGGCCTCATCACCGGGGCCGTATCGATGATCTTGCTGATGGTCCAGGATCGGCGGGGCCAACGGCCCTTCGAGTTCGTGATTCTCGGGCTACTCGGTGTCATAGCCGTCGGATTTCTTGCCAGCGTCGTCGTGGAACCGCCATCGTTCACCGAGGCCGCGGCCGGTCTGATTCCGCGGTTCGACGGCGCGGAAAGCGTGTTGATCGCCGCCGCGATGCTCGGTGCGACGATCATGCCGCACGCGGTGTACCTGCACTCCGGCCTTGCACGTGACCGGCACGGACACCCCGAGGCAGGGCCTGTCCGTCAGCGGTTGTTGCGGATCACCCGGATCGATGTCGGGTTGGCGATGCTGCTGGCCGGTGCAGTGAACATGTCGATGCTGCTGTTGGCGGCATCGACATTGGGGGGCCGCGAGGGCGTCGATTCCATCGAAGGAGCCCACGCAGCAGTAGGGGACACTCTGGGGCCGGTGGTAGCACTGCTGTTCGCGGTGGGCCTGCTGGCCTCGGGCCTTGCATCGACATCGGTCGGGGCGTACGCCGGCGCGATGATCATGGACGGCCTACTACGTAAGCGCATTCCGATTCTGGTGCGACGACTGGTAACACTTGTTCCCGCACTGGCAATTCTGGCAGCAGGAGTCGACCCCAGTCGGGCACTGGTCGTCTCGCAGGTCGTACTGTCGTTCGGTATCCCGTTCGCGTTGATTCCCTTGGTGCGGTTCACCTCGGACCGCATCCTGATGGGCGGCGATGTCAATCACCGGATCACGGCATACGCGGCATGGCTCATCGCGGGAATCGTCGTCGCACTCAACATTGCACTGATCTATCTGACCGTGGCCTGACTGCGCGCGGGTGGACGTGTCGAGCATGCGCTTATTTCACACGCGTAGCGCATCGACGGGCGTCCGGGTCATCGAGTTTCTGCTCGAGGGTGGGGTCAGGGTGCGCCGTTGCTTGCCGTGGCGGGCTCGTGTTGGCTTTTTTCATTGGTATGGAAAGTGATCAGATTGCCGTCGGTGTCGACAGTTGCGAACTCCGTCGTTCCCCAGTCCGTCGAGACGGGACGACCCGCGTCTGCGGGATGGAGAACTCCCGCGCGGGACATCTCGGCGTAAAGGTCGTTGATCTCGTCCACGGCGATGCGGCAGCTGGCTGTGCCGGCAAGGAACGTCTCGGCTCCGCTGCATACCGGCCATGCCGCACGGTCTGAACGGGTATTCCAGCTGTCGTCGTCGGCGGCCCACAAGTGGATCTCGACGTCGTCGCGGGTAAGCCTCGCGAAAGTCGGGTCGGTGTACCGGGTCGTGAAGCCGAACGCGCGGACGTATATCTCTACAGCGGTGTCGATGTCTCGTACCGGCAGCGCAGGTACCACTTTCGACATGCTCATAGGCAACACTAACGCCGACGGGCCGGAGGAGAGGAGCCGAACCCACCTCAATTGCTGGCGCTCAGTGCATTCGACTTCTGACACAGTGAACACGACTCCTGAAACTGACAGAATCAGTGTCGGTGCTGAGCTGCGTTCATTGTGTAAAGAAACTCGTGTCCGCAGCAATGTAACGCGAAACCCTGTTTGCGTTACACCGTTCGCCGGAACCGAACGTTTCTGTCACCACTTCATTCCTCGATCCACTTGTCAGTTTCGGGAGTGGGCGTCACTATTTCCTGGGGTTTTACCCTCGATTGCAGTCGTCTTCTGACGTTCCGGGTGCAGAAGTGGGCTGCACAATCGACCACCTCACCGCCAGCTTTGCTCAGTGCGGGGAGGAGAAACTTGTATCGGGGTCGGGTCGATGCTCGTGCTGGTGGGTTGTTTTTTTCGAACCGAAACGGGAACGGAGGTAGTTGGCGGCGAGGGGGAGTATCGAGAGCGCGACGACCCCGATGAGGACTATCTCGATGTGGTTGCGCACGAGCGGGATTCCGCCGAGTAGGTAGCCGAGCATGGGTACGCCGGCACCCCAGGCGAGGCCCCCGATGATGTTGTAGACGAGGAAGGTTCGGTATCTCATGCCCGACGCGCCGGCCATGACAGGTGCAACCGTACGGACGACGGGAACGAACCTGGCGAGTACGACAGTGCGAGCACCGTAGGTGTCGAAGAACGACTGCGCGCGGGCTAGTTGCGCAGGGCCGAGCCGTTTGGCACCGGGTCGGTCGAAGACAGCAGGGCCGGCGGCGCGGCCGATCAGGTAGCCGCATTGATCGCCGAGTACGGCTGCAATCGGCGCGGACACCAGGATCACCCACAATGGAACGAACGGGTCGACCTGCGCCACGAGCACTCCGGCGGTGAAGAGCAGAGAGTCGCCGGGGAGAAAGAACCCGATCAGCAGACCTGTCTCGACGAACAAGGCGACGAGCAGCCCGATCAACCCGAATGTCGCAACGAGGGTGCTCGGGTCGAGGACGCCGCCGGTCAATCCCGACGTCACAGCGAGATCCTGTTCATCAGCAGGCGAGGCGGCGTCGCATCAGTGGCGTCGCCGCCGGAGTCGAGCCGGTGCAGTACATAGCTGCCCAGGGTGACTGCGCAGGCGGCGAGGAGCGCTCCGGCGAGAACGTCGGTGAGCCAGTGGACACCGAGATACATTCTCGTGCACGCAACGGCAACGGTCACTGCCAGAGCGATCCCGAGGAACAACGCTCGCACGCCCCTCGATCGATGTATTCCCGCGATGAGAGCGAGCATCAGTGACAGGGCAGCGGTCCCGGTGACGTGACCCGACGGGAAGGAGAAATCGGTTTCGAGCATCAACTGGATCGACTGCGGCGGCCGCTCACGTCCGACGATCAGTTTCACGATCGTGCACAGCATCGATGCCGAGCCGACGGTCGCCAGCATCACTAGTGCCGGGCCGTAGCGTTTGGTTCTCCACACCAGAAGCACCGCGACCACGAGGCCCAACGCGGCGGTCTCGGCGGGGCCACCCGCTGTGGTGACGGCAAGGGCAAGCTCATCGAGCGCGCGCGTTCGGTGATCGACGAACCAGGCCGCGACAGGCGCGTCGGACCTGGTCAGCCATCCGTTGCTGTGCACTGCGACGGCGAGCACCACCACTGCGAAAGCGAAGCCGAGCGCACCGAAGATCGTCGCTGCGGCCCGGTCGGAGCGGACGCGGAACATCGTCCCGGCACCGAGGAGGCCAACTGCTATCACCATCCCGGCGATCTCGACGTCGGCGGTGGCGGCTTCGGTGAACACTTCGGTGGCCGTTGCGTGAACGGCGGACATCGATGAGGAGAGGAGCACGGCGATCAGTGTGCCGAGCAGCTCCTGAAGAACCGCTGAGAGCGGCTCGTCGGCGACGGTGAGGGTCTGTTGTACTTGCGTCACATACATGGACGGAGCTGTCGATGCGGGTTCTGGTGGTCGAGGACGAAGTGCGCCTTGCGGAAATGGTCCGCCGCGGTCTGGTCGCCGACGGGTTCACCGTCGAGGTCGAGCACGACGGGGACAACGGGTTCCACAGCGCCGCCACCGGGGAGTTCGACGTACTCGTTCTCGACATCATGCTGCCGGGCAGACACGGGTACGACATCGTGCGCGACCTCCGGGCGCAGGGTGTGTGGACGCCGATCCTGATGCTGTCGGCCAAGGACGGTGAATACGATCTGGCCGACGCCTTCGATCTCGGCGCGGACGACTACCTGGTCAAACCGTTCTCCTTCGTCGTCCTGGTCGCTCGCCTACGCGCCCTGGCCAGACGGGGCGCTCCCGAACGCCCAGCCGTGCTCGCAGCCGGCGATCTCGAGTTGGATCCCGCGCGTCACCGCGTCACCCGGGGCGGTACGGAATTGGCGCTGACCCCGCGCGAGTACAGCGTGCTCGAGTTCCTGATGCGGCGCAGCGGCGTCGTGGTGACCAAGTCCGAGATCGTCCGGTCGGTGTGGGACGTCAACTACGACGGCGACGAGAACATCGTTGAGGTCTACATCGGGTATCTCCGGAAGAAGGTCGATCAGCCCTTCGGGCGCAAGAGCATCGAAACGATCCGCGGGGTGGGGTATCGCCTGGCCCTCGACGCGGCCGACTGAGCATCACCCCCTGCCGCAATGCAGTGCCAGTCAGGGCTGTGCTGACAACAACGGTGGTGCCGGGTGGTATCGAGACAGTGCCGATCTTCGGGGCGCATTAGGCTAGGAGACTGACAGACATGAGTGGTTTCCCCGACGTTCTGCGCCCACGATCGTGGGCAGTGCGCGTGCGATCCGCCGTGGCCTCGACGATGGTGGTGGCCGTATGTCTGATCGCGGCAGGCGGGGCATTGTTGGGTATTCTCTACAACTCCCTCGAAAACTCCGCCCGCACCGCCGCCACTGCCCGGGCAGTACAGGTCGGTGAGCGCCTCGAGACCGATCTACCGGGCCAGATCGACGAATCATTGCTGGCCACGGACGGGCAGATCGGAATCGTGCAGGTCGTCGACGCGGCTGGGATGGTGCAGGCCTCCTCCCGTGCCGATGGCGGCTCGCCGCTGTCCACACGCGTTGTTGCGCCCACGGCCACCCAGGATCTGGGGCGTATCGAAGCGGGCGAGACCGGGGACTTCTGGGTCATTGCGAGTGGTGCGACCACGGTCGACGGGCCGGTGACAGTGCTGGTCGGTGCCGACCGCGAGCCGGTGGAAAAGGTCGTCACCACCGTTGCAGTCCTGCTCGCCATTGTCGGTCCGGTGGTGGTTGCGATCGTCGCCTTGGCGACCTATCGACTCGTCGGCGCAGCGCTGAGCCCCGTCGAGCGGATCCGCACCCGCGTGGCCTCGATCTCGAACAGTGATCTGGGAGAACGCATCCCGGTCCCGCACACCCGCGACGAGATCGCGCGCCTGGCGGTGACCATGAACGAGATGTTGGCACGACTGAACGCCGGGCAACGAGCCCAGCAACGATTCGTCAGCGACGCCTCACACGAGCTGCGAAGCCCGCTGTCGACGATCACCGCCGCTCTCGAACTTGCAGCGGCCAGGCCCGAGCTCATCGATGCGTCCCTGATCGATGAATCGTTGCTGCCCGAAGCGCGTCGAATGCGCCGACTGATCGACGACCTTCTCCTGCTCGCGCGGTCGGACGAGACGCAGAGTCCGCACGGCGCGGTCGATGTCGACCTCGACGACGTGCTGTACGAGGAAGGAAAACGGGTCGAAGCGCTGACAGATCTGTCCGTCGTGACATCCATCGTTCCCGTTCGAGTGTCCGGTGATCAGTTCGCGTTGGCGAGGATGGTGCGCAACGTCGTCGACAACGCTGTCCGGCACGCACGATCCCGGCTGGACCTGTCCTGCACCGAGTTGGGAGGTTTCGCAGTGATCGTCATCGACGACGACGGGCCGGGGATTTCAGAGGCCGAACGGGAGCGTGTGTTCGACCGGTTCGTACGACTCGATACCTCTCGGGCACGCGATCAGGGCGGTGCCGGGTTGGGATTGGCGATCGTCGCCGGTACCGTCGCCGCACACGGTGGTTCGGTGACCGTCGATCGGTCCCCGCTCGGGGGAGCGCGCTTCCAGATCACCATCCCGATGACCTCACTCGACGCGTCCGACGATCTACATCCCTGATCGAGAACACAGGCCGCGTGCGGTCTCGAACCACGTGACGCTCACGTCCCGACCATCATGATCCGCTGACAGACAGATCGCTGGGATGCAGGCGTGCCAGGGCCACACCACATACTTGGACGGTGAGTTCTTCCCTGGCCGAGCCTGGTCTGCCGCTCGTGGTTCTCTGCTGCGTGATGGTGGCGCTCGCTGCGGTCATCTATCGGGTCTCCTCGATCGGGCGAATGATCACCGCTCCGGCTGCTGCTCTGCGCGGGTTCGTTCAATTGGCGGCGATTTCGTTGATTCTCGCTGCGGCGCTGGCGCATCTGTGGTCGTCGTTGCTGGTGCTGCTGGTGATGTTCGGGGCTGCGGCGTTCACGTCGATTCGGCGTTCGGAGTCGGGGAGGTCCGGTATCTGGCTCGTGTTTCCCCTGGCGGTGGGTATCGGGATCGTGGTGCCGTTGTGCTTGCTCACCGGTGTCGTTCCGGCGCAGGGCATCTCGATCGTGCCGGTCGGCGGAATCATCTTGGGCGGGACGATGACCGCAACATCGCTGTCCGCGCGGCGTGCATTGGCAGCGTTGACCGACCGGCACGGCGAAGTGGAGGCGGCACTGAGTCTGGGGCTGACCGAACGTGACGCGCGCGTGGAGGTGGTGCGCCCCACCGCGAACGACGCGCTGCTGCCGGGCCTGGATCAGACGCGAACGGTGGGGCTGGTGACTCTGCCGGGAGCGTTCGTGGGCGTCCTGTTGGCCAGTGGCTCGGCCCTGCAGGCGGGGGCCGTACAGATTCTGGTGCTCACCGGACTATTACTTGCGCAGACCGTCGCCGTCGCGCTGACCGTGGAACTCGTCGCGCGGGGATCGGTCCACCGGAGGCCGTGAACGGGTGGTTCGGCGAGGTCGGCGTACGCGGTGGGCGATCCTCAGCGGACCTTCAGCAACACCTGGGTACGGTCCCGGTTCATGAGCGATCTCACCGATTCCGAGCACCTGACGGCCCACCACCGGGCGCTGAGCAAGGTCCCCGAAATCACCGTCTGGTTCTGGGTCGTGAAGATCCTCTGCACCACAGTCGGGGAGAGTGTCGCGGACTGGGTGAACATGACCCTCGGTGTCGGACTGACCGCAACGGCGGGATTGTTCACCGCCATTCTCGTTGCGGTGCTTGCTGTTCAGATCTGGCTGTCGAGGTACGTGCCTGCCGTCTACTGGCTGACGGTGGTGGTGCTCAGTGTCACGGGAACGCTGTACACCGACATCCTCACCGACAGTCGCGGTGTTCCGTTGCCGGTGAGCATGTCGGTGTTCGCTGGGTTGTTGGCGGTGGTGTTCGGGGTGTGGTTCGTGCGGGAGCGGACTCTGTCGATCCACAGCATCGTCACCGTGCCCCGAGAGCTGTTCTACTGGCTGGCGATTCTGGTGACCTTCGCGCTCGGGACCGCGGCGGGTGACTGGACGCTGAGCATCACAGGATGGGGCCCGGGCACGTCGGTACTTCTGCCCGCCGGTCTGATCGTGGCGGTCGTCGCCGGATGGCGGCTCGGTGCGAACGCGGTGTTGGCGTTCTGGTTGGCCTACATCCTCACCCGTCCGTTGGGCGCGAACCTGGGAGATTGGTTCGCTCAACCGAGAACCGAACATGGCCTCGGTCTCGGCACATTCGTCACCAGTGTGGTGTTCCTGGTCGCGATCCTGGCCACGGTGCTGTACCTGACGAGAACGAAACGAGACGTGATCGGGAATCACCGCGTCGAGCCCGAACCGGTCGCCACAGACACGCGCCGCGAGCGCACGATGCTCGTCTATTTCGCGGCAGTGGCCGTGGCCACCGCGGGGCTTCTGTCGTGGGCGTCCGCGCAGCCACACACAGCGCCGGCAAGTGAGGCGGAGGGTTCCGGGGCTGCGATCGCCGATCTCGCGCCGGGGGAGGCGATCGCACAGTTCCCGCCGCAGCAGGTCACCGAGCTCCGCTCGATCATCGACGACACCGCCGTGGCCGTTCGGTCCGGTCAGCAGGACGAGGCGAAAACCGCCGCGAAGAAACTCGAAACCACCTGGGACGACGATCAACCCACGTTGCAGCCGCTCGACGCCGCAGGGTGGACCGCACTCGACTCGCGTATCGACATCGTGCTCACCGCAATCCGTTCCAACACCTCCGACCCCGCCGCGGAGACCGCTGCACTGTCGGACCTCGCAGCCGCCCTGCGGTGACGAGACCACTCGCTCCGGTGCATCGAGCAGCCCGAGGGTCGGAGAGCTGAGAAACAGGATTGCTCATCATTGTTCGCTACAGTTCTTCGATGTCCCTGACGTCTCAGATCGATATGCCGGGGTCGCCTTTCATGCAGTTTGCAAGGCATGCAATTCCCAACTCCGCAGCGGTTACCGCAGTGCACGATGGTGTGCACAGGTCAGCGCTCAAAGCTTCATCCGACCATTCCGGGAAGAGACCTGATTGGGGTTTGATCGGAACGGCCATCGACTTCAGACTGCGAAGCGCCTTCACGACCATCGACGTGGTTCCACCCTCTGCGCAGCTCGGTCACGCGGCCCTTACCAAGCGTTACCCGCAGGCGTTGCCGCTGCTTGGTGAACTCAAGGCTGCGACCACCGAAGTGCTAGACGCCGCAACCCCTCTACGCCGCGGGTGCATCGAGCTTCCCGAATCGCTCGAATTCGAGATGATCCGGCTTTGCGTGGTCGCAGCCCAACTCGACCAGCTGTACCGCGCTTATCCGTTCGTCATCGACAAAACCACCCTCCTCGAGGGAACATCGGTTGTCTCGTTCGACAAAGCGCGGGCGCAGGTTCCCTGGTTCCTCATCGACCAAGTCCACGACCAAGTGCGCCGCGCGAACATCGCGCTCGGACCGCTACACGCGAACTCCGCCAAGGCAATAGCCGGAATGAGCTTCACCGGATCCGAACTCGTCGGCGGCGCTGATGCGGACCTGCTCGTCGACGGACTCCTTCTGGATTTCAAGTCGACGCACAAAGCGACGTCCATTGGCAGATCCGACGTCTACCAACTCGCCGGCTACGTGCTCCTCGACTTCGACGATCTCCACCAGATTGACCGCGTGGGCGTTTACTGGACGAGACACGGTGTGCTCCGTACGTTCACCCTCTCAACCTTCTTCCAACTCCTCGGTGCCACGGTCTCGGTGCCAGAACTGCGAGCCGAGCTTCGCTGGCACTTGACGGCCCATGAGCGACGACGCAGTTCGTACATCGGGACCGAACAGCGTCGACGCGAGCACGCGGCAACGAATGAACATTGCCAACCTGCAGAGCCGGGGGAAGAGCCGCAGCGCTCTAGGACGGGGCTGCGGCGTGCAGCGAAATGGCTACGCAGTGCGCTGAGAAACTGAACGGAGCAGTACCGATTCGCGATGGACGACACACCCAGTTCACAGGACGGGCTGAGCCCCAGGGACGACCGAGTTCCGCGATATCGACGCACTGGGTGCGCTGGGCATGCGTCGGCGGCAGCGCCACCCAATTCGCCAAAGCTGACGCCCACTAGCGGAGGCCCGCTGAAACCTTGTTCAATCGCACGGTGAATTGACGCTTCGTCAAGCTGACTGTCGATGAAACCCGCGGAGAAGCTTCCTGCGGGTTTGGGTGTGCGTTTTGACCATCGTCATACCGGACGAGTCCGGACGGGCTACTGAGAGTGACTGGCCACGACGTTCTCTCAGCCGAACCGTCCGCTGGAAGTGTCCACTTGATTGGTCCAGCTTCCCGTAGTCTCTACTGGACAGATCGAGTCCAGCAGGCCGGAGGGGCATGAAAATCGGATACGCGCGGTGCAGCACCGCTAGACAGGACACCTCCGTCCAAATTGGACTGCTCGCCAAGATCGGTGTCGAACGCGACCGGGTCTATATCGACCACGCTGTCAGCGGCCGTCAAGCAAAACGCCCCGGACTCGAAAACGCCATCAACGCCAGCCGCGAAGGCGACGAATTCTGCGTCACCAAACTCGACAGACTCTCCCGATCGGCCGGAGACCTCCACGAAACCGTGAACCGCCTCGCCGCCAGGGGAGTGGCACTGTTGATCGACGGCAAGGTCTACGACCCAGCTGATCCTATGGGCAAAATGTTCATTGGGATGCTGGGCCTCATGGCCGAATTCGAGTCCGACCTGATCCGAGCCCGCACCCGCGACGCGATCGCGGCCGCAGCAGCGGCCGGCAAGATGAAAGGCCGGCCGCACACCCTGACCCCTGAAGAGCGGGCATACCTACTCCAGGTATACGAAACACGGCAGTTCAAGATCGAAACACTCTGCAAGAACACCGGATTGAAACGATCCGCCCTCTACAGCAACCTCACCCTCGCGCGGGAAGAACGAGACGCCCTAGCGGTCGCGAGAGGTGATTAGTGCAGTCCACTTTTGAAACAGTGCAGTCGACTTCTGAAACTGACAGATCCGCCGACCAGCCGCCGAGCAGTGCCAAAAACGTGCGCGAAACCCCTGCATGTCAAAACATCGAAACCGATGAGTTGTGGCACAGTAGACGATTGTGGGCCACAAATACGGATACGCCAGGGTCTCGACCGCCGAACAGAACCTCGATCTACAGAGCGACGCTCTGAGCGCCTTCGGCTGCGAACGCATCTTCACCGACACCGCGAGCGGATCCACCACCACCAGGCCGGCGCTGACCGAGCTGCTCGAGATCCTCCTGCCCGGTGATGTGCTCACTGTCTGGCGACTCGACCGACTCGGCCGAAACCTCCCACACCTCATCGAGCTCATCGCAGACTTGAAGGCCAGGGGAGTGGCATTCGCGTCGGTCACCGAACAGATCGACACCACCACTGCCGGCGGAGAACTCGTGTTCCACATCTTCGGCGCACTCGCCAGCTTCGAACGCCAACTACTCCGAGAACGCACCCACGCAGGCCTCGCCGCCGCCCGCGAACGAGGGAAGATTGGCGGCCGCCCACCCGCACTCACTGTTACGAAGAAGCGGGAAGCAACCCGAATGCGCAACCAAGGCAACACAATCGGCGACATCGCAGACGCACTCGGGGTAAGTAAACGGACCCTCTACCGCCACTTCGAGAAAGCCGCACAGCAAAGCCGGACTGGAGTTTCCAATGACGCCCACTGAGATAGCCGTTTGCTCCCTGATCATTGCCGTCATCTCACTCGTGGCAACTGTCAGCTTCCAGGTGCACAACGTCCGCAAATCTCGGAAGGAAGTACGTGAAAGAGTGCAGCGACACGTCGAAGCTGTGACCGTCTCACCGACGCGCATCCAGAACGCGAGTGAAGGCGTCGTGCGAGTCCAGAGCAGCGTCACCAATCATGGCGACAGACCTATCACGACCGTCAGTTTGTCGGTTGACAGCCAGTACATCAAGCCTGGTCAAACGTCTTTCACTGGAGCGCACACCGTCGAACCCGGAGCCACTCTGAACTACGACGACCTCCTGCTCGCAGAGCCCGATCCCTACCCGGTGGACGGTAACGACAAGCTCAGAGCGAATGTCGGATTCACCGACTCGGACGGCTACGCATGGCAGAAGTGGGCCGATGGGCACTTCCAAAGCCCGCTCTGGGTCGGACCATATCGAGGGCGACTCCCCAAACGAGTCATGCGCATTCCGATCGTGGCGAAGACCGAACGGAAGTGGCGGGGGCGGCGGCACCGACCACCGACCCGCCAGCAGAGACCTACGCACCGACCGACGGGCACGTGAGCTGTCAGGGCAACGTGACGTCGTCGTCCACCGGGAGCCCGCCAAAACACATCAGCCGTACTTGTGGCTGACAGGACCCGGAACAACGCCGAACCGGCCGCCCCGGTAGGGGTGCGGCCGGTTCGGCGGATCTAAATCGTGTGGTCTCGGAGGACCTCACACGCACTTGAAATGAACCTCCGAATCGAAGGGATTGACCGTTGGACGAAGGAAGTTGATCTCCAACTCATTGTCACAGAAGCCGTTGGCGGCGATGTACGTTGCACCGGCGGCAAGTGCAGCAGAAGCCGCCCCACACCCGAAGGTTCCCAGTCCAGCGCATGCAGCTGCACCCAAGCCCGCAGCCCCGCCGTAGACGAGCGCATTCTGGTCCGTGCGGTTGAGGTAGATGTACACCCCGTAACCCGCACCCACTCGCAGACGGGGCTGAACCTGGCCCGGAGGCGTGGGGGCAGGTTCGGATGTCTCGAATACCATGCGGGGCGCTTCTGGATTCTGCACCACATACTGTTTGGTCAGAGTCGACCCGTCCGAAGATTCAGATGGCACAACACCTTTGGACTCCAACTCCGTCTGGAGCTGTACTACGTCAGCCTCAGGAGAGGACAATTCTGGCTCGTCTGCCGAGGCCGTCGCTGACCCAAATGCAACGACAGACGCCGCTACACCTGTCAGAACAAAGCCTCTTACGAACGCGGAAACCCGCATATACGCCTCTTCTCATCGAGAGTGTCAGTGCGTGCGGGATGATGCACGCACCGCTGTGTCAACGGACCCTGCCGACTCACATCGAAGGAGCTGGCGCGCCGCCTTACTGGGCACGACTAAGCGGTAGCTGTTGCTACGCAACAGACTTGGATTCTCCTAGCCCCGGGACTAGCCCGACCAACCCAACGCTATCGGACATCGCTGACAATCGGAACGCCCGGTTTGTTACGAAACGAGAACGGTCCGCGATCACGCAAGTCGCGCTATGCACCCCGTCGGTCACGCACCGAGAAATAAGCTGTCACCACGACGAGACCGACCAAAACCGTACAAACAACTGCGGTCTTAATGAAACCCAACCAGAACGAATCAGCTTGAAAACCAGCAGCAATCGAGAAAATCAGCGTGAGAGGAATGCCGACGGCGAGGCTTCGGCGCATGGACTTCTCGAGACGCATTGGGGCTCTCTCCTTCGTGAGGGCGCGCCGTGGCCGGCCGGCGGACCCGCCACCCTGTCATGGCCGGTTCGCCACCGAAACCGAAGTGCGGGCCGCGTGGACCGTACCGTCTACGGTGACCGTGAACGCTGGGTCTCTCACAGTACCTCGCAGCCGCCCAAGAACAAGGAAGCGTCTGCAATCGAACACCCACACTCACCACGACGAGTGTCAAGCGTCAACTGCGAATAGGCCACCAAGGCAATGCAATAGACGAAAATACCAGCCGTCGCAAAATTTCGTACACGCGTTGTAAGTGACGCCTCTCGACGCAGCTGTACTAGGGCACCGCCCGCAGGCGGCGAGACTGGAAAGCGGCGGACGGGGCTACCGCGACACCGAACGTGGTCGGTCCCCGTCGCTCCCGCACAATCGCCTGAAGTGATTCACAACCAAGAGGTGGTCACGCAGCCATCGTCGACCAGCAGTATGCATTCGGCCTGCCGGCGGTGCAGGCCGCCCAGCGGGCGTCCCCTGAACCGAGCTCCGCTGCGCTCCGCACCGTGAAAGAGCATTCGATTTCTGGTCGCACATCTGGCTCCCGGCGATACTGCATCACCCGTGCCCGCCGCCTCAACCCCTCGCTCCGCGCTGCTACGGCCAAGGCTCCGAACACTTTTCGTTCCGTACTCGCTGCGCTCCCACGAAAACTGTCCGGCCGAGGGGTTGCCGCGTCGTTCCCGTGCGCTGCTGTCTCTCCTCACGCCAGATGACGGCGACAAGAAATTGGCAGAGCAGGCCGGGGGACCGGTCACGAGGGAGAGGCACCAGTCATGGCCACACGAACCAAGACCAGCGCAGCGGACAAAGCCGAAGCACGCCGCGAGCTGGCGGCATCACTGCACACCGCGATCACCGACAAAGTAGCCGAGCTGACCAGCTCCGACACCTGGCGCGCCTACCTCGACCACGTGGCCTCGTTCCACTCCTACAGCTTCAACAATGTCCTGTTGATCCTCAGTCAGAAACCAGAGGCAACGCAGGTCGCCGGATTCCGTGCCTGGCAGCAACGCGGACGTCAGGTCCGCAAGGGCGAGAGGGCGATCCGGATCTACGGCTACAGCTCCCGCACCGTCACCGAGACCGACCCCGCCACCGGCGACGAGCAGACCCGCAAGGTGCCTACGTTCCCGGTTCTGTCGGTGTTCGACCACTCCCAAACCGACCCGATCGAGGGACACCCGCAGCCCGAGGAAATCGCCCAGCTCCTCACCGGTGCCGATCCGGATGCGATCTACGACCGCGTAGCGGCGGTCATGACCGGCCGAGGATGGACCGTCACCCGCGAAGCGATCACCAGCAGCGCGAACGGCTACACCACCACCGACGGCTCCCACCGGATCGTCGTCGACGCAGCCCTAGAACCCGCAGCGGCCGCGAAAACGATGATCCACGAGGCAGCGCACGCAATCATGCACGCACCCGACCTCATCGGCCCCGAAGCCCGCAAGGACCTGCACCGGGGCCGCATGGAAGTCGAAGCCGAATCCGTCGCCTACGTCCTGGCCGGGATGCTCGGACTCGACACCAGCGCCTACAGCGTCGGCTACATCGCCGGATGGGCCGCAGGAGACCTCGAGCAGGTCACCGCCACCGCGAGAGCAGTACTGACCGCCGTCCACGATCTGGCCGACGCCCTCGACCCGGCCGCCGCGGAGTCGGACGACGCCGAGGACACCGGGACCGAAGACGCCGCGTAGCCGGTCGGGTGAAGGTTCGCCGGCCGAAATGTTCCGGCCGGCGGATCAGGCCACCTGCGGTGTCCACCGAATCGAACTCCGCTGCGCTCCGTCCTGTGAAAAGAGCAATTTCTTTCGCACATCTGGCTCTCTCCGAGCATGCGTCACCCTGGCCCGTCTTACCCACCCCTGACTCCGCGATGCTCCGGCCCTTCGGGCTCCAGAAACTTTTCAAAGCGCCTGCGGCTGAAAACTTTCCGTCCCAGGGGCGGGACGCCGTTCCATGCCGCCGCCTTCTCTCCCCAAGCCAGATGACGGCGAAAGAAATTGGCACGAGCGAAGGGCCGGGGGAGCCGGTCCCGCGACAGAAGGAGACCCGACATGCCGAAGAACACCACCCGCCCCGCACACAAGAGCACCGCAGCAGGAAACGCCCAGACCCCCGCCATCGTCACCCACACCACGGTCATCATCACCGGACCCCAGAACGCGACCATCAGCATCACCGCCGCAGGCACCGAGCACGCGCAAATGGTCGTCGCGTTCGGGCACCTCATGATGACCTTCCGCAGCGCCGAAGCGGTCTGCGACGTCATCGCCGGATTCGCCACCGTCCGATCGGCCCTCGCCGGAGCCGACGGACGCGCCCCGTACCCGCAGCAGCCAGGCGCAGAGTTCGGCGCACCCGCAATCTCGATCCTCTGGCTCGGCGGCCCCGAACACACAGTGATCCCCGGCGCCCGCTACATCCCCGAGCAACGCCGCACCGTGCACTGGGTTGACCTGCACATGGGGCCGATCACCTGGCGCGTCACCGACCGCGTCGGCTACGACACCCTCATGGACGAATTCCGCCGCGTCCACCGCGCCGCAGTCGGCGTCTTCCTCGACGGAGGCCGCTACCGCCGCGATCCGTCCAAGATCCTCGACTCGTTCGACGACTGACCGCAATAACACACCTCGGCCCCCGCACCCGCGGGGCCGAACGTGTTCATCCACAGGCCCCGACCCCGCTCCACAGACCATCAAAATTCCGGTTCGCGTCGCACGACTCGCTGCGCTCCCCGTGCGACGCTGAGCAGCAAGCAGCCACCCGCTTCAGGCCAGAAAGGGAAGCCACCGCCGATGATCACCTGGACCGTCACCACCCGCCCCGAGAACAGCCCCGAACTCCTCACCGCCAGCGGAGCCGACACCACCCTCGACGACGCCAAGAGAGCCGCCGCAGACGCCGTCCGCTACGCCCTCCTCGACGCCGCCGAGCACACCTCACCCGACAACGGCTGCGCACCGTCCTACCTCGTCACCCTCGACGGCACCTGCGCCCTCATCGTCGGACTCGGCCGCTGCCGACCCGCCAACTACAACGGCGTCCTCGACAGCCTGGAACGCTTCGACGGCACCGCACCACCACACCTGCTCTACATGTGAGCCGACCGCGACCCCCAGGAAAGGAACCACCCACGTGCCCGCACAAGCATGGGTCACCCTCATCGTCGGCATCCTCGCCACCATCGGCGTCACCGCCACCCTGCGCCAACGCACCAGCAGCGAGAACCGAGCTCAGGCCTGGCAGCGCATCAGCTGGTGCCTCGAGCTCACCACCAGTGACGACGACGCCGCCGCCGAACTCGGCTGGACGATGTACAGCACCGTCAGCAAATCCAAACTCATCACCCCCACCGAACGCGACGTCATCCGCACCGTCAGCGAACACGCCATGCGCCGAGCACTGGCGCAAGACCCCGACACCGAGGACACTGAACCTCAGACCGACACCACGGAGGACCCGCGATGACCACCACCGAACGCCGAACCACCCGGCGACCACGCCCCCGCGTGGCAGCAGCGGCCGCCCGCGCCTACGTCGAAACCGCCGAATACGACAACGTCGACGTCCCCGACTGGATCCGCGACGTCGCCGCCGGCAAAGACACCAAACCCCCCAAAGACTGACCAACTCACGACCCAGAAAAGGCCCGCCCCCACCAAGGGGCGGGCCTTCGTCGTACCGCGCGTAATCGTCACCGCCACCTCGACCACGTGAAAGAGCCACCCTGCGGGCGGCCACCGAACCGAACTCCGCTGCGCTCCGTCCTGAGAAAACCTCACCAGCACGACATCTGGCCAGAGGTGCGGGCACATCCGCAACACGTTGCAGCCCAACAGAATCTGTCGGTACCCCACGGCAGAATCGCTGACTATGCGAATCCGAACCATCGACGGACCACCACTGCCCGCCGAAATCGCCGAGCATGCCGCACGCGCGATCGCCCTCCGCGTGCTCCTCGACCGGAAGATCACCGATCGACCAACCCACCCACCACGAGCATCCGACGCTCCACAAGCCGCCACAGCATGAACAGACAGCCCTCGTAGCTACTGATCCCGCTGTCGCCCACCCAGCGGGCAGACGCACTCTTCACGTCCGTTGAAACACCCATTCTCGTGATATGGCAACGGATCTCGGCCGTACTTCGCGTCTCCATTCCTGACAGCGGTGATGAAGCGTTGCCCCGCCTTGGTCTGGTCTTTCAGCGGACCGAATGTACGGAACTCATAGCCGGGATAGCGAGCCATCAGTCGCTGGAACATCGCCATGCCGAGCCCAGGCAAGTACGTACCCGGGGGATCATCTTTCTCGGTGAGGTTGTCGAGTTGCAGCGTTTCGACGACTCGGATGTCATCGAATACACCGAACGTGAAGTGGCCCAGAGGAGTCTTGGGGTCGCTGTCTCGGAAGCACTGGATTCCGCGTGCAATGGACCTGCCAGCCGTCCCGTACTCGTTGAAGCGGTACTGGTATTCCGGTTCGTCGTACATCCCGCGAGTATTGCCGAGGGCAAAGGCCCGTGTCGGGCATTTCACTACTTGTCGGTTTTACAACCAACCGGACACCGGACACCATCGCAACGGCCGGGTCGTCTACCGACAATGCCGAACATCCGGCCCCTGCCTACCAAGGCTGAGCAGGCGATTCCCTACCCAGTCGATTGGAACTTTGGCAAACTCCGTCTACAGTGAACTTAGGCAACGTGGACACCAGTCCACGACAAGGGCGGCCACCCCGGTGCTCGAACACCGAGATAGCCGCCCTGCCCCAGGGCCTCCTCTTGTCAGCGCCGCCGTGAGAAGCTAGCAGCCAACTGGAGTCCTAGAACCAACAGCTCGATCACCAGAACAACGGTGGTCGAGCTGTTGCAGTATGTGGCAAGCAACAAAGCTCCCCGCATACCAGCGACACGTGAAAACGCATCCCCGGCTCTATCGGCCCGCGAAGGCCCTGGTCTTTCGGGTGGATCGACATCGGAAGACATCGCCGCCCCCTTCCTACCTCGCGACCGACAGACGATCTGTCGGAAGCCGGCCGGCCCTCTCGAGACGACCAGAACAGGAAGACACGACACATCGCGTCCTGAGGCATAGGGGGCGAGAGCACAACCTCGCCGATCCATCTCTATTCAGTTGGATTCCCGATGAACCCGACTCCGTGGCGCAGCAGATCTTTGTACGGAGGCGAAACCATCACACGGGTGATCTTACTGGCAATTGCGACAGCTACCGTATGCCCTCCAGCGCGTCCTACCGATGGTCGATTCACACCGTCAGGCAATCGACATCGCGAATAGGCGCTTCCGCGACACCGAGCGTGGCCGGCCTCCGTCGCTCCCGCACAATCACCTTGCCGATTGCCTCAGGTGGGAGGTGGCCACGCCGCCTCGTCGGCCGAGGTCGTGCACTCCGCCTACCGGCGGTGCCGGCCACCTGCGGTGTCCCCCGAAATGAACTCCGCTTCGCTCCGCACTCAAAAGAGCAAAGACGTTTTTTCACTCCGGTTCTGGCTACCGGCGAGCATTCATCACCCGTGACCTCCGCATCAACCGCCGGCGTCCGCTCCGCTCCCGGCCCAAGGGCTCCGAAAACTTTTCAAAACGCCTCCGGCTGAAAACTTTTCGTCCCGACCCTTGACACTCCGGCCCCGTGTGCTGACTTCTCTCCTCACGCCAGAAACGGCGAATAAACGTGGCAGGGCAAAGGGCCAGGCCACCAGTTGAGAAGGGAAGTAGCGCCATGCACGACACCATCACAGGACCGCGGACGGTGGGACTGCGCACCGCAATCATGGCCGCGATCGGTCAGGTACCGGCGCAGGTCAAGACCCACGCACTCGGAAAGCTCACCGAAGCGTACGAAGCCGCCTCACGGTACGTCGGGGCCACCGACTACGACCACGACCGGATGGAAGACCTGCACGAGCAGGTGTGCAGTTGGGAAGCCACCGCACATCGGAGCGGTGCCACGACCAGCGAGATTCGGGCAGCCAAGACTGCGGGCGGCGTCCGCGCCGCCGCCGAGCAGTAACCACCAAGGCCCGGAAAACAAGAAAACACCGGACAGTCTCTACCTGCCCGGTGTCTCCAACCGAAGAATCTACCAGGAGAGAGACACCACCATGACCGCCAGCATCGAAACCACCACCGCCGCAACCGAAGCCCCCACGACCGGCACCACGCCGGTCGTGGGGGCGGGCGAGGAGTTCGCCCGCCTGCACCCCACCACCCTCGACGTCGGCCCGAATGTCCGGGACCACGTCGACACCGACAGCCAGGACTTCCGCGACCTCGTCGCGAGCGTCGTCGTTCACGGTGTCGTACAGGCGATTTCGGCAGTCCGCGACGGTGAGAACGTGGTCGTCATCGACGGCCAGCAGCGGACCCTCGCCGCGATCGAAGCCGGGGTCGACAGTGTGCCGGTGCTGATCCGGACCGCTGTCGAGACGTTCAAGGAGCGGGAGATCGAACGTATCTCCAAGCAGGTGGTCACCAATGACCTGCGAACCCCTCTCACCGAGGGCCAGCGAGCGAAGGCATTCGCCGACATGCTCGCACTCGGTGTGTCGGTGCCCAAGATCGCCAAATCAGTGCAGGTCAAGCGTGAGACCGTCAAAGCCGGTGCCGCAGCGGGCCGGTCGCAGACCGCCCTCGAGGCTCTCGACGCCGGGCAGCTCGACCTCGAGCAGGCAGCAGTGGTCGCGCTGTTCGACGCCGACGGCGACGACGAGGCGGTCGAGGAACTGCTCAACGCCGGATCACGGTTCCGCTCCGTCGCGCAGGAGTTGATCGCGGACCGCGCCGAACGCAAGGCCCGCGCCGAAGCCGGTACCCCGTATGCGGACAAGGGCCTGACCGTCCTGGCAGACGAGCCGTTCTACGACAGCCCCTACGTCGCCGCTGAGGACTTGGTGACCGCAGACGGAGACCCGATCACCGAGGCCGTTATCGACGCCGCTGCCGAGCACTGGGCGGTGTGGCTGACCCCGAACGAGCAGATCACCCTCACCGCCACCGGCGAGGTGATCGAGTCCGAGTCGATCGACTGGGCCACCGAAGGAGCCCCGAAAGCCGTCGCTACAGAGGGCTACCACCACCACAAGGACGTCACCGTCGCCCAGGTGTGGGTGCCGGAGTACTTCACCGCCGACCCCGACGCGGCCGGTGTGAAGCTCGGCCCGATCCTCGCCGCAGCGTCCAGTGAACCCGACGAGGCCGACGACCAGGCCGCAGCCGAGAGGAAGGCACGCGAGAAGAAAGCAGCTCAGGCAGCGCTCGCGGCCAAGGAAGCCGAGAAGGCCACTCGGCGGCGCACCGTCGCACTGAACAAGGCCAGCGCCGCCGCGACGATCGTCCGCAAGGAATGGCTGACGAAGTTCCTCACCCGCAAGACCCTGCCGAAGGGGGCAGGGAAGTGGATCACCGAAACACTCGTCGACGAGCCGGGACTGTTGACCGAGAACAAAGCGGCGCAGTACCTCACGGAGCTGCTCGGGGTCACCGTGCCCGCCGACACCAGCCCCAGCGCCGGGTACCCCGGTGTCGCGGACAAGGCCGCGCGTCGAGCGCTCGCTGCCACGATCGACAAGACGCCGAGCGAGACCCGCGCGCAGGTGATCCTGCTCGCGCAGATCCTCGCCGCCTACGAGGCACGAGTGAGCGGTAAGGGCAACGACTCGTGGCGTCGCACGGCGTGGGGTAACCAGGACAACTACCTGGGCTTCCTCGACCAGCACGGCCACGTGCTGACCGTGGTCGAGCAGGCCGCAGCCGGAATGCTCACCCCCGAGCAGGCGTACGACGCGCTCACTGCCCCCAGTGAGGACAACACAGCCGACCAGTAACGAGAAGGGGTGGCGGGCACCATGTGCCCGCCACCCCTCATTCGTCGCTGCGGTCGATACGGGTACTGCCGAGGCTGAGCACCGCCGCTATTGCGGCTCCGACCAGCAGCAGCATCACTGCGCTCTCGCTGCGTTCGGACGCGCTGAGCTCACCCCAGGTCAACAGCCGGGCGACAACAGCGAGCCCGTACAGGCCGAGGGCGGCACTTCGGTATCTGTCCATCGCCGGACAGTATCGGCCCCACAGCGCAGGTGGGGAAGCGTCCCCGGCCCGGGTCGAGGGGGCTGCCCGCCGCCCTCGAGCTCCCCCGCTCGACGCCCACCACCGCACTGCCCACGACGGCCAGGCGGCTCACGAAAGGTCAGTGCGCGGCGTTGAACGCCTCTTCGATAGCGGCCGGGATGCGGCCGCGATCGCTGATCTCGTAGCCCTCGTCGGCGGCCCACTGCCGAATCGCGCGTGTCTGCGCCGGGTCACGCGTGGCCGGTGTCCCGGTCTTCGCGGGCGTCGCCGCGCCGGCGGGGGAGGGCTTACGCTTGCGGCCACCGACCCGCGTCGAATGCTCGATGTAGTAGTCGAGCTTCCTGTGAAACTCGGTGGCGTTCTTCGCTTTCAGGTCGATCACGTACTCGACACCGTTGACCGCGAATTCGATGGTCTCGCCGGAATCGTCGTCGATGACCGACCCGTCGATATCGTCCACCAATTGGGTTGTCACTCTTTTGGCCACAGCCGGAAAACCTTTCGATCACACACATTCGTCACAAACTCGGGTAACGGCCAGCGTAACCAACGAATGTGGCGATGAGCTGCACCCTTTCATGTCACGACATCGCGGGGAGCGATATCGGATCGGATTCCTTTGAATGCGGGATGCCGTAAACGCCCCGTTGCCGATTGTTCGCGATATTCCACAGTCGCCACCAATTCCGGTGTCACCCAGGACACTCCGACTGCGTCGGTGCGCGGAATCGGACCGGGCAGCGCACTGTCCGGACGAGTGCGCTCGGTGAGCGCACTCCGCAGCTCACGGCGCATCCGATCGGTGAAACCCGTTCCCACACGGCCGATGTAGACCAACTCGCCCGCCTCGTCGTACGCTCCGAGAAGCAGCGCCGCCAGTGTCCCGCCGGCGCGGCCGCCCGTCGGAACCCATCCGCAGATCACGCCTTCGCGTGTGTTCCGGATCGGTACCTTGATCCACGACGGCGACCGGACCCCCGATCGGTACACCGACTCAGCTTTCTTCGCCACGACCCCCTCGATACCGTTATCGGCGGCAATGCCCATCAACGTCTCTCCGTCGATTCCCGTCATATTCGGCGGCACCTGCACTCGCCGCCCGTCGGCCACACCGAGACCCTGAAGCAGCGCACGGCGCTGCATGTAGGGCAGCGTCCGGACCGATTCGCCGTCGACGTCGAGGACATCGAACACGAAATACGTCACCGGGACCGACCGCAACAACGCCGCCGACGGCCGCGCGACATGCATACGGCGTTGCAGCAGCCCGAAATCGGGCCGACCGCCCGAATCCAGTGTTACCAACTCGCCGTCGAGGGTCACCGACCGACCCGCCGTCGTGTCCGACAACGCCTCCACCACGTCCGGGAACGAGGCGGAGATGTCGTTTCCGTTGCGCGAGAACAGCTTCACCCGAGATGTGCCGTCGACAACGCTGACCCCGCGTTGGCCACTGGAGTCCGCGCGGGTTTGATCGGCTGCCAGGAACCGGTGTGAGCCCAGGGTTCCTGGTCAGAGCAACGATTCTTCTTCATTCCGTGGTCGCTCAAATTTCATCAGTTACTCGTGGATTCTGCGAGTTCCTCGCATAAGTTCACTGTTCGTGTCAGATTTCGCTACTCGTCGGCAGCAGCGCATCGCTGCCGACGGCGCATCGAGTGCCGCGGGGGTCGGCAGTGGGGAACTTGCGGACGTCGAATCGCTGCAGCGGCTGGCGTCGGCGTCGGGGGACGACGAACACGACTTCTTCCGTAACACGCTGGTCGAATACGGATGGGCCAGAGATGTGGCGGGTCTGAGCCCCGCGACGTTGCAGAGAATCATGTATCCCGTGATCGAGATATGCGATTACTTCGATTGCGTGCCATGGCGATTGACCCAGCAGCAGTTCGATCAGTACTTCGCCGGTCCCGGCAAACGCAGTCACGCGACCATCCGGAAAAAGACAGTTCAGATCGACAACTACTACCGATTCCTCGAGCACCGCTACGCTGGCGAGCTGCTCCGAGCGTTCGGCGTCGGTGTCGAGTCACCGGTCGACCCGTTCAACCGGCCGAGGCACAGGGGTGATTTCGCGCTGCGGATTCCTCCCACTCGACGAGCGATGACAGCGTTCTTTGCCGACTGGAGAGACGCCCTGCCACGCTCTCGCAAGTACCACGTGAGCGCACGCGACTACACCATGGCGAAGATTGCGTACTTGTCCGGTGTGCGGGCGTCGGAGCTGTGTGCGGTGAAGATCGGCGACATCCATTGGGAAGCGGGACAGTGGGGCCGCTTCGTCGTCGTGGGTAAGGGTGCCCGCGGATCGGGTCCACGCGAACGGCAAGCTTTTCTCTTCGAAGAGGGGAGAGAGCTGCTGTGGTGGTATCTCGAGCAGGTCCGGGGCGAGTTCTGCGACGACCCGACCGACGCGGGCGCACCGTTGTGGCCATCGGAACGCTTGCCGACCGCCGTCGCGGCGCTCAACCTCGCCGTTGCACCCGCCATTCAACCCTCGACATTTCGCCGCAATCTCAAAGCTGCATCGCACCATCACCTCAACGGCCCGGTGCGCGAGCTCTACCCCCATCTGTTGCGTCATGCCTGCGCTACCCACAACTACCAACGAGGAATGCCCTTGTGGGATGTGCAGAAGATGCTCGGTCACGAATGGGCAAGCACCACTGTGGGCTATCTGGCGTCGGCAGGAGCCGACCCGGAACGGTCCGTCATCGAGTCGACACAACGCGCCGTGCGGCGCTTGAGTACGGAGAATTAGAAGATGAAATGGAATTTGCGCATGGTTGCGGCGCAACGCGACATCTGGCGTCCGACGCAGCTGCTCAAAGCATTCGAGCAGGTCGACTTCCATCCGTCATTGAGCAAGACTGCGGCCCTGTGGTCTTCGGCGCCGATCACGATCCGACTCGATGACCTGGACAAGATCTGTGCGGCGTTGAACTGCACTGTCGGTGATCTGATGCTGGCGGAAGCTGTTCACGACGCGGATCTCGACGCAGCTCCAGCACGCGCAATCGGCGATCGGTCGGGCCCTGCCGCACCCACTGCCGGGGCCCGGAAGCGCGGAGCCCGCCGCGTTCCACCTCCCAACTGATGTCGGGACGAAACCCTGCCGATGGGGTGGCGGCACGCAATGCCGCCCGGCACACCGAGCGCACGATACGGATGATCGAGCAGACACCCGCGCAGTTCCGTGACGACGTGCAGGCGTGGGTCACTGCGCTGGGCGGCCGCGGTCGACGTAAATCCAGACCGTTGACGGCAGTGACGATTGCCCTCTATCTCAATTTCGCGCTACCGGTCTTGCAGGAATGGGCTGAGACACACCAAAGTCTGCGATCTGTCGATACTGTCGACATCGAGCGCGCTCTCAGCCGTCACTCAGGGCAGTCGAGACATAACGTGCACACGGCCCTGAGGTCGCTCTTTCGCGGACTCAAACGCGAACGTCGCATCTTCGCCGACCCTGCCCGAGAGGTCGCTGGTCGGTACACCCGCAGGATCCTCAGACCGTTACGATCCGATCGCGTACATGGGCTCTTCGATCAGCTGACCAGGCCCGATGACCGGGTGATTCTGGCGCTCGTCGCGGTCCACGCGCTGACGATCGAAGAGGTCATCGGCTTCCGACTCGACCATCTCGACCGTTCGGCAGGACGAGCAACCGTCACCCGGCCACACACCCGCCACACGTTCTGGTTGGACGAGTTCACCGCCGAGGTGCTCCGCGACTGGCTGATCTACCGTCAGCGTCGGTGGCCGACGAGCACGAATCCGTACTTGCTGATTACCCGGGTGACTGCGCCTACCGCGCTGCCGGGCAGTCGCCACTACATCACCCGCCCATTCCGTGACCTCGGCATCACCGCCCGCGAACTGCGTGTCGATCGCATCCTCGACGAGGCCGCCCACAGCGGCGACCCGGTTGCCCTGATGACCGTGTTCGGTATCGGCACCACCACAGCGGTGCGCTATGTCAGGACCGCGCACCCTGGCCGATTCGACGTAGACCCCACTGCACCCTGACTCGATTCGAAGTTCAGCCAACGGACCGGTCGTCGCCGCAGGTTCGTAAACCGCTCGACGCAGCCAACGGCCTTCCGAAACATACGGGGAGGGGGTATGGTCTGACACGTTAGCCAGATACCCCTAGGGGGTATAGAGACAGTCGGAGGAGCGCGACATGATCACCACGCACTACAAAGTCACGGGCATGACCTGCGGCCACTGCGAAGCGTCGGTCAGGGAAGAAGTCGGTGCTGTGGTCGGGGTCGACACGGTCGAAGCATCAGCGTCGGCAGGAACGCTGACGGTGACGAGCATCGGCGAGCCCGACCACGCCCGGGTCATTGCCGCCGTTCGCGATGCCGGATACGCAGCCGAACCGCAAACCGCAGATTCGCCTACCGCGTAACCGCTGAAGTCGTTGCAGGAAGAGGTATTTCGCGATGAACAACCACACGCATTCTGACGTCGGAACGGCTAAGAGAGCTGGCGCGCAGTCGGGGCACGACACGTCCGAACGCAGCGCAGGCCACACCGGACACGGCGAGCACTCCGAACACGGAGGACACACAGGGCATACCGGGCACGGTGGCCATGCCGGTCACGGCGATCACGTCGGTCACGGCGATCACGTCGGCATGTTCCGTCGTCTGTCCTGGATCATGCTGGTCCTCGCCGTTCCGGTGATCGTGGCATCGAACATGTTTGCGATGCTTCTCGGATACTCACTGCCGGACGCGTCGTGGATCGCCTGGGTCTCGCCGACGCTCGGCACCGTGATGTACGCCTGGGGCGGATCTCCCTTCCTCACCGGCGCAGTCAGCGAAATCCGTTCCCGTGCACCGGGAATGATGCTGCTCATCGCCCTCGCGATCACCGTCGCATTCATTGCGTCGATGGGCGCGAGCCTCGGCCTGCTCGATCATCAGCTCGACTTCTGGTGGGAACTGGCGCTGCTGATCGTGATCATGCTGCTCGGGCACTGGATCGAAATGCGATCCCTCGCGCAGACCACCTCCGCTCTGGACTCACTGGCGGCGCTGCTCCCGGACACCGCCGAACGCGTCGACGGCGACGATGTGGTGCCGGTGTCCCCGGCCGAGCTGCAGCGCGGTGATGTCGTCGTCGTGCGCCCCGGCGGCCGAGTACCGGCGGACGGCACCATCGTCTCCGGATCGGCGAGCATGGACGAGTCCATGATCACCGGCGAATCACGCACCGTCCGCCGCAGCGACGGCGACCAAGTTGTCGCCGGCACGGTAGCCACCGACTCCGGTCTGCGCGTCCAGGTCACCGCAGTCGGGGAGGACACCGCCCTCGCAGGCATCGGCCGCTTGGTCGCCGACGCCCAGAACTCGACCTCGCGCGCTCAGCGCATCGCCGACACGGCCGCCGGTTGGCTGTTCTGGTTCGCTCTCGGTGCCGCGATCATCACCGCCGCTGTGTGGACTCTGGTCGGGATGCCCGACGACGCCGTCATCCGCACCATCACCGTGCTGGTCATCGCCTGCCCCCACGCCCTCGGACTCGCGATCCCGCTGGTGGTCTCCATCGCCACCGAACGCGCAGCCCGCGGCGGTGTCCTGGTCAAGGACCGGCTCGCACTCGAAACAATGCGCACGGTGGACACCGTGCTCTTCGACAAGACCGGCACCCTCACCAAGGGTGAACCCACCGTCACCGCAATCGAGGTGACAGACGGGCGCACCGCCGACGAGGTCCTCGCTTTGGCCGCTGCCGCAGAAGCCGACTCTGAACATCCCCTCGCCCGTGCCATCGTCGGCGCCGCACGCGCGCGGAACCTGACCGTCCCGGCTGCAGCCGGTTTTCAGTCGTCTCCCGCTGTCGGGGTCGCTGCGGACGTCGACGGCACCCGCATTCAGGTCGGCGGGCCCGCGCTGCTCGAGCAGGAAAACGGATCCGAACTCGCTGTCGCCGACCGGTGGCGCGGCGACGGGGCGATCATCCTGCACGTCCTGGCCGACGGTGCTGTGATCGGTGCCCTTGCGCTCGCCGACGAGATCCGGCCCGAATCACGCACTGCGGTAGACGCGTTGCATGCGCGCGGAATCGCGGTGGTGATGATCACCGGTGATGCCGAAGCCGTCGCGAAGTCCGTCGCCACCGAGCTCGGTGTGGACCGCTACTTCGCGGGGGTGAAACCGGAAGACAAGTCCCACAACGTTGCTGAACTTCAACAGGAAGGGCGCACCGTGGCGATGGTCGGTGACGGAGTCAACGACGCACCGGCTCTCGCGCAGGCCGATGTCGGTATCGCTATCGGCGCGGGTACCGACGTTGCTATCGCGTCGGCCGGAGTGATCCTCGCCAGCGACGACCCGAGGTCGGTGTTGTCGGTGATCGAACTCTCGCGCGCCTCGTACCGGAAGATGAAGCAAAACCTCTGGTGGGCAGCGGGATACAACCTCATCTCAGTCCCACTCGCGGCAGGAGTGCTCGCGCCGGTCGGGTTCGTGCTGCCGATGTCGATCGGCGCGATCCTGATGTCGCTGTCGACGATCATCGTCGCCGCGAACGCGCAGTTACTGCGTCGACTCGACCTCACACCCGACACCATCACCGGAGCGGTGAACGACGGGATTTCCAATGCTCCGTCGCAGCGCGAACCGGCACTGTAGGAGTTGATCTCGTCTCGGGAGTACAGCCCTGACAACTGTGGAACACGCTGATGGGCCGCACCCTCTCCGCCGGAGAGGATGCGGCCCATCGTTTCGGGAAGCGGACCAGGTCAGCCGAGCAGTCGCTGCATGGTGTCGATCTCCTGCTGTTGAGTCGCGACGATGGTGCGGGCCATCTCCAGGGCGTCAGGATTGGAACCGTCCGCTATTTCGGTGTTGGCCATCTCGATGGCACCGGTGTGGTGGGCGATCATCATCGTCAACCACTGGCGGTCGAATTCCGGTCCCGACGCTACCATCAACGCGTCCATGTCCTGAGCGGTCATCATGCCGCTGCCGGAGCTGTGGTCCATCCCGCCCATGTCACCCATGTCCATGTCGGGCATGGGCTGGCCCCACTCGGTCAGCCATGCCGTCATCTGGTCCATCTCGGGCTGTTGCGCGGCGGCGATCGCCGATGCCAGCGACAGGACCTCCGGGTTGTCGGTGCGGCCGTCCGCCAAGTCGGCCATCTCCACTGCTTGCGCGTGATGCGGGTACATCATCTGCGCGAACATCACGTCGGCATCGTTGAACTGCGCCGTCGAGCTCGCCGGCGCGGACGATGCCGGCGTCGAGGACATCGATCCCATCGAATGGCCATCCATCGACGAATCCGCCCCGTTGTCGCTACAGCCGACGACGAGGAACGCGCTCGCGGCGGCAGCAGCGATCGAGGCAATGACTTTGGTACGCATGAGGAAACTCCTTGTAAGAGTGAGTAGTACAGAGGATTCGATGTCGTTCGATCCGCCGACAGACACGCGTCTGACGGGCTCCCTGTCACACTCGCAAGGTCACCGATCTGTCCAACTCCCACAACGTCCACGGCGGCGCACGCCCCCACTCAGAGTCGGTGCGCCCAACGATCCGGTTAAGCAGCGTCGGTACCGGGTCGATGGCTGCGCTCGTCACCGGGACCGTCAGCGCGGGCCACGACGCTGTCGTACCCACACAGGGATGCATCATCTGGTACCCCGACGGGCAGTCATGTTCCCCGGTCATCACCGGAACCGACACCGAGTCGGCCATGTGAGACGGCGCTGCGAACGAGGCACGGCCGCCGCTCATCGACATGGACATCGAGCCGGTCACAGGCATCGACATCGGTGTCACCGAATGCATCAACAGCACACCGAACACCGTCAGTGCAATCAGTAAAGCTGCCGTCGGAGCTGTGCCCCGTCGACCGTGCCGATTCACTGAGTGCATGCGGCCGATGATACCAACATATACCCCTGGGGGTACGCCTGTCTCGTCGCGTTCGGTCGTCGAAGCATTTCGTCATGTCTTCGAGGTGTCGAGTCCGAGATCTGTTGCGCGGTTGTAGTCGTCGTCGATGAGCACCACGCTGCGATGTTCCCGGTCGAGTAGTGAGGCCGCGATCGAGGCGCGATAGCCGGAGGCGCAGTGCACCCACACTTTGCCGTCGGGGACTTCTGCGAGTCGGTGCGGCAGTTCGTGAAGGGGGATATTCACCGCACCGGGGATGTGGCCGTCCGCGTACTCGGACTGTTGACGTGTGTCGAGCACAGTGATGTCGGAGTCGGTTGCGGCAAGTCCGGCGAAGTCGGACACCTCGTAGGACCGCACGTGGCCGTCGCCGGCGAGTGAGTGAATCTCACCGACAGCCGAACCGGAGGGGCGGTCGATGCCGATGCGCGCCAACTCCCTTGTGGCATCGTCGATTTGGTCGGAGGTGTCACCGATCAATGTCAGCGGCGCACCCCACTGGTAGAGCCATCCGAGATAGGTCACGAACGTCGTCGACAGCTCGAAACCGAGGGAGCCGTCGAGATGTCCAGCAGCGAAGGCGGTTCGTGCGCGGAGGTCGACGACCCACTGGCCATCGTCGATGCGCCTGCGTAGTTCGTCGGGATCGACAGGCTCCGGGGTGGACAGATCGATCGGGGCCGGACCTTCGGTGTTGATGACGCCCATGTGGGCGTAGTACGCGGGGTAGGCCGACAATCCTGCGATCAATTCGTCGACGTAGGTTTGTTCGTCCTGGGTCAGCGCGGGATTGGACTGTTGCTGTTCACCGATGGTCGACGAGTCGCCGCTGGTGGGTGTGGCGGAGCAGAAGCTACCGAATCCGTGGGTGGGGTAGACCTCGACGTCGGCGGGGAGTTCGGCGGCGATTCGACGGACCGAATGGAACTGAGCGTGGGTGAGCTCGTCGGTGTGTTCGGAGCCGAGCAGGTCGGTGCGGCCGGTGGATCCGTAGAGCATCGAGCCGCCGGTGAAGATCGCGATCGGTTCGTCTCCGAGTTGCAGTACGTAGCTGACGTGATGATGTGTATGGCCCGGGGTGTGCATGACCTGAAACGTCGCCGATCCCGCGTCGACGACATCGCCGTCCCCCACTGCGCGCCGTTCGTATTCGACCGGGTCTCCCTCGGGGACAACGTATTCGGCTCCGGTAGCGCGTGCGAGTTCGAGGCCGCCGGTGACGTAGTCGTTGTGGATGTGGGTTTCGAGTACGTGGGTGATCGCGGCGTTCTTCTCCGCGGCCAGTGCCAGGACGCGGTCGATGTCACGTTGGGGATCGATCACGACGGCGATGCCGTCGTGGCTGATCAGGTAGCTGCGGTCGCCGAGGCTCGACGTTTCGATGATGGCGATGTCTGGATCGGTAGCGCTCACGGGGTACTCCTACGGTGTCGTCGGGTCGGCCTCGTTTCTGACGTGAAACGTCCTCGTTCAGGCCAGTGCGAGGAAGAGTTTTTCCAGTTCTGCTTCGGTCATGGGTTCTTTGTTGTCGGCGGTGTCGCCGGTCATGCATTCGCGGAGGCCGGTGGCGACGATCTTGAATCCGGCTTTGTCGAGGGCGCGGGAGACGGCGGCGAGTTGGGTGACGACGTCTTTGCAGTCACGTCCGTTCTCGATCATGCCGATCACTCCGGCGAGTTGGCCGTGTGCGCGGCGCAGCCGGTTGAGTACCAATGCGATGCTGTCTTCGTCGCCGACCATTGCGGTCTCCTGAGGGTGTGAGGGTGGTAGTGGTTCAAGATTACCCCTGGGGGCATCGGGTCGGTGTGTGCGTTCGGTCATGAAAGAACGAGGGTGTCGACAAGTACGTAGCCCGCGACGGCGAACACCAGGTAGGCGAACCACGTGCGCAGCTTGTCGGTATCAATGCGTGTGCTCAGTCGCCCGGCGACCAGCGAGCCTGCAATCGCAGCACCGGCGAACGCGGCTGTCAGTGCCCAGTTCCCGCCGAGCCCGTCGGCCTGAGCGATCAGTCCGGCGGCGGAGTTTGCGACGATGACCACCAGCGACGTTCCGACAGCGACACCCATCTCGATTCCCAGCAACAGCACCAGAGCGGGGATGATCAGAAATCCTCCGCCGACGCCGAACAGTCCGGTGAGGACACCGACCCCGAACCCTGTCGGTATGGACCGTGGTGCGCATCGCCGCCAGTCGATCCCGGAATCCCCTGTCTTGCATGCAGTTCCGACATCGTCGGCGCTGCGCAGCATCCGCGCCCCGGCAATGATCATGACGATTGCGAAGCCGATCATCACGGCCGCCTCGGGCAGATGTCTGCCCAGGGCGCTGCCGACCACGGTGCCGACAATGCCGGTGGCCGCGAAGATCGCCGCCAGCCGCCACTCGACGAGCCGCGCCCGCACCTTGGGGATGGCCCCGGTCGCAGAGGCGACACCGATCACCAGCAACGATGTCGGTATCGCCTCCGACAGGTCCATTCCGAGGGCGTAGACGAGAACCGGGACCGCGAGAATCGACCCGCCGCCTCCGAGGAGACCGAGCAGGATGCCGACGGCGACGCCGAGGACCAGTGCCAGTGCCAGGGTCATCAGCTGTGGGCTGTGTCCTGGCCACCGAGTGCGTCGATGGCGGCCTGGAGCTTGGTGGTGGCCTCGGCCGCGACATCGGAGAGGGCGGGTTCTCCGGTCGCTTGGACCATGATGTCGGGGTTCATCGCTTCGACGATCACCGATCCGGATGTGGCGGTGTCGGCGCGGACGACGACATTGCACGGCAGCAGCAAGCCGATCTGGCGCATGACTCCGACGGCGCGGTGCGCGAGGGTGGGATTGCAGGCACCGAGGATCAGATACTGCTCCATGTCTTCGCCGAGTTTGGCCTTCAACGTGGCCTGCATGTCGATTTCGGTGAGAACACCGAAGCCTTGGTCGGACAGGGCTGATTTGACGGAGTCGACTGCGGTGTCGAAGTCGGTGTCGGTCAGAGTGGTCGAGAGTGCGATGTTCATGAGGGAAATTCCTTTCGGTGGTCGAACTGTGGTGGTGTGGGCCTACCCGATTCGGGGCCGGCGAATACTCGGCACGCCCGCTTTGGTGAGCAGTGCGCTGGCCGGGCACCAGCCAACCGCTGCGTAGAGGGCGAGGTTGGCGGCAGCGAACGCGCTGAGTAGTCGCCATTGCGGTGCGTGTAATTCGCCGAGTGCCAGACCGGTGGCGGTGACACCGGCAGCAAGGGCGGGGACGATACGTTCGATCGGCCATCCTGTGAATGCCGCCGAGTGGGTTGTGTTCGGATCGGTCATGATTGCTCCGTTGGGTGTGGTGAGGGTGTCAGTGAGAGAAGCTGATCGAGGGCAGCACCTTGCGCAGCCAGGCTGGTGACCACCATGCGGCGTGACCGGTCAGACGCAGCAGGACCGGCAGCAGGATGAGCCTGATCAGGAAGGCGTCGAGCAGTACCGCGACACCGAGAATGATGCCCATTTCTTTCGGTGGGAGCGGATCGGAGAGTGCGAAGGTGAAGAACACGGCGACCATGACCGCGGCGGCGGCGAAGATGACGCGGCCGGAGTGGGCGAGGCCGTCGACCTGGGCGGCTTTCGGGTCGCCGGTCTTCTCGTAGTGCTCTTTGGCGGTGGCGAGCAGGAACACGGTGTAGTCCATGGCGATGGCGAAGATCATCGCGAAGAAGAACACCGGTCCCCAGCCGTCGAGGAACCCCTGTGGGGTGAAGCCGAGCAGTGATGCACCGTGTCCGTCTTGGAAGATCAGCTTCGCTACTCCGAATGCGGCTGCGGTCGAGAGCAGACTGACGGCGGTGCCGAGGATCGCGATCAGCGGTGCCTGCAGTGCAACGAGCAGCAGGATGAAACCGAGCGCGAGGATGATCCCGATCACCAGCGGCAGGTAGTCGTTGAGGGCTTGCTGCAGATCGAGGTTCTCCGCCGGTGCCCCGCCGACCAATGCCGACTCCGGGAGCTGCGCGCGCAGGTCACCGAGGATGGTGCCCATACTCTCGTCGGAGGGGTCCACGGCGGGAAGCGCTTGTAGCAGTGAGTAGTTCGAGCCGTCCGCGGCAGGCTGGGGCGGAGTCACCATCGAGATCCCGTCGACGCTGCTGGCTGCGGTGGCGGTCGCGGCGGCGTCGGAAGAGGGGACGACGATCTGCAGTGCGCCGGGTGCGCCGTCGCCGAACTGGGCTTGGACGAGCTCGTAGCCTTGGCGAACCGGTGCATCTTCTGGGACGACGGTGATCGAGGGCATTGCGACTTTCAGTCCGAGGACCGGCAGTGCCAGGACGATGAGGATGCCGACGGAGACCAGTGCGAACGGCCAGGGATGCTTGTGGAGTAGTTCGCCCCAGGCTGCGAATTTCGGGGAGCGGTGCTGCTGGCGTTTGGCGTAGGGCAGGGATGCGGCGTTGACCTTGGAGCCGAGTGCCCCCAGGGTTGCGGGGAGCAGGGTCATGGTGGCGATCAGCACGAACGTGACAGCGAGCATGATGCCGACGGCCATGGTCCGCACGGCCGGTGCGGGAACGAGAAGCACTGCCGAGAGGCTCACCAGGACTGTCAGACCGGACAGGACCACGGCTTTGCCTGCGGTGTCCATGGTTTCGGCGACGGCGGCACGGGGATCGGCGTTGCGTAGTGCGTCGCGGAACCTGGCGACGATGAAGAGGGCGTAGTCGATGCCGAGGGCGAGCGCGAACATCATCGCGAAGTTCATCGCCCACACCGAGATCGGGGTGACGCCGTTGAGCAGCACGAGACCACCGGCGGATGCGACGAGTCCGGCGACGGTGAGTAGCAGCGGCAGTCCTGCGGCGACGAGCGATCCGAACGCGAGCACCATGATCGCCAAGGTGACCGGCCAGGAGAACAATTCGGCTTGGATCATGGCATCGTGGTTGGCTTTGTTGAAGTCCGACCACAGTGCGGAGGACCCGGTCGGGTAGACCTCGATGCCGTCGCCGGAGAGTTCGGTCAGTTCGCCTTTGACCTCGTCGACGGCTTTGACCATGTCATCTGTACTTGCGTTTGCGCCGGCGATGAGGATGCCGGTGCGGCCGTCGGGGCTGATGGTCATGCCTGGCTGGGGGGCGATGATCTCGCCGAAGCGAGTGTCACCGTCGAATACGGCCGCGACGTCGGTGAGTGTCTGCTGCACCGCTGCGTCTTCGATCGTGGCGGTGTCGGAGTGAACGACCACTTGCACTGCCGCAGAGGAGTTACCACCGAAATGCTGCTGGGCGAGCTCGCGGACCTGGACGGATTCGGAACCGTTGGCCTGCCAGCCGGCCCCGGCCAAGGATGAGAACACCGATGGCGCAGCCGATCCCAGGGCAACGAGGGCGATCAGCCAGATGCCGAACACCCACCTGCGGCGGGCGACCATCGTGCTTCCCAGGCGGCCTAGTGCGCCGGGTGCCGGTGGCCGATGGCGGTCGTGGCGGCCGGTGGCCGCCGCGGTAGCGGGCTTGGTCACAATTACTTCTCCTAATACGGGTGGGGGTATTCAGAAGCGTTGAAGACGCCCAGAGATTCCTGCGAAATGCAGTGGAGTGCTGTTGGGGTGGGGGTCAGCGACGAAACAGGGAACGAAAGAAGTTGTCGCGTGTAGCTGGGGCGGGTGTCTCCATGGAGCAGGAGCACTGCTGCGACCGCGGAACGTTCTTCATAACGCTGTCGACATGTCGACCGCAGCCAGCCCAGGTGGTCTTACCGCATGCCGGGCACGGGACGGGGTAGCACATGGCGGTCCTTTCTGGCGGGTACATCCCTACTGTGACACATACCTAGGGGGGTATGCAAGTACCCGTGGGGGTATGAGGGAAGGGGTGGGCCGGAGCCGATCGGTAGACGGCAGTGGTCTTGCCGGATCAAACGCGAGGCTGTGCTGGCGGCCGCATAAGGCGTTTGATGGTCGCCAGTCTGCGAATGCGGTTGTCCCTCACGGGTTGATGCTCCACGTACGCGCGTGTTGCGACGCTATCGTTCGCGAGTTTCTGCGAACCCGCGCAGTTACATCCCACTTCCATTCCCACACCCAGGCCGGTCGCGACGGGAGCGGCCCAGCAGTGGCGAGCATCGGAGACAACGGATTCGGGGGCATCGACGACGAATGCCCGCGCACGGGACCGGCGAACCATCGAAAGCCGACCGCAAGCGGTCGCACGTCCCTCCGGGGCCGCCCCATATGGGTCACCAATTTGGTCGTACGAGTCGTCCCAGCCTGACATGCCGGGGACCCCGACCAGTCAACCCACGGTCGCAAGCTCCCTCTCCGGGGTTGACAGGCCACCCTCGTCATGTCGATCGGGGACGTCTCATCCGAACCTTTGGAAGGTGTCCCTGCCATGAACAACAACCTGCTCAACGATCACCAGATCATCACCGAGCTCATCGGCAATGCCGCTCAGCTCCCCGCCGAAGATCCGCGCGCGGCCCGGTGGGCCACCGAAGCGCTCGCGCTCGCCAGCGCAGCAGAGCTCCCCATCCTCATCGAGGAGGCCGAGGGAGTGCTCGGACGGATCGAGCACGACACCACCTGCCGGTGGTGCGCCGGGCAGCCGGGAGCAGCCATCCCGGTCGGGTCCTTCTGGTGCACCCACTGAGCACCAGGCCCCTCCGGGGTCCCGGTCCCCACCACGGGGCCGGGACCCCTTTTTCCTCTATTCCGTTACTGCAATGTAATGAAATGAAACGTAATGGTAGAGTTCAGTCATGACCGCAGCCGAGCCGCCCCGCAAGCCAGGCCGACCCCGCATCCACGCCAGCGCGTCCGATCGGGTACGAGCACACCGCGCCAAAGCGGCGGAAAAGGCAGGCAAGGCCGCCGCAGTAGCCGGCGTCGACGAGGCGGACACCGCTACCCCCGAACTGGCGGTCGCATCCCTCGCCGCCGTCCTCCCCGCGCTGGCCACGCAGGCCGAGCAGTTCACGGCTCTGGTCCAGCGGGTTGAATCCGCAATCGGGACCGTCTCGGACCCCAAAGCCCTCGACCAGCGACTCGAGCTGATGCGCGCCGAAGCCGCACGCACCGTCTCCGCCGCAGAGGAACGCGCCGCCGCCGCCGAAGCGGCAGCGCACGCCGCGACCGTCCGCGCCGACGCACTCGACGCCGAAAACGACGAGCTCCGCGCCGACGCGGCCGACGCATGGGAGCAGACCGAGGCGGCACAGAACGCCGCCGAGCAGGCTCGTACCGACCTCGAGGAACAGAAAACAGCGCACCAGCACAGCCTCGACGACCTCGACGCACGCCAGCGCGCCGAAATGACTGCCCTGCAGGACAACCACGACTCCATCGTGGCCTCGCTCAACACCAGCCACCGCGAAGCGATCGATCGATACGACGAGAACCGCCGCCGCCTCGAGGCCGAGTTGGCCGAGGTGCGTGCCGAGGCGAAAACCCTGCGCACCGATCTCGCCGCCGAACGCGCCGCCCACCAGGACGACAACCGCACGCACGCAGCAAACCTCGCCCAACAGCGCACCGACGCCACCAAACGCGAAGCCGAGCTACGCCGCGACTACAGCGAACGCATCGACGAACAAAAGACGATCGCCACCGACCTACGCGAGGAGATCTCGCTGCAACGAGCCGAACTAGAACGCCTACGCGGCCTCGAGGAGGACCGCCGCCACAACTGACCGAGCGCGCGCGTGGGATAAGACTCAGCTTCCGATCCCGCTCATTCGGATGAATGACTGCAACAGTCATTCGGATGGATGACTGTTGCCGGAACCATCTCGCCGCTCCCTGCGTCCAACCGGACATGGACGACGAGCACCGCGCAGCGATCCGAGCTGAAGGCTACGACCCCGACCACCCTGCCGTGATCGCCGCACTCGAATGTGTATCCCGAACGTTGAAAGCCCACCGCGGCCTCGTCGACGAGTTACTTCCTGCCCTTGGTCTGCGACGAACCGCATCGTTGACGATTTCGGTCGATAGCATCGACGGTATGACTCCGCATCCGCATTGAGGGGTGCGTATCCGGAACGCAGGCAACAAACCCAGGAGAGCAGGAGTACGGGATGCGGTTCGACTACTCGACCATGACCGAGGGTTTTCGCAGTGAGCGACCAATCCCTCTACCAAACCCTCCGGAGCTGAACAAGACCGGTAACGCGGTCATATGGCTGTCCAGCGTCGAGGTCTATTCGTTCGGTGTGATGTTCTCGGTGTCGGTGTTGACCAGGCAGTCGGAGCTAGGGCTGATCCTCGGTGCTGAGGAGCACGTGGACTCTGCGCGGTATGCGTCGATTCTGTTCGGAGTCGAACTGGGAGACGGAACAAAGCTGGCGATCGACAGGCGCGCTCCGCGAGGGGGCGTTCTCGAAGTCCGGAACTCCACAGGGAACGCTGGGACGCTGCACGGCACCATCTTGCTCGGCCCCGTTCCGCCTCCCGGACCCGTCCGCATCGTGACCGCGATTCCCCGGCTCGGCGTATCGGAAGCGACCGTCACCATCGACGGCAATCACATCATCGAAGCGTCCGAACAGGTCGAACGGCTATGGACGGCACCGCCGCCCTCTCAGGGCCTCGGCGGAGCGGGCCTGCGCGGTGGCAACTGGTTCACCCGCCTCGACTGATCGCAGAACAAGGGCGGGGGCTACTCGAAAATCTCGAGTAGCCCCCGCCCCTTGTCGAACGGCCTCTACAACGTAGACAGAACGCCGATCTGCGTGGCCCCGTCCTCCGAATACACCGAAATCTGGCGAGAAGGCGTGTGGGCCTGGCCGCTGCCGTCCTTCTGCAACTGCTCGGCCGCCGATCGATCGACTGGCTCGGTGATCAGGTCCGCGCTTCGGATGAAGCCCTGCTCTCCGGAATCTGTATAGGCGGCAACGAACGTCGGCTGCTCGGTGTCCGGCTTCGCCGGATCTGCGGGGCCGAACGTCTGACCGTCGACGGTGAACGACTCGACCGCCGGTGCCTCACCTTCCGGTGCAGCCGAACGAGCAGCGGGGGCGACGAAGTCGATGGGATTGGTCGGGAATGTGAAGTAGTCCCGGTAACCGGCACTGTTGTCGTACGTTCGCACGTAACCGTGGCTGTTGTACGAACCGGTACCGCAGTTCGCACCATCGGTGGAAATCTCCAGCTGTGATGCCCAGTCCGTGTTGTACGTGAACTCCACCACCTGGCAGATGATGCCCGACTTGAACAGGCGCGCCCGCGCGGCGATATCGAACGCCGGGACCTGAGCCCCGGTCGCCGACCAGATCTTGGTGCGAGCGAACAGTCCGCCGTCGTTGGTGATGGTCGAGTTGTGCAAGAACAAGTTTCCGTTGGCGGCCGGTGTTGCGCCTGTCCAACTGACCTGGGTGGCAGCTGATGCTGTACCCGCGCCGAAGGCCATCAGGGCTGCGCAACCGGCGGCAATGAGGCTGGTGCGCAGTGACGTTCGAGATAGAGACATGGAAGATCCCCTTCATGATCGATGGAGCTATGGAGGCGGTACGAGCGAGAGATGGACGACGGCCGTTGGGGGGCTAGAAGAACTACGCCCCTCAGTCGTTTGTGTCGTCGTACGAACTGGTGCACGGCAGGATCGTCTCGTCGGAGATCGCCTGCGTGGAGTTTCGGCCCGCGGTGATGGTCGCTTTGATGCGGAACCTGCGGTTGAAGTCATCGAAGCACGGAAACTCGTAGTAAACGGAAATATTCGCGCTGCCGCGGAAAATGCCCGGTGTTGTCTTCGTGTCGATCGTCTCGTAGACGCTCCAAAGACGCGTTCCTGATTCCTGTAAGAAGACCGTCATGCTGTGGGGGCTGTAACCGGTTCCGACGCAATGATTCTCGATACCCCACTCGAGGAATCCGTTCACCACCTGAGGATCGTGGAAGCTGCCCTCGCACGCTCCCCACGAGAACGCGCGAGCATTCGGATCCGAGCTCGGTTCTTGCCACTCGAATCTGAATGTGTCCGAGGGGGCTGGTTCGGCCTCGGGTGCGGGCGCTGGCGCGACCGGTGCCTCCTGCGCGAACACCAGCCCCGGACTCGTCAGCGCGAGCCCTGCGATCGCGGCGAAAACTGTCAGTGTTCTGGAAACTCGTAGTGATCGTAGAGCCACGGCGAGGTCATCCCTTCAATGGGAACGGTACCAAGGGGTCTCCTGTACTCAACCACGACTTCCAAGCACTTCGCTAGGGCTAGTAAAGAAAAGTCCATCCGCCCGGTTTCCTTGAATTATGTTGTGCCCGTGGTGGGTTTGGGGCAGTTGATGCGCTCGATGGTCGGACATGCCGAGCATCACCCCCATGTTCGATCTCGACCTCGAAAGCAATGAGGATCCAACTCAAATCCCTCGGTCGGCCGACCAGCGCACTTGATAATCGAACACTAGTTCGACTACCTTGGTGGCTGTTCCTACCGGTACGGCGAAAGGTCGATCCCCATGGCCACCGTCGACGCGCTCGCAGACCTCACCGGACTCGACAAAGCCGCCCAGCTCGACGTCCTCCGTCGACGTATGGCCACCGTGCCCGGCGGCCGGCGCGACCACGCACCCGCCGACCTGCCCCCCATCGCCCCACCCGAACGGGTCGAACGGGTCAAGCCCGTCGTCGACGACGATCCGGAACCGCTCAGCGCGGCTGGACGCGGCAAAACCCTGCGGACCATGCCCGTACCCCCACCGCTCGCCGCGCTGCTCCCACGCCGAGCCCTGGCCCGCGGAACCGCCATTACCGTCACCGGCGCCGGGTCCATGCTCATCGCCCTCGTCGCCGAAGCATCCGCCGCCGGCCACCACGTCGCCCTCATCGGCCAACCACGCCTGAGCCTGCTCGCCGTCCACGAACACGGCGGCAATCTCGCAAAAGTGCATCTTGTGGATCCTGGAAAAACTGACCCTCTCGACGCCGCCAGCATTTGCCTCGACGGGGTCGATTTGGTCGTGACGACCGTGCACGGTCGGGACGTACCACCCACGCGCGCAAGGGCTTTGCTCGCCAGGAATCGTCGGCAGGCGAGTGTGCTGATCCTGACGGACGGGCATATGCCCGGTATCGATCTCACGATCGCCTCCACCGTCGCCGGTTACGGCGGCATCGATCAGGGGAGAGGGCGCATCAAGTCGATCACCCTCGAAACCACCGTCCACGGGCGCGGAACACCGCACCGCACCGGCCGCTACACCCTCACCTCCCCCACCGTCGGCGAGACAGGCCTGCGCTGGACGCCCGCACCCGCCGACGACCTCACTGTCCACCGGCCCGTCGCCGTCGCGCAATGACCACCGACAACGAGGCCGGCATCTTCGATGCCTGGCCCACCACCTTCGACCCACCCACCCGCCGCATCGTGAACCCGCCCAAATCGGTGCACGTCAATATCGCGCTCGCCATCGGGCGATCCGGAGGCGGAGGATTCCGCGACACCACACCTTTGAAAGTCCGGGCCGAGGGCTTGGCCATGGACAGCATCGTCGAGGGATCCTTGTACGCCTGGGCACGGACCGGGACCGGCGATTGGCTTGCGCAAGTGTCGTTTTCGATCCCCACGGGCAACAAGAAGGGCCGACTCGACCTCGACCGGCAATGGTGCCCCGCCGACGCCATCACACCCATCACATGACCGACACCACCACCGCAGTAGCCACCCGGATCGGCCTCGAGCAACGACAATCAACCCACACCACCGAAGCAGCACAGGAGACACCGTGAACATCGGCGACCGCTACCACCTCGCACCCGGCGCACCCGGCATCGTCGTCGTCCGCGACATCCAACCCGAGGGCCTCATCCTCGTCGAAAACGAAACACCAGGCCCCGGCGTCTACCCCTACCTCGTCAAACCCGACACCCTCGTACCCGCCACCACCTGACCGAACAGCCCCCCCGAAAGCCCTGAGAACCCACCGGGGCAGTGCCACACTGGAACCACTAGCAGCCGAACACATCTCACACACGGCGAAGAGGGGAGCGGCACCCATGGAGATGGCGCTTATCGACATCGATACCTTCAGCCCCCACTGGACCGCCGCACTGCTGTTCGCCCTCGCGGCCGCCACCGCAATCACCCTCACCTGGTGGTTCTTCGGTAGCGACAAATAGGCTGGTCCTACCCGTCCGTCGAACCGGCCTCACGCCTGAGAGCCCGCCTCGCAGACGCCACACCACGCGCCCGCAGAAACGCACTCAACGTCACACCCTCCGCCGCAGCCGCCGCCGACACCTCGCCATGCTCGGACTCGGTAAACCGCACCGGCACAACCCGATCCCGAATCGGCTCCACAGACTTCGGCCTACCACGCTGACCCATGCGACCCATATTAACCGACTACACAAAACAGTTGCGGAGCAATCATTAACCGACTACGATAAATAGGCGTACCGGCCAACGACGCCGGCGGAAGCCACCGAAGATGTCGGAACCATCTGACAACATCGGGCCACCACACAGCTGCGATCGGGGAAGAGAGCACCATGAACACACGCAAGCGCTACGCATCCGTCGCAGTCACCGGCATCACCGGCATCATCGGACTCGGCGTCATGGCCCTCGTCCTCTGGCTCGCCTACTCAGGCAACGACGACCCCAACGGCACCGGAATCCACACGACCATGCCCATCAGCCTCGGCACACTCCTGACCAGCCTCGTCGCCATCGTCGTCATCGCTGCTGCCGCCGCCGTGATCTGGGTAGAAATCATCAACCCCCGACGAGCAGAACGCGCGCACCGCAACAACGTCGACGGCGGACACGAAGCCATCGAGCAGGCCGGACCAGCGGGGGAGGACTACACCGCATGATCCTGTACGCAACCGGACTGATCGTCGCCGTCATCGCAGCAATCGCCCTGTACGCCTTCCACACCGAACGACTAACCACACCAACCCGATGGTCTCTGCTGCTCCTGCTCGCCGGAATCACCCTCACCGCCACCGCGTTCTGGACCCAACGACACAACCCGAGCAACACCTCCGTCATGACCTGGACGCTCCTCATCACCGGATCCGTACTCCCACTCGCCGCCGGCTGCGGAGAACTGATCTCCCTCACCGTCCGATCGGACGATGACGATGAGGCAGATACAGACATCGTCGACAGCATCGACAACACGTCCCAGGCTCCGAGCGGTGATCGAGCATGAACCGCACAGCTACGAAGACGACCACGATCGACTGGTACCAACTGGACTGCCTCATCAGCGGAGACCTTCGCAAACTCGAAAACCACTTTGGACGGGGTCTGGACAGCAGATTCCCCATCTCACCTGATGCACAACACCGCATAGTCGACGGCAAAGTCCAAATTCAGAAATGGTTGGCCGCTCTACAGCACCTACGCAACGACGCAGCGCGAAAGGCCACACCCGAGCTCGTCCAAGAATGGATGCAACTACGACGTCAGATGGTCATGAGAGGCCCCTTCGGCATCCGCTTTTCGCTGGTCCCACACCGCACGCGACACTACGAACTCGACCACTGACAACCGCGAGCTACCGCGACACCGAGCGTCGTCACCCTCCGTCGCTCCCGCGCAATCACCTCGCAGCCGTACCCCACTACCGCGCCGCCGTAGAGCACCAGCTCCGGCGGCGTTCCGCGTCCCACCACAGAGGCCGGCAACGTACACAAGCAGGCCCTAGCGGGCCACACGCACCCCTACGGGCTGCACCGAACCGAACTCCGCTGCGCTCCGCACTCACAAGAGCGAAAAGAATCAAATTTCTTTCGGGCGTAGGTGGCTTCTCCGAGCATCCATCACCCGTGCCCGCCGGCTCAACCCCTCGCTCCGCTGCGCTACGGCCAAGGCTCCGAACACTTTTCGTCCCGTACTCGCTGCGCTCCCACGAAAACTGCCCGCCCGAAGGGTTGCCCGTCCGGCCCGTGCACTGGTTTTCTCTCCCCAGCCACCACGGCGAAAGAAATTCGGCAGGGCAGCGGACGGGAGGGAGGGGTGCTATGCGAGACAAGCCCGACAAAGAATGTCGATAACTATTTACAACAGTCCTGAAATGAGCATTCAGAGACGCCGAGTAATACGCGAAATACTAAGAGCCGCAACGGAAAAGGATGCAATAACGCCGCTGTAAAGCGTGGCACAAAGCTCCCTATTGTCGTAGAATAGAAGTCAACAGAACAATTCCCGCAAGGAGAGAGCTATGTCCATCATCGTCTACACAAAACCGCAATGCGACCCCTGCAGCGCAACCAAAACGATGCTCGACAACAAGAAGGTGGACTATCGAACCGTCGACGTCACCGAGGATCTCGACGCCTACCGCTTCGTTACCGACGTGCTCGGGTACCGGCAGACCCCCGTCGTTTACGTCGACGAGGACACCCACTGGAGCGGGTTCCGAATCGACGCCCTGAAGAAGCTCGCCGCAGCCTGAAGACCCAGCCAAGACGACTTCTGACCCCGACACCGACACCGACGCGAACACGAGGCCCACGATGAACGCACTACGCGCAGTCCCCACACCCGGCGACGACCCGGCAGCGCAGGCACGCGCGGACCTCGCACCCGTCGAGGACCTCGATACGTCGGTCGAACCCGGTTACGACCCGGCCACCGACCCCGAAGCAATGCTCCTGTGCGCCCTGATGGACGTCCGCAACCAGACCAACGGCGGAACCGACATCGAACGGATCACCAGCACGCTCACCGCGGCGGACTTCGAGGATCCCGCGCACGCACGCATGTACGGCCACATCGTCGACCTCATCGCCGCCGGCCAACCCCATGACTTCGCCTCCGTTACCGGCGCACTCATCCGATCCGGAGCCGACGGAGCGAAAGACGCACCGCTACGCAAACGGCTCATGGGCATCGTCACCGCCGGCGCACACTTCGTCGCGGCCGTGCACTACGCCGACAACGTCCTGTCCCAGTCCTACCGCCGCAGCTTCCACATCGCCGGTGGGCGACTGACCCAGGCCGCCGAAGAAGCGCCCGAAGCAGACCTGTTCGACTACATGGTCGGCCTCGGTACCCGGCAGAGGGCAGCATTCAACCGACTCAACACGTTTCGGCAGCAGAACTCGTGACGCTTCGAGGGCTAGCCTCCGCGTCACTGTGCCCGGAGGAAGCCGCCGACGGCCGGGACCGATCAGGGGAGTGCAGTGAGCGTCGTCGTCAGGGGGAGGGCGAGGAGTACTTCCCATGCGGGTGTGGCGGTCATCGGTTGCCCGGTCCAGTACTTGTCGGCGCAGTCCAACATGACGTCGTAGGTCCCTACTTTGAGCCAGTCCATGTCGCCTCGGTGGATCACCGTCCCCGTCGGAACGGACAGCTCCCAGATGGGGGCCTGGCCGGCCCTCGTGGCGAAGCCTTGGGCATCGCTGATGGAGCTGAATGCAAAGAGGGAGTGGAAGCGTGACGGTAGGGCAGGATGCATGGTGTGCCGGTAGAGCTCGAAGAAGTTCTCTATCGAGAGCTCGAATGACACGACGTTGGAGCTCTGGCCAGCCCACGACACCGATCCGAACAACGGCTGGGTACCCAGCAGCGCGTGGTAGCGGCGGCCGTGCTCGGACAGGCCACCGTTCAGGTCGATGATCCCGCCAGTACGAGCGAGCGTTCCATCCCGATCGACGTGCAAGAACGTCTGCGTTGGTGGTGTTGCCTGTGTTGGCGTCACTGCGGCCTGTGTCGGCTCTGGCTCGTTATGGTCGCGCACTCGGCACTCCTTTTCGCATCAACTCGGTGTCCGGTCGATGCCCGTGGGTGAGTTCGCCCGTCTAGCTCGTATTTCCAAGAGACTACGGACTCGGACCTGCTGGCACCGGAAAGTGCCGACGCGCCGACATGATGCTCTCAGGTGCTCGGTCATGGCCGCGAAAATTGCCGCCGGTTACGGGGAGAACCCACTTCGGGCAGAGCTGAACAACGCACCGAGCGTGATCGCGAACGCGAACACCGCCACGAACACCACGATCCGAAACACTCCACCGGCAAGCATGCCCGTCGCGCGCAACGGCGCGAACTTCCACGTGCCGTCCGCCCGCTGACCCGACCGCAACACCACGTACGCCAGGATCGCAGCGGCCACGAGATACACAGCCAATCGAACTCACCCCCTTCGTTCCTCGTGTCGTTCACTCGCGCAGACGATTCGACGCGACCGGTCTCCGATGCCTGTCAGTACACACCCACCCACCGACACAGTCGGTCCTACAACCGCCCGGGCACGTTCGGGACTCAGAACAACGTCGGGGAAGCCGCATCGAGCAACGCCGCACGCACAGCGTCTTCGTTCCACCCACCTTGCACCGCATCGCGCAGCCGCCGCGACCGCGCGGCCCGAGCGACCCGGTCGGGTCCGTACCAAAGCCCGCGCTGACGCCGGCCACCCCCGCGGCCCTTGGCTCCCATGTCGAGCAGGTTCTGTGACTGCGTCCCGTCGACGACGTGACGCACCCGGCCAACGCGGGTGTCCTCGTCGAGGGTGACTCGGACACAGATCGGGTTGTCGCACAGGTGCAATGCCGTCACCTCGTCGGTGAGCGGTACACCGAGCGCCCGCGCCAACGCGTACCGGTGCGGGCGCACCACTCGCTGCCGGCCATCGCGCATCAACCAGAACCGCCCGTACCCGTCATCGGCGATCGCGCCGACCCAGATCGCACACGAATCAACGTGCGGGCCGCTCACGATGTAGCGCTCGAACCGCGTGAGTTCTGTTGCCCCGCCGATACCTAACGGTTCCGGCACCGACCCGGCCTGCCGACCATCACCTAACGTCTCCCGGAGCCGGCAACTGCGCTTCGGACGACGCGGGCGCTGTCTCGGCGTCGTGGATCGTCCGGAGCGTCTGCACGGCGGTGAGCTTGAGGACCGGGTCCGAGGTCGCGAACACTCCGAACTTCTCCAACCGCGAGATGTCGACGGGGGAGCGCACGGCCGCGAACACTTCCGCATCGATCGCCGACTCGAAGTCGCCGCCGGCCGCGAGAGCGTTGATCATCCGCAACAGGTCCGCGAACTGCGGCGCGGTCCGCGTGGTGACGACAGGGCCGTAGGTATCGAACGCGGCGTTCGCCTCCGCGGTCTGCAGCAACGCAAGGATGTCGAGCTCCAACACATCGGACTCGCTCAGATCCGTCTCACGGTGTTCGCCGGTCATCGCGCACCCGCCTGATCCATCAACAGCTGTCCGACGGCGTCGGAGATCTCCGTCGGCGTCCCGGCCGCATCGAGCAGGTGCAGTCCGGTGTCGACCGGACCGCCGCGCACGATTGTCGCGGCGAGGTGTGCCTGCTCGCGGGTGATCGCCAGTACCCAGGATTGGGTGACGACGAACTGGGTTGCGTCGAGCAAGGTGAAGAACTCTCCGTACGCAACTGGTGCTCCCGGCTCACCGGCACTGTCGCCGTAGGCGATCGACGCGGCGAACGTCGACGGATCGGGCCCGACCGAGTTCGACACGACGACGCCGAGCTCGCCCAGGGCGCTCACTGCGCACCCTGCCCGGCGGAGGCGAACTCCTGCGCCGCAGGCGGTGTCTCGGAGTTCGGTGCGGGGTCGGTATGCGGGGGAGTAGCGGCGTCGGGCGACTCGCCCGAACTGGGCTTGTCCGAGTCGGTGGCGGTGCTCGCCACACCGATGCGCACCGGGCGCTTCTTGCGTCCCGATCCTGTCGAGGCCGGCTTCGGGGACGCGATGACAGAGGTCGGCACCGTCAACCCCATTTCCCGCAACTGCTGCGCCGTCCATCCACCGTCGAGCGCGGCCCGCAACGCGGCAGTGACCGCGTCCTTGGCCTTCTCGACGGACTTGGACGACGAGCGTTTCGCGGCCTGAGCTTCCTTGATCGCCGCGTCGGCGGCCGCACGCGCTTTCGCGTCGTCGGCTTCGGCCTCGACGACCTTCTGCTGCGCGTCGGTGATCGCCTCGACCTTCGCGATGCGCTCGTTGATCGCCGCTTCGGCGGCCGCGCGGATCGCGTCCTTGTCCAACGGGGTGACAGTCATGTGTGTGGGCCTTTCTCGTCGAACCGACCGCCCGCAGACACGGGGAGAGTCGGTGAGGGTGCACGTGATCGACGTTCGGCGGAGGGCCCACACGGCACCACCAGAACGCACTGCGAACTCTACCGCCCGAGCGTCGCAGACGACACCGGACGGACGAGACGAACCACCTGCACGACCGGTGCACGGCCGGTCGGGGGAGTCACCGACGGGCGAGGGGATCGGGTGCGGTGCCCCCAACTGTGCACCGGCCTTCACCCTCATATGGATGCCCGAGATTCCTCCCACCGCTCCGCTCGATCTCAGGCACCCACAATCGGGGCCGGACACACAGATAGGGGACATCGCACCCACACGCGGGTAGCTCATTGCGGGTGTCGCGCCCGGCGCATCCGGTCGGTGGGGTGCGAGGGACTGAGCCACGACGCCAACCGGCTCTCCGTGCGCGCGCCGATCACATCAAGGAAAGCGTGAACGCCCTGCGGTCCGTACAACGACGCGGCAACGGCATCGGCGCGGTATTCGTCCGGCCACCGCACGACTGCTATCAGGAGGGCTCGCAACAGGGCGAAGACGAAGGGCAGCAGTAGCACCCAGATCGGGACGACCGGCCCGAACCGCCCGGAACTTTGGAAGGCCTCGACCGCACCAATCACGAGTGCGACTGCCAACGCTATGCCGAGAATGCAGTACGCCGCGCGAAGAGCTGCACCGCGTTTCAGGAGCCGTTCACGATCAAGACGGTGGCCCAACTCGTGGGAGGCAAGGGCTTTCGATGCCAGCTCCTGCGGGTCTGACGCTGCTTCCACCCAGCCCCCGAAGATCGTGACGGTGTCGCGATCGTGGTCGTAACGCATCGCGCCCTTCAGCTCCGACGTGCAATCGAACTCGACGGCCGGCGGAATAGCCATGCCCAGCTCCGCCGACACCTCGGTCACCATGTCGACCCAAGCTTGCCGCTGCTGCGGCGAAAGGGTGATCTCCGCCGGCTTCGTATCGGTCACCCCTCGCCGCCTTCACCCGTTAGCAGATCGACCCCGAGCTCATCGGTCAACCGCTCCGCCTCCTCGAAGGACACTCCGACGATCGCCGCTGCGGTCCTCAACATCCCTGTCGCGTCCACCAGCTCGCGCAACACCGTCGCCATTACCCGCTCGGCCGCGTCCCGCTGCGCACGCGCCGCAGCGAAGCGCCGCGCCGCCCTCTCACGCTCCCGAACCGCCGTACCCGCCGCGCGGGTGGCCTTCTGCCATCCCCGCTCGCGGGCGGCTACCCGATCTCCTGTCGACCCCATGATCCCGTTGCCTCTCCATCTCCTGACCCCCGAGACCCCAGCTCCGACCGCCCCAAGTCTGTGACCTGGCCGAAGACATCTGAGGGCTTGGCCTTACTGCACAGGCTCCGCCTGCCAAGAGCCTAGATGATTTACACACCTCTTGCTGAATTTCAGACTTTGGGGGGTTCCGGCCTTCCGCCTGCCCGCCTGCGGCGTCTAGGGTGGCGGTGTGATGACGCTCCACGTACTGCACGCGGGCGATGGCTACGAGTACCTGACCAAGCAGGTGGCCACCGCTGACCGCGAACGGGAGCACGGCCAAGATCTGACCGATTACTACACCGCGCACGGCACACCGCCGGGCGTCTGGTTCGGTGCGGGCCTGGACAATCTGGAGCAGATGCAGGCCGGGATCGACCCGACTGCGGCCGCGTCGATCACCGGCGGTGGGCAGGTGTCCGAGCCGCAGATGAAAGCACTGTTCGGTAGCGGGCTGCATCCGAACGCCTCGGCGTTGATCGAAGATTCAATTACCAAGGGCGCGAACGAGAAGGCCGCGCTCAAAGCGGCCCGACTCGGCCGTAAGTTCCCGGAATTCTCCAACGACATCGAACTGCTCCGCGAGCACAAGGCAGCGGTAGGGGAGTTCCGCAGCGCGCACGGGCACGCGCCGTCGAAAGCGCAGTCGCAGCAGATCATGGACGAGGTCGGCACCCGGTTGTTCACCGACGGCCACGGCCGCCCGCCGGAAGATCAGCGCGAGCTCCGCTCGTGGATCAGTGCGCAGAAGTCCCGCGTCCGCCAGCCCGTGGCCGGCTACGACCTGGTGTTCACCCCACCGAAAAGCGTGTCGGTGATGTGGGCACTCGCCGACGACGGCACCCGCCGAGAAATCGAGCGCATCCACAAAGAGACCGTCACCGACGCCCTCGGCTGGATCGAGACGCAAGCGTGCTTCACCCGCACCGGCAACACCAGCCAGGAAGTCCAGGACACCACCGGTCTGGTCGCGACCCTCTACGACCACTACGACTCCCGCGCCGGCGATCCGAACCTGCACACCCATGCCGTCGTCTCGATCAAGGTGTGCACCGAATCGGACGGCAAATGGCGGGCCCTCGACGGGTCGATCCTGCACCGGTACGCGGTGCCGGCCTCGCAGCGCTACAACGCCACGATCATGTCCAAGCTGCACACCGAACTCGGTTTCTCCCTCGCTGCCCGCTCCACCGGTCACGGTCGGCAGGACGTCGTCGAAATCGAGCAGGTCCCGCGCGAGCTGTGCGAGATGTTCTCCTCCCGCAGCAGCGAGATCGAAACGCGCAGAGACCAGCTCGTCGCCGAGTACCGCGCCGAACACGGCCGGATGCCGTCCCCCAAGGCGATGTACTCGCTCTACCAACAGGCCAACCTCGACACCCGCGCCGGCAAGCAGGAACCGCAGACGCTGCGTGAGATGCAGAACGCCTGGCTGACCCGGTCCGCGCAGATCCTCGGCACCCCACGCGACGTCGACGCTCTCGCCGCGGGGTGGCAACAGGTCCAACGAGACCACGCCTCCGGCGTGCGCGAGGTCGGCGAGCACATGCGCACCCTCGACTTCCTCGACGACGAGGTCGCGCGCGTACTCGAACGCCTCGAAGACAAGCGATCGAACTGGGCGATCACCCACGTCCACTCCGCCGTCGATGCGAACTTCGCCGCCGTCGCGTTTACCGACGACACCGCCCGCCGCGCCGCCACCGAAGCTGTGATCGACCGTGTTCTCGCAACCTCGGTACACATGCCGCTCCCCGAGCTGCCCGAAGCTCCGACAGCGCTGCGCCGCCGCGACGGCGAGTTCATCCTGACCCGCCCCGGCACCGCCCTGCACACCTCGCACAGCGTCCTCGCCGCAGAACGTTCCCTGCTCGATGCCGCTCAGACCCCGGTCGCGTACATCGCTCCGCAGGCCGCGCTCGACAAGGTCATCACCGCCGCCGCGAAAGGCAAGGACGGACGCACCCTCAACGCCGGGCAACGCGAACTCGCCGAACATTTCGTCGGTAGCGGCACCCTCGTTGCGGTCGGTATCGGACCGGCCGGCACCGGCAAGACCACCGCCATGCAGGCCGTCGCCGACACCTGGAAGAAGGCCGGATATCAGGTCATCGCCCTCGCCCCGTCGGCCGTCGCAGCGGAAAACCTCGGCGAGGAAATTGGGGTCACCGCACACACGCTCGCCACCCTGACCTACCCGTGGCGAGGCAAGAACGGCCACGAACCTCGGACCCTGTCCGACCGGATCGACATTCGACCCGGTGCGATGCTGCTCGTCGACGAAGCATCCCTCGCCGCGACCAAAGACCTCGCCGCCATCACCGAGATCGCCGCAGCCAAAGGCGCGGTCGTGCGCCTGCTCGGAGATCCGAACCAGCTCGACGCCGTCGAAACCGGCGGTGCGTTGCGGCTGCTCGCCGAAGAGACCCGTGCCCCCGAGCTGACCACCGTCGTGCGGTTCGGAAGCGACACCGAACAGGCCGAGAACTCACTCGATCTGCGGCACGGCGACCCGGCAAGCCTCGAGATGTTCTACCAACGCGGATGGGTCCACACAGGCACTGCCACGGAGATGAAGGACGCCGCAGCCGACGCGTACCTCACCGACATCGCAGCCGGGAAGTCCTCGCTCGTCATGCTCTCCACCGGCGAGGACGTCCGCACCGTCAACCTCGCCATCCAAGAGCACTTCCGCAGCCAAGGAACGGTGAAGTCCCGCCGCACCGCCGAGCTGTCGGATCAGCTCACCGCAGGGGTCGGCGACACCGTCCTCACCCGCAAGAACGCACCGTGGCTGCGCACCAAGGGCGGTCGGCGGCGGAACATGTTCGTCCGCAACGGTGACCTGTGGACAGTCACCGCCGTGGGCAAAGACGGCTCGCTGACCGTCCGCAGCAAAACCCATGACGGCACGATCACCCTCCCGGCCGACTACGTGTCCGGCTTGACCGAACTCGGCTACGCCGCCACCGTGCACCGCAGCCAAGGCATCACCGTCGACACCGCCCACACCGCGCTCAGCCCCACCACCGACCGCGCCGGGCTCTACGTCGCCGCCACCCGCGGTCGCACCAACAACGAGCTGTACGTGCCCGTCGAACCGGGCGTCACCCTCGACACCGAAGGAATGCACCTCTCGGAGATCGAGACCCCGAACTCCCGCGAGGTCCTCACCCGCATCCTCGCCAACGACAACGGCCACAAGGCCGCCATCACCGCGATACGCGACGCCGCCGAACACGCGAACAGCCCCGACCGGCTCCGCGAGGCATACCTCGCCGCCCACACCCGCCTCCGTGATCACTGGCTCGACACCGTCCTCGACCGGGCACTGCCCGCAGCGCTTCTGGCGACTGCACAGGCCGAACACCCCGGAAGCCTCGCAGCGCTCCGTGCGACCCTCGCCGAGATCCACGACCGCGGCGACAGCGCCCGCCACGTCCTCGTCGACGCACTCGCCGCCGGCGAGCTCCACACCGCACGCGACGTCGCGAGAGTGCTCAACTCACGCATCGTCGAGGCACGCAGCTCCACCGACACCACCGACACCGACACGGTGGCCGGCGCTACCGGGCGACCGGAACACGAGCTGCCCCCGCTCCCGCCGCGCACACCCGGGACCGACAAGGAGCTCGACGATTACGCCCGACTCGTCGCCGATCGTTACGCCACCGTTCGGCCGGCACCGGCCGAAACCGATGGCATCGGCCGACGGATCCGCGACTACGACGCCGCCCGCGCCGACCTCGACATCGCACGAGTACAGCGACCCATCCAGGCCGCATTCGACCCCGCGACCGCCGAACGCCTCATCGCCGAACCCGGCGTGCACCGCCTCGGCCGGCACCTGCGCACCGCAGCGCTCGCAGGAATCGAACCCCGCGAGGTACTGGCCTGGCACGCCCAGCAACTGACGACACGCGGCGACGACGTCACCGCCCGCGCCCTCATCAAAGACCTCGTACCTGCCATCACCGACGCGGCCGAACGTGCGAACACCAGCTGGCTCGCAGAGCACGAAGACACGATGCGCGAGCACTTCCCGATCGCCATGGCCACCGCAGCCCGCAGCGACGATCCCCGGTGGAACACCGCAATCGCCCGGATGCGGGAACTGACCGCACACGGCGGCTACGACCTCGACGAACTGTGCCGCGACATCCACACCGCCACACACCCCGGCGTCCTCGCCGGAGGGATCGTCGACGCACTCGACGACATCGCGCCCACACACCGGACGCCGGTCGACCAGGACGCACCGCACTGGGTGCCGTCACCGGACCTCGACGCTCACCTCGTCGATCCTGTCCTGGGTGAGCAACTCGACAACCGATACGACGACATTGCCGCCGAGCACGCCGCCGCCGTCGACCGGATCGCCGCCGTCCCCGACCCGGCCTCAAGCCCGGACCTTGAGTTCACCCGCCACCTCGAGCATCGGCCCGACGACGACGCCCTCGCGGCCGAATGGAATCGCACCGCCGCTGAGATCGCCGCCTACCGAGACCGCTACCAGATCACCGACACCACCTCGATCGCCGGCGAACGACCCGAGAACCGGGCCGAGCACGCGCCGTACAACACCGTCCACACGAACATCGACACCCTGTACGACCACATCGAGCAACAACGACGCGACGAGCACGAAGAACAGCAGCGACTACAGCACGAGGCCGAGAACATCGAGCACCACCACACCATCGCGCAGCAGAACATCGAACACGGACACCAGCGGCGCGGCCCGCGGCTGTAAGCGCGGGCCGGTCGCACTCGTGGCCATCGGTGAGACCGCGTGTGAGGCCGCCGTCTTTTGCCGGACGGCCTCACACGCACTGCGGGCTACTTTCTCGTCAGAGCACCCAGCACGGCGGCGAAGATCGTTGCTCCAACGGATGGGTCCCGCGAGAAGTACGTAGCGGTCGCACCCAAAAGTCCCGCAGTGCCGAATGCTGCAGGGGTCGTCAGTGACGGAAAAAGGTTCCGTCCGTCCTGGCCAGGATCGTCGTTCGATCCGTTTGGTGTGTTGTTCATGGAGCCAACTGTGGCGGGCTCTGGAGCTGCACGCACGCCGCTAGGAGTACCGTGGTGGCCGGTCACCGGGTCTATGCTGGCCGGACATAGCCCCGTTAATCTAATCTACGTTTAACGTTGCAATGTCCGGTTCCCGCAGCACCGGCTACATCGGTACCAATTCGAGGAGATCTGATGGTTGACCAGGCACAATCGGACGATCCTGACGAGCCAGAGAACGGCGACGCTACCGATACCGCGGGGGCCTCGGCTATCCCCAAACGGGTAATCGCCCAAAAGTTTACCGCTGAGCAACAGGCGAAACGCGCAGGTCAGGAGCAGTACACCAAGGCAGTACTCAAGGGGTGGGAGACGCGCAGGACCGCTCGCCGTGAGGCCCTGCTGGCTCGCAAGGACGCAGTGAAGGCAGCAACCAAGGAATACAGCCTGCTCGGCGTCGGCGGTAAGTACGAAGAGGCCAGGTTCGAGGACGTCAGGATCCGAACTCCGTTCGTGCGACTCAACCCGAAACGCCCTCTTCGCACCCCCGGCGAAAAATACGATCGATCGGCTGATCTAGACACCCGCCCTCCAGCAACCCGCTTGATCAACCGGAAGAACTCGGCGTTGAGGGTTCTGCTGTCGGCGATTTACGTAGCGCACCTCGAGTTCGAGGCCGGCAAGATGTTCGACAACAAACACCCCAACGTGTTCGTCGAACCGGAGTTCGCACCGTGGTGGAAGCTCTGTGGCCTACACGTCAAGCCGACTGCGCCCGCGCGCACGAATCGCGAACGAGGACGGGCGCTGAACCGGGCGCTGTCGGTGCTGCACGAAGCCGGGCTCGTTCGCACCGGACCGAACCCGGTAGCGGGAAGATTCAAGGACTGGATTCTGAACTCCGAAGCCAACACCGGCCGCAGGTACACAGTGCCGTCGGACAGACGCAGCCCTGAGACCGTGCGCGTACCGCGCGCTTTTTTCGCTCGCGGCTGGCACCTCGTCCTCGAACCGGGTGAGATAGCCACCTTCCTGGCAATCGTCGAATTCACCCAACGCATGGAGGGACAGCCACGCTCGTCGAAAAAAGACATCGGCGTGGCCCTCGGAGAAACGATCCGATGGGAACGCTACGGCCTCAGCGAGGACACATACCTGGAAGCGATCCATGCTCTGAACGAGTTTGGGCTGATCGATGTGTTTGACCCGATGCCGAACCGCCGACGTGGAAAGTTGAATTCCTCGCGGAATCTGGTTCCTGTAGGTGAAACGTCCGACGAGCAAGTGCCCTATCGAGTGATCTACCCTCCGCCGACCACCATTGTGACGACACCCTTCACCGCCGACGCCGTCGACGTCGTCCTGAGCCGCCTCGCCCACCCTGTGCCGCTCTGGCTGGAGGACCTGCCGGACGAACGTGAGGCCGATCGCCTGTTCGGGAAGTAAGGACGTCCAGAGGCGGTCGAGGTCATGTCCGTCGCATGCACGGCTTCGTTTCGGATCTGGGCGAGAGCGGACTGATCTCTCGCCCAGTCGCGGAGGTGGCCGTCGAAGTAGCCGATCATCGCGACGACGGCCGTAAACGGCAGTCCCGGCACCTGCTGTTACGCGCAATCATCGCAAGCTGGGCAGGAGTCAGTCTGCAAGCACCCAGCGAAGCGGCCACGTCCGCACCGGAGGTCGGATCCGAGCGTCTACGTTCTGGGCGGCAACGTTCCAATGAGAACCAGTTGACTATTTTGGGTACTCCCGGCTTGTGGTTCTTCTCGATCCTCAGCGGGTTCGACGGTCAAGGATGAGGCGGTCGAGTTTCCTCTGGTCGTCGATCATTCGTTGGGGGATGGCGGCGGGAATCCCGGCCTTGTCCAGGAGTTCGCGCAACGAAACCGGGAAGGTTTGGCTGGTCCACCCTCCGAATAGATCGGCGATATCTTTGTCAGGCCCGGAGAGGTGGTCAGCTATCCCCTCGAAGAGGGCGAGGTCACCAATTCTGAGGGGAACAGGAGCGCGGGTAGACCCCAAGAGTTCTGCGAACGGAGCTTTCGCCCTCATCATCCAGTCGAGCTGTACAGCGGTCGTGTTTGGCAGGCCGTTGTTCGGGACCACGACGTAGGGAAAGAAGACTGGATGCGCCTCGACGCCGAAGGGGCGGTTCTCTTTGACCAGCTTCGCTGTCGAGACGATCTGCTCGAATTTCGTTGTCACAAAGGCGGAATCGACATCCGCGTTGAACGTGTCGACGTCGGCGAGTCCCTGGGCCAGACCTGCGCTCAGATGATGGTTCGTCGCATCGAGGAGAATGCAGGCGCGGCCAGCGACTAGCATGAAATCGCAGACCGACGGTGTCCGCCCTCTGCTTTGTGTCCATTCGGCTTGCATCTCGGTCTCGGTGACCAGGCTGGTGATCTTAGAGCTGTAGGAGGCAATCCGTTCGAGGATGTCGCCGGTTACACGTTCGAAGGCATAGTTGATGGCCTGGCTGAATGCCTCGGCGACAGACCCGGGGCGCGCAGCGCCTAGAAGAAAGAAGGTCTGCCAGTAGAGCTGTGAGCCGAAGAAGCGGTCGATGACCCACTGGTAGCGCAGTCCGAACAGAGTGTCGTCTCCTCGTAAGAGGAAGGGGCGTTCGGTGAAGACGTACCGCTGGTCGGCGACTGGACCATCCTGTCGGTCCTTACGAAGTCGCCGCTCGAACCCGGCCGCGTCGTAGGCCATGTTCTCGATGACGAACTGCACTGCGTCGGCACTGGCTCCTGCTTGCAGCAGCTGCTCGCGGGTCCATTCGAACCGGCCAGCCGTCATTCCTTCGGAAATGATCTGTCCCACCACCATGACGTCGAGTAGTGGTACGCGATTTGCGATCTCGAATGCTTCAGCGGGTGTTGTTCCGATACGGGTATCGGTCACTCGGTCGGGCCATGGCCGGAACCAGAGGTCGTAGGTCGATGCCTTGATAATTTCGAGCTTGACAGCCTCGTTGCTCTGCAGGTTCACAGCCTCTTCGAGGGCGTCCTTGCGTACGGCGGCCTCTTGCTCTTCCGCGGTGTAGGCCTGAACGGCTGCAATTTGCGCCCTGAGTTGGGCGGGGTCAGGATCGGCAACGGCGTCGAGAGGATTTGCTGTGCCGGCGTGTTCGGTTGTGATGGACATGACCAACTCGAGTACGTCAGAGATCTCGATATCTCGAACCGTCGAGTCGGCGTCGCTGATGCCCCGCTCAAGTGACTCGCGGATCAATTGAGTCATGGATCGCGGCGGGACCAGGC
>NZ_SPNG01000033.1:0-709 GCF_004563845.1 Rhodococcus sp. 1R11 | reverse complement strand
AGGAATTGACCCTCAAGCGAACTCGACGCGCGATCTCCGATCTGTTGACCGGCACGCAGGACACCGCCTGGATCAGACTGCCCGACGGCTCCGAAATCTCCGTCGACGTCGATCGACTCGAAATCGGCGACGAGGTCGTCGTGCACGATCACGTGGGCGTTCCCGTCGACGGCACCGTCGTCGACGGAGACGCGGTGGTGGATCAGTCCGCAATCACCGGCGAGACCTTGCCGGTGTCGATCGTCGCCGGAGACCGTATTCATGCGGGATCCGTCGTCGTCCGTGGCCGCCTCGTCGTGCGCGCCTCCGCCGTCGGTCGCGACACCACGATCGGCCGCATCATTTCTCGCGTCGAGGAGGCACAGGAGGATCGCGCCCCCATACAGACTGTGGGAGAGAACTTTTCACGACGGTTCGTGCCAGCATCGTTCATCCTGTCGGCCCTCACCCTCGTGGTCACCCGAGATGTTCGACGGGCGATGACGATGCTGCTCGTCGCATGCCCGTGCGCGGTGGGCCTGTCCACTCCAACGGCCATCAGTGCCGCCATCGGCAACGGTGCTCGCCGAGGCATTCTCATCAAGGGAGGATCGCACCTCGAACAGGCCGGCAGGGTCGACGCCTTCGTGTTCGACAAGACCGGAACCCTGACGGTGGGGCGCCCCGTGGTGACCAATGTTGTGTCGTTCCAGGACGACTGGGAGCCGGA
>NZ_SPNG01000014.1:0-149784 GCF_004563845.1 Rhodococcus sp. 1R11 | reverse complement strand
TCGCAGAGTTACGGCGGCCATAGCGGAGGGGAAACGCCCGGTCCCATTCCGAACCCGGAAGCTAAGCCCTCCAGCGCCGATGGTACTGCACTCGACAGGGTGTGGGAGAGTAGGACACCGCCGAACATCCGTTGTAAGAAGGGGACCCACTTGGTGGGTCCCCTTTTTGCGTTTTGTATCCAGAATCCGAAAGGACGCCCGTGTCGGAAGACAACAACGATCGTCGCCCCTCCCGAGGGGACGGCGGCAACCGCCCGAGCGAGTCCCGAGATCGCAACCCCCGCGCTGCGGACCGTCGCGGCGACCCGCGTCGTTCGGACGGCCCTCCCCGCAGGCGTGGTGGTGGTGAAGGTGGGTTCTCGGGCGATCGCCGCGGTAACAGCGCATCGTCCGATCGCCGACCCCCGCGGCCCGACGAGCCGGATCTGCCCGACGAGGTCGAGGCCGGCCAGCTGGAGCCGGCCGTGCGCCGGGATCTGTTGAGCTTGGACAAGAACAATGCGACTGCTGTGGCCCGTCACCTCGTGATGACGAGCAGACTGCTCGACGACGATCCGCAGTTGGCGCTGCTGCACGCGCGCTCGGCTCGTCAGCGAGCCGGCCGCATCGCCGTCGTACGTGAGACAGCCGGAATTGCGGCGTATCACGCGGGTGAATGGGCCGAAGCTTTGTCGGAACTGCGAGCGGCACGTCGAATGGCCGGTGGCCCCGGCCTCATCGCGGTCATGGCCGACTGCGAACGTGGACTCGGGCGCCCCGAGCGGGCCATCGAACTCGGTCGGAGCGACGAAGCGCGGGAACTGACCGGTGAAGAGGCGTCGGAACTTCGGATCGTCGTCGCCGGCGCTCGTATGGATCTCAATCAGTACGACCAGGCCGTCGTTACCCTTCAGACCCCCGATCTCGACGCATCTCGGTCGGGTACAGCTGCCGCTCGCCTGTTCTACGTCTACGCCGATGCGCTCGTTGCTGCCGGTCGCGTCGACGAGGGTGTGAAGTGGTTCCTCAACGCTGCCGCGGCAGATGTCGATGGAGAAACCGACGCAGAAGAGCGGGTCGAGGAGTTGTCCGGGGGCAGTCGGTGACATTGCTCCGCGACGCCCACGACGTTCTGCTGCTCGACCTCGACGGCACCGTCTACGCCGGCAAGGACCCCATTCCGGGTGCAGTGGAGGCGCTTTCGGGTGGTTCCGAGAAGCAGTACTTCGTCACCAACAATGCCAGTCGCGCACCGAGCGATGTCGCCGAACATCTCCGTGAACTCGGTTTCGACACCACAGCAGAATTTGTCGTCACCAGTTCCGAAGCCGCAGCCCGAGTACTCGCGGGCAGACTCGATCCCGGCTCACGTGTCCTCGTCGTCGGTACCGACGCCTTGGCGACTGAGATCGAGAAAGTCGGATTGGCACCGGTGCGCTCTGCCGACGACCATCCGGTTGCGGTGGTTCAGGGACATTCGGTCGATACAGGGTGGCCCATGTTGGCCGAGGCGGTGCTGGCAGTGCGTGCGGGCGCACTGTGGGTCGCAACCAACGTCGATGCGACTCTTCCGACCGAGCGCGGCCTCGTTCTCGGCAACGGTTCGATGGTGGCGGCAGTGCGCAATGCCACCGACGTCGAGCCCATCGTTGCAGGCAAGCCCGCGGCTCCGATCATGCGTGACGCCGTCGAGCGCAGTGGTGCCAGCTCGGCCCTCGTGGTCGGCGATCGGCTCGATACCGATATCGCCGGTGCGAACGAAGCTGCCCTGCCGTCGTTGCTGGTCCTGACGGGTGTCAGCACCGCTCCCGAGTTGCTTCGTGCTCCGAAGCATCTGCGTCCCACCCACATCGGTAGCGATCTCGGGGTCCTGAACAAGGACGAGTCGGCGTCCGAGGTCGCTGGGAAGCATGGCTGGACGGTCGGCATCGACGACGGGGTCCTGTCCGTGCGTTTCGAGGGTGCTGCCGAGATGGATGTCTTCGAGGGTCTGCTTGCCGTCCTCGATGTTGCGTGGTCGGGTTCGGAGTTCTCGGACGTTCGCTTCGACGGGGATGGACTCGCCGATCTGCGCTCGCTGTTGGGTTGCTGACACGGGTTCGTGCAGGCGGCCGCGAGCGGGCGTTCGTCGGACCCATCCGATAGCGTGAGAGGCGATGAGCGCGTCGATTCCACTCCCAGGACAACACCGGCCGAACGCGGCCGGCGAAGAGTCGTCCGCAGATCCGGACAGCATCAGAGCCGAGGTGTCGTCGCTGCTTGCGCAGCTCACCATAGGGTCGGAGGCAGACCTCGATTCGGAGGCCGTCGATTCGGACGCCCTGGCACGTGATGCGGGTGTGCTGGACCGGGCCCACGAAGTGCTGGTTCGGGCCTTGACCACCGTCGACAAGACCTGACGTGGCCCGTCGCGCACGTGTCGACGCAGAACTGGTCCGTCGTGGACTGGCCAGATCTCGCGAGCACGCCTCCGAACTCATCGAAGCAGGCCGGGTGAAGATAGCCGGCACCGTGGCTTCCAAGCCCGCTACCGCCGTCGAGCCCGGCACTCCGCTGTTGGTGGCCGAGGAAGACAACGAAATCAGCTGGGCGTCTCGCGGCGCGCACAAATTGCTCGGTGCCCTCGACGCGTTCGAGCCACTCGGCCTGAGCGTCGACAACGCGCGGTGTCTCGACGCCGGTGCCTCCACGGGAGGTTTCACCGACGTTCTGCTCAGTCGCGGTGTGCGCGAGGTCGTTGCGGTCGACGTGGGCTACGGCCAACTCGTGTGGCGACTGCAATCCGACGAACGCGTGCACGTCATCGATCGCACCAATGTGCGCTCGATCGACGCCGACACGATCGGCGGCCCTGTCGACGTCATCGTGGCAGACCTGTCGTTCATCTCTCTGAAGCTCGTTCTTCCCGCTTTCGTTGCGTGCTCCACGTCGGGCACCGACATGGTGTTGATGGTCAAGCCTCAATTCGAGGTCGGCAAGGATCGTGTCGGTTCCGGCGGCGTCGTGCGAGACCCGGCGCTGAGGGCGGAGGCCGTCGAAGACGTCGCGAATGCCGCGATCGCGTTGAACCTGCGTGTCGAGGCGGTCGCCGCAAGCCCACTGCCGGGACCTTCGGGCAACGTCGAGTACTTTTTGTGGCTGAAGGCGGGCGCAGGTGACGGTTCGCCGCCTACCGGCGTGGGCGTCACCGAGTTGGTCCGTCACGCGATCGAGGAAGGACCACAGTGACTCCGTCCCATGCAGCACCGACGCAGGAGTCCGTTCGGGAGATTCTTCTCGTCGCACACCCCGGCCGGCCGGACATCGCCGAGACCGCGCGCCGAGTGGGCAAAGTGTTCGACGAAGCAGGCATTTGCCTGCGGGTTCTCGTCGACGAAGTGGAACCGTCCAAGATCGAGGCATCGGACACCGAGGAACACGACCATGTGTTCGTGGCGGACATGAGGCTCAACGTCGTCGAGTTCGGTCCCGACGCGGCCGCCGGGTGCGAGATGGTTCTGGTTCTCGGCGGGGACGGAACGTTTCTGCGCGCGGCCGAACTCGCACAGGCGGCCGACATCCCGGTTCTCGGTATCAACCTCGGCCACGTGGGGTTTCTCGCGGAGGCCGAGGCCGACCATCTCGAGGACGCGCTGGCGCGTGTCATGGCCGGCGACTATCGCATCGAACAGCGGATGACGCTGGACATTGCCATCCGAGTGGGCGACCAGGTCGTCGAGCGCGGGTGGGCCTTGAACGAGGCGAGCATCGAGAACGGATCCAGGCTCGGCGTCCTCGAGGTCGTTCTCGAGGTGGACGGGCGTCCGGTCTCCGCGTTCGGCTGCGACGGAGTGCTCGTGTCGACACCCACGGGGTCGACCGCATATGCGTTCTCTGCAGGCGGGCCGGTGGTGTGGCCGGAACTCGAAGCCATACTGGTTATTCCGAGCAACGCCCATGCCCTCTTTGCGCGTCCGCTGGTCACCAGCCCCGAGTCGATCATCGCCGTCGAGATCGACGCCGGCGGACACGATGGTTTCGTGTTCTGCGACGGCCGCCGCACGTTGGGCTTGCCGGCGGGAGCACGTGTCGAGGTCGTGCGGGGAGCATCGCCGATCAAGTGGGTTCGCCTCGATTCGGCACCGTTCGCCGATCGCATGGTCAAGAAATTCGAACTGCCCGTGACCGGGTGGCGGGGGAGAGCGAGGTAGGGATGCTCGAAGAAATTCGGATCGACAGCCTCGGAGTCATCTCCGGCGCGAGTGCACAATTTCACGAGGGGTTGACGGTTCTCACCGGCGAGACCGGTGCTGGCAAGACGATGGTGGTCACCAGCTTGCATCTGCTGTCGGGTGCGCGCGCCGACGCAGGTCGGGTGCGCCTCGGTGCCCAAAGAGCCGTGGTCGAGGGTCGATTCAGCACCGACACCGCCTCGGAACAGGTGATCGAGGACGTCGAGAAGGTACTCGAATCCTCGGGAGGTCAACGCGACGAAGACAATTCGATCATCGCCGTGCGAACGGTCAATTCGGACGGTCGCTCGCGTGCGCATCTGGGTGGACGAAGCGTCCCCGCATCGGTGCTGTCGAACTTCACCGATTCGCTGTTGACAGTGCACGGTCAGAACGACCAGTTGCGGCTGCTGCGCCCCGATCAGCAACTCGGTGCACTCGACAGATTCGCCGGTGATTCGGTGGTCTCTCTGGTGGCGAAGTATCGCGCCGCCCGTAAGACGTGGCTCGACGCACGCAACGAATTGATCGACCGCACCGAACGCAGCCGTGAACTGGCCCAGGAGGCCGACCGTCTGCAATTCGGCCTGCAAGAAATCGATTCGCTTGCCCCAGAACCGGGTGAGGATCGAGCCGTCGCCGAGGATGTGCGCAGGCTCGGCGACCTCGATTCGCTGCGGGAAACCGCCGAGGGTGCCGCCGCGGCCCTTGTCGGGAGTACCGAGGAGGCGTCGGACACCACGTCTGCGCTGTATCTGTTGGGCGAGGCGCGATCGCGTCTCGAAAATGCCGACGACGCTGCTCTCACTGAACTGCTGCCCCGGTTGAACGACGCAATGGCCGTCGTCGGAGACATCGGTGCCGATCTGACCTCGTATCTGTCGGACCTCCCGTCGGATCCAGGAGCTCTCGACACGATCCTGAACCGGCAGGCCGAGCTGAAGTCTTTGACGCGCAAGTACGCCGCCGACGTCGACGGTGTCATCGCATGGGCCGAGGACGCTCGGGAACGTCTGTCTCGCATCGACACCTCTGCCGACGCGCTCGCGGAGCTGAGTGCGCGCGTCGAGTCGGCTGCTGTCGACGTCGCGGCGGCCGCGTCCAAGCTCAGCGCTGCCCGGTCGAAAGCGGCGACGAAGCTGTCCAAAGCCGTCAGCGTCGAGCTGGCCGGACTGGCGATGGGAAAGGCCAAGCTGCAGATCGATGTTCGATCGCTGCCGGCCGGGCCGTCGGACACGGCACCGATCGTCATCGACGGTACCGAGTTGCATGCGGGTAGTAACGGCGTCGACGAGGTCGAGTTCCGGTTGTCCGCGCACGACGGCGCCCAGGCGTTGCCGATCAGCAAGAGCGCGTCGGGCGGTGAGCTCTCGCGGGTGATGTTGGCGCTCGAGGTGGTGCTGGCGGGTTCCGACAAGGGCGCGACGATGGTGTTCGACGAGGTCGACGCCGGAGTCGGTGGTCGGGCGGCGGTCGAGGTCGGTCGTCGGCTCGGTCGGCTGGCTCGTACCCATCAGGTCATCGTCGTCACCCACCTCCCGCAGGTGGCTGCATTCGCGGACACGCATCTGGTTGTGGACAAGACCGACGCCAAGAAAGGTGCGGCGAACAGCGGAGTCCGAACGTTGTCGTCCTCGGAACGCGTCGTAGAACTCGCCCGGATGCTCGCGGGGCTCGACGACACCGAGACCGGTCGCGCACACGCTGAGGAGCTCTTGGCCACCGCAAACGCAGACAGAGCCGCCCTGTAACTTTTGGTGCTGATGTGATCAGTGTGGTAGTTGTTTCGGCGCGCCTCCATGGCCGGGCGTGTCGATCGGGTCATCATGGTGGGCATGAAGATGCCGGCACTGCTGTCACGTAGTCAGGATTCGCTGCCCGGAATCACCGGGATCGCGCGAGTCGATCGCAACACGGCCAAGCTGCTCAAGCGGGTCGGCCCCGGCGACATCGTCGTTCTGGACGAGCTCGATCTGGACCGATTGACGGCGGATGCGCTCGTCGAGGCCGGGGTGCTCGCGGTCGTCAACGCGTCGCCGTCGATCTCCGGTCGCTATCCCAATCTCGGCCCCGAGGTCATCGTCGCCAACGGGATCACCTTGATCGACTCGGCCGGCACCGAGATCTTCAAGAAGATCAAGGACGGCACCAAGATCCGGCTCAACGACGGTGGCGTCTACACCGGCGATCGTCGCCTCGCCAAGGGCGAGGAGCAGAGCGAAGCCGAGATCTCGGACAAGATGATCGAGGCCAAGACCGGTTTGGTCGACCATCTGGAAGCGTTCTCGGGCAACACGATCGAGTTCATTCGGACCGAGAGTCCGTTGCTGATCGACGGCGTCGGGGTACCGGACATCGACATCGACCTCAAGGGTCGTCACGTCGTGATCGTTGCCGACGGGCCGGGGCACGCGGAGGACCTGAAGAATCTCAAGCCGTTCATCAAGGAGTACTCGCCCGTCATCATCGGCGTCGGTGCGGGCGCGGACACAGCGATGAAAGCGGGACACCGCCCGGATCTGATCGTCGGCGATCCGGAGGACGTCACGGCGCAGACACTCAAATGTGGTGCAGAAGTGGTAATTCCGGCCGATTCGGACGGACACGCCCAAGGTCTCGAACGCATCCAGGATCTCGGGATCGGGGCCATGACCTTCCCGGCGACCGGTGCTGCTGCGGACCTCGCACTGCTGTTGGCCGACCACCACGGTGCGTCGCTGATCGTGTCGGTCGGTAGCCCGGCCAGCCTCGACGAATTCTTCGATCGCGGACGACGCAACACCAACCCGGCTGCGTTCATGACGCGTCTGAAGGTCGGTGCCAAGCTGGTCGACGCCAAGGCGGTGGCCACGCTGTACCGAAGCCGCGTGTCGGGCGGTGCAATTGCCCTGCTCATTCTCGCTGCGCTCGTCGCGGTGATCGTGGCGTTGGCCGTCTCCAACATCGGCGGCGAATCCTTGGATTGGGCGATCGATCTGTGGAACCGATTCGCACTGTGGTTCCAGGGGTTGCTTTCGTGATTTCGCTTCGCCAACATGCCATTTCGCTCGCTGCCGTGTTCGTTGCGTTGGCCATCGGCATCGTCCTCGGCTCGGGTCTGCTGTCCAGCGGACTGGTCTCGGGTCTGCGCGACGACAAGACGGGTCTCGAGAATCAGGTCGACGATCTGCAATCGACCAACAATCAGCTCGGCGAGCAGCTGAACTCGGCCGACGGTTTCGATGCGGCGGTCTCGGGTCGAGTACTCCGAGACTCCCTCGTCGATCGCAGCGTTGTGGTCATCACCACGCCCGATGCAGATCCCGGCGATGTCGACGGCGTCACGCGTTCGATCGGGGCGTCCGGTGCCACGGTCACGGGCCGGGTGTCGCTGACGGATTCGTTCGTGTCCGCGGCGAACGGCGACGATCTGCGCACCCGACTGACCAACGTCATTCCGGCCGGTGTGCAGTTGCGTACCGGGGCGGTCGACCAAGGAAGTCTGGCGGGCGACCTGCTGGGTTCGGTGTTGCTGCTCAATGCGCAGACGGCGCAGCCGCAATCGACCCCCGAGGAGCTGTCTCTCGCGCTCGAGACGTTGCGTAGCGGCGGATTCATCGCTTACGACAACGGTGCGGTCGCACCGGCGCAGTTGGCCGTGGTGGTCACAGGTTCGGGTGCCTCGGATGTCGAGGACGGCAACCGCGGTGCCATCGTCGCTCGCTTCGCCGGAGCTCTCGATTCGCGCGGAGCAGGTGCGGTACTGGCAGGTCGTTCCGGTGCGGCCGAGGGCAACGGCTCGATCGCAGTAGTACGAGCCGACTCGGCGTTGTCGTCTGCGCTCAGCACGGTGGACAACGTCGATCGTGAAGCAGGCCGAATCACCACAGTTCTCGCCCTGGCAGAGCAACTGGACGGTGCTGCGGGCCGCTACGGCACCGGAGCGAACGCGAACGCCGTCACCGTGGGTGCGCCGGTGAGTTGATCGGCGCTCGCGTCGAATACGCGTGTCGTTGGCGGTGAGGTACGTACTGGTGTTACCGTGAAGTCCCGTGGGTAGCAGGCCCAATTTCCACGCTTTACCTCTCTTATCAGCCCCCTGATAGGAGCAAGCCCTGCAGACTCGTCACGGGAGCCTCATTGTCACGCCTTCAGTCGCGTTCCGACACCAAGCACATCTTCGTCAGCGGAGGCGTCGCGTCTTCGCTCGGAAAAGGTCTGACGGCGTCCAGCCTCGGCCAGCTACTGACCGCACGCGGCTTGCGTGTGACCATGCAGAAGCTCGATCCGTATCTGAACGTCGATCCCGGCACGATGAATCCGTTCCAACACGGTGAAGTCTTCGTCACCGAGGACGGCTCGGAGACGGACCTCGACGTCGGCCATTACGAGCGCTTCCTCGACCGTGATCTGTCCGGATTCGCCAATGTGACCACCGGCCAGGTCTATTCGACGGTCATCGCCAAGGAGCGTCGCGGCGAGTACCTCGGCGACACCGTTCAGGTCATTCCGCACATCACCGACGAGATCAAGCGTCGCATCCTGGCCATGAACGGTCCGGATCTTCAGGGCCATCAGCCGGACGTCGTCATCACCGAAATCGGCGGCACCGTCGGCGATATCGAATCGCAGCCGTTCCTCGAAGCGGCGCGGCAGGTCCGTCACGACGTCGGCCGCAACAACGTGTTCTTCCTGCACGTGTCGCTGGTTCCGTTCCTGGCACCGTCCGGTGAACTCAAGACCAAGCCCACTCAGCACTCCGTCGCAGCACTGCGCAGCATCGGTATTCAGCCCGACGCGTTGATCCTGCGGTGCGACCGCGACGTGCCGCCGGGGCTCAAGAACAAGATCGCGCTGATGTGCGACGTCGACGTCGACGGCTGCATCTCCACACCCGACGCCCCGTCGATCTACGACATCCCCAAGGTGCTGCACAAGGAAGGCCTCGACGCCTACGTCGTCCGGCAGCTCGGTCTGCCGTTCCGTGACGTCGACTGGACCATCTGGGGCGGACTGCTCGATCGCGTCCACCAGCCCCGCGAAACCGTGCGAGTCGGCCTCGTCGGCAAGTACGTGGACCTGCCCGACGCCTACCTCTCGGTCACCGAGGCACTGCGTGCCGGCGGATTCGCTCATCGCGCCAAGGTCGAGATCAAGTGGGTTCCGTCCGACGAGTGCTCGACGCCTGCGGGGGCTCAGGCTGCGCTGGGCGATGTCGATGCCGTGCTCATTCCGGGCGGATTCGGCATTCGCGGTATCGAAGGCAAGCTCGGTGCCATCGAGTTCGCACGCACCCGCAAGATTCCACTGTTGGGGTTGTGCCTCGGTTTGCAGTGCGTCGTCATCGAGGCTGCTCGTTCGGTCGGCCTGACCGATGCCAATTCGGCCGAGTTCGATCCGGACACCAAGGATCCGGTGATCTCCACGATGGCCGACCAGGAGGACGCCGTCGCCGGCGATGCAGACCTCGGTGGCACCATGCGTCTCGGTGCCTACCCGGCGACGCTGCAGAAGGGTTCGGTCGTCGCGGCGTCGTACGGCACCGAGAACGTCTCGGAGCGCCATCGTCACCGTTACGAGGTCAACAATGTCTACCGTGATCGAATTGCCAAGAGCGGCTTGGTCTTCAGCGGTACGTCCCCGGACGGTCATCTGGTCGAGTTCGTGGAGTTGCCGGCATCGGTGCATCCGTTCTTCGTTGCTACCCAGGCGCATCCCGAGCTCAAGAGCCGGCCGACCCGTCCGCATCCGCTGTTCGCGTCACTGATCAACGCGGCACTGAAGTACAAGGCTGCCGAGCGGCTGCCGGTCGACATTCACGGTGACACCGCTGCGGCCGAGAAGTCGGACGCCGAGGCCGAGACCGTCGGATGAGCGAGAACACCAGACACGAATTCACCACGCTCGGTTCGACGGTTCCGTACTCCGGCGCGATTCTTGCCTTGCGGCTCGATCAGGTGGCGATGCCGAACGGGCGTCGCGCCGAGCGAGAAGTGATCGAACATCACGGCGCAGTCGGCATTCTGGCCGTCGACGATCAGGACCGCGTGGCGATGATCGAGCAGTACCGGCACCCCATCGGACGTCGTCTCTGGGAGCTGCCCGCGGGCTTGCTCGACGAGCCGGGTGAGCAGCCCGTGCTGGCGGCGCAGCGCGAACTGGCCGAGGAGACCGGTCTCGCAGCCGGAAAATGGTCGGTGTTGGTGGACGTGCTGGCCTCTCCCGGATTCACCGACGAAGCGGTCCGCATTTTCCTCGCCGAGGATCTGAGTGAGGTCGATCGCCCGGAGGCGCACGATGAGGAGGCAGACATCGAGTTGTCCTTCGTGCCGATGGGCGAGGCCGTCCGTCGTGCGTTGGCAGGGGAGATCGTCAACGCCTCGGCCGTGTCGGGAGTGCTCGCGTTGGCGGCAGCTCGTGCCACCGGCACCGAGTTGCGTCCGGCCGACGCCCCGTGGGCGGATCGACCCACGGCATTCGAGTCTCGGAAGAGTTCACGAAAGTAGCCACTGTGATCGGCGATCAGATTGCGACGTATCTCGATCATTTGGTGGTCGAGCGCGGTTCGGCACCGAACACGGTGTCGTCGTACCGTCGCGATCTGGTGCGGTACGAGCGGTTTCTGAGTGGGTACGGAATTTCCGATCTGGCCAAGGTGACCGAGAACGACATCACCGAGTTCGTGCTGTATCTCCGGCGCGGCGACGACGAATTCCCGGCTCTCGCAGCCAGTTCGGCGGCTCGAACGTTGATCGCCGTGCGTGGTCTGCACCGCTTTGCCCTGGCCGAGGGCATGGTGGAGCGCAACGTCGCGAGCGAGGTGAAGCCGCCGCAGCCGGCCAAACGACTACCGAAGTCGCTGCCCGTCGACCAGGTCGTGGCGCTGCTGGAATCGGCGTCCATCGCCGGTCCCGATGCGCCGCGTGGTCTGCGAGATCGGGCACTGCTCGAACTGCTCTACTCCACCGGTGCGCGCATCTCCGAGGCCGTCGGTCTGGATGTGGACGACATCGACACCGAGGCTCGCTCGGTGCTCCTGCGCGGTAAGGGCGGGAAACATCGAGTCGTCCCGGTGGGGAGGCCGGCCATCGAGGCGGTCGACGCATACCTCGTGCGCGGTCGGCCGGGCCTCGTCGCCCGCTCGAATCCGGCGCTGTTTCTCAATGTGCGCGGTGGTCGACTGTCGCGCCAGAGCGCCTGGCAAGTATTGCAGGACTCCGCGCAGCGGGCCGGAATCACGGCCGGGGTGTCACCGCACGTGCTCCGGCACTCGTTCGCGACGCACCTGCTCGACGGCGGTGCCGACGTCCGCGTCGTGCAGGAATTGCTCGGCCACGCGTCGGTGACCACGACACAGATCTACACCCTCGTCACCGTCACGACGTTGCGTGAAGTGTGGGCGGGTGCGCACCCGCGAGCGCGCTAGCACGCGGTCGGCAATCGTGTGTCAGCGTGTCCGATGACAATGCCGTCGCGTCAAGCGGTAGCGTTTGCGTGAACTACTCGAAGACGAACGGGACAGGGGAGCGCTGGAACGTGTCGACACCGCAGCCGCCAGCGGCGGAGTCAGCCTCGGAACCGTCGTGGGGCGTGCACCCCGCCGTCACCCCCGATACCGGCGAAACGCATCCGTCTCATCCGCACAGCGATGGCGCTCTTTTCCATACACGTCAACCGGAATACAGTCGGGAGACACGCGACATCATTCCTGCTCCGAACGAGCTCGGGCCCACCGGTCGCAAGACAAGGCCGGTTCCCGATCCGCAGCCGCTGGCCAGTCACGGCCCGGCCAAAATCATCGCGATGTGCAACCAGAAGGGCGGCGTCGGCAAGACGACGTCGACCATCAATCTCGGTGCCTCGCTGGCCGGTTACGGCCGTCGCGTGCTGCTCGTCGACCTCGACCCGCAGGGCGCACTGTCCGCGGGATTGGGCGTCGCACATCACGAACTCGATCTGACCGTCTACAACCTCCTCGTGGAGGCGAAGGTGTCGGCCGACGACATCATCATGCGGACTCGCGTCGACAATCTCGATCTGATGCCGAGCAACATCGACCTGTCGGCCGCCGAGATCCAGCTGGTGACCGAGGTGGGTCGTGAGCAGACGCTCGGACGGGTACTGCACCCCATTCTCGACCGCTACGACTACGTGCTCATCGACTGCCAGCCCTCGCTCGGCCTGCTGACGGTCAATGCGCTGACCTGTGCCGACGAAGTCCTCATTCCGATGGAGTGCGAGTACTTCAGTCTTCGCGGCCTTGCTCTCCTCAACGACACCGTCGAGAAGGTGCGCGATCGGCTGAACCCGCGACTGAAGCTGGCGGGCATCGTTGTGACTATGTTCGACGCCCGCACGCTGCACTCGCGCGAGGTGATGACGCGGGTGGTCGAGGTGTTCGGCGACGTCGTCTACGACACCGTGATCACTCGCACGGTCCGGTTCCCCGAGACCAGCGTTGCCGGTGAGCCGATCACCACCTGGGCTCCCAAATCCGGCGGCGCGCAGGCGTACCGCGCTCTTGCGCGCGAGGTGATCTACCGGTCGGGTCCGTGACGGTCGACGCTGCCGACGAGGCCCCGATCGAGGTTCCCGCCGACGCGGATCCGTCGAAATTTCGGGTTCGGTTGCTCAACTTCGAGGGCCCGTTCGATCTGCTGCTGTCGCTGATCAGTCAGCACCGCATGGATGTCACCGAGGTGGCTCTGCACACGGTCACCGACGATTTCATCTCGTTCACCAAATCGCTCGGTGCCGATGTCGGACTCGATCAGACAACCGAGTTTCTCGTCGTCGCCGCGACGTTGCTCGATCTGAAGGCGGCTCGTCTGCTGCCGTCGGGTGATGTGGAGGACGCCGAGGATCTCGCGTTGCTCGAGGTGCGCGATCTCCTGTTCGCCCGGTTGCTGCAGTACCGCGCTTACAAGCAGGTCGCGCTGCTATTCGGTGAGCTGGAAGCCGCTGCGCTGCGGCGTTATCCGCGCTCGGTGTCGGTGGAAGATCGATTCGCCGATCTGATTCCCGAGGTGTTGCTGGGGGTCGACCCGGCCAGGTTCGCAGACATCGCAGCCGCAGCGTTTCGGCCCAAGCCGATCCCGCAAGTGGGTCTGGACCACATTCATCAGCATGCGGTCTCGATCCCCGAGCAGGCAGAGTGGTTGCTCGAGAACCTGCAGGGCCGGGGACTCAACGAGTGGGCATCGTTCTCGGAGCTGGTGCAGGACTGCGAAGTGCAGGTCGAAATAATCGCGCGCTTCCTCGCGTTGCTGGAACTGTTCCGGCAACAAGTGATCGCCTTCGAGCAACCCGAACCACTCGGCGATCTTCGAGTGAGCTGGACCGGCAAGGACGAAGGACCCATCGTGGTCACGGAAGAGGACTACGCATGAATGCCGACCCGGAACTCGAGCTCGAGGATGTCGACGAGTCAGGCGAACTCGACGACAACACGCTCGCGTCGGCACTCGAGGCGGTTCTGCTCATCGTCGATACTCCCGCCTCCGACGAACAACTGGCATCGGCTGTGGGCTCGTCGGTGGCCCGCGTACGCGCCGCCCTGAACCGGATGGCCGCGGAACTGACCGAACGCCGCAGCGGAATCGACCTCCGGTACGCCGGCGACGGGTGGCGTTTCTACACCCGAACCGCCTATGCGCCGTACGTCGAACGGCTGCTTCTCGACGGCGCTCGGTCCAAGCTCACACGTGCAGCATTGGAAACCCTGGCCGTGATCGCCTATCGTCAACCGTTGACCCGCGCACGAGTCAGCGCCGTACGTGGAGTCAATGTCGATGGAGTGATGCGTACGTTGCTCGCCCGTGGACTGATCTCCGAAGCAGGAACGGACCCGGAGACCAACGGCACGATGTACTGCACCACCGAGCTGTTCCTCGAACGGCTCGGGCTCGCATCGCTCGGTGATCTACCCGAACTGGCACCGCTGTTGCCGGGAGTGGACCTGATCGACGAGATCAGTGACAGCATGGACACCGACCCCAGAACGACCCGCTCCACCAAGAACCGCGGATCGAAACCCGATCCGGCAGCCGAGCTCGACTCGGACGACTGATAGGTAAGACAAGTGAACAAGCCCGCTCGCCGTGATGGCACACCGGACCGTAACAAGAGACAAGACCCACGCAGGAAGCCCACCGCAGGTCGGTCGGACACCCCGCGTGACGCACGCCGCGGAGATCGCACTCGCGACGCCGCACCCCGGGACGGCGCTCCCCGCGCTGGTGCACCCCGAAACGGCGCCCCTCGCACCGGGGGACCACGCGCAGGCGCTCCCCGCACCAGTGGCCGACCGGCCCCGCGCAGAGGCGTCGAGCAGGGGGAATCGTTCGAGAACAAGCCCGTCGAGACGGGCATCAACGATCGCAGCAACGACGCGGTGCCCCGCAAGAAGCCGTCGCGCCCCAAGCCGCCGAAGCCGCAGAAGAAGCAGGCTCCGGCAACCACCATCAGCAACGCCAAGCCGGCGAAGCATCAGTACACCGATTCGTCCCCGCGCAAGCACGTGCCTGCCGGTGAGGGTGTTCGGTTGCAAAAGGTGCTCGCGCAGGCCGGTGTCGCGTCGCGTCGGGCCGCGGAAGAGCTGATCGCCGACGGTCGCGTCGAGGTGGACGGACGCATCGTCACCGAGCAGGGCATCCGCATCGATCCGAACATCGCCGTCGTTCGCGTCGACGGCACTCGTGTCGTCGTGAAGGAAGAACTGGTTCATCTCGCGATGAACAAGCCGCGCGGATGGCAGTGCACCATGTCGGACGATCTGGGTCGTCCGTGCGTCGGCGACATCGTCGCCGAGCGCGTGCAGGCGGGCCAGCGACTGTTCCACGTCGGTCGGCTCGATGCCGACACCGAGGGACTGTTGTTGTTCACCAACGACGGTGACCTTGCTCACCGGCTGATGCACCCGTCGTACGAGGTGTCCAAGACATATCTCGCGACGCTGTTCGGCACGATTCCCCGCACGCTCGGCAAGCAGTTGCGCGAAGGCGTCACTCTCGACGACGGCCCGGTGAAGGTCGACGGCTTCCAGCTGCTCGATATCTCGGACGGCAAATCGCTCGTCAAGGTGACGTTGCACGAGGGCCGCAAGCACATCGTGCGTCGGTTGTTCGACAAGGTCGGATTCCCGGTGGGACGCCTCGTGCGTACCGACGTCGGCAACATCGTGCTCGGCGATCAGCGTCCCGGAACACTGCGTGTTCTCGGCCGCGGCGAGATCGGCAAGCTCTACGAATCCGTGGGCCTGTGATGAGTGCGCTCGTCGTGGCGATGGACGGGCCGTCGGGTACCGGTAAGTCGTCTGTATCGCGCCGGCTCGCGTCGGCACTGGAAGCAAGCTACCTCGACACCGGTGCGATGTACCGCGTCGCAACGGTATGGGTGCTGCGTTCGGGCGTCGAGCCCACCGATGCAGACGCAGTCGCGAAAGCTGTTGCTGCCCTTCCCCTCGAGATCGGTAAGGATCCTCTGTCCGAGACCGTCTTGCTCGACGGAGAGGACGTCAGTGGCGAAATCCGCGGCACCGCAGTGACCAAAGCCGTCTCGGCTGTGTCCGCGGTGCCTGCGGTGCGCGAGCTGTTGGTGCAGATGCAGCGCGACCTCGCCAGCTCGTCGACGCGAATTGTGGTGGAGGGCAGGGACATCGGCACCGTCGTACTTCCCGACGCCGACGTGAAGGTGTTCCTGACGGCCTCACCGGAGGCGCGTGCGGAGCGTCGCAACAAACAGAACATCGAGCAGGGTCGCGACGACGACTACGAATCCGTGCTCGCGGATGTGCAGCGCCGCGATCACGCAGATTCGACGAGGGCAGTGTCACCGCTTCGTCCCGCCGAGGATTCGGTGATCGTCGATACCAGCGAGCTGGATCTCGACGGCGTGATCGAGCGTTTGCTGCTCGTGGTGAACGACAGAAGTGGAGCAGTCCAGTGAGTGAAGAATTCTTCTCCGGCGCAGCGGAAACCGCGGGCGACGGAACGTGGAGCGACGAGGGCGAGTGGGAGTACGTCGACCTCAACGAGGGCGAAGACGGTGAAGATGCCGTTGCCGTACCGACTCTCGCCGTGGTGGGCCGACCGAACGTCGGCAAGTCGACGCTCGTCAACCGCATCATCGGCCGCCGCGAAGCAGTGGTCGAGGACGTCCCGGGCGTCACTCGCGACCGCGTGTCGTACGAGGCGAACTGGAGTGGTCGACGCTTCCTGGTGCAGGACACCGGCGGTTGGGAGCCCGACGCCAAAGGGCTGCAACAGTCCGTTGCGCGCCAGGCCGAACTGGCGATGAACACCGCCGACGCGATCCTGTTGGTCGTCGATGCCCGCGTTGGTTCGACGACGACGGACGAGGCAGTGGCACGAGTGCTGCGCCGGTCGAAGACTCCGGTTCTGTTGGTGGCCAACAAGGTCGACGACGGTCGCACCGAGTCCGAGGTCGCCGCACTGTGGTCTCTGGGTCTGGGGGAGCCGTTGTCGGTGTCCGCCACCCACGGCCGCGGTACCGGTGATCTGCTCGACCGTGTGCTCGAGGCCCTGCCGGAGACTCCGCGCGAAGGTATCCCCGGTGGGGGACCGAGGCGTGTCGCTCTGGTCGGTAAGCCGAACGTCGGCAAGTCGTCGCTGATCAACAAGCTCTCGGGTGACGAGCGTTCGGTGGTGCACGATGTTGCCGGCACCACCGTCGACCCGGTCGACTCCTTGGTCGAATTGGGCGGCAAGACATGGCGATTCGTCGATACGGCAGGACTGCGCAAGCGCGTCAGTCATGCCAGCGGTGCCGAGTTCTATGCGTCGTTGCGGACGAAGTCTGCGATCGAAGCAGCCGAGGTCGCGATTCTGCTTCTCGATGCCTCGCAGGTGATCTCGGAGCAGGATCTGCGCGTGCTCAGCATGGTCTCCGATGCCGGCCGTGCGCTGGTGTTGGCGTTCAACAAGTGGGATCTGGTGGACGACGATCGTCGTCAGCAGCTCGAGAAGGAAATCGACCGCGATCTCGCGCGCGTGCCGTGGGCGCAGCGAGTGAACATCTCGGCGCACACCGGCCGTGCCGTGCAGAAGCTCGTGCCCGCTCTGGAGACTGCTCTCGAGTCGTGGGACAAGCGTGTCCCCACCGGACGCCTCAACACGTGGCTCAAAGAGGTCGTGGCAGCCACCCCGCCGCCGATGCGTGGCGGACGCCTGCCCCGCATCATGTTCGCGACGCAGGCCAGCACCCGGCCGCCGACGTTCGTGCTCTTCACCACCGGCTTCCTCGAGGCCGGCTACCGCCGATTCATCGAGCGGCGTCTGCGTGAAGAGTTCAACTTCGACGGCAGCCCCGTGCGCGTCTCGGTCCGTATCCGCGAGAAGCGGGAACGGCCGGGCAAGGGCAACAACCGCTGATGTAGTCCCGACCCGCCCCTGAGCAGGCGATTTCCTCTCAGGGGTAGGGCTGGGGTAATCTCAGCAAGCGCCTTTCGAGGCGCGGCGGGCTGTGGCGCAGCTTGGTAGCGCACTTGACTGGGGGTCAAGTGGTCGCAGGTTCAAATCCTGTCAGCCCGACACGTAGATGCAGTTCAGAGGCGGTTTCGGAGAAATCCGAAGCCGTCTTTTTTGTGTGCGTGCCGCGGGAGTGTCACTACTCAATGCTTACACGGTCGAACTTGGCGCTGAGACGGTGTCCAGGTGGATCCACTGGTGTCCGGCGATCTGCGTGTCTTGAGCGAATGCACCTGAGTGGACGAAGCCACTTGATTCAGCTTGTTCGTAGTCAAGTAGCTACGGAGTAGATAGGGGTCCGTGTCGAGCTGAAACTTGGACTAGATCGTTGGCTCCGGTTTGTGTTTCGTCAAGATCCGCTGGCAGCGCTCTGTCGATAAGCTCTCTTGCCAGCTGGCGTTTGCGTTCACCACGGGATGATGTCGGTGGTTGAACGTTCGATATACGTTTTGGACGGATCACCAGTATTGGTGTCGGTGCCCATCGGTGTCGGCGATAAACAGGATCGCGTCGGTTCCGGATAGGTCTGCGGGAGAAAGTGGCAGGTGGCCCGGAGCGATCGGCGTACCCGCGGTAACGGACTCGGGCAGTGCGCTGCGTAGTGCGTCCGCCGGGAACAACGCGCGTCGGTCTGTGGCATCGGCCAACATGGCCTGCAGTGTGCCGACGGGTGCCGACGGGTTGGCGTCGGTCGCGATGAATACGTATTCATCGCCGAGGTCGTGGGCCACGAGCGCACCGGCTGCAGCCCAGCTCGCCTCGCCCGGTAACGCCGAGTCGCCGCGGCGCAGGTGCGAGTTGTGCGCGAACACCAGGGTCGGCCCGCGACCGCGTTCACGCGTGACGATGTCGCGGAGATTGTCGGCCATCATTTCGGCGCGTATGCCGAGTAGTTGCCCGATGCGATCGGGGGGCGGTACTCGCCATGGCCGCGTGATAGCGAAGCAAACCCTGCGCAGCGCGCGCGTGCGCAGACACCTCCCACGGCGCGTCCAGTGGTGCAGCGGCGGCCAGTCCTTCCGCGATCGAGCCGAGAACCTGGGCTCTGTTGGATCCGCCGATCGACGCGACGGCGTCGTACATCGCGTTCGGATCGGTCCAGTCGGCGTCGTCACCGAGGAGTTCGTCGAGGTCCCCTATGTGGGGAGGCAACACCTCTTCGGGGGCCAGGGCTTCCAATACGAACTTCAGGGACGGTCCGGGGCTCGGTGCTCCCGAGTACTCGACGGGCGCGTCGAAGCCATGAAATCGGACCCGGTCCTCCGGCGCGCACGCTGCGTTATGACCACGCAGCCATTCGAGCAGTTCACGGTTACCGGGAACTGCGCCGAACCCGTGACTGAAACCGGCCGACAACACCTCGTCGAGGCCCGCTGTTCCACCGGCCACGTAATCGTCGACGATGGACGCGGCGAAGATATCGGTCTCGAGCGCCACCGACCGGAATTCGCGAGCGACGAGATGGACGAGCAGCTCGTTGCGCAGGCTCGTGAAGGCAAGAATTCCGTGTGTCGGCTCACCGAGGCCCAGGAGGACGGCCGGACGCCCGGTCAGGAAAGCGTCGACCACGCGGCCAAGGTCTTCGCCGAGTTCTCGGGCGATGTTGTGCAGTTCTGCAGGCATATGTTCGACGGTATCGTTGAGCATTCCATTGAGACTTCGGCATCATGCCACCGGCTTAATACCCGTTAACCCTCAATCGAGGCATTGTGAGACCCACCGATCTGGCCCGCCGACACGGACTGTCCACACAGGCGGTACGCAACTACGAAGAGGTAGGCGTCCTACCTCTCGCGGTCCGAAGTGACTCCGGCTACCGGTGTTACACGCTCATGCACGCTGCGGCGCTCGACGCGTTCGTGGCACTGCGCCGCGGACACGGGTACAGGCCGGCGGTCGAAATCATGCGCGCAGTCAACACCCGTGACGACGACGTCGCATACCGAACGATCGACGCCGACCATGCCGCTCTCCACTCCGAACGTGGCACCTACGGCGAGACGGCCGCCGCCCTGAGGAGCCTGTCGACGATGGCACCGCGGCCGATCGACGGACGCCCGCTGACGGTGGGTGAACTCGCACGACGCCTCGATCTGCACCCGGCGACGCTGCGGGCCTGGGAAGCGGAAGGAGTCGTACAACCCACACGCGCCCCGACCACCGGCTACCGCGAATACGCCGCTGACGCCGTCCGGGACGTCGAGATCGCGCGGCAACTCCGGCGCGGCGGCCACCGACTGAGTGAAGTCGCGCACTTCCTTGAATCGTTGCGCGGTGCCGGAGGTGTCGACGAGTTGCGTTCCTTTCTCGACGCGTGGCAGGCGCGGCTGAGCGCGAGGGGCCGTGACCTTCTTGTCGGCGCGGCTCGGCTCGATGCTTATCTCCGTCTTCGAGATCGGGATTCTTCGAGTGTTGGGTGAACGCCGGCGACAACTACCGGATTGGCGTTTACCGGTGTGCAGACCGCGTCAGCGAGCTCTGTGTGCGGTCCACTCGGGGTGTTCCCCGTCGGTGTCGCACACCCACACCTGGGCTTTGTCGCCGTCGGCTGCGGTGTCGGTGAGCCAATAGGTTTCGTCGGGTGCCCATCCAGCGATGACACTCGCTGTGGCGTCGTCCACGGTGATGGCCGTCCCGGCTGCGGAGAGATAGCCGCGGACGGTGAGGTGAATACCGTCGTACTGTTCCGCCACTCGTGGCCAGTCGGGAACGACCCATCGCCCGGCCCGCCCGGTAGCGCGGTACCAGTCGTGCCGCTTCTGCGCGGAGACCTCGACAGGGAACTCTCTGCATAGCTGCGCCCACGCCTGCGGGCCGTCGATCTCGTACGCGCGAAGACCGCTGGGAACGCGCATGCGAAGCGAGACCGCCCGCTTCCATCCCATGCCGTCCTCGACGAACCACAGCTCCGCCGGGGTGCCATCGAACAACGAGCGAGTCGAGCTCCGTGTCGGAGGAACCGACCACCACTCTCCGGAAAAGCCCGCGGCCGGGTCCGCCGGCCGCACGGTCGCCGCTCGCACTTCTTCTTTCGCCGTGCGAGCACCGTAGTCGTGCAACGTCTCTGCGGTGGTCAGTGTGGCCGCCGGGTCATCCCGGAATTGCGCGTATGCGTTGTCCCACCACACGATCCACTGATCAGCAGCCGCGAGACCCGTCGACCACCACTGTGCGTGCGGCGTCGAGGCGACGTGTTCGGCTATCCGTTCCAGCTCACCCCGCAGCGATGCGGTGGCGGCGAGAACGTCCTCACCGTTCGGTGACTGCCAGTACATCGCGTGATCTACCGCTGCAGCAAGGACCGAACGCAGCACGCCGGCTGTCACTTCCGGGAGCGGCACCCGAGACAGGCGATCCGCCACATCCTCCGCTGTCACCACGGTCTGCCGCGCTTCCTCAGCACCGGGCCCGAACATCACCACTCCGGCACCTTGGTCGACGTCAAGGCGGTAGGACGCCAGGAACACCGCAGAGCGGAACGAATGCTCGACATCGACGGCCGAATCCTCTTCCGCGAGCAGCGCATACTCGAGGAGCAACCGACGACCACGCGGGCCCGCCAGTAACCAGTTGACCGCACTCATTCGCGCACCCTCTCAAACAGTCCATCAACAAGCCATCGAATAACAACGTCGCGCGCTCACCCCAACGGCATCTGCGCGGCGTCAGGACCCGTCGGATTGATCCGGCGTCGAGACTTGAGTAACACGAAAACTGTTGTGCTGCCGCAATATGCAGACCTCTACCGGTAGCCCGGCATATCAAGATTGGTCGTATTGCTCAGCTAGGTGCGGATTCAGTGGGGGTATGCCAACCATGTCTTGGCCTGGGTGGAGCGCGTGTTGGAGTTGCGCCACTGTCGCATCGGTCAAACTGCCGGGTCCCAAATCGATTGCGCACGCCCAGTCGAAATCTTTTGTTGACCATGCTCGGATAGGTGTCGGGTAGTTCCTGCCCGACCAATTTATGGGGAGGAGCCAGTCCTCGCTGGATCGCGCGCGTCGCCACAGTCGGCCGGCACCTTTCTCGATATCGGCTTCGAAGCTGTCAGGATGTTCGGGATCTCGGCGCACCTCGGTCGGGGTGAAGTCGACCAAGACGTGTGCTCGTATCCGCTGCGCGCTGACGTTGTCGTGGAACCATTGCATGTTGTTTCTCGATCGTTCCACCTCACGCGCCCGATCCTCGGCGAACACGTTACAAGCCATTCTGGCCGGGCCGCTCCACACGAACGTCGAGTCCGAAAATTCCTCCGGCAGGGCACAATCGATGTATTCCGCACTGCCCTCCTCGGACTCCTGCTTCAACACGGCCCCGGTCTCGGTGTCGATCGTCAGAACCATCGGCGAGCCCTTGCTGCCGGTTTGCAGTTCCACCTTCCAGCAACGCCGTCCGATGAATTCGACCTCTTCGATAGGACGTGTAGGTCTGGTGAGGCCCGGTCGCGCCCAGTGTTCGACCGGGCGGGAGACGATCAGTTCTCGGCCCGGGTCGGGTATCCGGGTGTTGAGCTCGTTGGTTTCGATCGGATCATCGTGACCGGCTTCGAACATCCAACACTTATGGCCGTCGGCGATGAACAGCGGTTTCCCTTCCAGAGACTCCATGCGTGTCTGTCGACCGAAACGGAAGAGACGGACTTCGCCGAGCCCGAAACCCACGTACGACGGAACGATGCCGTAGTGCCCGTCGTAGACGTCTCTAGGACCGATGTCGGCGTGAATTGCGCGGGCGATACCCATGACCGGCCGCTGCGGACCGTCGACGATCTTCAGCAGCACTTCGACCCAATGCGTCATACGTACAACACCCCTCCGACGGCGCGCGACCGATCCGGGTACGCGCGGGTGTCTGCCTGCTCCATCAATTCGGTAGGGGCATAACAAGTTATATCTTCGAGACGTCGACCCTGTTCGTCGTACAGGTTGAGTCGAGTCACCACAGTGAGCCCCTCGTAGTCATCGTGGGTGAAACTGATGTGCAAGCGGCCGTGCGGCCAGTCGCCGATGAACTCGGCGCGGACGTCGTGCATTCTCTTCGAGAACCGCCGCCCGTCGAGTCGACGAATGCAGTAGCGGACGTACGACGCATGATCAGGCGGCTCGGGAGCGACGGGGCGGCAGTAGCCCGTGATGTCCAGATCGTCTATGGCTGTGTCGAGTTCGGACTCTGCTGTGTCGATCGAGAGCCGAACAAGGTGGCGGCTCGCACCGTCCACAGATTTGACAAGGAGCCAGAGTTGGTCACCGTATGCGGTGCCTTCATAGGCCCGGATTTCCGGCAGTTCGATCTCACACACGGGCGTCGAGGAACCGGCACGGAATGCCTTCGCGATAAGAACACCGCCGTGCCTGCCTGTCACGCCCCAGTGCCATCGGACGCCGTCGCCGATCGCGCGCTTGCGGCGGTGCAGCTCGTTGTAGGTAATGTCCGCGTACTCGGTGGTGTGCCACGCGCCGTCGGCCTGCGATCGAGGGTAGTCGTCGAGTTCGATGCGGGTCGCGCTCGCGTCCAGCGGTAGATGGATCCACGACTTGGATTGTTGGAGAACGTATTCTGCCGGGGTGGGGGTTCCGCGATAGGTGCGCGACCATGGGGTGTGCTCGACGCCGAGGTGGACCGACTGTTCGTCGAAGTTGGCTGCGACTAGAACCCCGTCGACGTCGATCGGAGACGTGCCTCCGCCCGGGTGAGCCAGGAGCAGAGGTGGTCGCGATTGCGGGCGGGGGAGCGGCGGCTCGTCCGCGGTGCGAGCGACGTCGTCACGCGTGCGTGTGGGTCGAAAACACCATGCTCCGGACGATCCCGCTGTCAGCAGATGTGTGCCCTCGAGATTCTCGGCGTGATGTACCCCGTCCACGGTCACGCAAGCCAGAACATCGGTTCCGCGGTACTGCAGCCAGACACGGTCTGCGTGGGAGGCAAGCGTCAGTGCAGGTGATGGTGAGGGTATCTCCGGCCAGGACACGATCCGATCGATCTGTCCGGATGTCGGTTCGAGAAGCGCTGCGACAGGCTGGGTTTCGTCGATAACCCACAGCCGACCGGCAGCGAAACGAATACATCGTGGGCGCAAGAGTCTGCGCTCAGACCACGGGGCGCTCATGCGCCTTTCTGCAGTGTCATGATCGCGACACTACCTCACCCCGTTCAGGTCGTGGTCGATTCACAAGCGGGGAAACTTGATCGGGAGCTCGTACCCACCGATGTTCACCGATAGCGTCAGGTCATCCCCTCTTCGCCCTCAGCGCTACTAAAGCCTGCGCACTGGTTTCGCTCCCAAAGGTCGGAACTGAAGCGGGGGAGTTATCGAGGACGGCAACACCTCTGTGTCGGCTGGTAACGCAGCACGCAGGGCGGCGGACACCAATAAAATACGCATTCCGCTGTTTGCCACCTATAAGCACATCGTTGGTCGATATTCGCGCGTCGATGTCGGCACCTCAATCGGACTGCTGGGATGTGCGTCGAAAGGAGGCCAATTCACGGTGCGGAAGCCGGTTGAACCGCCCGCTCGACTCGGAGCAGAACCGCAGGTGCTCGACGAAAATGGATTCGATCACGCTGTTGATCCTGCCAGCTCGCAGCCGGTCGGAGCGACCATGCACCGCCTAATCATCACCTCTGATCGCGTAATTGATACGACGCGGCGCATTGGGGTCGCGTGGAGGTGGCTTCTGGCGTTCGAGGGCCGCCTCGAACCATCCGCCAGGTGGAATCTCGATCTCGGGTGTAGTCCTGTCGTCGGGGTCGAACTGGGTGCCCGTATCCGGATCGGCCTCGTCCCACAGCTTTCTCACTTCGGATGTCGCCGAGACAAATTCGCTCGCGTCCACACTATGACGTGTTTCGGCGATCCCGAAGTGCGGCCAAGCGAAATACACATGCAAGGGACCGGCGGGCGGAACGGGCTCCAGAATGAGGCCGGCTCGACTGTGCAGGCGGTTTCCTCCACCGCCGCTGGGGCTCAACCCCGTTCGCCTGCCGGGTAGGTTTGTGGAGACGGTTCCGTCGACATCCTCGAAACCGACGAGCATCGGCGGAGTGTGATTCGACTCTGGTCTACCGAACCCGTACATACCCAGCAAGCGATCAGATTCTCGGACACAGGCTTCGACCGAGAAGGTCATGCATGTGCTGTAGACCCGTGCACCGCTGAGCCACGCACCGATCCTCTCCGTTTCGGCCAGAATCAACCTCAGGGGCACTACGGCCGGGATTTCGTTGATGGGCACGCCGCGAAAACGCGGTGGGGGGCCGGACGCGGGTGTGTCGTTCACGACCGTCACTCTCCCGCGGACCGATGCGGTGCGCAAGGCAGAATATCGTTCCGCATGCCGTCCGGTCGGTTTTGCTTTCGCCGCCCACACTTCGCTGCCAGACCACGCGGTACGAGATCACCGGTGGGCGATCGTTCTGCCCGCTATCATTCTCGGCACGTCGCCAAGCAGTGCGGGACCTCGAGGAGATGCGTGAGCCACAGTACGTCCGAGTCCGAGTCGAAGTCCGTGCCGCCGCTGACGTGGCTACCGATGAAATATCCCCGACGCGGGGGTTATCCCGCCAGCGTCGCGCCGGTCGATCCTGACGCAGGCGTCGAACTAGCGAAGATCGAGACCGACGAACTCAGCCTCCAGTACGCGTCCTGGTACCTCGTCAACGACACCAACCCCGACGAATTGACGATCGCCGCCAGGAAGTACCAGGCAGGCGACGTCTCGGCCCTTGGTGCCGCCGCTCTGTATTTTCTCCTGAACCGATTCGTAAGTCGCGACGAATTGCGAGTTGTCTCGATCATCGACGGCTGGGTGGCCAGGCACGGCTTGGTCTTCGCGGTCGAGGCGCTTCTGGAGTTGTCCGACATGCGTTTCGTGAGCGAAAGGGTGCTGGTTGCGGACCTCCCGGAAGGTGCCGTAATCAGCGTCGTTTCCCACGGTCATGCCGCGCCGGACGCGGTGTTCGAAATGCCGAAGTACACGACGCGAGAACGTTTCGCGCAGGTGGATGGGTACGACGAGCAACTGACCTATTCTCCGCGCGAGTACATGCTCGAGCGCATGCGCGGGTTGATCGCGGTGGCGTCGGACGAGGACTACGCGGCGGCCCGAAGCGTGGCATCGACGCTGCGAGGCAACACCGTACGAAAGCTGACCGCTACGTTCATTTTCCCGACCGAGCTGGAGTGGTCCGAGGAGTTGATCATGGTGGTGCGTCCTCAGTCCTACCACTGGAGCACGCAGCTGATGGTCTCGGCGAACACGCCAGAACAGCTTCATCGAAGCGATGACGCCTACGGGCACCGGCGGTGGCTGCTCGACGATGCGATGACAGCAGCGGTGGTGGACGGTATCGGCCCGCCGATACTGCCTGTGTTGCTGGACGCTTTCGACACGCCGAATCCGTACGGAAACGCGCACGACGAGTCCTGGCTTCTGCGAATACTGCACGCCCTTTCGGCTATCCCCACCGACGATGCGTTCGAGGCTCTGGTCCGCCGTGGAGGGATGAAGAACGGGCAGCCAATCGTCCTTCGGGCGATGCAGAACTATCCGCGTCGAGCGTTCCGTGTTCTGGTATTGGCTGATTCGGGATTGTTCGATCGCCACGTACGGCGGGATCCGGAGTTGGCGCGCGAGATCGCCTCCACGTTGCCGGAGAGAGCGCAACGCAGGATCGCAGAACTGACAACCTTGTTACCGATGGCGACCGACCTTCCGTCGATCCTCGTCAGTCCGCCGTGGTCGACGCGCAAGAAGATGCCCGACGCGACCGCCATCACAGGGCTCGAAGTCCCTGATCTTCACAAAATGGCTTGGCTGCCAGGCGAACTCGAGGCCATCAAGAACAGGCCGGGAGATTACTCCTATACGACATGGGACAGTTACAAGCAGTACATTCCAGACCCGTCACCGACAGGTGCAGGGGGCCGGTACGCCTGGATCATTTTCCTCATCGCGCCGGACGAGATTGCCCGACCGTTCTTGACTGATTGGGAGGGAACAACTCTCAAGGATCCGCTGCGTGTCGTTGCGCGTTACGAACTCGACGCCTTACCGCTCATGCTCCGCTTCACACGAGCTCACCCCGGTGCAGCGGCACCCTATCTGATGCCGTACGTCGACCTCGATGTCGCGCGCGTGCACGCGACGATGTTCGCCACCCGGAAGAACTTGCGCAAGCCCGCTTTGGCATGGCTCGTCCGGCATGCGGCGGACGCAGCAACGCTGTTGATCCCCGACGCGGTGGGAAAAGCTGGGGCGCAGAAAGATCACGCTGCAGCAGCATTACGCGGACTCGCGCGCGCCACCTCACGAGACACAGTGCTGGCCGGAGCACACAACTACGGAGACGACGTATCGGCAGCGATTGCGACCATCGTCGATCTCGATCCGCTGGAAGTACTACCGAAGCGCATTCCGAAGACACCGGCCTGGGCCGACGCGCCGTCGCTGCCGCCGATACTGACCGCGGACAGGTCCGCTGCTCTGCCTGATTCCGCCACGGCGCATATCTTGACGATGTGCGCGGTAAGCACAATCGATGCACCGTACGCAGGGCTCGAGACGGTGACCTCGTACTGCGATCGCGGGTCACTCGCCGACGCAGCGTGGGAGCTCTTTCAGCGATGGTGGGGAGCAGGTGCGCCCTCGAAAGGCAATTGGGTGATCCTCGCACTCGGGTGGCTGGGCAACGACTCGACAATCGGAAAACTGGCCCCGCTCATCCGGCGTTGGCCAGGCGAGAACGGCACTGCCCGAGCGCAACTGGGGCTGGACGCTCTGGCTGCGCACGGCTCGACCCGGGCCCTAACCGAATTGGACCACATCTCACGGAAGATGAAATTCAAGTCCCTCAAGGTCGGCGCGCAGCAGCGGGTCGCCGAGGTCGCAGAAAGCCTCGGTCTCGATCGTGAGCAGTTGGCGGACCGCATCGTCCCCACTCTCGATTTGTCGTCGTCGGGAACCATGATGTTCGACTACGGCGAGCGATCCTTCACGGTCGGCTTCACCGAAGCACTTGTTCCATACGTGCTCGACGAGAATGGCAAGAAGACGACGAGCCTGCCCAAGCCACCACCCGAGACGATGCCATCCTCGCGGAGGAAGCCAAGACACGCTTCGCCGCGCTCAAGCGCGAAGCCAAAGCTGTTGCAACCGAACAGATCAAGCGCCTCAATCGGTCGATGGTGATCGGACGCCGTTGGACCGCCGACGAGTTCACCCAATACGTGCTGGGACATCCGCTTTTGATCCACGTAGCTCGTCGTCTCCTGTGGGCGTCGTTCGACGACAACAACAAACCTGCAGTGGTGTTCCGGGTCGCGGAAGACAGCACCCTCGCAGACGTCGACGACTATGCCCTCGAGCTTCCCGACGGCCGGATAGGTCTGGTTCATCCGGCACACATACCCGACACGGTCGGGACGTGGTCGAACATATTCGCCGATTACGAAATACTGCAGCCGTTCCCACAGTTGGGCCGACCGGTCCACGACCCGCTGCCAGGCGACATCGACGGCAGTGGCCTGGCCAGGTTCACGGGGGTGACTGCGACCCCGAGCCAGGCCCTCCGGTTGACCTACCGTGGATGGGAACCGGTGTGGGAGAACCCCGTGTCCTGGGGTCAGGGCTTGCTCTACCAACTGAGCGACGACGTCTCGGTGCTGCTGGGACTCGAACCGGGGATGGGGACGGGTGATCCCTACAACGGATACCCGGACCAGAAGCTCGTCGCGGTGAGCTTGCGAGGAGGGACCTTGAACGACGTCGACCGTGCGACCGTCTCGGAACTCATCGCCGATCTGGATGGGTTCGCGTCGTGACGACGGGAGTACAGCGGCCACCTGCCGAGGAGCGGTATGCAGACGAGCTCGAGCGACTCGCCGACGAGGACTGCGGTCCGCGGCCACCCGGGTGGAAATTGAGTCTGCAGGCGGCCCGCAGCTTCGTGATGGGCGACGCCCACCGCGGAATCGTCGCCAAGTATGTCGGTAACCCGTCACTCGTCGAGCGCTCGCTCGTCACCTTGGCGACCACACGCGGATTGATGTTGGTCGGTGAACCAGGTACTGCGAAATCGATGCTGTCCGAACTCATTGCGGCTGCGGTCAGTGGAGATTCCACGCTCACCATCCAGGGAGGCGCTGCAACCACCGAGGATCAGATCAGGTACTCGTGGAACTACGCGCTGTTGGTAGCCGAGGGCCCTTCCCCGCGATCGATGGTTCCGGCACCCATGCTGCGTGGCATGTCCGAGGGTCGGATCGTGCGTTTCGAGGAGATCACCCGATGCCCACTCGAAGTGCAGGACACCCTGCTGTCGCTGTTGTCCGAACGTGTTCTCGCGGTGCCAGAACTCACCGGAACGGACGCGATGGTCTACGCGCGTGAGGGATTCAACGTCATCGCGACGGCAAATACCCGCGACCGAGGAGTGAACGAAATGAGCGCCGCGCTCAAACGTCGCTTCAATTTCGAGACGGTACATCCGATTGCAGATTTCGACACCGAGCTCGCGCTGGTGCGGGCGGAGTCGGCGGCGCTGTTGCGCGCGTCCGGGGTGGGGATCGATCAAGATCCGGCGGTCGCGGAACTTCTCGTGACGCTGTTCCGTGACCTGCGATCGGGATTCACCGAAGCCGGTGCTCCCGTCGAGCGGTTGTCGTCTGTGATGAGCACGGCTGAGGCGGTCTCGCTCGCGCATGCCACCGGAATTCGCGGCTGGTACATGCGCGGTGATGCAGGCACGTTCACCGATCTCGCGGAGTCCCTGGCCGGCACCGCGGCGAAAGACAACGCCGAGGACACAGCGAGGTTGCGTCGTTACATCGAGCAGCGATCGTCCTACCGATCGAGCGAAGCGTGGCGCGAGCTGCGCGAAGCTCACGCACGTCTGAGCTAGTGGTGGAACGTCACGATGGCGACGAGGTGGCCGTCATCGGCGTGCGGCATCACAGTCCTGCCTGCGCGCGCGTGGTAGCCGACACCATCGAACGATTGCGGCCGGCCCACGTTTTGATCGAAGGTCCGGTCGATTACACAGACCGCCTCGGCGAGTTGACGCTCGGACATCGACTTCCGATCGCGCTGTTCTCACACGCCCGCAGGGGTACACACACCCAGGTGGCCTGGAATGCCTACACCGAGTTCTCGCCGGAGTGGGTAGCGATGCAAGCGGCCACTGGAACGGGTGCGTCAGTTCGGTTCATCGACCTTCCGTCGTGGCATCCCGACTTCGATTCTGGGCCTACCGAATACAGCCCAGCCGCTGTGGATGCAGTCGAGCAGATGGGCCTCGACACCATCGATGCGATGTGGGACCACGTCGTGGAAGCCCGGGCAGGCGCGCTGACGACCGAAGAGATGCGAGATATCCTCGACAGCTACTTCATCCTGATCCGCGGTGATGGTTTCGACGTCTCCGAACGCGAGAAGTACATGGCATCCTGGGTGAAAGCAGCTCGTGAGCAGGGTGGTTCGGTCGTCGTCGTCTGCGGCGGATTCCACCGTGCCGGGATCATGTCGGAGCTCGAGACGGGACCACCGGCCGATGACAGCTGGCCGACCGTTCCGATTCCGGATTCCGCCCTCGACGTCGGAAGCTATCTGATCCCGTACTCCTACCGTCGCCTCGAACTCGAGGGACCGTGGTGGTACCAGCAGCTTTGGGAAGATCAGGCTCATGCGTCGGACACCGCGATCGAGGCCGTCGTGCTGAACCTGCGGGCCCGCGGGCACCGGGTTTCCACCACCGACTTCGCCGGATTCCGAACGCAGGTCCATGCGCTGGCGGCGATGCGAGGTCACTCGGTGCCCACGCGTCGTGACGTACTGGACGGTGCCGCGAGCACACTCGTCGACGAGGCCATTCCCTCGCCGCTGCCGTGGACGCGTGCGGGTGAACCACTCGGTGTCGAAGCTGACCCGGTGATCGAGGTGTGCATCCGAACGTTGAGGGGAGAACGGCGGGGGGAACTGCATCCTGACGCCCCGGCGCCTGGGCTGGTCCATCAGGTCGACATGCTGCTCGAAGAGTTCGAGTTGATTACCGGGACTTTGTCTCTGGATCTCACTGACGAACGCGAGCGTTCGAGAAGTCGCGTGCTGCATCAGCTACGACTACTCGGCATTCCTGGCTTCGATCGCTCTGCCGGACCGAGCGGTGTCTCCGAGGTGCGGTCGATCGACGAGTGGGTGATCAACGACCACGGCGGCCGAGTTCCGGCACTCGTCGAGGCCGCCGCGTACGGGCACACGCTAGTGGACGCGGCGGGTGCAGCGCTCGTCTCCGCGTTGCGGTCAGCGGGCAAAGACATGGCTGCCGTCGCGCGGATTCTGTTCGACGCAGTCTTGAGCGGACTCGACGACGTATCTGATACGTCAGCATCGGCGGCGATCCAATCGTTGGACACCGCAATCGATCTCGCCGATACCGGGCTACTTCTGCGCACTGCCCTCGATCTGTGGCGACACGATTCGCTGTTCGGGAGTCGGGGTTCGGCGCTGCTCGGAGAAGTGGTGGCAGCCGCGTCGCCCAAGGTGCTTACGCTCGCCCGGCGAGTCCGAGCAACAGGGGGCGCAGATCTCCGTCGAATCGCGGCTGTCGCGGCCATCGCCGATGCCATGCAGTACGCAGGGCACCTCTTGCGCGCCGACCCGTCTACAGAATTGGATCTGCTGGCGCGTGACAGCGGTGCCGCAGTGGATATGAGGGGATCGGCTCTGGGCGCGTCGTGGACTCGAACCACGCCGGAAGATGCGGCGGCTGCCGTGCGGTCCATACCCTCGGATCGGCTCGGCGACTGGCTGTCCGGTCTCTTCGGCGTCGCGCGTGAACGTTTTCTCGATGCCGGTTCCGGTGACGCAGTGTTGACGGCCGTCGACGCCGTCGTAGGACGGATGACCGAGCATGATTTTCTGACTGCACTGCCTGCCCTGAGGCAGTCCTTCGAGTTCTTTCCTCCGCGTGAACGCGATGTCATCGCTCGACGCGTGGCACCAGCGCCTGCCGGCCCGTCCATTACGGCCTCGGGACTGTCCGGCGAGCTACTGGACGAGCGAGTCGATCGTGCGCTCGCGAACATTGGATTGCAATGAACTCCGAGCGATGGCGATTGATCTTGGGTGACGCCAGCTCCGGTGCACTCGGTGACCCTACAGGTATTGCGGCAGAACAGGATTCCGCGCTGGAATGGCTGTATGGCCGCGACGCGGCCCGTGCCGCCCAGGGCGTGCGCTCGGGTGGTTCACGCGCTCGAGCAGGCGGTGCTCTGGCGAAGGGGCAAAAAGGCGAGGGTAGGGCACTGCACCGCGACCGTCGCGGACGGCCGAGCGGAGTCGGGACAACGGTGGTGAGCGCAGTGGATTGGCTCGACGACATCAACCGCTTGTTTCCGCGTGAGACAGTTCACCGCCTCGAAAGAGACGCAGTCGAGAAATACGAGATCACCGAGGTGGTCACCGATCCCGAGGCTCTCGAGCGAATCGAACCGAGCGTGACACTCCTGCGTGCGGTATTGCGAACAAAGCATCTGATGGACCCGCGGGTTCTCGCGCTGGCCAAGAAGGCTGTCGACACGGTTGTGAAAGAGCTGATCGAGAAGCTGTCCGTCGACGTCCGCAAGACCTTCCACGGCACGCGCAGCCGGCAGGGCACCTCCTTCCGGAACTCTCGCAACTTCGATTTTCCTGCAACGGTTCTCGCGAACCTCAAGCACTGGAACCCCGAGACACGATCCATCGCGATCGAGAAACCACTGTTCACTTCGCGCACCCGGCGACACACTGACACCTGGACACTCATACTGCTGGTCGACCAGTCAGGATCGATGATCGATTCTGTCGTCCATTCCGCCGTCACAGCGGCATGCTTCTGGAACGTCCCTGGTCTGCGAACGCACCTCATCGCGTACGACACCAACGTTGTCGACCTCACGTCGGAGGTTCTGGATCCGGTGGAATTGTTGATGGGAGTGCAACTCGGTGGCGGCAACGATGGTGCCAAGGCTGTGGACTATGCGGGGCAGCTGGTCGAGACTCCCCGCCGAACCATCGTGGTGATCATCTCCGATCTGTACGAGAGTCAAGCGGATCGGTTCGTGCGCAGCGTATCTCGCTTGACCGACGAGGGCGTGCGAGTGTTGGCGTTGGCAGCACTCGACGAGTCCGGCGAACCCGACTACGACCGAGAGATCGCCCAGCGTCTAGTCCGGCTGGGGGTGCACGTGGGGGCGATGACACCGGGCGGGCTCGCGGAGTTCGTCGCCGGGTGCATCCGATGAACGCCGAATCCATCCGACCGGACGTGGCGGCGCTCACCGACGAGGCACTGGTGCTCGTCACCAATCGTGGCCTGGTCAAAAGAGCAGTGCGGATGGTCGAGGAGAATCCACCGGACTTGTCGGCATCAATCGAACGCATCGTCGCCCGGTTCGCCGACGGCGTCGTGACCGAGCTCCCGGCTTCGTTGCCGTTCACCGACGCGTCATGCTCCTGCGGCGCGAGCTCGGCGTGCAGGCATCGCCTCGGTCTGGTGCTCGCCTATCGTGCGAGATTCGGTACCGATGTCGGCGGACCGGAATGGACACCAGGGGAATTCGACGACACACTTGTCGAATCGCACGTCGGTGCGGCCGCCATGCGGCGGGCCAGGCGCATCCGCGGCGAGGGTTATCAGGCGACAGTGCATCGCCCCGAGGGCACCGACTCGATTGTGCGTGTCGAGTTGCCGCACTGCACAGTTCGATTCTTGACACCCCACGATGTGGGTCACACTCATTCGTCGGCATCCGAGCATGCAGCGCCGGAGTCGATCGCCCTTGCGGTGTGGGCCGTACGAGCGGCTGACGAATCGGGTAGCGACGAGGTGTTCGTCAGTGGTGCTGCTCTAATACAGGATTCGGCTAATTCCGCTCTGGCCAAGGTTGTTGCCCGAACTATCCTCGTCGACGGACTGCCTGGGGCGTCGGGTGTGCAACATGCATCCGCAGTGAGGGCTGCTCGTTCGGCCGAGGCATCGTCGACTGTGTGGCTTGCTGACGCATGTAGGGATCTGGCCGATCAGGTCGAAGCCTATGCCGCAAGGAATGCCCGTCACAACCGGATCTGGGTGGCGTCGTTGATCGCAGAGGTCTACGCGCGAGTTCAGCTCGGAGGGGCGACCGACTCGGCGCTCGCCGGAATGGCATTGGGAACCGAGACTGCGGGCGAAACTCCGCTCAGACGTTCACGTCTGGTCGGTTTGGGTGCCCGCGTAACGGCCACTGGTGACGCCGTAAGTGTCGACGTCTACTTCTCCGAAATCGATACGAATGCCGTTTATCTGATGCGGCATCAGTGGCCGGGGGAGTTGCTTACCGGTCATGCGGTGGCGGGGCGCAGAGTTGCGGGGACGACTATCGGGGCGTTGGCTTCGTCGACCATCGTCACCGAATCGGCTGTTCGGCGCGCGAACCGTTCGATTCGATTGGGACGTAGAGGTATCGGCAAGACATCGATCCTTCCCCTCGGGACCGACGCTTGGGCTGATTCGCCTGCCCTCTCCTCGGACTACGACGATGTGCGTCGACAGTTGACCGAACGCAGGCCGTCGTTCGCACGGAACCGTCTGGTGACGGACGGGGTCGGCATAGTGAGCGTCGACGCTGTGGTCGACACCGACTACTCTCCGGCAGGTCAGACGTTGACGGTGGTGGTCGCGGACGGTAAGGGGAGTCAGGCACAGATCGTGGTCGAGCATCGAGCGGAGGCTCCCGGTGCTATCGACGCGGTTCTCCACGCGATGTCGTCGGGTCCGCGGGCGGTGGCAGGTCGAATGAGTGTCCGGTCAGGGCAGGTCTGCATCACGCCGTACTCGATTGCGTGCGATCTCGGTGTGGTCGTGCCCGATCTCGCGCCTCGTGTGGGTATGTCGAGTCTGATCCGCTCGGCGGGCGAGGTAAGTCAGGATCGCGTCGTCGATGCTGTTGCAGGATGTCTGTCGACCCTGGCGGATCTCTCACACCGTGGCTTGCGGTTCGTGTCGGAGGCTGACGTGGTTGCGATTCGCGGGCGTGCTGACCGCTCGAGATCGGTAGGTATGAAGTCGACGGGTCTGTCGCTCGATCGCCTTGCCGATGCACTCACCGGCCACGACCTGGAGGCATCCGCAGACGCATGGGTGCGTGCGGTTCTACGCTTGGTGGTCGCCGATGAATTTGCTTGAAGGTCCATGCTCTCGGCCCGATAGTGTTCTCTATCAGTCCTTCTCGGATAGATCCCCTATACGCGTTGCGCGAAAGTTCTTGTCCTTCCACATGGCGACTCCATCGATGAGTTCGGCATGCATGAATCCGCCGTCGTCTCCCCACGGCCACGCGGTACCCGCTTCGGCCACTTCGTTCTGAACAAGGTCAGCCATCGACAGCAGCGCCAGCTCTACGTCATCGTCGACAGAAGCGCCGATCCCACTGCAGGCAAGTCTTCCTCGGCTGCCTCCGACGACCGTGACAGCGCTGTAGAGCCATACCATGCCGCTGTCCGATTCGTATTCGGCTACCCAGTCGATGTATTCGACATCGCCGCCGTACTGGCGTACGCGTAGATCGTGGACCAGACGATCGAGCACATCGAGCCACGCATCAGGAAGATCCGAGTGCGTCACTTGGACGCCCCGCCGGGGCCTCCAATTTGCAGTCATCACTGACTCTCGACGGTCGGACAGCTGCACAGGCCGATTATGTCAGCCGTGTCGCTGCGTCGCTTCTGTTGTGCAACGTATCTGCAGGCCAGGACATGCGGCTTCGTGTGATCTAGTGGGCACATGGCGTGGGATCCGATGACGACCGATTCCCAGGACTCGGACGAACGAGGACTACGGGTGGCCGACGACGTCGGCGCAAGGGCGTGGCTCCTCGAAGAAATCGGAAAATTCGGCAGTGGTGTGGCCGCACTGATTCCAAATCATCTTCCCGTCGTACGCGCGAATCTTTCACCCGGCGAGGACTATCGACGATGAACCGGTCACTTGGTCGGCCGTCTCCCGAGCCAACGGTCGGCTCGCGCACCCGGCAATGGAGTGGGGTTCCATCGTGGGTAGCTGGCACGCCGGTGGACAGGAGGGCATTTGGCACGAACCCTCAATCCAAGGTTCGTTGCCGACAAACACCACCCGGGCTTTGGCAGACACTCTCCGACGCTTCACACAGGCACTGGCGGAGTGCCGGTTCGGGCACTGGGAAGGATTTGGGTATGTCGACTTACCGTCGAATGAGCTTCACTGCCGGTGCCGTCTCGAAATGTGGTGCTCTTCGCAGGCAGTATCGGCCTCGCCGACACAAAGTTCGGTGCCAGCGCTCAGTTTCCCTTTGGAATGAGCGCCCACCTGTGGTGGCCGGATGATAAGGCGTGGTGTACGGCAACAGACATCGACCTGATGACGACCTACATCGGTGCGTCGACCTCGTGCATCGACGCAATACTCACGAACGTCGAGCTCGAGGCGCTGGCCGTAGCTGTCACGCATAAACTCGCCTGGGATACCGACACCGTCAACCCATCACCTGCTTGCCCGTAGATGAGGGGTTGCCGGTCAGAAAACTGGACGAGACCGATCCCCGGCCCCAACGAAAGGCCCTTACCGTAATGTCCATTTCGTGACTCGAACTTGGACCGTGCGAACCACAGTTGTCGGCGCTGCCCTCGGGGCTGCGCTGCTCGGTATGCCGGGGGTGGCGTCAGCCCACCATCAGGAGTTCACCCCATTCCCATACAACATTTCGCTCGGCAGAGAGATGTCTTTACCGTGCGCAGGCGAGGTGGGCGGCGACGTGTACACACCGCACGATCGGCCGGGCATCGCGGTGGTCACGCTGACCTGGCGGACATTCTTCACCAGCGACTGTCCACTCACCGTGTTCGTGAACATGAACAACTTCGATGCACCCTGGGCCGACCCGTACAGCGATGCCAAACCGACCGGGGGCTCGTGGATGGTGCCCCTCAACTCCGCCGCAATCGGATCCGTGCCCCCGGAAGGCGGCGAATGGAGCAAGCAGATAGCGATCGATATCGGTTCCGGTAGAGCGGGTTTGACGGTGACAACTGACGCACCGCTGAATACGACCTTGCTCGATCCGGCCGGCAACACTGTCCGCTTCACCGTGACCTGACGCAGCCACGGTCGTAGGACGCACGGAAACCTCCAGGTCCCTGTTACGACGGGATCCACTCGATCTGCCACGGCGGAATCTCCCTCCGCGGTCGCACTTTGATCGCGCGAAACTTGTACCCATCCTGATCTGTGACGGACTCCCACTCGAAGTCGACCTTCTCGCCGACGATGAGGTCGTGGATGCCTCCTCGTATGTTGAACTGACCCATGCCCTGCGAATCGATCACCTCGTCAGGGTGCAGGGCACTCCAGTAAGTCCAACATCCGCCAGGGGTACCCGCGGAATCGATTACGCCCCAGCCTTCGTCGCCGTGCCAGGCGGACACGATGCCACTCGCCGCGGTCCCGATCCGCGGCTCTTCGGGGAAATCCAAGTCCGTCTCTTCTAGGACGTTGCCATCGGCGTCGATGTTCCACGCTGATGAGCCGGACGGGCGATCCACCGGCTCGACACCTGCCGGCCACGCGCGAAGTGTGATGAAGTTGTAACTCTGGTCGAGCTCGTCGGTTGGTCGCCACTCGAATTCGACAACTTGGCCTTCGTCCAGGCTGGGGAATCCCGCAATCGCGACCGTCGCCCCAAATGTCCAGCATCCCCCTGGAGTGTCGTCCGAATCGATCACACCGTGCATCTCGCGCAGATTCCAGGTGCGGACCACTCCACGACTTGCCATGTGTCCAGTATGGCCGATACCGCAAAGTGGAATAGTGTTGTCGAGCACGGACTGTCCGACACTATTACCCCGCCTCATCTCTTCTGATCGCAACAGATCGACGGTGTTCAGCGGCTCACACACGCCAGGATGAGGCCGAGCAAGGACCGGGGCTGGAACCTAGACCTCTCCGAAGCCGTCCTGTGTTCGGGCGGCGCAGTCCGTCGTGGGAGCGAGAAGGTAGGCGAATAGGTAACTCGCCGCCGTTATCGCTGCCAGTGAGATCCACCAGGACGGGAAGACATCTGTGTCGGTGAGGATTTCACTGCCAGCGACGACCAGCCAGCACAATGCGAGAGAGGTCGCCAGCGTGACCGCTGCTGCGGTGCACGCGGCGAATCGGTGTCGCCAGGTGTGGCGAGATCGTGCGGCCCACATCCGGTTCGACCACAAGGCGAAGCGTCCACCACCGACTGCGATCACACCGACCAACAGTCCGGCGACGGCACCGCAGAACGCAGGAAACACCAGCAGCGCCAACCGGAGCAAGGTCCCTTCGAGGGCCCAGGGGAGCATGACACCCACCGCTGTGCAGGTACCGGTAAGACCAGCGACCCTTAGTTCTTTCTCGACCCAGTCCACTGTTCCACTAGAACACGGCGGAAATGCGCTTCGGTCTCGAAGCCGCTGTCTGACCGCTCACGTTTACACGTGGACCCGTTGACGCCGGACGTGACGCTGCAAAAGCGTAGATCTGACGACTTGCGCTACTGCCGCTGAACCGCGCTCGCTAACTCCTCGTATGTCTCTTCGCTGATCGCAGCCAGCTATTCTCCGCGGCCCAGCAGTTCACAGCGCAATGAAGCCTCGAGATCTCCCCAGCAGCGCGCGATCTTGCCGTCGTCATCGAGCCGGTACATCGCTAGTTCTTGGATCTGCACATACCGGCCGGTCGCCGCGATCCCATCGAACTCGCCGTGGTGGGTGCCGGTATCCGTCAGGCGAGCCGCCATCGACCGGCCCTCGACGACCAAGTCCTCCATGCACCAGCTGAAGTCGGGGAACGCGACTGTGATGTCTCGAAGGCCGTCGCGGTAGCCGTCGATGCCGCTGCGGACACCTTCGACATCGGTGGTGATGAATTCGTCGAGGTCGCCGAAACGCCGTTCGTTGCAGGCGGTGATGTAACGAGCGTAGGTACCGCGCGGATCGTCTGCGAAAGTCGCCATACCATCCACGGTAAAGGCCCCGCGTAGTCCTGGCCAGGACGACAGCGGATCAGCTGCACGAACAGCATTTCACCGTCGTCACTGCCTAATGGCTGTTGTCAACGAGCCCGTTCGAGTCACCGTTACGGCGGACACCCCATGCCTGTATCGGTTACGTCTTGACCGGACTGTGCTCACGAGCAATTGTCGCCTGCGGCGGTCTACATAGCCAGTAGCGGAAAACTCGGTGCATGGACTGACCCGGTTCTCGGCCCTTGGGCGTAGTCGATCTTGCAGATTGAACGCGGGGCGAGGCGGAGCGAACCCCGAACATGCCAAATAGCTTGCGGGTCAACGTCCCCCGCCCACGGTCGGCATCTGACCGCTCAGAGAGCGTGGAGTCAGCCGCTTCTGGTCGGACCCGTCGGGGTTCATCGACGCAATCTCGGCCTGAGAGCCGGTAGCGACATCGGTCACCAGTTCACCCGTCTGTGTGACCGCTCGGTCGTACAGGATGCGCGAGCCGTCGGGCGTGAACTTCGGATGTACCGAGTAGGTATCGGTGAGAGGCGTGATCTCCCCTCCGGCGGAGGGCATTGCGTAGATCTCCGAGCCGTTGTTGCCGCCTCGGTTACTGGAGAAGACGAGCGTCGACCCGTCAGGCGAAAAGGCCGGGTCGGAGTTCCAGAACTGGTCGCGCAGAAGCACTGTCGATTCACCGCCGTCGGCAGGTACTTCGTTCAGGTAGCCGCCGGTGACGTAGACAACCCGTGAGCTGTCGGGCGAGAATGTCGCGCCGAACGCCGACTCTTCTTGCGCGATGACGTGTGCGTCGGACCCGTCGACGTTCATGATGTTGATGCCGCCGTTCGCGGTGAACGCGATCTTGGATCCGTCGGGTGAGAAAGCCGGTTGGTAGCCACCTTCGAATACCGATTTCGATTCACCCGACTCGAGGTCGAGGATCTCGATGAATCGGCCTCGGGCGTACGCGAGATGCTCGCCATCGGGGGAGAGGGCAGCGCCGTTCGCGTAGTTCGGGTCGCGGCTGTCTTCGCCCACGGTCGGGGTGACCTGACGCAAGCCGGAACCGTCGAGGTTCATGACGAACAGTTGGCCCCGTCCGTCGTCGAATGCCACGACCACCGGTGTCGGCTCGGGTGCGGGCTCGTCGGCGCATCCTGTGGCGAGCAGTGTCAGCGCGACGAGTGCGAAGATCAGCCGGATCCGGTGCATCGGGAAATCATCTCAGAACTGCCAACGTGCAGAACCCTTCTACGAGGCGTGGCCTCTTGTCGAGGTCGTGAAACTGTCGTTCGACATGCCTCACTTGTCGATTCTCAGGGCTGTGCCTATCCACGGCGGTGCCCGCGGACAGGGATGTTGCATCATGGAGTTCGATCGAAGAATTTTCGTGTCGGTGCTCTGTGCGACTCTGCACGGCATGGCGATCTGCATGGCGTGTGATCTGGAAATGCTCGATTCAGTGGGTTGCACGTGGCGGCCCAGTCGAATACCCAACGGCAGGAGCAAATGCCACGACTGCGGTGCCCCGCCGCGAACGCTTCACCACCCGGGGTGCGACGGCGAGCGGTGCAGATGTGGACAGATGCTGTCTTGCGGCAGCGGATGCGCGGTGGATGAGTGCGAACGTGAAGACGGCCACGACTACATCGACGGGAGCTGCAGGTAGTGCAACGAACCGTCCGGACAGCTCCGCGTCGTCGGCGGCGCATGACCCTACCGGCGGGTATCAGGACTTCCGACAGGACCCAATAGACCCCCCAAACTGCGAGGGACAAACCCGGCGCGGTCGCGGAGTTGTAGACGGTCAGGGTATCGGTACGTCGCGTCGCGGACCCAGAGGCGGAGGCATAGTCGATTTCTTTCCGTCAGGTGCTGGTTCGAGAGCGCACTGCACTAGGGCATCATGGGCCTATGAGTGATCTCGAGTACCTCGCCACTTTGCTCGCTGCGCTGGACGCGGAGATCGCGCGAGTTTCGGCCTCCGAAGCCGGGTCCGACGAGCAGGCGTCGGCCATCGACGACGCAGCCGCCGCTGTCTTCCGGTTGCGTGAGAAGGTCAAGGCCGGTTACCCCGGCAAGAAGGCCTACTACCTTGCGGCGTCGACCGATCCCCAGGGGATCAGAGTCGAGGGAATTTCTGCCCTGCACGGCAAACGCGCCCACGAACTGGTCCAAGACGGTGGTTGGATGCACGCAGATTCCAGCACTGTTCTCGATGCTCTCGATGACGACCAAATCAGTCGGTACCACGCGATCGCTGGACGCGGTGTAGCGCAGACGTTCCGGGACTCACGCGAATACTTGGGGACGGCGACAGGTCTCGCCGAAAAGTAGACACGCGCAATAGTTCGTCGAGTCGGCCGAACCCACCGATGGTGAGTGCTGACGCTCGGAACGCGAGCATTGCCGTTCAACGCCGCGATATGGATATCTGTCGCTCAATTCAGTTGAGGCACCGAAGGTAGATCAGCTTCGATCAGTGCGTGTCGATTCGCCCTGCACTGTTGGGTGTCGTGGACGCGGCCGTACCGAGCCCCTCGGATCGCGACGCGAGTTCGATTCGCAACGCAGCGATTTGCGAGGTCAACTCGGCCACCTGCTGCTGCGTCGCGGTCTGGTTCGCGTCGTCCTGCTCGGCGACCTTTTGGACGAGCCATGACGCCAGGGTGGCTGTGACGACTCCGAGCAATGCAATGCCTGCAACCATGAGCCCGACGGCGATGAAACGGCCCGTCGCGGTGGACGGTGAGAAGTCGCCGTAGCCGACTGTCGTAACAGTGGCGATTGCCCACCACAGGGCATCGGGAAAAGTCTTGATAGTCGCGGCTGGTTCGGCGCGTTCGGCGTCGAACATTGCGAGTGACGCGACGAAAACCAACAGCAAAGTTCCGGCGACGGCATACGTGACTACCCGCCCCCGCAGCGCGCCACCGATCGAGCGTTGCAGCAGGCTGACCAAGGTAAGAAGACGGAGCAGTCGTAATGGCCGTAGTACAGGCAGGGCGACGATGGCGAGTTCGTGCAGGTGCCGCACGAACCAGCGTGCGCGTTGCTCCGCAAGGGCCAGTCGCACGAGGTAGTCGATGCCGAACAAAGCCCAGATTGCGATGATCGCATACTCGGCGACCTGTGCCCCAGTGCCGGTTGGCTGGCTCAGTACGGTCCAGGTGTAGATCGCAAGGAAAGTCAGAGCCGATCCGGCAAGCGGCCATTCGCTTGCTCGCTCCCATTGCCGATAGTTCATGAGCGGGGACTGTACTGCGTGTCGATCAGATTTCTGGTGGCCGGCCGTCGCGTACTGGACGGCCCCGTGAAGTCGACGAGTAAGGCTTCGACGTGTCGGCTGCGCGGCGCGGCGTCGACGAGTTCGTCGTCCTTGACACACCTTGCCGAGCAATCACACGGTGATAGGTGTTCTCCGAAGCCGGGAGCCTCTCCTGTGGGTGTTGTCGGTAGTCATGTGCAGTGCCTCGGTGGTCATCGTCCTTACCTGCCCGCGCCTCCCGCTCAGTTCTTCGTCAACACGAAAAAAGCTCGTATACAACACTTCTCGGGGCAACATCTGTGACTTCATCAAGTAGCGGTCTCCGTTCTGGGGGGCTTTTCCGAAGAAAGCGGATACTGAAGGCCACTCGATTCCAGTGAGCAGTGCAGTGGAGCGAACGGATAGATGTCGAGCGATGAGGACTCATCCGTTCCAGTGTGTATAGGCTCGACCGTCGAAGTCGGTTTTGTCCACAAGGGTGGACGGATGGGCGAATACTCATGGCACTGGCAGATCTCGACACTGGCAACCCGCATTGGCTCAACGCCGTCATGTTTGCCATCGCGGCGGTCATAGCAATAGTTCTTACCTGGTGGTTCTTCGGCAACGACAGATAGCCGAGGCGAACACGTGGCTGTCCAGGCTGAGTCGATGTCCCGGATCGCAGTGGTATTCAGGTTCTGCAGGGCTACCGGGTCAGGATCTCACCGGTGCAAGATCCACGCCGGGCGGGGGAGTGAGGCGTCGGAGTGTGCCGTCGAACACGGTTGCATACAGTGACCATCCGTTGGCTGACGGTCCGATGCGTACCGAACTCGGTCCCGTCCATCCTGGCGAAATACCAGCTGCGATAACGCATGTTGTCCCTGTCCTGGGGTCGATGCTGTACACGGAACCTTCTACGTGTGCGGCGACATACAGCGTGCCGGCGTCGGACATGGTCAGGTCGTCGAGTCCCGGAAAGAATCCCGGCACTGTAGCCACCACAGACCAGTCGTCGGGTGCTTCGAGGGGTACTTCGATGACCTGGCCCGTGAACAGATCGTCGGTGTACACCCGGCTGTGGTCCGGGCTGAGCGCCAACCCTTCTGATCGAGGAACGGGCGACCAGTTCTGTTCGACGTCGCCGGCGGTTGGGTCGTACCGAGTCAGACCCCGGGAAGGCGAGCCGATGTCCGTGCCCACGTCGGTGGTGAGAAAGTCCCCGTTCGGCAGTCGGAGAAGTCCGTGAGCCGCCATGTCGGTCACCGCGCTGACCTCGCCGGTACGGGTGTCGAATTGCGAAAGCCCTGGACCGGCAACAAAGTAGAGGATGCCGTCGTGCAACTGCATCCCCCGCGGAGCCGCGAGGTTGTCGAGTCCCGGGTCGACGTGACCGTCTGCATCCACGTTCACGATGCTGGAGGCTCCGGATACGAAGAACCCGCCAGCTCCGTCGGGCTCGAGATTCTCGGGTTCGTCGAGTCCGCTTGTCACGGTCTCGACCGACCAGCCTGCACATGTCATGGGCGGCGGGCTCGGCTCAGGTGTTCCGGCGTGAGCAGGTGCAGCCGTGAGAGGCGCAAGCGTAACCACCGCACCGACGAGTAGAAGTGTACGAAGTCTGTTCGAAGCCAGAGACATGGTGCGAACGATAGTGGAGACCGTGCGGTCGGAAAATTTGAGTCGATGTGGGGGACAGGCAGCTAGCGCACAGCAGGGTGCACAGATCGTTGATCTCGGACCGAATCGGCCTAGCCGTAGATCGAACGAATGAATGTCGAGCGAGGGCGACTGACACCGGTGCGTTGTGAATAGGGTGAGCAACGCAAGTCCGTTTGCCGACAGGAGCGTGTCAGCGTGAGTTCACCCATTCTCGTCAAGGGCCAGAATATTTCCTTACCGGACGAGGCGACACAGCTGGATGTCATCGTGTCGTGGGTCGACCCGGAGCGAGACCTCGATGCATCCGCGCTGTTGGTGACATCGACCGGACACGTTCGGTCGGACTCGGACTTCGTGTTCTACAACCAATCGGAGTCTGCCGACGCATCAGTGCGTTATCTCGGCAGCAGTAGCACCGATGAAGGCAAACAGGAACGGCTGTCGATCCATCTCGACTCTCTCCCAGCAGATATCGAGAAAGTAGTCATAGCGGGTAGCTCGGACAATGCTCCGTTGGGCGACTTCGGAAAGTTGTCGCTCCAAGTACGGGATCAAACCGGATCGGTGCTGGGGGAGTTCCTCACTGCCGACGCCACCGCCGAACGTGCGCTGGTGTTCGGGGAGGTGTATCGAAGGGCCGGTGTCTGGAAACTGCGCGCGGTCGGGCAGGGTTGGGAATCCGGGCTTGCAGGGCTCGCAACGGATTTCGGCGTGGACGTCGACGACGGCGAACCGGAAGGCGGTGCCGACGATGTGGTCGTCGTCGAGGTCGCGGATTCGCACGTACAGGCTACGGACCAGAACGGTGAGCTCGTCGATGTGTCGCTTGTCGACGTCGAACCCACCAAGCGCGGCGTGCGAACGAAGAAGCCGTCCGTGAAGAAGGCCAGTCCGCCGCAATTCACGCTTGCTGGGGGAGAGGGCTGGCAGACGGCTCGGCTGTTCTCCATTTCCGGCGTCGGGTCCGGTGAAGAGCAGGAGAAGCGGGCCACGTCGGCACTGATCGCAACGATGCAAGCGGTTCGTCCCTTCGCCCGAGCGATCTGCGCGCACGCTGGCGCACCGTCAGGTCCATTCGAGGGTTACCTCGAGGTGCAATTCGTGAAAGGCGAAGGCAAGGTCATTCCGGACGGGGTTTTCCGGGTGTCGCGTGCGGGGCAGGTATGGACGGCATTGCTCGAAGTGAAGACAGGCACAGGCAAGCTGCAGAAGGAGCAGCTCGAGAACTACCTCGATGTCGCCAAACGGCACAGATACGAAACGGTTCTCAGCCTGTCCAATGACATCCCGGCCTCTGCAGGCGAGCTTCCGGTGCAGGTCAACAAGACCAAGCTCAACAAGGTTTCCCTGCGACACATCTCGTGGTCCGAGGTAATTCACGAAGCCCGAATGTTGCTGTCGCACGGGGACCTCGCCGACTCGTTACAGGTGTGGATCCTCAGTGAGCTCGTGCGCTACCTGACGCACCCGAAATCCGGTGCGACAGAGTTCGTCGACATGGGTCGCCACTGGGTGGCGGTCCGGGATTCCGTCACCGCGGGAACCCCTCGCTCCAGTGATGTCAAAGCTCTGTCGGTTGCGAACACGTGGGCGTCGCTGTCGAGGCACCTGGCGTTGAGGATGACGGCCGATCTCGGCGTCACAGTCAAGCATCACCTTCCGAGGAAGTTCAACGGAGATCCTCAGGCACGCAACGAGTACATCGTCGACCAGCTCGTGGCCTCCGGATGCCTTACTGCCACTCTGCGCATCCCCGACGCTGCCGGAGACGTCACCGTCGAAGCCGATATGCGTACCAACAAGATTCAGTGCAGTACCGCTATCGACGCGCCGACCGACGGGACCGCGCTCAGACGAGCATCATGGCTACTGAGACAACTGAAGAACGCTCCCGCAGACATCCTGGTCGAAGCCGTGTTCGCAGACGCGAGCGAAGTATCGTGCGAGAACCTGGCAACTGTACGAGCAGACACGAAATCACTCACATCAGGCCGGACCAGCGAGCTGCAGTATTTCACGCTGACGTCCCCGACGAAGATGGGCAGCAAGCGCTCAGGGTCGGCGGCCAGCTTCATCGGTAGCGTGACCGACGGTCTCGACGCGTTCTACCGGGATGTCGTGCAGCCGCTGAAGCCGTGGACGCCTTCTGCACCGGAAGCGACCACTCACACATCTGATGAATGACTCTGCTGCTGACTGGACCCCGGGTTGAACGGCTTCACATATCTACGTTCATCGTCAGCGCCAGGTAAGTGTTCAAGCGATCCTCGATGACTGGTCCAGAGAGGTCTGTCCGGCCTGCTGCGCGCCACGGCACTACCCACTGATGCAGCTCTTCGGAGCACGCAAGTGAACTTCGCACTCGCCAATATCGACGGTCGGACCATTCGGCGGCGAGGACGCCTCCGGCCTCGGTGTATTCAGCAGCGAATCGCAAACCCCACAACGGCCCGTGCAGAAGTGCGAGATTCGTGCAGCAATGCGCGACGTCGAGATCCGCAGGTCCGCTACAAATCCCGGCCCAGTCGAGCACACCGGAGACGGCTGGCCCGGTAGGTCCTGTGTCGAACAGAACGTTGCCGGGCTGAAAGTCCCTGTGCAGCAACCGGGCCTGGGAGCGCGACGGTGGGCGGCCGATGACTCTGGTCGCGGCCGACCAAATATCGGTGTCGGCGGTCGGTGGAACGACGGCGCTCTCTGCAGTAGACCCTGTCGAGTATCTGCGAAGCCCGGCTTTCACGGGGATCGAGTGAATTGCCACAAGAAGCTGCGCCAAGCATCGGATACGGGTCTGGATGCCGTCGTCGTACAGCGGTTGCCCGGGCAGGTGGGTTATGAGAAGCGATGGATGCGCGCACTGCGTCGCGGCAAAATCGGCTGCAGCCAACAGAGGCGTGGGGATGCTGTCGGACTCGAGCAACGTCAGAGCCTCAGCCTCGCGTCTGATCCATTCCTCAGCGTGCTCCTGCGCTGACGGTGCCGTGTAGCTCTTCAACACGAGCACGCGAACGGCGTGCTGATCGTCTGCCACAGTGAGCCGACGCACCTCGGCCGTGATGCCTCCGGCCATCGAGTCCACGGCCGTCACACGTTCGCCGGGTTCGAGGTGTTCGAGAACCCAGGTGGCAGTGGAAGGAGCAAGATCGGTGGACATTCTCGTCATGCCTCCGTCCCGCTGCGCTGGGTGCCGCAATCCCGGTGTCGGCCGAGCATCTCACCAGGCAGCCTTCGCGGTCCACCTATTTTCGGCTGTATCCATGATTGAGGATCCGGCGTATTGGGCATCGTGCAGATATGACAGAGAACGCAAAGCTGACAGTGGAACGCACCATCGAAGCGCCCGTGGACGCAATTTTCGACGTCCTGTCCAACCCCGAGCGGCATCAGGCACTCGACGGCTCGGGATTCGTACGCGGCGTGGACCACGCAGACCGAATTCAGAAGGTCGGCGAGAAGTTCACGATGAACATGCAGGGCGATCACATGGGTGGGGAATACCAGACCGACAATGTCGTCACCGGGTACGCCAAGGACAAGCTACTGGCATGGAAGACCGCGCCGGCCGGCAACGAGCCTCCCGGGTGGGAGTGGTTGTGGGAGCTGGAGTCTCAGGGACCCAACGAAACATTGGTGCGGCACACCTACGACTGGTCGAAGGTCACGGACAAGAAGCTTCTCCAGCAGATCGGGTTTCCCCTGGTCACCGAGGATCAGCTGAACGACACACTTGCACGCCTCGCTGTCGAGGCAACGTCCTGATCTTTCGGGCATACGTTCAGCCGTAGAACACCGCTGCGTCGACGCTCTCGATGGGCATCCATCGAGCTGGAAAGTCCGTCGGCGCAGCGGCTTCGACGAGGTCCAGACCACGTATGGCCAACGCCGTCGTAGGTGACTGGTCCACGATCAGACTGATCGCGTACGTTGCTGCGGTGACGTGAACGCAAGGATCAGTTCTGCTGTAACAGGTGCATGCCGTGTAGACGTCCGTGGGAACCGGTGCCAGACCCCGCGATACCAGCTCCGCGTGAAGCGCGTCGGGCAGATCCCCGCTGCCTCTGCCGTGAGTCGGATGACTGGTGACGATGCGCAGAGCCGTCCTTTTGTGAGCCGCCGAATAGCGCGGCACCGCAAATGTCGCGGTCTCGATTTTCTTTCCTGCCGAGACCACGCAGCGAATAGAACCGATCGTGTTGGTATCCACGACGACCGACTCGCTACGAGCCAGGCTCCGCGCTCGAGGAAGCATCGGATTGGGTCGGGTAGCGGTGATCGGCTCGACTCGACGCAGCCATTCCTTGCCCCATGGAGTCGCACCGAACGGAGGAGGCAGGGGAGTGGATGCCATCACCGTGCCACCGATCGGAGCGACAACGTCTGTCTGAGTGTCGAATCATCCAGTGCGGCAAGCGCTGTCTCGTTGTTCCCCTCGGTCAACCCTGCAATTGCTTTCTTCCGGGCGTGCAGCGACGCAATGTACTCCTCCAATGTTCCTTCGGTGGTGAGCGCCATGACTGTCACAGGCGAGGTCTGTCCGATTCGATGTACCCGGTCGGTTGCCTGCGATTCCACCGCCGGATTCCACCACCGGTCGTAATGGATGACGGTGCTGGCACGGGTGAGGTTCAACCCATAGCCGGCCGCTTTGAGGCTCAGCACCATCACGGGACAGCTACCGCCCTGAAACTGGTCCACCATTTTCTCGCGCTGGTCCACGTCGAGTCCGCCGTGGAAGAAGGGTATGGCGGCTCCAGTGACACGCGCGAGATGGTCGGCGAGAAACTCGCCGGTCTTGCGGTACTGGGTGAAAACCAATGCGGTCTGCGACGATTCGGCGAGCTCCTCGATGATGTCGGTGAGCCTGTCCAGTTTCCCGGAACGGTCGGGCGAGGAAGACATGTTGCCGTTCACGAGACCCGGGTGGTTGCAGATCAGTTTCAGAGAGGTCAGCAAAGCGAGCACCGCAGTCCCTCGGCGTTGTGTAGAACCGAAACCGGTGTCGAATGCAGCCTCGACCGTCGAGTTGTACAGCATCGCTTGCTCGTTCGTGATCGGGCACAGAACGTCTATGTGCTGTTTGGGTGGGAGGTCGGTCGCCACTTCGTCTTTCGTCCGTCGGAGGACGACCGGAGCTATGGAATGGGACAAGTGTGCAAGCGCAGCCGCCGAACCCGCGTTCTCGATGGGTGCGGAGAATCGCCGAGTGAAGCGTGCTCTGGTCCCGAGCAGACCCGGGTTGGTGAGGTCGATCAGGGCCCAGAGTTCGTCCATGCGGTTCTCGACCGGGGTGCCGGTCAGTGCAATGCGAGTTGTCGAGCTCAGTCGTCGCGCGGCACGGGAAACCTGCGTGCGCGAGTTCTTCATGACGTGCGCTTCGTCGAAGAAGACCGTGTTCCAACTGATCTCGGCCAGACGGTCGGTGTCGGAGCGCAATGTCGGATATCCGGTCACGGTCACGCAGCCGACCTCGCCACATCCACCGAGCGAGCGGTTCGGTCCCCGGTAGACATTGACCGTCAGGTCGCCGGCGGAGAACTTCTCGATCTCGCGTCGCCAATTACTGATCAGGGATGTCGGGCACACCACCAGAAAATTGCCTTCACCGCGCGAGGCTCCCACAATCATGTGGGAAATGGCCTGCAGAGTCTTGCCCAACCCCATCTCGTCGGCAAGAATTCCTCCACCCCCGGCTTCTCCGACGGTCGGAATCCAGGACGCACCGTGCACCTGATACGGCCGCGGGGTGAAAGTGGACGCACTGTCGCCGAGACTGCCCTGCATGTGCAGGCTGGTGCGTAGGGCGTCGACGGCACCGTGCGCGGTCGACACGCTGGACCCACCCGTGTTGGGTACCGCGTACGCCGCCGGGGGGAGTGATAACAGCAGCGGTGTAGGAATCTCGGCGCAGTGGGGCCGCTGCTCCAGATGGTGCAGAACCGCCAGCCACCCCCGGGCCGACGCGCTTTCCGGGAGGTCTGCCGACCTTGCCAGTGCCGATTCGAGGTCGACGCGACGCGGCTCGACGAGCTGCGCTTCGACGGTCCGTACGGTCACGGTGCCGCCCGTATCGGGTAGCGCAAGGTCGATCGGCGTCGTCGCTGTGGTAGCCGTCCTTGTGGAATCAGGTTGCCAGACAGCGAAACAGTGCCTACGGGGCAGGTAGGTGACCTGCGGAGCGAGGCCCCTATCGGTCGTCGAAAGCATGCAACCTCCAGCCGAGTGAACGCTTCGGTAGACCCGAAGCTGCCCACACGGTACGTGCCCGAACGGAATTGCGCCGCATTCAACAGTGTTTGACAATTCCGAAAAATGCTGTCCTACAGCGCTATCGAGCAGCACGCAGCGGCGCGGAACCGATCAGGATTGCTCGCGCGAACACCACCACGTGGTGCGGCCGCCCACCGTTCCGCGAGTCATCGGAGCACCGCATCGTGGGCACGCCGCGTCCGCCTTGCGGAACGGGATGATCTCACCGGTGTGCACGCCACCCTTCTTGATCGCCGACCTGATGGCGCGACGCAGAACAACGCGGAGCTCGTCGAGTTCCTCGGTGGTGAGGGTCTTTGCCCGTCTGGACGGAGATTGCTCGCTCTGCCACAGCACCTCGTCGGCCAACAGATTGCCGACGCCTGCGATTGCTGCTTGGTCCAGCAAACGTGCTTTCAGAGGTGCTCCGCTGGAACCGATTCGGTGCCGGAAGTCGTCGCGCGTGATCTCCGCAGCATCGGGCCCCAACGCATCGATATCGGGTTCGAGGCGCACTCGGCCGAGCCGGCGCTTGTCGAAGAGCCGGAGCTGACCCCCGTCTTCGAACGTCATGGCAAAGCGTGTCCACTCGGGCTTGTCGGTGTCGCGCTCGCCCACGTGCGGATCGCCGCCTCCGTACTGTGACGTGCGATCGCCGTCAGGAGCGGTGACAATGACGCGGCCGCCCATTCCGAGATGGATTCCCAGCGTCGGACCGCTGGACCCGTCGGCGGTGACGGTTTCGCACCACATCGCCTTGCCACGTCGACATGCCTCGGTGAGCTTGCCGCCCTTCAGGGCATGAGCGATATCGCCAGGCATGTGTGGGCGGCACTCGAACGAGTCGGTGTCATCGATATCGACGATGACGCGTCCGAGGGCTTTCTCGACGACCTGTCGAGCGTTTTCGACTTCGGGTAGTTCGGGCATGGAGCGGGTGTACCCAATTCGCCGGCTTTATGCGCGAGCCTGTCTCGTCAGGCGCGCTTCCTACCGGTGGCGAACTGTCTGAACCCGATGAGGTTGCCGAACGGATCGAGAACTTGGCACAGACGTTCACCGGTGAACACCGATTTCGGACCTCGATGCACGACGCCTCCGCGATCGACGCAGTTGGCGACCACTGCGTCCACGTCGTCGACGTTCCAGTACGAGACCGACCCTGCGGTCCCCGCGGGGCGGTTGTACGAATCGGTGACGTGGACGGTGAGCCGGGTTCCGGAGACGTCGAACGCGGCGAGTTGCTCGTGTACGTCGACGGGGTCGGTGCCCAGGAGCGTTCGGTACCAGTCGACGGCGGCGGCGAGGTCGTCTGCGAAGTAGAAGACATTCCCCACGCCCGAGAGTGTGTTGTCCATCATTGTCCGTTCGGGTTCGTTCGCACCGACAGTGCGATGTCATGGGTTTCGGTGTGCGTAGCACCGTCGACGGTGTGGGCCAGCGCTTTCTGCACCACGTCGTGGTCGGAGCCGGTCCACCGTTCTTCTCGCTGACGTCGGTACTGGCTCCACGACGGCACAGTGAACTGCTCGACCACGGTGTCCTCGACGTCCAGACTCCGGTACAGGTTCCAGGCGAACGCCCCCGTTCGCTTCCGCGCGATCCCGACCGGAGCCATCGACGTCAGAAACTGTTCGAGAGCGTCGTCGACGACTCGGTACGTAACGGTGATCCGTACCGGCCCGTCGTCCGGATCGGGCTCGAACATCACGGTCGGGGTCGGCCACGCCATGGACACCGCACGGTCGAGCACGCCGGTTTCGGGGCGCAGGGGGAGGACTGCGACACTCGCAGCGACCAATGCCAAGGCGGCTACCGCGACCGCGAGTGCGTCGACGATGCCGGTCTTCGACGCCAACCATCCCCACACGAGCGAGCCGATGGCCTGAGAACCCATGAAGACCAGGAGGTAGACCGACATCCCGCGCGCTCGAACCCAGGTGGCGAGCGAAAGCTGGATAGACGCATTCAGTGCGGTCAACGTCGTGATCCAGGCGATGCCGGACAACAGCAGCGCCGGGACCACCGCCCACAGCGGAAGCCACGCCAGCGCGGCCATTCCCACGCCGTACCCGACAGCAGAGCCGACGAGCAAGGTGTTTGCGCCGCAATGTTTTCGGAGCATCGGCGTCGCGGCAACGCCGATCACGGCTCCGACCCCGAGTACGCCCAACAACACGCCGTATCCCACCGAGCCCAGTTTCAGTACCGACGACGAAGCCGATGGCAGTAGCGCCCACAATGCAGATGCGGGGAAGGCGAACAGCGCCGAGCGCAGAATGATTCGTCGAACGATCGGGCCGGATCGGATGTAGCGGACCCCGGACAGGATCGACTCGGCAAGGCCTTCTCGATCCGTTTGTGGATGTTTCGGGCGCTTCCATGCAATCAGCACGCTCAACGTTGCTAGAAAGGAGGCGGCGTTGATGGCGAACACGAAGGTCGGCCCGGCCAATGCCACCAGTACACCGGCAAGCGCCGGTCCGACGGCCCGCGCCCCGTTGACGGTCACGCTGCCCAGCGCCGAGGCGGCCGGGATTTCTTCACGGCTCACCAGCTCGGGCTGAATCGCCTGCCAGGCGGGAGCGGACAGTGATGTCCAGCAACCCAATACGAATGTGCAGGCGAGCAATCCCCACGGAGACAAGGTGTCGGTCCATGCCAGTGCGGTCAACACAATTCCGGTCAGCATCGAACCGGCACCGACCGCGATGAGCAGAACGCGGCGATCGAGCGCGTCGGCGAGCGCGCCTGCCAGCAGAGCCAGCAACAGGGTGGGTAACAGACTTGCTGTCTGCACGGCGGCGATGATGGTGGTCGACGCCTCACGTTCGACGAGGAACCACTGCGCACCGACGGTCTGCATCCAGCCGCCGATGTTCGAGACCAGCTGTGCGACGAAGAGGCTGCGGTAGACGGTATTTCGTAGCGGCGACCACGCGGACGGTGCTGCCGGCGTGGTGTCGGTGGTGCTCACGCCAGTCCCGCCGACCATTGCGCGAATGTCTGCCATTCGACCTCGGGATAACGGGTGCGCAAGCCGTCGATGTCCGCGTCGTATCCGACGTCGGTCAAGAATTGGAACATCGCTCTCATGTCCTCGGAACCTATGTCCCGTGCCCGGCTCGAATACGGCTGCACCGAGGTTCCGAGAACGTCGCCGAGAGTGTTCGCCATGGTCTCCAACGTCGGATCGTCCGACGCGAGATCGATTCGCATCTCGCGAAAGTGCGCGGGTTCGGTCAACACGAGGGTGACGAACCGCCCCAGATCCCGCCGCGACAGCTGCTGCAGTGGAGTGTGGAGCGGCAAGGGCAGATCGAGGCGGCCGGCCCTGACGTCGTCCAGTCCGCCGAGAAGGTTGTCGTAGAAGTAGGTGGGGCCGACGATCGTGTACGACAGCCCAGCTCGACGCAGCAGTGCCTCGGTTTCGGCCTTCGTCTCGAAATGCGGTATGCCGGTGCGGCGGTCAGCGCTCGCAACCGAGGAGAACACCACGTGCGGAACCTCCGCGGCGATCGCCGCATCGACGAGGGCTGCGCCCTGAGCCAATTCGGCCGCGGGACCGTCCTCGAACGGCGTCGTCATCACGAACGCACCGGCACTGTCTCTCAATGCAGCCGCGGACGATTCCCGATCGGTGATGTTCGCGACGACGATCTCGGCACCTCGCTCACGTAGCCGATCCGCGCGGGCCGAATGACGCCGCACCACTGCGCGCACCGGTAGCCCCTGCGCCAGCAGGGCATCCACCACCGCGCCGCCCTGCCCTCCGGTTGCTCCGACGACTGCGTACGGTCTGATCATCGTGTTGTCACCTTTGTTCCGGAGGGCGAGAGCGGGGCTGCTACTGGGCGATGAAGGCGAGAATGTCTGCGTCCAAGGCTTTCTGGTAATCGCCGTAGATTCCGTGCGGTGCGCCGGGGTAGACCTTGAGGGTGCCGTGCTGGACGAGCTCTGCGGTTTTCAGTGCCGCGGCGGCGATCGGAACGATCTGGTCGTCGTCACCGTGGGCGATGAAGATCGGGACGGTCAGCGCTTTGAGGTCCTCGGTGAAGTCGGTCTCGGAGAAGGCCTTCACGCAGTCGTATGCAGCAGTCAGATTGACCAGCATCCCCTGTCGCCAGAAGTCGTCCTTGGCGCCCTGGGAGATGGTGGAGCCCTCACGGTTGGCACCGAAGAACGGCTCGGACAAGTCCATGTAGAACTGCGATCGATCGTAGAGAACGCCGTTGCGGATGTCGTCGAGTGCTTCGATCGGCGTGCCCTCGGGGTTGGCCTCGGACTTCAGCATGACCGGGGGAACGGCACCGGCAGTGATCACCCGAGCGACGCGGCTGCCACCGTGCTGCGCGGCGTACCGCACGACCTCGCCGCCACCGGTCGAGTGTCCGATGAGGGTGAGTTCCTGCAAGTCGAGGGCCTCGACCAGTTCGGCCAGATCCTTGGCGTAGGTGTCCATGTCGTGGCCGACGGCAGTCTGCGAGGACCGGCCGTGGCCGCGGCGATCGTGTGCGATGGCGCGGTAGCCGGCGTCTGCGAGAAGCTTCAGTTCGAGCTGCCAGGCGTCCGAGGACAGTGGCCATCCGTGACTGAGCAGAACGGGCTTTCCGGTGCCCTGCTCGGTGTAGTGGATCTCGGTTCCGTCGGTGGTGGTGATGTACGGCATGGCCTGCTCCCTGGTTCGGTTCGATTGGGTACCGACAACATTCGTCCGTTCCCGGGTCGAAAGCGTCGCCGCTGCCATCCAACGCGGGGGAGGAGATTCCGGCGGCGTCGCTACCTGCTAGCCGGTAGACGGACCGATGTGCACCGACAGTGTCGTGCCGCCGCCGGGTGGACTGACGATGGTCAGTTCGCCGCCGACTGCGGCCACGCGATCCTGCAGTCCGATCAGGCCGGATCCTGTGCTCGGATCGGCACCCCCGCAGCCGTTGTCGGTCACTGCCAGCTCCAGGCCGTTCTCGCTCAGGTGCGCGGTGATCTCGACTTCGGTGGCCTCGGCATACTTGGCCGTGTTCGTCAGCGCCTCGGCGACCACGTAATACGCAGCCACTTCCACAGTTTCGTCCATCCGGGAGGAAATGTCGGCGGTGAGCGCAACGGGAATCGGACTGCGTCTGGCCAACGTCTTGAGTGCCGGTGCGAGTCCCCCGCGCGAGAGGATTGCGGGATGGATGCCGCGACTGAGTTCGCGGAGGTCGGTGTGCACCTGCGACAGCGTCTCGACGCTGCGGTCCAACATCGCGCGGAGTTCGGTCAGGTTCTCCGGGGCAGCGGCTTGGGCGCCGCGTAATTCCATTCCGAGAGAGACGATTCGCTGTTGGGCGCCGTCGTGCAGGTCACGCTCGATACCTCGGCGGGCTTGGTCGGCTGCGGCGACCACGCGGGACCGGGACCGAGTCAGCTGAACTCGTGTGTCGTGGTTGTAGACCGCAGTGGCAACGAGGTCGGCGAAGTCTGCCAGTCGATCTCGGGTCTCACCGCCGGCCGCATACTGCGTAGCTGTCGTGCCGATGATGACGGCACCCCAGGTATTGCCGTCGACAGTGATCGGTACACCTTCGACCCAGCGAATACCCCTGCCCTCCAGTCGCTCAGCGATACCGCCGGTCGCCTCGGTGAAGTCGACGGCAGCGGCGCGGCCGGTGTCGGCGACGATCGTGGCCACGTTCTGCCCACCGATCGGCAGTTGGTCACCGGCTCGCACGCGCTCACCGGCGGAGTCGTCGCGGATCGCCAGAATCGTGTAACACCCGTCGCCGTAACGGATCACCGAAACATGTTCGTTGTCCAACCCGACGGTGAGTTCGTGTGCGACCGCAACGTATACGTCATCCGGATCCGCCCGTAGCGCCACCAGTGTTGCGACCTTCCGAAGTGACGCTTGCTGGCGTGCCAGCGCGACGGTACGGAGGTGCATGTCCTGACGGTCGCGGGCAGCGGCAAGAAGAGCCTCCAACGAAGGCACGACACGGCGGATACGGCGGGCATCGACGGTATCGAGATCGGCGGGAACCAGCAGCGACGCGGTGACGGCGTCCCCGTCCCGAAGCAGGATCTTTTCCTGCCCCGCGGACGCGCCGGCGTTCCCATGCTTCAACACCGCGAACGGCAGGTCGAGGACCGCAGCCAGACGGGTGCTGGCGCTATCGAGCATTGTCGGGGTGTGATCCGAGCGCAACATGGTCCTGGCGAACGCCGCCAACATGTCTGCTTCCCGTCGACGCTGATCGGATTCTGTTGCACGCAAACGCGATTGGCCTACCAGCATGTTGGTCAATAGCGCCAGTGCCAAAAACACGATCAATGCGGGAACGAGGCTTTCGCTGCTCTCGAGGACATGAATGTAGGCGTACGCACCCGCGCTGGCGACCGATGTCGCGATCGACAGTCGAAAGCCCCACCCGGCAGACACGATCAGCACCCCGAACAGGAATATCGCACCGAAAGCATTCTCGGGTGACACCCGTTTCAGTGTCAGCACAACGAGTATTTCGACGGCGATGGCGGCTGCGGCCACTGCGATTCCGCAGGCGACCGGCGGCGCACTCGGCCGGAGTATCAGAGTGACGAGCCGGTCGCGGAGCGCGGTGACCTGCGTCATCGGAATTTCCCGCCGCTCGATTTACCGCTAGCGGTAATGCCGACCCGAGCCGTCTCTGACACTCTCGACAGAGTGATGCCCTCCCGCCTGCGGTGCCTGATCGTCGACGACAGCGACGCTTTCTGCGTCGCTGCACGTCGATTGTTGGAATCGGCTGGGATGTCGGTGGTCGGCACCGCGACCTCACTGACCTCGGCGATCGATGCGGTGCTGTCCGCACTTCCCGATCTCGTGCTGGTCGATATCGACTTGGGTGCCGACAGTGGTTTCGACGTGGTCGAAGCGATCGATGCCCAGGATCTGACGCCTCCGCCTGCCGTCATTCTCGTGTCGACACATGACGAGGAGGACTTCGCGGACCTGGTGGTCAACAGTTCTGCCCTGGGTTTCCTCTCGAAATTCGAGCTGTCGGCGAGCGCGATCGAGGCCCTGCTGGGCACCTGACGGCGGGTCACCCGACCGTGTCCAGATACAGGATCACCGCTCGCACGCGACGGTGATCGTCGGCCGTCTCCGACAGGTCCAACTTGGTGAGGATGCTTCGGACGTGCTTCTCGACGGTTCCTTCGGTGATCCACAGGCGTCGGCCTATGCCCGCGTTGGATAGCCCCTCGGCCATCAAGGTCAGGACGTCCCGTTCACGAGAACTCAACACGCCGAGGGGATCACCTCGGCGCTTGGCCGCAACCAGTTCGTAGACAAGTGCAGGATCGATGACCGACGAACCTGCCGCGATCCGATCGATCGTCGAGACGAAATCGGCGATGTCGGTCACGCGGCTCTTGAGCAGGTAGCCCATACCCTTGGCGGTGTTGTTCGCGCTGTCGAGCAGTTCGAGTGCGTGATCGACTTCGACGTGAGCAGACAACAGCATCAGAGACACGTCGGGAAACTGGTCGCGGATCTTCACGGCCGCGTCGAGACCCTCGGCGGTGTAGGTCGGCGGCATCCTGATGTCGATGATCGCCAGGTCCGGGGGATCCTTCTCGAGCAACGCCAGTAACTCATCCGCGTCACCGGCCTGGCCCACGACCTTCAGGCCCGCCTGGGTGAGCAGACTCGCCAGGCCTTCTCGCAGCAACACGTCGTCATCGGCGATGACTACTCGTATCTCGGACATCACGCTCCTCGAACCCGTCGGGTTCGAAGTATCGGCTGCGGCGTCGGGCGCTGTCATCAGTCATTCGACTCTATTGCGCACTTCGAGGGTCGACTCGGTTCCGCGATACTTCAGTCGCTCGATCGGCCATCGTGGATTCCACGATTCGGAGTCGGCCCGGGGGAGAGGTCGTTCTCACGGGTTGCCTCGAAAAACAACTGCAGAAAGGACGACGACGCATCCCCGGGCTGGGCGGCGCGAGCCTGACGGGGTTCATCCGATGACCTCGACATCGCCATTCCGTCCCTTCCGTCACTCACCCGCGGAACGGGTGTCACTTCCTCCCAAAATAGTCTCAGGTTCTGAACAGTCAAACAACTGAGAGGTCTCGGGGTGAAGGTAGGAGGCGGGGTAGTGAGGAAATCGACGTACCGGCTTACATACCGGCGGCCGTGGGGGGTTCGATCAGCATCCTCTTGATCACCTTGCCGGTCGCAGTTCGGGGAAGTTCTTCGAGAAACGTGATGTCTCGCGGCACCGAAAACCGACTCAGTCGATTTCGGATGTAGGCCCGCACCATATCTGCGTCGAGGCCTGCAGCACCCCGACCGACGACGAACGCTGCGAGGCGCTGACCGTACTCGTTGTCCGGTACTCCCACCACCGCTACCTCGCCGACCTGAGGGAGGTTGGCAATGGCGTCCTCCACCGGCCCGGGAAACACGTTCTCGCCGCCGGAGATGATCATCTCGTCGTCCCGCCCGCACACGAACAGTCGCCCGTTGCAATCGATGTACCCGAGGTCGCCGGTATCCATCAGTGCGGCACCGCGAGCGGAGGCAGTCGACGGAGCTTCGGCGTTGGTATAGCCGTCGAACAGCATGTCGTTACCTACGAATATGCGGCCCAGACTTCCGGCCGGAACCACTTCGCCGTCGGCGTCGAGTACGGCGATCGTCGTGCCGAGCGGCGGCCGACCGGCGGTGGTGGGAGCCGCACGCAGATCCTGCGGTGTGGCGATGGTCGCCCACGAAACCTCGGTGGAACCGTAGAAGTTGTAGAGAACATCGCCGAACGCATCCATGAACCGCGAGACCGTCGACCCCGTCAACGCCGAACCGCTGCACGCGACGACCTTCAAGCTGGACGTGTCGTAGCGTGATCGCACGGCCTCGGGTAGATCGAGTATTCGCTGCAACATGATCGGAACAGCGATCAGTGACGTGCACCGGTGAGTCTGAATCGCCCGCAAGCACTCTTCCGGATCGAATCGATCCTGCAGAACCACGGTTGCGCGCAGCGGTGTACTGATCTGCAACGCCGCCAGCCCCCAACTGTGGAACATCGGCGCAGCGATCAGCATGCGCTCGTTCATACGGAGTGGCATGCGAGACAACATGGCCGCGACGGTCCCGAAGCCGCGTGGGGTGGGGCGAAGTGCACCTTTGGGAGACCCGCTGGTGCCCGAGGTCAGCACGACGACGGATCCCGGCCGTTCCGGCCTGTCGAACGTGGCGGACGGAGCCGCGACGAAGTGCTCAAGCGTACGACGGCCCGCGACGACGGTATGAGCCGACAGGCTGACGCGGAGGACGTCGGTGGGAAGGTAGCGAACCATCTTGTCGAATTCGTCGTCGACGAACAGCGCCTGCAACTGGTGGCGACTCGAGATGGTCTCGATCTGGCGGGCAGCAAGGCCGGTGTTGAGGAGGACGACCTCGACTCCGAGCATGCCGCAGGCGACGACGCATTCGATCATGGCGGTGTGATTTCTGGCCAGAACTCCTACCGTGCTTCCCGGCCGAATGCCGGACGCGGCGAACCCCGCTGCGATGCGATGCGATCGCAGGTGGATTTCGGCGAATGTGCGAGTACCACGATCGTCGATCACGGCGATCTCGTCCGGAGACTTGGCGGCAGCGGCCGCGAAGCCACCGCCGAGGGTGAAGCCCCACTTGGCCAAAGAGTTCAGCTGCCGGTATGCACGATCAGGACGTGCGGCCCGAACGACGCCCGTTCCGATCATCGTCTTCAGGACTGCGAGCTGTAGCGATCGGGAATCGCCGGCGTTCGACACGATCGACGTCTTTGCGCCGGAGAGGGATTCGGCCAACCTGTTCAGGCCCCCCATCACCCAGTCGACAACGGCACGATTGTGTTCGGGTTGCGGCGAGTAGGTCCCGGCCAGGCCGGCTCTGAAGATCGTCACATCGATCTTGGTCTCGCTCGGTGAACGCGCGCTGAGGGTGAATCTGATGAAACCGCCGGATTCGAGGTGCTCGACGGTGATGATCGGCCGGTTACGTCTGTTCACCACGACTTCGAGTGCATGCTCGACCCCACCGACTCCGCACGTGTAGCGGTTGGCCGACTCGCTGATGAGGCAGTACCCGAGCCCGGGGAAATATCGCGGGTACAGTTCGACCGCACTGAGTACCCCGCACACTTGCTCGACGTCGTGTGCGAAGACCGTGCTGCAGTCGATGACGTCGGAAACCATGGTCCACCCCTGTGCCTTGCCGTGTCGAACAGCGCCGCTGCCACATCGGCACCGACCAGAAGAATGGCAGCGCACATCGGTAACGGGTCATCCGCCTGGATGAAGTCGTCATAGTAATCCCGGTGCGCGGTTTCGGGAAGGAAACGCGAATGTCCGTCTAATTGGGACGAGGTTCGCCGCGACCCCAGATGTCGTCGAACGGAACCGCACGAGCCAGGATTCGCTCCGCTGCTCGGTGTCCCGACAGGAATGCCGCGGTCACCGTCGACGGGTCGTCCGTCCACGTGGCTTCGCCGGCCAAATGTAGAACTCCGCCGATCGGGGTCGACAGATCGTCGTGGTTGCTCGGTCGCGAGCCGATCGCCGGGTACGAGTAAGCACCTCGGGAGAACGAGTCGTCCTGCCATCGCGTGACGTGCACCCGCTGCGGGGAAATCACGCGTTCGCCGTAGAGGCCACGAAGCGCGTCGAGCACCGACTCGGCGATGCGTGCGTCGGACCACTGCCGGATCGTCTGCGCACACGGCCCCGCCGCAAAAGTGAGCAGCGTGGGCAACCCCTGCGGCACGGTCACGCCGTACCACGAGTGCCACCAACGCCCGGCCTCCCCCTGCTGCCGAATCGCGTAGACGTTTTCGTCCCAGAATGCATGCGGGAACTGTAAGAACACCTTCTCGAACGCGTTCATCTCGAGTCCGTCCAGCGCAGTCGACACCGGATGGGGAAGCGGCGGTTCGATAAGCAAGGTCGGTGACTTCAGGACGCCGATCGGAACCGTCACCACGATGTGGTCGGCCGAGAACGTCTCGGTAGGAGTCTCGACGGAGGGACTGTTCGATCCCCACGCGATGCGTGTCACTTCATGGCCGAGTCGTACATCCAGCCCGTCGGCCAGACAGACCGCGAGCCGGTCGTACCCCTCGGGGAAGACGACCTCGTCACCCTCGATCGCGTCGTCGTCCAACCCGTGCGCATCGAGCATCCCCTGGTCGACACCCAGCTGTTCCTCGGCCCGGTGACCCAGGAACTCACGGACCCGTTCGATTCGATCAGGATCCCAACCGAGCCGTTTCACGGTGCTGTTCACGGCATCCCCGTACGACGCGCCCAGGGGCGATGTCGCTATGGTCGCCGACAACAGCTCGTCGACGACGTGTACGTCCGACGCGAAGCTCGCAACCTCGTCCTCGCTCAGACGCCGTCCGTTCGGTGAGTAGTACGCGATGGGCCGTCCGTCCGGCTGAAAGCTTCCCACCGTGAACTCGGTGATCGGAATGCCGAAAGCCTGTACCGCGTCGGCCAGCGGGTTGTTGTCGATTCCATGAACCCAGGACGCACCGACATCGAGAATCTGTCCGTCCGTCCGCAGGGTGTGCACTCGTCCGCCGATGCGGTCGCGGGCTTCGAGAACGACCACACGGTGACCCGCACGGTGCAGAATGCGTGCTGCGGTGAGGCCGGAAATGCCGGCTCCCACCACCACGGTGTCCACGTGCGTCATGCTCTGTCCGTTCCCTTGGTGGCCGACATGCTCAGTTCCCGCGGCCGGGGTTGCCGTTGCCGGAGTTCCCGTTGCTGTTGCCTGAATTGCCGTTGCCTGGACTCCCGTTGCCGGAGTTGCCATTGCCCGCATTACCGTTGCCGTTGTTCCCGTTTCGCGGTGGCACCGCGGGTTGTGGTGGCTCGGCGGGCACCTGTTCGACGGCGGGGGCGGGCACGTCCTGGGGGAGGTTCGAGACAACCGGCATCGAGGACTCGGGTGCCGTCGTCACGGGTGCCGAACTGGCCGGAGCGGTGACAGATGTGGACGGCGACGTCTCGATCGGCTCGTCGCCTGTTCCGGTGGCGACCCAGGCCATTGCCGACACCACGGCGACGAACAGTGCGGCCGCAGCCAGAGGGACAAGACGGCGGCGACGTGAAGCCTCCGTTTGTCGAGGGGCCGAATCCTGTTCGGCGGCAACCGTTGTCGAATTCACGACGGGCAGGACCGCAGTGGCCGTCGGTGGTGGCGGGTCGGTGGAGAGACGCTGCAGGGCGTCGGCCACGGTGTCCGCCGTCGGCCTGTTTTCGGGCTGTCTGGCCGTCATCGTCGTCAGCAGCGAATGCCACTGGGGCCCGAGTTGCTCGGGTACCTCGGGGTCGCGGTGCAAGCGCGCCACGGCTGCGGCTACCGCGCTGCCGTCGAACACCATTGCGCCGGTGAGGCATTCGATGAGAACCAATCCGAGGCTGTAGATGTCGGTTGCCGGCCCAGCAGAGGTGCCCGTCGCCTGTTCCGGGCTGAGATAGTGCGCGGTGCCGACGGTGGTGCCGTGCTCGGTGAGGCGGTCGGCGTCGACGATGCGAGCGATACCGAAATCGGTGAGCTTGACGCAGTGTCCCGTGCTCGACGCAGGCTCTCGGGCGACCAGGATGTTGGCCGGTTTGATGTCGCGGTGGATCACGCCGCGGTGGTGGATATAGGAGAGGGCCCGGGCGATCTCGTGTCCCATCCGGGCGACGAGAGCGCCCGGTAGTGCGCGGCCTGCGCGGTAGCCGTTCAGAGTGGGGCCGTCGACGAACTCCATCACCAGAAACGGCACTCGGATGCCGCCGGTGTCGGGGGCGGTACCCGCGTCGTACAACGTCACCAGGCCAGGATGCGACAGCGACGCGAGCGTCCGAATCTCGGCATCGATCCGTGCATCGGAATGTGTGGGTTCACCCTGGCGGAAAATCTTCACGGCAACGGGCCTACCGAGGACGTCGTCTTCGGCTCGAACGACATCGGCCATTCCGCCGCGCCCCACGACGTTGCCCAGACGATATCTGCCCGCGAACAGGCGATCGTCGGAGTTCGCACCCACCATCGTTCACCGCCGATCCGAAGTCTTCCGAGCACCATATCGCCCGTCGGCGAGAGGGAAGAAGGCGCGGCCTCGGGACGAGTATCAGCGTGTGGCTCTGTGCCGGACGCAATCTACGAGGACCCACGACTGGCAGCTGTCTACGACGTCCTCGAGGCAGAGCGCATCGATCTGGATGTGTACTGCGCCGCCGCTCGGCGGCTGAGCGCGAACACTGTTCTCGATCTGGGTTGTGGCACAGGCACATTGGCGATCCGCCTGGCAGAACAGGGAATCGAGGTGACTGCCGTCGATCCGGCAGCAGCATCGTTGGACGTGGCCCGCCGCAAACCCGGGTCCGAGTCGGTGCACTGGGTGCACGGTGACTCGAGGGCGATACCGACCATGCATTTCGACCTTGCGACCATGACGGCGAACGTCGCTCAGGCGATCACCGACGACCGCGAGTGGGCGTTCACCCTGCAGCGTCTGCATCGCGTACTGCGCCCGGGCGGGTTTCTGGTGTTCGAGACACGCAGACCCGACTACCGGGCATGGTTCGAGTGGAACGAACGAGACTCCCGGACGGTGCACGACATTCCGGGAACGGGCCGAGTCGAGAGCTGGGTCGAGACCACGGATGTGAGCGGGTCTTCGGTCAGTTTCCGCTGGACCTACGTCTTTGCTGCGGACGGCGACGTGCTGACGTCGGACTCCACGCTCCGTTTCCGCGAGCTCGAGGAGGTGACGAGCGATCTGTCGCGAGCGGGGTTCACGGTTCGGGAGGTCGCAGATGCCCCGGACCGGCCGGGTCGGGAGATGATCTTCCACGCGCAGGCCTGACTGCCCGGGCCGGAACGGCCGGCGACCATCGGGCATGATGGTTCCCCGGGTGGGGACCGTCGAGGGGTACCGAGGGAGGTCCGCCTGTGCATCGTGACGCCTCGCACGCGCGATTTTCGCCGATGACGATCGATATCACGTCGACCTACCAGCCGATCGTCGCATTGGACGGCCGAGCTGTCGTGGGTTACGAAGCCCTGGTGCGGACCTGCGGCGACGTGCAGGCGATCTCGCCGCCGCAGCTGCTGCGCGAGGCGGCCGAACAAGGCGTATCTGCCGAATTCGACTGGCGGTGCAGACTCAGCGCGCTGAGCGGGGCCGTCGAGGCCGGGTTCCCCGAAGGACTCGCGTTGTTCGTCAACGCGGAACCCACAGCCCTGGACGCGCCACCTCCGAGAGAGTGCCTGCCACTGGTGGCCGAGGCATCTCGGTTGTCGATCATCGTCGAGATCACCGAGCGAGATCTGATGGGTGACCCCGCCGGGCTGCTGCGTGCGGTAGAGCATGCCCGCGACCTGGGATGGCGGGTCGCGCTCGACGATGTGGGTGCAGACTCGTCGAGTCTCGCTCTGATTCCGCTGCTCCGGCCCGACGTCATCAAGCTGGATATGTCTCTCGTGCAGGGCCGTTCGAGCTATGCCACGGCGTCCGTGGTGTCCGCGGTCGCCGCCGAGGCCGAACGCAGCGGTGCGCTGGTGCTCGCCGAGGGAATCGAAACGGAGCAGCACGAAGCGACTGCGCACGACATGGGTGCGGTTCTCGGCCAGGGCTACCTGTACGGCGCTCCGGCTCGTCTACCCACCTTCGGGACCACAGGCGGTACGGCCGAGACACTCGAGTTGGAGCCGGCAATAACCGTTCGGGCTCCCGTGGCCGTGACGCCGTACGGTCTGGTCCACCGATTCGGAACCCGTCGACGCGCTGACGCAACGCTTCTCGACGACATCGAGAACGGTCTGCTCCGCAGTGCCTACGGCACCGGTGCGTCGACCGTCGTATTGGCGACGACGAACGCGTCGGCCGGGACGAACGCCGAGCGTGTCGCAATGTTCGACGACCTCGCTGTGCGCACGGCTCTCGTGGCCGTCTTCGACTCGCGGCCGATGCCGGGTGAACATCGGTTTCGGACCGTTGCGGTCGGCGAGGACGAACCACTGGCGACGGAGCGCTCGGTCGTCATCGTGGCACCGATGTCCAGCGTTGCTCTCATCGCGGTGGAAAGCGGAACTGCCCAGGACGGAAGCGTGTTGTACGACTACTGCCTGACCTACGACCGACACATGGTCCTCGATGCGGCGACGCTTCTGCTCCGCCGATTGCCCGCTCGGACCCATGCGTGAGCCGGTTCGAGTCGGGACGAGGTCTCCGTTGAGCCGGGTGCGTCCGAACGGGGCTACGTCGACCACGGGACCCCAGCCCGGCGCACTCGGTACACTGACCCGCAGTCGGCAGGAGGTGAGGGCATGAAGACGGATTTCAAGAAGACCCTCGACTCGTATTCGGCACGGCCCAACGTGTTTCGAGTTCTGACCGTGCCACCGACGAAATACTTGATGATCGACGGCCACGGGGATCCGAACACCGCGCCGGAGTATTCCGATGCTGTATCCGCGCTGTTCCCCGTTGCGTATCGGCTCAAATTCAGCAGTAAGAACGACCTGGGGCGCGACTACGTCGTCCCGCCGCTCGAAGCCTTGTGGTGGGCGACGGACATGGCGGCCTTCACCACGCGCCGGGACAAGTCGAACTGGCTCTGGACTGTGATGATCATGGTGCCCGACTGGATCGACCACACGATGTTCGAGCACGCCCTAGGGGTCGACGCATCCGAGAACCGTTCGGACCGACGTGCCCGAATGCGCTTCGACACTCTCGACGAGGGCCTGTGCGTGCAAACTCTGCACATCGGTTCCTACGATGACGAGGCCGCGGTGCTCGACGAGATGCACGACCACTACATCCCGCAGGCCGGGCTGACGATGACCGGTCGTCATCACGAGATCTACCTCGGTGACCCACGACGGGTCGAACCGGCGAAGCTGCGCACCATTCTTCGGCAACCGGTGCGGTACTCGGCGCACGAGGCCTCGCTCTGACACGATGACCGGCATGACCAATGCGGTGCGTCCGGCGTCGTTCACCGTCGGCACCCTCACGTTGCTCGGGGCCCTGTACTTCGCACAGGGTCTGCCGTTCGGCTTCTTCACGCAGGCCCTGCCCGTCGTGCTTCGAGAGTCGGGTTTCTCGCTGGTGAAGATCAGTGCAACCGGGGTGTTGTTTCTGCCGTGGGCGCTGAAATTTCTGTGGGCACCGTACGTCGATCGTTACGGTTCCAGGCGGCGGTGGCTCCTGACGTTGCAGGTGTCCGCCGCGCTGGTGGCGCTTGCACTGTCGTTGCTCGATCTGTCGTCGACGCTGCGCTGGCTCTTCGTCGGGATTTTCGTCATCAACGCGCTGTCGGCCACCCAGGACATCGCAACGGATGGGATAGCGGTCCGCACGTTGACGGTGTCGCAACGCGGCCTGGGCAACGGTCTGCAGGTGGGCGCGTACCGGATAGGTATGGTGTGCGGCGGGGGAGTGCTGTTGTGGCTGTTCACCTTTGCCGGATGGCAGGTGCTCTTCGTTGCGATGGCATTGCTGATCCTGTTGGCGACGGCCCCGGTCTGGTTCATGAACAAGCAACTGGCCGCGGCAGACGTGGACACCGACCGGCAGCCCGAGTCCGAGAGCCCGGCGCGACTTGCTGTGGCCTGGTGGTCCCGATTGCGCAGGCCTGGCATGGTCGCGTTCATTCTTCTCATCGTCGGCTTCAAATTCGGAAACTCGATGGGCTCGGCGATGGTCGGCCCGTTCCTCTCGGACAACGGACTGACCTTGACTCAGATCGCCCTGGTCGAGGGCGGCCTATCGTCGGTGGCAGCACTCGGAGGTGCTGCGCTCGGCGCGTGGTTGTCTTTTCGCTTCGGACGTCGTCAGGCTCTGCTGGTCGGCGGAATCGCCCAAACCCTCAGTCTTGCGTTGTATGTAGCGGCATCGTTCGGCATCGGCGGGTTTCCGCTTCTGGTCGCGGCCAACGTCACCGAACATGTGCTGGGCGGCGCGGCAACCGTTGCCGTTTTCGCGCTGATGATGGACGCATCGGAAAAACGTTATGCAGGAAGCGATTACACACTGATGGCCTGTGCAATCGTCTTTGCGCAGGGTGCGTCCGGACTTACGGCGGGCGTGATCGGCGACGTGTTCGGTTACACCGCATTGTTCGGTTCCGCACTGGTGCTGTCCGCAGTCGGTTGCGCGGCGCTCATCGTGGCGCTCGACAGGGGCTGGGGGCAGACAGGGCTGCACGAGGTCATCTCTGTCGAATCGCGCACCCACTGAAGGTACCCACTGCTTCTGCGTCGCTCAGCTTTCGGCGACCGAGCCGGAGATGTTCACCACCCACTGCACACCGAACTTGTCGGTGAGCATGCCGAATACGTCACCCCACGGTGCTGCGTCGAGACCCATCGTGAATTGTGCGTCGACGGCCAGCGCGTCCCAGTAGCCCGTCAATTCCTCGTGCTCGGTACCGAAGAGCGAGACGCTCATCGTGTTTCCGGGTGTGTGTTCCATCGACGACGGGGTGTCGGCCCCCATCAGTGTGAATCCGCTGGGAGTTGTCAACTGGCCGTGCATGATCAGGTTCTTCTTGGATGGATCGTCGGTGGCCTGGCCCTCGCCGAACGTTGTCATGGTGAGTTCTCCACCGAAGACCGTGCGGTAGAACTCCATAGCGTTGCGCGCATTGTCACGGAACGACAGGTACGGACTGAGTGTGGGCATGGCAGGGACTCCTTCTCGAATCGAACGACCGGTGCGGGCTGCATCGACTGCATCCTTCGAAAGATAGACACGGAGCTGGGGGAGAACTCACCGCCCGGGCTCGGATGGGCTCGCGTCGGCCTCCGCGAGAATGGCGCGGAGGGCAGCGACATGGCGGCGGTAGGCGTTTTTTCCCTCCCTCGTCAGCGACAGCCACATCCGCCGCGAGTCGGTGCGTGATCTCTGCTGGTCCACGTAGCCGGCGTCGACCAGAGCCGCCACCTGCTTGCTCAGCGCGGATGCACTCAATCCACTGTGTTCCTTGACGACGGCGAGCTCGAGCGTCGTACCGGCCGCCAGCAGCGCGCAGATCCGCAGCCGGTTCGCCGGATGAATGATCGGATCCAGATCGTCCGTCATCGGTGTGTGCTCCGGTAGTGAGCGATCGAACCGAACGAGTACGTCGCCGTCGCTGCTGCAGCGAGGAGCACCAGCGCCCAGCTCGGCAGGGATGGCCGCGCGAATGCCAGTGCCACCACCACGAAAGCAACGGACAGTACGACCGACGCCAAAAATCCACGGCTGGTAGGCAGCGCCCACGGTGTGCCCATTCGGTACCCGGTGATCACGTTCGTTGCCACAATGGCCGCGGCCAGAATCAGCAGGGCGACAGTGCGGTGGGAGTCGGTGAGCAGCGGCGTGAGTGCCAACGCACCGATGAGCACTGCGTTGAGGGCGTACAACCAGACCGGCCACGGAGTGTCGCGCACGGCGCGTTGCACTCGGTCGATGTCGTCGAGAGTCGTTCGAGCTTCGGACGAGGTGGGCCTATCGATGCTTTCCATATCGGAAACCATATTGGATAGTTTCCGATATGGCAACGATTTGTGTGATCAGTTCTCGGGACCGGTGTCGGTCGGCCGTGGCACATCGGCCTCCCATCGAGCCCGTCGCTCGTCCGGGGACTGTTCCCACCACGGTGTACCTCGTTCTCCCAGAGCGACTTTGGCGGCTCGAACGCCCGCGCGAGACTCTGTGGCACCGGAGGTGCGTTTGACGTCTCTGCGCCACGCCATCAGGATCGAGCGCAATTCGGCGTTGCGATCCTCGGGAATATCGGGATCGGTAGCGCGCCACCGTCGACCCTTGATGACGACATAGTGACCGTCTTCGGTGCGTTCCACTTGCTCGGCCATGAGACCACCTTGCCACCCGACACTGCCTGTCGTCGGTTCGACGCGTGGTTTACGATTCCGGCACCTGTTCCGCTTCTGCCTCCCACCGAACCGAGGATTGCCATGCGCACCGTGATCGTGACCGCGTTCGTTTCGCTCGACGGCGTCATGGAGGGACCGGGTGGGGAAGTCGGCTACCGCAACGCAGGGTGGACGTTCAAGGACATCGAATTCGATCCTGCGGCGTACGAAATCAAGGGCCGTGAGCAGGACGAGGCCACGGCCATGCTGCTGGGCCGAACCTCCTACGAGGCGTTCGCTCCCGTGTGGCCCACTATGGACGATTTCGCCGGATACAACTCGATGCCCAGATACGTGGTGTCGACGACATTGGAGCGCAGCGACGACCGTTGGCCGGCAACCATTCTGCGCAGCATCGACGACGTCGCCGAACTCCGGGAGACCGAAGGCGGGCCGATCTCGGTGCACGGCAGCGCGACGCTGGGTCGCAGCCTCGCCGACGCCGGTCTCGTCGACCGCTACCACCTGTTGGTCTTCCCGATGCTGCTCGGCGCGGGCAAGCGGCTGTTCAGCTCCAGTGACAAGGCCACGACCCACCTGGATCTGGTGGAGCACGAGGTGTACGGCAACGGCATCCAGAAGCAGGTGTTCGACGTCCGCCGATAACCGTGAACGTCGAAGACCCGGATTCGTCGACAGCCGCGATTCAGATGTCGTCGCTCTTCAGTGTGCGCCGCCGAACGGCTACGAGATGAAGCTCCGGTCGGGACGCCGCCATCCGCTCGACCCGGTCGAGGATGTCGGTCACGTGGTCGAGGTCGCCGGCTACCACCGACGCTCCGATTTCGGCCCGTCTGTGCAGGTCGCGATGGTCGGTTTCGGCGACCGACACCGCGAATTTTCGATGCAGCTCCGAGATCACGGGCCGAATCACCGAGCGCTTCTCCTTCAGGGAGTGCACGTCGCCCAACAGAAAATCCAGTTCTATCCATCCGATCCACATAGGCTTACGACTGTACCGCGGTAGTGGGCGGGGTTACCCGGTGCGAGCCGAAGGGCCCGCACCAGGTAACGGTCAGCTCTTGGCCACCAGGCCGAGTGCTACCAGATCGGCCAGATACTTCTCGATCAGTTCTCGCCCCAGGTGTGGGATATCGCCGACAGCCGACGCGAATTCCTCTGCCGGCAGGATTGCCCCCGACGACGGGTGCTGGGGATGCGCGTAGGAGTGGATCAGCGGCAACAACGAGTGTGACCGTTGTTTCTCCGGTAGTTCCTGCACTGCCGCGCTGAATCTTTCGAACCACTCGTCGTAGTCGTCGACGATGTCGATGGTGCACCCCGCGTCACGTAGCCAATCCACGAACGTATCCAGCGATATGTCGTCGTCGTGGGGGTTCAAAATGTCGAAGGTTCGGTAGCCCGTCACGTCGTCGCCCGCGATCGAGGTGATGGCCGCTGCACTGAAGTCCGCAGGCAATCCGTCGTAGTGAGCCAGTGGCCTGCCCTGCTCGTCGGTCGGCGCTCCGGCATCGGTGGCATAGAAGCTTCTCGGTGCCAGCCCGGTTGCGACCACCGACAGGATCAGGCGCGTGAAGACGTCGGGCACGTTCAGCTGCCCGGACCACGTGCTGTGGGCGAGGATCATGTCGGACCGGAAGACCGAGACGGGCAGCGAGTACTCGTCGAAAGCGTTGCGCAACAATACTTCTCCCGCCCACTTGGAGTTTCCGTAACCGTTGGCGTACGACTCGTCGACAGCTCGTTGCGGACTGTCCACCCGGATGTCACCGTTCTCGTAGAAGTCGTCGACCCCGACGGCAACCGCGACCGTCGACAGGTAGGTCACCGGCTTGACGTGGTCGGTCAAGGCCAACCGGATCACCTCGGCCGTTCCGACGACGTTCGGTCCGAAGAGGTGCTCGTACGGCAGCGCGTGATTGACCAGTGCTGCCGGGTGCACGACGCGGTCCACGCGCCGGGAAAGTTCCTCCCAGACTTCGTCGGTCAATCCGAATCGGGGGGTGCCCAGATCGCCTGCTATCACTTCGAGTGCGGCGTCGGCCAGGGTGCGGTATCGATCGGACAACTCCGCGTCTCCGCTGTCGAAGGCGGCGTCGAGGCGGGCGCGGGCATCGACATCGGAGCGTCCGCGCACCAGGCAGATGACCTTACCGCCGGCGGCTGCCATCTTCTCCAGCCATTCGAGGCACAAGAACCGGCCCAGGTATCCGTTCGCTCCCGTCAGCAGAACGGTGTTCGTTTGCGTCCGGGGGCCTGAGATTCGGTGAGCGGCATCGAGCAGGGGTGCGTCCAGAAATGCCGACAGGGTCAGATCCGATGCGCGCGCGACGGCTGCGTCGCGACCGTGAACCGAAGCGAATGTCGCGGTGTCGGAATCGTTGTCGATCGCAGATGTGATGTAGTCGGCAAGAGCCGACAGGTCCATTGCGGGTCCGGTGATCACACCGACGGGGACGTCGACGCCGTAGATGTCTCGCAGCAATGTGGAAAATGTCAAGGCCGACAACGAGTCGCCACCGAGATCGGTGAAGTGGGCATCGGGTCGGATGTCCGCGCCCGAGCAGCCGAGCAGAGCCTGTGCGGCGTCCCCGACCGTGACCAGAACGGGTGCCTGGGCACCGGAACGCCGAAGCTCACGCAATCGGTCGGTCTGCCCCGATTCGAGTTCTGCGTAACGACGCTCGAGTTCGTCGCCGTACCGCTCGACGAGTTTGGGTCGCAATTGCTTTCCGGCACCCGACAACAGACCGTTGTCCTGAGTGAAGGGCTCGGGTTCGAGCACGACCTCGCGAGGTATCTCGTAAGAATTCAGCGACTCCGTACGGGCAATTCGCTGGAGGGATTCCATGATCGCTCCCGCAGTCGAGTTCGCGTGAGCGGGAACGACGACGGCCAACAGATACGACCGCTGGCTGTTGCCGTACAGAAAGATCTGATCCACGAGCTCGCTCGTACCGAACACGGCTTCCAGGCGCGCCAACGCAACGAATTCGCCCTGGGCCAATTTCAGTACGTTCTTTCGACGATCCACGTATGCGAGCCGGTCCGGTTCCAGCTCGGCCACGACGTCACCGGTGCGATAGAACCCATCCGAATCGAAGACATCTGCGGTCACGTCGGGTCGCTTGTAGTAGCCGGGGATGATCGACGTCGTCTTGAGTAGGAGCTCACCACGTGGATGGGGAGTGTCGGTGGAGAAGTAGCCGAGTTCGGGCACGTCGTCCAACTTGTATTCGAGTACCGGTGGTCGAGCGACGATCCCGTCGAGAAGTACCATTCCGGCTTCGGTCGAGCCGTAATTGTCGCGAACCCGAACGTCGAGCAAGTCGGTCACGAAATCCTTGACCTCGGCGGCGATGGGTGCGGTGCCCACCATTGCAGCCAGGATTCGTCCACCGAACTGCTCGGACCGCACGCGCTCGAGCACGTCTCGCGAAATCTGGTCGTGTTCACTTGCATCGGTACCGTCGACCGCACGATCGATCTCGGCGAGCACGGTGTGGCGAATCATCTCGCACACCCGCGGAATCAACAGTGCCAACGTGGGGCGCGCCAGAGCGAAGTCCTCGAACAACGTGGACAGGTCGCTCGAGCCTGCGAAGTGGACCGTGCCGCCCGCCGCCAGAGTCGAGAAGACGAGGCCGCGGCCGGCAAGGTGGCTCATCGGTAGGTAGTCGAGGGTGATGACGGGAAAGGCCGGCTCGTCGACGCCCTCGGACGACGCACCCGTCCGATGCCAGGCCCCGGTCCACGCACCGGACACGATCTGTTCGGTGTGCATCGCCCCTTTCGGAGTACCGGTGCTGCCGGAGGTGTAGATCAGTGCGGCGAGACGCTCGGGATCCTCGACGTCGAACAACGGCACCTGGGGGAGCCGGGAACCCTCGTCCACCAGATCGGTCAGCGGGCGAACAACAACGTCGGACCCGTGGACACCCTCGCGCGCGGACGCCAGCGCCCGAGTGTCGGCATCGACTCGGTCGTCGTAGTCGAGTACGACCACTGTGCGGATCGACCGGCAGTGGCCGGCTACCTCCATCGCGACGGCGAGGTTGTCCACGTCGGAGGCCAGGACCACCGGCTCGACCTCGTCGACGATGGCCGTCAGCTGACCTGCGGTGGCTCCGGCCTGAAGTGGAACTGCGACTGCGCCGACGCGGATGGTGGCCAGTTCGGTGATGACGTAGTCGATGCCGGCGAAACCGAGCGTGGCCACGAAGTCGCCTGCAGCGATGCCGTCGTCATGACCCAGGGCGGACGCCAAGGCTCCTGCGTCGGCCCAGGCCTGCCCGTAGGTCACCGTGTCGAATCGGGGGAGTAGGCGAGCCGAAGTGCTGCCGTCGGTGTCCTCGATCGTGCGCGCGCGCCGTCCCAGGGCGGGGCGATCGGAATACCTGGTCATGATCTCGGCAACCACGCGAGCGAGATTGGGGGCCAATTCTCGAGCGGCGTCCGCAACAGACCGATCCGGCTCGGCGGCCCGGAACTCCGGATCGTTGTCGTACAGATGCTGAAAACGGTCTCGCTGGCGGATGTCTCGATCGTGTTCGCTGTCGACGGCCTCTGTGGTTCTCGAGGTGACTGTTCGGGTCATGCTTCTCCCCTCCACGATGCACCGGACGACGCCGGATCATCGTGCTCGTACGCCGAAGATAGTTATCAAAAGTAAGTATATGCCTGTAGCCAAGTCGTCAATCGTGACGCTGCTCATAGTCCGGTTGGCCTGAGATGTCTGTGTTGCAACCTTTTTCGGTTACCGCCACGCCGGGCATCGGTCGTGTATCAAGGCGGCGTAGGTACTCGATGTGGATGACCGAACCCGACTTGTATGGTGAGTTCCACGTCACGTGCGACGCGGTTGCCGCTCCCTCGTAGAGCTCACGCCGTCGGCTCACGCGTCACCCCTCTCGATCGGAGCAGCGAAATGTCGGACGTTCTCTCACGCCGCGACCTGGATTTTCTGTTGTACGAATGGCTGGATGTGGTTGCGTTGACGCAGCGGCCACGCTTCGCGGAACACTCGCGCGAGACCTTCGATGCGGTACTGGACCTGAGTGCAGACATCGCCCACAAGCATTTCGCCCCGCACAACAAGAAGGCCGATGCACACGAGCCCACCATGAACAGAGACGGTTCGGTGGAACTGATCCCCGAGGTGAAGGCTGCTCTCGACGTGTACCGAGACGCGGGGTTGATCGCCGGGCAGTTCGACGAATCGATCGGCGGTATGCAGTTGCCCGCCACCGTCTCTCGTGCCGCCATGGCATTCTTCCAGGCTGCGAATGCTGGAACGTCCTCGTATCCGTTCCTGACGATGGCCAACGCCAATCTGATCGCCACCTACGGCACACCGGAGCAGGTGCGCGACTACGTGCGGCCCATGATCGACGGGCGTTGGTTCGGCACCATGTGTCTGTCCGAACCGCAAGCGGGGTCTTCGCTGGCGGACATCACCACGAAGGCTGTGCCGCAGGGCGACGGCAGCTACCGGCTCACCGGTACCAAGATGTGGATCTCCGGTGGAGATCACGAACTGACCGAGAACATCGTGCATCTGGTTCTGGCGAAGACGCCGGGTGGACCTCCCGGCGTCAAAGGGATCTCGCTGTTCATCGTTCCCAAGTTCCTGCCGAACGGTGAGGGCGGCATCGCCGAACGTAACGACATCGTGCTGACCGGGCTCAATCACAAGATGGGCAACCGCGGTACCACCAACACTCTGCTCGCATTCGGCGACGGAACCCATTCTCCCGGTGGGAAAGCCGGGGCAGTCGGCTATCTCGTCGCCGAAGAAAACCGTGGTCTGTCGTACATGTTCCACATGATGAACGAGGCCCGGATCGGCGTCGGATTCCTGGCGATCGCACTCGGCTACGTCGGCTACCTCAAATCCGTCGAGTACGCGAAGACGCGCACCCAGGGACGGCCACTGGGAGCCAAGGATCCGGCCGCGCCTCCGGTCGCATTGATCGAACACGCCGACGTACGCCGAATGTTGTTGGCGCAGAAGTCGTACGTCGAGGGTGCATTGGCCCTCGGGCTCTACTGCTCGCGTCTGGTGGACCACCAGGATTCGGCATCGGACGCCGCCGACGCAGCTCGATCGACACTGTTGCTCGACGTACTGACGCCGATCGCCAAGAGTTGGCCTTCGCAGTGGTGTCTCGAGGCCAACAGCCTTGCCATTCAGGTGCACGGGGGTTACGGCTACACCCGCGACTACGACGTGGAACAGCACTACCGCGACAACCGGCTCAACCCCATTCACGAAGGTACACACGGCATTCAGGGCTTGGACCTACTCGGCCGCAAGGTCGTCATGCAGAACGGTGCCGGGTTGGCGCTGCTCGCCGAGCGAATCGCCGAGACCGTGACGCGAGCATCGACTCGCGGGGGAGCGGCCGAGCAGTACGGCACCGAGCTGAACAACAGGTTCTCGAGGATCGTCGAGGTCACCGCCGCAGTCTGGGGTACCGGTGATGCCGCCGTGGCGTTGGCGAATTCCACGGCCTACCTCGAGGCAATGGGCCACACGGTCATCGCGTGGATGTGGCTCGAGCAGCTGCTTGCCGTGGAAGACCGAACCGGAGACTTCTACGACGGAAAGCGCTCTGCTGCAAGGTACTTCTTCGTCTACGAGCTACCGAAGGTCGATGCGCAGCTCGATCTGCTGGCGCTTCTCGATCGAACGACCCTCGATATGTCACCCGCCTGGTTCTGAGCACGAGACACCCGATACAAGGAGATTTCAGAACATGTCGATCTTGGACAAATTCCGCCTCGACGGCCGCGTCGTCATCGTCACGGGCGCGTCGTCCGGTTTGGGAGTGTCTTTCGCGAAAGCGGCGGCCGAGGCCGGAGCCGACGTGGTGCTGGCCGCCCGTCGCGTCGACAAGTTGGCACAGACTGCCGCACTGATCGACAGAGTCGGTGGGCGTTCGCTGAGCGTGGCAACCGATGTAGTCGATCCCGACCAGTGCACGGCCATGGTCGAGGCCGCCGTCGCCGAGTTCGGCAAGGTGGACGTGCTGATCAACAACGCCGGCGTCGGCACGGCGTACCCCGCCACCCGCGAGACTCCCGAGCAGTTCCGCTCTGTCATCGACATCAACCTGAACGGCTCCTACTGGGCCGCTCAGGCGTGCGGACGGGTGATGCAGCCCGGAAGCTCGATCGTGAACATATCCAGCATTCTCGGGCTCACCACCGCCGGTCTGCCTCAGGCTGCCTACAGTGCCAGCAAGGCGGCCATCGTCGGTCTCACTCGTGACCTCGCGCAACAGTGGGGTGCTCGAAAAGGCATCCGCGTCAACGCTATTGCGCCTGGTTTCTTCGAAAGCGAGATGACCGATTCCTACCAGCCGGGATACCTCGAGGCATTGGCTCCCCGAATGATCCTCGGACGCAAGGGTGACCCCGAAGAATTGGCCGCCACCGCGGTCTGGCTCGCGTCCGACGCAGGCGGATACGTGACGGGCCAGACGATCGCAGTGGACGGCGGTGTGACCATCACCTGACGGCCGAGGTCACCATTACTCGCCGGCCATGACCGCGATGCCTTCGCGCACGAGCCTACGACCGACGACGACCGCGTCGTCGGTGTCGAGTCCCGGCAGAGAATCCAACCGGCACGGCGATCCTCCGAGCAACAATTCGAGGGCATCGGCGCACTGAGGCGGCATCGACACAGTTTTGTCGCGTAGCACGACAGCCGCGGACTCGGGGGTTCGCACCACTCGCGCGATCACCCCGTCCCTGAGTCGAATCGAGTCCTGACCCCGCAGCGCACCCATCTGGGCAACACTGCGAAGGGGGCGCACCGGTTCGGGTCGAACCAGCTCGTCGTACCGACTCGCAATACGCTCGGTGATCCGCTGCAGCGCCTCAGGATCTCGATCCAACTCGTCGAGTGCTCGGCGCATGTCGCCGAGCACGCGGCGTACGTGGGGGAGAACGGCCTCGGAGTCGGTCGGGTCCCATCCGGCCGGCAACGGTGCGCGCAGTCCCTCGACTTCCTGGAGAGCACCGAGGGTGTGATGGGCGATGTCGTAATCGTTGAACGACGCGACGCCTATCGTCAGATGCACCGTCGTCTCGCCCAGAGCCTGCGCCGAATGGATCCAGCCGCGTGGGAGATACAGAACGTCACCGGGCTCGAGCACGATGTCCAACTCCGGGGAGTCGTCGGCGTGACGTTCCACTGCTGCTCGTCGATCCGACCACGGCTGATTGTTCAGGGGATGGCGGTGCACCGGCGAGTGAATTGTCCACCGCTTACTACCGGCGATCTGCACGACGAACACGTCGTGCACATCGTAATGCGGCGAAAAGCCTTGGGACGCAGCCGGAGTGACGTAGGAATTGACCTGTACCGGGTGGCCGAGTTCGCGAACGAGCTCGCCGGTGAAAGCTATCAAGGGCGGCCACAGGCGATGCAGTCCCTGCAGCACCAAAGTATTGCCGGCCGCGAAGGCCGACAGAACCGCCGCGGAATCGACCTGGTCGGTGATCTCGGCTCCGAACCCTCCGGACCCCGTGAACTTGTTCTTCTCCAGCAGGCGGCCGTCCTTGGCCATCCGCACGAACGGGGTGCGTACGCCGCGCTCGGAGATCAACTCGTCGACCGCGTCGACCGTCATCAGATCCTCGAACGATCCGGACAGTTCGGCAGATCGGGTGAACTTGGGTGTTGTGCCCCAGTGACGCTCCGCGAAAGAGGCGGCGTCGATTCCGGTGAGACGACGAAGCGCGGACCGGTTGACCGATCCGCGCTCGTCGTTCGACTCGATGATCAAGCGGAACCGTCCGCACCGCCGTCGTGTCCGCCGGGGTTGGATCCGCCGTCGGCCGGGCCTTCTCCACCCGCTGGGCCGTCGGCTCCGCCGTCGTGTCCGTCAGGATTCGATCCGCCGTCAGCGGGTCCTTCGCCTGCTCCGGCCGGGCCGTCTGCTCCGCCGTCGTGTCCGCCGGGATTGGATCCGCCGTCAGCGGGTCCTTCGCCTGCAGATCCGCCTGAGGTGGTGATGTCGTCGTCGTTGATGCTCATCGAGGTCCTTCCGTTGATGGAGGTTCGTGCTCTCGCGCAGCGCGGGAACATCGGGGGTATTGACGCAATCTCTGTGATTCAAACAGCGACGGCACCGGGAAATATCACTCCTGATCGTCGGCGATCTCCGGGGCGTTCTCCCGTGTCGCCATCCCACCGCCGCCTCCGCCGTCCACCGGTCCGGGGCGGCCGCCCTTGGGGGAGTCCGCCGTGTCGTGTTCGGTCGAGGTGCCGCCGTCTGTCTTGTCCTTGTCGTCCTGTCCCATGGTTCGACACTAGACCGGCCGGCCGGCCGTGGGAGCATGGAACGATGGATCGATCCCCTGCGCAGCACGTGGTACTGCTCGACGACGATGGCCACGCCGTCGGCACCCAGGACAAGACCACGGTGCACACCGAACAGACCCCGCTGCACCTGGCGTTCTCCAGCTACGTAGTGCGGGAGGACGGTGCCGTGTTGCTCACGCGACGGGCGTCGAGCAAGACGACGTGGCCCGGCGTGTTGACGAACAGTTGTTGTGGACATCCAGCACCCGGCGAGGATCTGGAGTCCGCAGTGCTCCGGCGCATCGGCGAGGAGCTGGGTCTGCAAGCCCGGTCCGCGGAACTGGTGCTGCCGCATTTTCGGTATCGCGCTGTGATGGACAACGGAATAGTCGAGAACGAGATCTGCCCCGTCTACCGGGTGACGGTCGGCGACGACGCGACACTCGACCCGGATCCTGACGAGGTCGACGAAACGCGATGGGTGTCCTGGTCCGAATTTTCGGCCGACGTGCTCGCAGACCGAATCGATGTATCGCCCTGGTGTCGAACACAAGTGGAGCAACTCGCCGGGTTGGCCGAGCACGCACTGGCCTGGCCCGCGTCCGCCGACGAACTCCTTCCTCCGGCCGCGCGTCTCGCGGATTCCGCGTGACGGCAATCGAATCGGTGGGTACTCATGGCGCGTAGCGACGAGTCGAGCGACTGCCTCGGCCGCGACTCGATGGAGCGCGCACTCGGCCACTTCGAGTTTCGGACAGCAGATGCCGACGGTCTGCGCCACGCAGCTGTTGCTCTGGCGGTCGGCGGGGAGCGCGGAGACCATCGCCTGCTGTTGACCAGACGGCCGAGCCGATTGCGCGCTCACCCGGGTCAGTACGCGCTACCTGGTGGCGGAGTCGATCCGGGCGAAACCCCGGCACAGGCCTGCCTGCGTGAACTCCAGGAAGAGTTGGGCATTCGTACCGACCCGGGGGAGGTACTCGGGCGCCTCGACGATTACGTCACCCGTTCGGGTTACGTCATCACACCGTTCGTGGTGTGGGTGGGCGAGTATTCGTCGTCGCTGCAGCCCAGTGCCGACGAGGTGGCCGAAGTGTTCGAGGTGACCGAGGCCGAACTCGATGTCGATGCGGAATTCGTCACGATCCCCGAGTCGCCCCGACCCGTGATTCGGTGGCCGTTCCGAACCGGTGCCATCCATGCTCCCACGGGTGCCATCGTGCACCAGTTTCGTGAAGTGGTCCTTCGCGGTCGACACACCCGGGTCGCGGACTTCGAGCAGCCGGTGTTCGCGTGGCGCTAACGTGGCCTCGAACCGCCGGTGTGCTCGCGCCGGCTGCCACGACGCCCGAGGCGACAGGAGGTGAGCGGTGACGGACAAGAGAGAACTCGAGGTAACGGATCGGATCGCAACTGTTCCCAACCTGCTCAGTGCCGTGCGACTCGCCGGCGTTCCGCTGTTCTTGTTTCTTCTTCTCGGCCCCCAGGCAGACGGCTGGGCGCTGGTCATTCTGCTCGTCAGCGGCGGCACCGACTGGCTCGACGGAAAACTCGCACGTTTGCTCGGGCAGTCGTCGCGGCTGGGGGCGATTCTCGACCCGCTCGTCGATCGCTTGTACGTCGTCAGCACGCTGGTCGCATTCGTGGTGCGCGGCATCATCCCGTGGTGGGTCGCTGCCATCCTGATCGGGCGAGACGCGGTTCTCGGCCTGACCATGTTCGTCTACCGACGTCGCTCCCTCCCGCCTCCGGACGTGATCTATCTCGGGAAGGCAGCCACGTTCGTGGTCATGATCGCGCTGCCGGTGCTGTTGGTCTCCGTGGGCACCGGTTCCGTGGCCGACGCCGCTGGGCCCCTCGGTTACGCGCTCCTGATCTGGGGGACGGTGCTGTACACGTGGACCGGTGCGTTGTACCTCGGCAAGGCAGTGGCCGTCGCGCGAGCGATCGCGCCCACCTCCGCACCGGGCAGGTGACGGTGCAGCCACCAGCACGACCGAAGAGGAACCCGACTCCGTCACTGCTCACATCGCTGTTGACGGATCACCTCGATCCGGGTTACGCAGCCGCTGCCGTCGAACGGTCGGCGCACCACGTGCGTACCCCTAGGGTGCCGCCTGTCCTCTGGCTGATCACCGGTGCCGTCGCTGTCGGAGTGGTCTTCGGGGTCGCGATGTCGCAGCTGGCCTCCGACGCGGCGGAGATCGACCGGGCCAGCGCCGACGCCTCTGCTGCAGTGCGTGCTGCCCAGGAGCGTGAGGCCGAACTGGACGTCACGAGGGACGAACTCGCAGCGCAGGTATCGACCGAGCGTGATCGCGCGCTCCAGTCCGATGCTGCCGGGAGCGAGCTTCTGGACCGTCTCGATGCGGTCGAGTCGGCGGCCGGTATCGACTCGGTGACCGGTCCCGGCTTGTCGGTCGTCGTGACAGAACCTGCCGCAGGCGGTGCATCCGACAGATCGGTCCGTACCGGTTCCGGCGCAACCGTTCTCGACCGCGACATCGCTGCCGTCGTCAACTCTCTGTGGGCCAGCGGCGCCGAAGCGGTATCCGTCGACGGCAATCGAGTCGGGCCGAACGTGACGATCAGACAGGCAGGCGGCGCGATGCTGCTCGACAATCGCCCGATCACCTCGCCCTACGACATCGATGCGATCGGTCCACCGCAGCGCATTCAGGTGCAGTTCGCCGTCAGCGATGCATACCTGCGCATGAGCACGGTCGCTCAGCTCTACGGTGTCGGTTTCTCGGTACGGCCGGCCACCGATCTCGAGTTCGGGCCGGCCGTCGCCAGGGAGTCGTTCGAGGCGAAGGAGGTGGCCCCACGATGACGGCGAGTGACGTCCCGGACGTCGAGCCATCCGACTCCGGCAGCCCCGGTCCCGAGGTGCCCGGCGGCACCGAGCCCGCCGCGACCGGCCGCGCCGGATTCGCGCTCGCAGCATTGGTCGCGCTCGTCGTCGGAGTCGTGATCGGTCTCGTCGCCGGGCCTCGAGTTCCAGCAGTCGTCGCCCCATACCTGCCGATCGCCGTCGTGGCCGCTATCGATGCAGTGTTCGGCGGCGTGCGCGCCTTTCTCGACGGCATTTTCGACGCCAAGGTGTTCGTCGTGTCCTTCGTCTTCAACGTCCTCGTCGCGGCGCTCATCGTGTGGCTCGGCGATCAGCTCGGAGTCGGAACGCAACTGTCCACCGCCATCGTCGTCGTGCTCGGAATACGTATCTTCGGCAACGCCGCTGCGTTGCGCCGACGGCTTTTCGGTGCCTGACCGATGAACGCAGGCCCCGGACGGCACGGTCGGCGCACCCGACGTGGACAGCGCACGTGGTTCGGCATTCTCGCTCTCGTGTTGATGTGTGCCCTCGGAATCGGAATCGCGACACAGGTGCGCGAAACGAGCACGTCGGGCAATCTGGAGAATTCGCGGCCCGAGGACCTGTTGGTGGTGTTGGACTCCCTGACGCGACGCGAGGCGTCGATCCGCGACGAGATCAGCGCGCTTCAGGGCACGCTCGCCACCCTCCGGCAGTCCGGTTCCGGGTCGGTCGCCGCGGTGGCGGAAGCCCAGGAACGACTGTCCGCGTTGTCCATTCAGATCGGCACCGTGGCGGCCCGAGGACCCGGCGTCACGTTGACGATCGACGACACCGACGCCGGCGTCGGAGCAGAGGTTCTGCTCGACGCGTTGCAGGAGCTGCGGGCCGCCGGTGCCGAGGCGTTGCAGATCGACGGTGGTGGGGTCGCGGTCCGCATCGGTGTGGATTCGTGGATGGCCGGACCGGCCGGCCGAGTCGTGGTGGACGGCCGAGAACTACGCGCTCCCTACACCTTCACTGCCATCGGAGATCCGGCGACTCTGGAAGCTGCACTGAACATTCCGGGAGGGGTGATCGACACGGTCGCCCGCAACGGGGCGAGCTCGCGAGTCGAGCGATCGGACCAGGTCACGGTCTCCGCCTTGCGAGATCCGCGCCCACGTCAATACGCTCAGCCCGGAAACTGATCGCCCGCTCGCCCCGGGCCACGATGGAAGGGAATGCCGCGTTGAGCGACATCGACACACCAGCTGATCTGCTTTACACCCCCGAGCACGAGTGGGTGCAGCGGACGGGGCCTGCGACGGTTCGAATCGGTATCACCGACTACGCCCAGACTCAGTTGGGCGACGTCGTGTTCGTTCAGCTTCCGGCGATCGGTGACAGCGTCACCGCGGGCGAGTCTCTCGGTGAAGTGGAATCGACCAAGAGCGTGTCCGACGTGTTCAGTCCTCTCACGGCCAAAGTCGTTGCCGTGAACGAAGATCTGGATTCCGAACCCGAGAAGGTGAACTCCGGACCGTACACCGGCGGGTGGCTGATCGAGCTCGAGGTCGCATCCTCGGAGGCATTGGACGCGGCGCTGGCACCGATGCTCGATGCCGCCGGATATGCTCTCATCACAGCTGAGTGACGAAGGGCCGTACACACCGGCCAACCGACCACAGGTCCTCGGCGCGCAGGGTACGGTCGACACCGAGCGAACAGCCTGTCGGGGCGAAGGTCGCGCATGGTGAGTGGTCCGCCACGCACCGAGGAACCGAAACGCACCACCGAACGCCAGCAGAACCAGAAGTGAAGACCATGTACTGCGTTACCCGAGGTGATCGTTGCCCGGGTCAACGGACTGAGAAGGAGTAACGGTGAGCCAGAACGACAACGACAGCAACTACGGGGAGTCGCCGGCCGAGACCACCTCGGTCTTCCGCGCCGATTTCCTCCAGGAGCTGGACAACTCCGCTACCGCCCAGAGCACCGAAGCTCCGGTATCGGGTGTCGAGGGCTTGCCTGTCGGAGCTGCCCTGCTCGTCGTCAAGCGTGGTCCCAATGCCGGATCCCGATTCCTGCTCGACCAGCCGACCACGTCGGCCGGTCGTCACCCCGACAGCGACATCTTCCTCGACGACGTCACCGTGAGCCGTCGACATGCAGAGTTCCGCCAGGACGAGGACGACTTCCAGGTCGTCGACGTGGGCAGCCTCAACGGCACCTACGTCAACCGCGAGCCGGTCGACTCCGCCGTGCTCGCCAACGGTGACGAGGTGCAGATCGGCAAGTTCCGTCTGGTCTTCCTCACCGGGCCGCGTGGCGGCAATGGATCTGCAGTCGGCGAGTCGTCTGCGGGTGCAGGAAGCCAGTGACCGCCGTCGGGCAGCAGTCCAGCGGGGGGATGTCGATTGGCTCCGTCCTCGATCGACTCCGGCCCGACTTTCCCGACGTGACCATCTCGAAGATCAGATTCCTCGAAGCCGAGGGTCTGATCTCTCCGGAGCGCACTCCGTCGGGCTATCGGCGTTTCTCGATCGCGGACTGCGAACGGCTGCGGTTCGTGCTCACCGCTCAGCGTGATCAGTACCTGCCGCTGAAGGTGATCAAGGAACAACTCGAAGCGATCGACCACGGCGTTGCAACCGTCGAGAGAGCAGACGCCTCGGTCAAGCGCCCACGGTCGTTGACGATCGCGGCCGGTGAAGTCTCGCCGGAGGAGTTCCTGCCCGATCGCGAAGTCCGCATCAGCAAGGCAGATCTACTGGCTCAGGCCGGCATCGACGACGCCTTCCTGACCGAGTTGCTGCGCAGCGGTCTGATCACTCCCGGGCAGGCCGGGTTCTACGACGACGGTGCCGTCACGCTCGCTCGTACCGCGCACGCGATGTTGCAGTTCGGGCTCGAGGTTCGTCACCTCCGTGCGTTCAAGCTCGCGGCGGACCGCGAAGCGGGTCTCGTCGCTCAGATCGCCGGGCCGGTCGCCAAGGGGCGCGATGCCGGTGCACGTGATCGTGCCGAAGAGATGATCCGGGAATTGGCAGCTCTGTCGTTGACCTTGCATACGTGTCTGGTCAAAGCAGCGGTGCGTGGTGCGCTCGACCGGTGAGGTTCGCTCGCGCCGGTTCGGATTCCAATAGACTCGGTTCTGGTGAGCTGGACCAGCGACGACCAGCGAAGATTTCTCGAGGTGTGAGGTGGACACGATGAGTGAAATGCGTGTGGTCGGTATTCGTGTCGAACAGCCGCAGAACCAGCCCGTGTTGCTGCTGCGTGAATCCGACGGAGATAGGTACCTCCCGATTTGGATCGGCCAAACCGAAGCTGCCGCAATAGCTTTGGAGCAGCAAGGTGTGCAGCCGGCTCGGCCGCTGACGCACGATCTGGTGAAGAACCTGATCTCTGCGTTGGGGCACGAGCTCAAGGAGGTGCGCATCGTGGACCTCCAAGAAGGCACCTTCTACGCCGATCTCGTATTCGACAAGGACATCCGCGTGTCGGCGAGGCCGTCGGATTCGGTTGCCATCGCGCTCCGTGCCGGAGTTCCGATCTATGCGGAGGAGCCTGTGCTCGCCGAGGCCGGCCTGCTGATGCCGGACGAGCGTGAGGACGAGGTGGAGAAGTTCAAGGAATTCCTCGAATCGGTGTCGCCGGACGACTTCAAGGCCACCGACGGGTAACGGAATAGTCTCAACCTCAACTTTAGGTTCAGGTTTACGGCGCGTTGCGTTGAATCTGGTCGATCGCCCCCATAACGTTCGTGCCAGTGAAGTTCATCGCCGGTGCAGTTCGGACCGACGCAGTTCACGCCTCGTCGGTTGCCGCCGAGGCGTAGTCTGGCCCTGGTACACGGTATGACTTCACGCGAGTACACCGAGGCGTTCAGGCGCGCTTCGGACGGATCCCAGTACTGACTGGATCCGAACGCAGTGAGACATCCGAGAGGGAGCAGTCAGTGGGAGATCAGCCGCAGCAGCATCACGGCAGTCGAGAATCCGACGCCGCAAGCCGGACAGAGGACGCGTCCGCAACCGATGCTCGGGTCGAGACCCCCGACGAGGCGTCGAATCGCCCTGTCGCACAGTCGCAGGATATTCAACCCGGCCTGTTCCCCGACGATTCGGTGCCCGACGAACTCGTCGGATACCGCGTACCCAGCGCGTGCCAGATTGCCGGCATCACCTATCGGCAACTCGACTACTGGGCGCGTACGGGCCTGGTCGTACCGTCCATCCGAGGCGCAGCAGGTTCGGGCAGCCAGCGGCTGTACTCGTTCAAGGACATGCTGGTCCTCAAGATCGTCAAGCGCCTACTCGACACCGGAATTTCGTTGCAGAACATCCGCGTCGCCGTGGATCACCTGCGCCAGCGTGGCGTCGGCGACCTCGCCAACATCACCCTGTTCTCCGACGGCACCACCGTCTACGAGTGCACGTCGGCCGAGGAAGTAGTCGACCTGCTGCAGGGCGGGCAGGGCGTCTTCGGTATCGCCGTCAACGGCGCGATGCGCGAGCTCACCGGCACCATCGCCGACTTCCCGGCCGAGCGAGCAGACGGCGGAGAGAGCCAGCCGAGCCCCGAAGACGAACTGGCGTCCCGCCGCAAGAATCGCGCGAGTCGTAAGACCGGCTAGACTTCTCACCGTCGCGCCTGCGCGGGAGAGTTCCGAGGCATCCAGTCTCGGACGCCGAAGGAGCAATACCTCCCCGTCAATCTCTCAGGCACACGGACCGTGTGGGCTTCGACAACTCTGGAAAGTGGTGGGAGCACCCACCCGCCCAAGGGGAAAGGTGCCGGTGCGCGCACGTCAGCGCGCCGTGTTCTACCGAATCTCTCAGGCGCACGCGTCAGCGAGCACACGACAGAGGGGGAGGAGCGGTCGGCGCGTATGCCCCGGCCGTCCGACGCCTTGTCTTGGGACCCCTGGGAGTAGACCGTGACCGACCGAATGACTTCGACCGCATCGGCTTTCGTCGACAGACACGTCGGCCCCGACACCACCGAACTGGCCCGCATTCTCGATGCAATCGGTGTCGACAGCCTCGACGAGCTGGCCCGCAAGGCTGTTCCCGAGTCCATTCTCGATACCGTCGTCGACGGGGTTCCCGATGGCCTGGCAACATTGCCGCCTGCTCTGAGCGAGCACGATGCGCTGGCCGCGCTGGCCGATCTCGCCGGCCGCAACACGGTGGCCACCTCGATGATCGGCCTGGGCTACTACGACACCCTGACGCCTCCGGTGCTCACGCGCGGCATCCTGGAGAATCCGGCCTGGTACACCGCGTACACCCCCTATCAGCCCGAGATCAGTCAGGGCCGACTCGAGGCACTGCTCAATTTCCAGACGATGGTGTCGGACCTGACCGGTATGGATGTCGCGAATGCCTCCATGCTCGACGAGTCCACTGCCGCAGCCGAATCCATGACGCTCATGCGTCGCGCCAACCGAGGCTCGAAGTCACCCCGCCTCGTCGTCGATTCGGATATCTTCCCGCAGACCAAAGCCGTCCTCGCCACGCGCGCCGAACCCCTCGGGATCGAGCTGGTGTACGCCGACCTCGCCGACGGCCTGCCCGAAGGCGACTTCTTCGGAGTGCTGGCGCAGCTGCCGGGAGCATCAGGCCGTCTGGTGGACCACACCGCCACGATCGAGGCAGCACACGAGCGCGGTGCGCTGGTTGCAGTCGGGGTCGATCTGCTGGCCGCCACCCTGGTGACCGCGCCCGGTGAAATCGGTGCCGACGTCTGCTTCGGAACCACCCAGCGCTTCGGGGTTCCGATGGGGTACGGCGGTCCGCATGCCGGTTATCTCGCAGTGCGCTCCGGGCACTCGCGCCAGCTGCCCGGGAGGTTGGTCGGAGTGTCCGTCGATGCAGACGGACATCGGGCCTACCGCTTGGCCCTGCAGACGCGCGAGCAGCACATTCGCCGTGAGAAGGCGACCTCCAACATCTGCACCGCCCAGGTGCTGTTGGCCATCGTGGCCGCGATGTACGCCAGCTACCACGGCGCGGATGGGCTGCGCGCGATCGCACTTCGCGTCAACACCCGTGCTCGAACCGTCGCAGCAGGGTTGCAGGCTGCGGGCATCGACGTGGTGCATGCCGAGTTCTTCGATACCGTGCTCGCCGCGGTCCCCGGCGCGGCCCACACCGTCGTCGATGCCGCCAAACAACGCGGTATCAACCTCCGACCGGTCGACGACGATCACGTCGCGATCGCCTGTGACGAGGCAACCACGGAGGCTCACATCGTCGATGTGCTCGCTGCATTCGGTGCCGAGCCCGCCGGACCGGGAGCCGAGTCCGTCCCGGCCGATTGGGCCCGCACGTCCGAGTACCTGACGCATCCCGCCTTCACGCGCTACCGCACCGAGACAGCCATGCTGCGCTACCTTCGCGCGCTGTCGGACAAGGACATCGCCCTCGACCGCAGCATGATCCCGCTGGGATCGTGCACGATGAAGTTGAACGCGACCGCTGAAATGGAGTCGATCACCTGGCCTCAGTTCGCGCGCCAACACCCGTTCGCGCCGTCGACCGACGTTCCCGGACTACTCCGGGTGATCGCCGACCTCGAACAGTGGCTCGTCGACATCACCGGCTACGACGCGGTCAGCCTGCAGCCCAATGCAGGAAGCCAGGGCGAGTACGCGGGACTACTTGCGATCCGCCGATACCACCAGGCCAACGGCGACACCGGTCGCACGGTCTGCTTGATCCCGTCGAGCGCACACGGCACCAACGCCGCCTCCGCGGTGATGGTCGGGATGCGCGTCGTCGTGGTGGCGTGCCGACCGAACGGAGACGTCGACGTCGACGACCTGCGGGCCAAGATCGCCGAGCACGCCGACACCCTCGCCGCCATCATGATCACCTACCCCTCCACCCACGGTGTGTACGAGCACGAGATATCCGATATCTGTGCCGCGGTGCACGACGCGGGTGGACAGGTGTACGTCGACGGTGCGAACCTCAACGCTCTGGTCGGGTTGGCTCGGCCGGGTCGCTTCGGCGGAGACGTCAGTCACCTGAACCTGCACAAGACCTTCTGCATCCCGCACGGCGGTGGCGGTCCCGGCGTCGGACCCATCGGCGTCCGTTCGCACCTGCAGCCGTACCTGCCCGGCCACCCGCTGGCGCCGCAACTGGGCGACGGTCCGACCGTTGCGGGCGCCCCGTACGGAAGCGCGTCGATCCTGACGATCACGTGGGCGTACATCGCGATGATGGGTGCGCAGGGGTTGCGCCGGGCGACCTTGACCGCCATCGCGTCGGCCAACTACATCGCGCGCCGCCTCGACGAGTATTTCCCCGTGCTCTACACCGGCGACAACGGCATGGTGGCGCACGAGTGCATCCTCGATCTGCGAGGTCTGACCAAGGACACCGGGGTCACCGTCGACGACGTGGCGAAGAGGCTGGCGGACTACGGCTTCCACGCGCCGACGATGAGCTTCCCGGTGCCGGGGACCTTGATGGTCGAGCCGACCGAGAGCGAGAATCTGGAAGAGATCGATGCATTCTGCGACGCGATGATCTCCATCCGCCGGGAAATCGACCGCGTCGGCTCCGGCGAGTGGACCGCAGAGGACAACCCGCTGCGCGGCGCTCCGCACACCGCGCAATGCCTCGTCGCCGACTGGAACCACCCGTACTCGCGGGAACTCGCGGCGTACCCCGCAGGCTACGACCGACCGAAGGTGTGGCCCGCGGTCCGGCGGATCGACGGCGCGCACGGTGACCGCAACCTGGTGTGTTCCTGCCCGCCGATCGAGGCGTTCGCCTGATTGGACGGGCAGATGGTCAGCCCCGCGTGAGTTCGAGCATCGCGATCTCGGGCGGGGCTGCCACGCGCACCGGCGGACCCCACGCGCCTGCACCGCGGGTGGTGTAGAGCGTGGTGTCACCGATCGTGTCCAGTCCCTCGACACTGGGCTGCTGGAGCGGCACCAAATAGCGGATCGGCCAGATCTGCCCGCCGTGAGTGTGCCCGGACACCTGCATGTCCACGCCCAGCTCGGAGGCCTCCACAGCCTGCTTGGGCTGATGAGCCATCAACAGCACGAAGCGATCCGGGTCGATGCCGTCGAGCGCAGCGCCGAGATTCGGTTCGTACGGTTCTGGGGCAGTGGCGTCGTTGATGCCGGCGATATCGATGGCAGCGCCACCGCGGGTGATCGTCGTTCGTTCGTTGCGCAACACGTCGATGTCGAGCGTCGACCAGAAGTCGAGCCACTCTCCGCCGTCGCCCGCGTAGAACTCGTGGTTGCCGCTGACGGCGAAGACCCCGAGCGGGGCGTCGAGGTCGCGTAACGGTGCCAGATCCTCTCCGACCAGCTCCACTGTCCCGTCGATGAGATCGCCGTCGAGCAGCACGACATCCGGTTTCTGCGCGTTGACCGAATCGACGACCTGGCGCACGAAGCCCGCACCGCGAGACGGTCCGGCATGGATATCGGATACCAATGCCACTCGCAGACTATCGAATTCGGCCGGCAACCGGTCGAGCGCAACCTGGGTGCGTGTGACGCGGGGCGAGGCGGCTTCGACGAGGCCGTACCCCACTGCGACGACGCTGACGAGAGCAACGACCACGGAGCCGACACGCGATATACGTAGCCGAACTGCAGCCGAATCACGATGCGACAGTGCGAACATCACCCGCACGACGGTGCAGATCAGAGCAATGAGTACCGTGCCGAGGAACAGATACAACACCACCGCCAACCAGGTGAGGCCGACGAAGGCCGGGCCGCGGGCCCAGGACGGATCGAACACGACGCCGCTGCCGAAACCGATCACCGCGCACAACCACAGAATCACCAGCACCAGATCTGCTGGGCGTCTCAGACGTGCCCGTGCCCTCGTTACGGAGAGAAACCGCCAGTGCAGGAAGAGCGTGACGAGAAGTAGGAAGACGCCGACAAAAAGTACACGAGACATGTTCTAGTACAGCAACTTTCCGAGTCGATCGAGGAGGTCTGGGGAATCCGATGTCTGGACTGTGTCCACGGTGCCACCGGTGCGAGCTGCGATGTCGGTGAACGCGGGGGCAGGGCTGTCGTCGCCGATGCGCACGATGTTCACCGCGACCGGCCGCGCCGGATCGGACGCCGATGTCAGTTCGGTGAGTAGCTCGTCCGCCGACAGAGGCGAGTCGTCCTTGCCGTCCGTGATCAGGACGACCGAATTGACCCGGCCGGGAACGTAACCGGCTACGGCGTCGAGATACGCGACCAGTACGGACGCGTACGTGTACGAGCCGGTTGCCGGCGTCAATGCCGCAGCGGTCGTATCGAGAGCGGAGCGCCTCGGACTGGTCCCGACGGGAACTGTCATCGGTCCGGTCGGGACATCCACCCGGAAGGGCAGAGAGTTGTTCAGATCTTCGCTGAAACTCCACAGACCGAGTTCGGTGGCGTCGGGCACTCGTCGGAACTGCTCGCTCAGTGCGCGAACAGTGTTCTGCAGGCGCGTCGCACCGCCTTCGACGGTTCCCATCGACTCGGATACGTCGAGCAGAACAGTGGCACGCCGGGGTAGGACCGGATTGCGAAGTACGGCGAGCAAGGCGTCGGCAACCTGACCCGGTGGTGGGGCGACGATGCCCGCGTCCTGGGCTTCGTCCACGTTGAATCCCGCGTCCTGAAGTGTCTGCGTACCGTCGGGCTGACGAACGAAATCGACGAATCCCGCGGCTGCTCGGGTGGCGGTCTCGTCACCGGAGAGCACGACCGCCGGATGATCGGCGACAGGCGTTGCACCCTGTGGACGAACGGCGGTCAGCGTCGAGGAATCGGTCGACGCGAGTTGCTGTTCGGTGACCGGGACCGCGTGGACGGCGGCGTCGGGTCCGGCAGCATTCTCGAGCGCCGCGAGTGCGTCGTAGGTGGTGGAGGCCGAGGTTGCGGCAGCGCCGGTATCGGTCACCGCCAGCTCCGACATCGCCGACACCAGTTGGGTCGAGGAGGCCTCGTCGACGGTGAGAGCGGTGGTCGGGTCACCGCGTACGCCTGCCGCGATGGCCGCGACCGCAAGAGTGCTCGCGCCGGTGTCGGAGCCGGACGGCACGGCAAGTCGAAGCCCACCCCACTCGGGGAGTCCGAGAGCTTGCGGGTCGCGTTGCAGTCGTATCAGATCTGCCCAGCTGGAGCCTGCAGCGACGACGGCGTCGGCCACCGCGCCCGGTGCAGCGAGGACGATCGGACTCGATGCGACGGGCCGCGGCGTACCGTCGATGACTCCACGGTCGACGACGGCCTCGACGTCTGCCGAGGACTGGGGTATCCACAGACCCGGCCGAGTGCCGAGCGCACCGACATTCCAGTTGCCGGTACCGGAGTTCAATGCCGCTCGCACCGCATCGGATGCGATTGCTCGAACTTCCACTGTCACACAGTGATCGCGAATCACCGGGGCGGTCGCGTCGAATCGAGTCGCCAGCTGTTCGATCGCGGCGGAGATGTCGGGGTCGGCCGCCACGGTGAGGACGGCCGGTCCCTCCACGCAGGTGTCTGCAGCCTCGATCCCCTGATCCGAGATTCGATCACGCAGCGCAAACCATCCGAATACGGCTGCCACCAGGACCGCGATCGTCAGTACGACGATCACGGGCCCGGCGGCTATGGAACGTCCGCGCCCTGAGTTCCGGTGTTCACCCACGTGGTCGACAAGTCCGTCAGGCGTTGACGGCCTTGTACTCCCGTCGGCGGCGATGCAGGATCGGCTCGGTGTACCCGTTGGGCTGGCTCGTGCCCTGGAAGATCAGATCACTCGCAGCCTGGAATGCGATGTTGGTATCGAAATCGGGTGCCAACGGCTTGTACGTCGGATCGGACGCGTTCTGCCGGTCGACCACCGGTGCCATTCGCTTCAGCGATTCGCGCACCTGCTCCTCGGTGACGACGCCGTGCCGCAACCAGTTCGCAATGAACTGGCTCGAAATGCGCAGCGTCGCACGGTCTTCCATGAGAGCGATGTCGTTGATGTCGGGCACCTTGGAGCATCCGACACCGTGGTCGATCCAGCGCACGACGTAACCGAGGATGGACTGCGAATTGTTGTCGAGTTCGTTCTGCTTCTCCTCGTCGGTCCAGTCGGTGGACGGAGCGAGAGGGATCTCGAGGATCTCGTCGACGGTGGCGCGCTTGGCTTGTGCGATCTCGTGCTGACGGGCGAACACGTCGACCTTGTGATAGTGCAAGGCGTGCAGGGTCGCTGCGGTGGGGGAGGGAACCCATGCGGTGTTCGCGCCGGCCTTGGGGTGGCCGATCTTCTGTTCGAGCATGTCGTGCATCAGATCAGGCATGGCCCACATGCCCTTGCCGATCTGCGCCTTGCCCTGCAGGCCGGCCGCCAGCCCGGTGTCGACATTGAAGTCCTCGTAAGCGGCAATCCACTTCTCGCCCTTCATCACTCCCTTGCGAACGACGGGCCCTGCCTCCATCGAGGTGTGAATCTCGTCGCCGGTGCGGTCGAGGAAGCCGGTGTTGATGAACACGACCCGCTCGGACGCGGCCTGGATGCAGGCCTTGAGGTTGACCGTCGTGCGGCGCTCCTCGTCCATGATGCCGACCTTGAGCGTGTTGGTGGGCAGGCCGAGGACCTGCTCGACGCGGCCGAACAGTTCGGCGGTGAAGGCGACCTCGTCCGGTCCGTGCATCTTCGGCTTGACGATGTACAGCGAGCCCGTACGCGAGTTCGACAGCACGTTGTCCGGAGTCAACGAGTGCAGACCGGCGAGCGAGGTGAACAGCGCATCGAGAATGCCCTCGGGAACCTCGTTGCCGTCGGCGTCGAGGATCGCGTCGGAGGTCATCAGGTGGCCGACGTTACGGACGAACAGCAGCGAACGGCCGTGCAGCGTCAGCTCGGAACCGTCGACCGAGGTGTAGGTGCGGTCCTTGTTCATCGCACGAGTGAACGTCTTGCCGCCCTTGGAGACCTCCTCGGTGAGATCGCCCTTCATCAGGCCGAGCCAGTTGCGGTAGCCCAGAACCTTGTCGTCGGCATCGACTGCGGCGACCGAATCCTCGAAGTCCATGATCGTGGTGACAGCCGACTCGAGGAGCACGTCCTTGACGCCTGCTCCGTCGGTCTTGCCGATCGGGCTCTCGGGGTCGATCTGGATCTCGAAGTGCAAACCGTTGTTCACGAACAGGATGGCCGTCGGCGCATCGGGTGTGCCCTGGTATCCCAACAGCTGTGCCGGATCCTTCAGGCCCACGGTGCTGCCATCGGCCAACGTCACCGTCAGCGACGCGGCGTCGACGACGTATCCGGTGGTCCCGACGTGCGAGCCGGAGCTCAGCGGCAATGCCTCGTCGAGGAAGTCACGCGCGAACGCGATGACCTTGTCTCCGCGGACCTTGTTGTAGCTCGAGCCCTTCTCGGCTCCGTCGGTCTCGGGAATGGCGTCCGTTCCGTAGAGGGCGTCGTAGAGCGAGCCCCATCGTGCGTTGGAGGCATTGATCGCAAAGCGTGCATTGAGCACGGGAACCACGAGCTGCGGCCCGGCCGTGGTGGTGATCTCGGTGTCCACTCCGGACGTGGTGATCTGGAAGTCGGCGGGCTCGTCGAGCAGGTAGCCGATCTCTTTCAGGAAGGCCTTGTACGCTGCGCGGTCGTAATCGGCACCGGCATGTTCGCCGTGCCATGCGTCGACCTTGCCCTGGATCTCGTCGCGAACGGCGAGCAACGCCTTGTTCTTGGGAGCGAGATCGGCGATCACCGACGCGGCACCGGCCCAGAAGGTCTCCGAATCTACGTCGGTACCCGGCAGCGCCTCCTTCTCGACGAAATCGAATAGGACCTTGGCGACCTGAAGTCCACCAGCCTGCACACGATCGGTCATGAATTCCTCACTCTTTCCGGTCACGGACACCGGTGACGGTGTCCCCACGACAACGGTGTCGATGTTACTCGGCGGTAGGTCCGACGCCGAACCCGCCGCCGGTGAGCAGATTTCGACACCGATCCACCAGTGCCGAGCGTAGGGGAGCTGCCTTTTCCGACAGTTCTCCCTGAGCGCGAACGTACTCTGCTCGTCCAGCCGCAGTTTCGATTCGGATGGGATCGAGATGGTACTCGCTCAGGTCGTACGGACTTGCGCGCATATCGATCGTCCGAGCCTCCAACGCCAACTCGAAACAGTCGGTCACGAACTCGGAGTCGATCAGCGGACCCAATTTGTAGCACCACTTGTACAGATCCATCGACGCGTGTATGCAACCGGGCTGCTCGGACCCCATGCGCGACTCCGGGGACAACGCGAGTGCGTTACGCGGTACTGCATCCTCGGTGAAGAAGCGGTAGGCGTCGTAATGAGTGCACCGCAACGTCATCGAGTCCACCACGGCGTCGGTTCCCTCGTGACCGAGTCGCAGCGGGACCTGGCTGTGCCGCACTGCCGAGTCGCCGCCGCGGTAGACCATCGCCCATTCGTGCAGACCGAAGCAGCCGAGCAGGGGCGGTCGCTCCCGCGTAGCCGACAGCAGACCCAGAACGAACTCGATGCTGGGCCGGCGTCGCTCGAGCAGATCCGACCGCACCCTGAAGCCTGGACCGTCTGCAGTCTCGACCTGTTCGTACGAGGCGAACTCGGCGAAGTCACGCGCCCGATCGCCAGTCAGAACCGTGCCGTGGCCGGGGTTCCATCGGCGCAGCTGACCCGGGCGGTGGCTGTAGTAGGTGAACAGGAAATCCACCACCGGATGCACATTGCCGTGTCCTCGATCGACCAGATAGCTGCCGACGAGGTTCTCGACCCGCGCCGAGTGTGCGTCTCGCCGGACAGTCCACTCCGCCTCGGTCAGCGTTGCCGATTCGCCCATTCAGACGTTCCGCGGGGGACCGGCAGGTGCGGACTGACCGGGTCGGGGACCGGCAACACGGTGTGTCCCGTCTCGAACGGTGCCCACGAACTCCTCGACCAGATCCTCGAGCGCGACGATGCCGACCGTGGCGCCGGTCGCATCGTGCACGGCACCGAGGTGGCTGCTGGCGCGGCGCAGCTTCGTCAGCGCGTCGTCCAGCACGGTGTCGATGGACACCACGGGCAGGGCCCTGACGTCGCTGCGGGGAATGACGGTCTCCGGGCCGGCCGAATCGTCGGCCATGTCGTCGAGCACATCTTTCAGGTGCAGATAGCCCACCAGGGAACCGCTGGCATCACGTACCGGGTACCGGGAGAACCCGGTTTCGATGACCGCCCGTTCGACCGAACCGAGGGTCGGACCGAGAGTGTGATCCGGCCCGGACAGCTCGATACTCCGAACCTGATGCGAGGGAATCAAAACCTCGGCCACCGTTCGGCCCGATGTCTCGAGAGCCTGGCGCAGTCTGCGATGTTCCTCGGCGTCGATCAGTCCTTCCGAGCGCGATTCGCCGATCATCTGCGACAGCTCCACCGCCGACACCGACGAACTCAATTCGTCCTTGGGCTCGATCCGAAGCATGCGCAGCGTCAGGTTGGCACACAGGTTGTAGAACGAGATCAGGGGCAACGCCACCTTGATGAACATCAGGTGGATGGGCACGAGCACCATGGCAGTGTTTTCCGGGCCGGCGATGGCAATGTTCTTGGGCACCATCTCGCCGACGAGAATGTGCAGAACGACGACGACGGTCAGCGCTATGGCGAAGGCGATCGGGTGCAGGAACGAGCCGGGGATGCCGACGAGTTCCAAAGGCACCTCGATCAGGTGCGCGACCGCGGGTTCGGCGACGCGGCCGAGCAGAATCGAGCAGATCGTGATGCCGAGCTGTGCCGCGGCAAGCATCTGCGACAGATTCTGACCGGCCTCGATGACGCTCTGCGCTCGCTTCTTACCCTGTGCCAGCAATGCTTCGAGACGATCGCGGCGAGCTGAGATCAGTGCGAACTCGGCACCGACGAAGAAGGCGTTTCCGGCCAGCAGCAGTACTGCCAGGCCTACCCCGAGGAAGTCACCCATCGACCTCACCGTCCGATCGCAGACGCGCTAGTGCTTCTGCATCGACCGGGAGGATCAGGACACGATCGATTCGGCGGCCGTCCATTCGGATCACGCGCGCCATCCACCCGCCGTCGCCGTCGAGGACGTCATCCGTCGCCGGGGACGGTAGAAGCACGGCGTCCCCTTCTGTGGGAATCCGGCCGAGTTGCATCAATACCAGGCCCCCGATGGTTTCGTATTCGCCTTCCGGGGCCGAATAGCCCGTCGCCGACGCAACCTCGTCGATACGAAGCAACCCTGCACAGTCCCAGCCGTCGCCCGAACGAGCAACATCCAGTTCCGGCTCGTCGTGTTCGTCGCGCACGTCGCCGACGATCTCCTCGATCAGATCTTCCATCGTCACCATGCCTGCGGTGCCGCCGTACTCGTCCACCACGAGAGCCACCTGCATTCCGTCGGCTCGAACCCGTTCCATCACAGCGTCGCCGTCCAGGCTCGACGGAACGACCGGAACGTCGCGCGCCAGGGACTCGACAGTGGTGGACCGGCGGTCCGCCCCCGCCACCGTGAACGCATGCTTGATGTGTACGACGCCGACAGTGTCGTCCAGGTCACCGTCGACCACCGGGAACCGAGAGAAGCCCGTTCGCGCAGCGGTTTCGATCAGGTCGGCCACAGTCGCGTCGGTGGCGAGAGTCTCGATCTTGACCCGCGGAGTCATCAGTTCCTCGGCGGTGCGGTCGCCGAACTGCAACGAGCGGTCGACCAGTCGTGCGGTGTTCTCGTCGATCGAGCCCTGCTGTGCCGATGTTCGGACCAGCGATCCGAGCTCCTGCGGTGATCTCGCCGAACGCAGTTCCTCGGCCGGTTCGATGCCGAGCCGTCGGACGAGCCAGTTGGCGGACCCGTTGAGCCCGTTGATCGCCCATTTGAAGATCAAGGAGAACCCGGCCATCGCTCCTGCTGTGATCCGCGCGGTCGACATCGGTTTCGCAATGGCGATGTTCTTGGGGACCAGTTCACCGAAGATCATCGAGAACGACGTGGCCAAGATCAGAGCGACGGCGAGCGAGATGCCCGACGCGAGAGAGTCCGAGGCACCCAGCGCGGTGGTCACCGGCCTGATGAACCCTGCCAATACCGGCTCCGCGAGATAACCGGTGATGAGTGTGGTGATCGTGATGCCCAGCTGCGCGCCCGACAGCTGGAAAGACAGCGTCTTGTGAGCATGCAGAACCTGGCGCGAGCGTAGGTCGCCGTTCTCGGCCTGGGACTCGACCGCACTGCGCTCGAGAGCAGTGAGGGAGAACTCGGCCGCGACGAAGAGGGCAGTACCTGCCGTCAGGGCCACGAAGCCGATAAGGCTGACGATGGTGACAAGAGTGGCCACAGGTCAACGCCGCCGAAGTTGAGAGAGCAGTACCGCTCCGCTCGTATGCGGGGACCTGTCGAAATCGGTGTCGCCGGGTTTCTCTCCCGGCTCGATAGAGGATCCCTCCGATGTGGAACCGTCGTCGTGCTGCTCCGCAGTTGCCGAACCGGCAACCGAAATAGTGGGTGCCTCGGGCACCTGATTCCCTTCTGTCTGGTTCGCCTTGCGGCACACCGGCGGTGGGCCGACGCGTCGTCGCACCGCGCCGAGTCGTCCTTGTCGTCTCGGCGCGGGCAACGACAGCGAACGTCGTCGAACTCGTAGTGGGTGAGTCTAACCGTGTCGGTGCGTTACCACCCGGACGGCAGGGGGCGCCCTTCGGCAAATCCTGCGGCCGACTGGACCCCGAGGACCGCTCGTTCAGCCAACTCGGGCAGGGAACGGGCCCCGGCATAGGTGCATGTGCTGCGCACACCTGCGCAGATGTGATCGATCAGGTCCTCGACGCCGGGCCGATCCGGATCCAGTCGCATCCGGGAACTGGAGATCCCTTCCTCGAACAACGCCTTGCGGGCACGGTCGAAGGCCCCGTCGGTGGCAGTACGCGCAGCGACGGCGCGCTTGGACGCCATGCCGAAGCTCTCCTTGTATCGGTTGCCCGCCGCGTCGACGCGGAGGTCTCCGGGAGATTCGTAGGTTCCCGCGAACCAGGATCCGATCATGACGTTGGCGGCACCGGCAGCGAGCGCGAGCGCGACGTCGCGAGGATGGCGAACACCGCCGTCGGCCCAGACCGACGCACCGAGTTCGGCCGCGGCAGCCGAACAGTCGGCCACGGCCGAGAACTGCGGCCGACCCACGCCGGTCATCATGCGAGTGGTGCACATGGCCCCGGGGCCGACACCGACCTTGACGATGTCCGCACCCGCGGCCACCAGGTCACGGGTGCCCTGAGCGGAAACGACGTTGCCGGCGGCGAGCGGTACGCCGAGATCGAGCGAACGCACTTCGGCCAACGCTTCGAGCATTTTCTGTTGGTGCCCGTGGGCGGTATCCATCACCAGGACGTCGGCACCGGCCTCGACCAGTGCCGTCGCCTTCTTCGCCACGTCGCCGTTGATGCCGACCGCGGCAGCGATCCGCAGCCGTCCCGACGCGTCGACGGCAGGAGCGTAGATGCCGGTGCGGACGGCACCGGTGTTCGTCACCACACCGGCCAACGAACCGTCGTCCTCGACGACGATCGCGAGCTGGGCGTGGGCGGCCTCCATCAGCTCGAAGACCTCTTTGGGTGAGGCGTTGCGGGCCACCCGCACGAAGTCGGTCGCGGCCACCGAGCTGAGCCGAGCGAAGCGATCGACGTCCGCGCAGGCGCTCTCGGTGACGACACCGACGGGCTTGCCGTGCTCGACGATCACGACGGATCCATGAGCGCGCTTGTGCACCAGGGCGAGAGCATCGGACACCGAGGCGTTGGGCCCGAGAACGACCGGTGTGTCGGCCACGAGATCCCTGCTCTTGACGAACGCAACGGTTTCGGCGACGGCCTCGGTCGGCAGGTCCTGCGGAATGACGGCAATGGCACCGCGTCGTGCGACGGTCTCGGCCATCCGCCGACCCGATACTGCGGTCATGTTCGACACGACGATCGGAATGGTCGTTCCCGACCCGTCGACCGTACTGAGGTCCACGTCGAAACGAGAAGTGACATCGGTCCGGTTCGGGACGAGGAAGACGTCGTCGTAGGTGAGATCGTAGGGCGGCTGGTGACCATCGAGGAACTGCACGTTGATCGAGACTACCGGTCGGATGGACTTCCTGGGTTCGACGCCCCGTCCCGAGCGGTCGGTTCGGACGCGTTCGCAGCCTGCGTACGCGACAGCAGGACCGTCGTGACGATCATGACGGCCACGGCCACGACGATGACTGTCAGGGCTGCGCCCTCGGTTCTTATTCGCTCGTTCAGGACAGTGACTCCGACGAACGCCGCGCCGAGTGGTTCACAGATCGTCACGGCCGGCATCGACGCCGACAGCGGACCCACCTGGAATGCACGCTGCTGCAGGTAGAAGCCGACGACGCCGGATCCGATCAGCGTGTAGGTCTGCCAGGCCGTCAGCGCCTCGCCCGGGTTACCGTCGACGAGGTCGGTGACGTTCTTGGTCAGCGCAGCGGCCAGGCCGAACAACAATCCTCCCGCTGCACCGAGCAGTAGTGCCCGAACTCCCGGCGAGGTGAGCAGCAATCCGCCCGCGGCGGCGCAGCCGACCACGACGGCCACCGCGATCAGTGGAACGAGCCACTGCACGAAAGGCGCGTCGGTATTGCCCTCGCTCGGATCGCCCACCACGATGAAGACGGCAAGTGCCGCGGCCATCGCCACGGCGAGCGCCCAGGTGGTGGCGGGCAGTGTTCTCCCGACCAGCTTTGCCGACATCGGGAGGGCGAACAGCAGTGCTGTCACCAGCAGAGGTTGAACGATCAGCACCGAGCCGACCCACAGCGCGGCGATCTGAACCGCATAGCCACCGCCGTCTCCGAGGACGCCGACCCACCACCGCGGGCTGCGCACCAGTGCCGAAACGAGGGATTCACCTTCGGGGACGGACGCGGCCGCGCTCTGTTGCGCGACCGACGCGCAAGCGAACAGGAACGCCGAAATCAGCGCGAGTACGACCGCCGGCCAGGACGCGGTCACCCGCGTCGTCCTCTGCTACCGCCACTCCGCCGGCTCCCGGTGCCATCGCTCCGCCCACGCCTGCCCGGGGTACCCGTCCGGCCCGCACCACGCGCAGTTCGGGGGTCGGCCGCAGCACCGCTCGTCGTCGGTACCGGGGCAGGTAGCGGTCGACCGATCGGGGCGCGTGCGCCCGTCGGTCGACGCCACGCGGACTGGTCCAGATCGGTATCGACGACCGTGGCGGCAACTCCGGCCTCGTCGGCCATCGATCGGACGCGATCCAATTGGTCGTCCGTTGCCAGCGTCACGACGGTTCCGCGGGCACCGGCACGTGCAGTGCGTCCGGCGCGGTGCAGGTAATCCTTGAAATCGACCGGGGGATCGACGTGAACCACGAGCGTCACGTCGTCGACATGAACACCGCGGGCTGCCACGTCGGTTGCGATGAGAGCCACGGACGTTCCCTCGCCGAAGGCCGCAAGCGATCGGGTGCGGTGCGCCTGAGTCTTGTTGCCGTGCAACGACGATACCGGCACACCCAGCGCGAGGCACTCGTCGGTGAGTCGATCGACGGCATGGGTGGTCCGTAGGAACAGAAGTGTCTTTCCGTCGCGGTTGGCAAGCGCGGCAGCGACTTCGGTCTTTCGGGCCGCGTCGATTCGGAAGACGAAATGGGTCATGTCGGGTTCGCTGACGGCTGCCGCAGTGGAGTGCACAGCGGGGTCTTTCAGAAACTTCTCGACCAGCCCGTCGACCTCGCCGTCCAGCGTCGCGGAGAACAGCATCCTCTGACCGCGTGCCGGGGTGGCGGCGAGCAGTGACTCGACCTGAGGGAGGAAACCCATGTCCACCATGCGATCTGCTTCGTCGATGACGGTGACCTCGACATGCTCGAGTGTGATCGAGCGTCGTTGGAGGAGATCGATGAGCCGGCCGGGAGTCGCGACGACGATGTCGACTCCGCGCTGAATATCTCGGACGTTGCGTTCGAGCGGAACACCTCCGACGACGCCGACGGTTCGAAGTCCGAAGGTGGCACCGTGGATGTCGAGTACTTCACGAATCTGCAGTGCCAGTTCCCGCGTGGGGGCGAGAATCAACCCACGCGGTGCCGCAGGTGCGCTTCGCTTGCCGGCAAGGTGGACGAGAATCGGCAGTGAGAACGCCAGGGTCTTACCCGAGCCCGTGGGTGCGCGCCCGAGGACGTCCCGCCCGGCAAGGGCATCGGGGATCGCTGCGACCTGAATGGGAAACGGGTCGCGAGCACCTGCATTCCTGAGGGAGTGCACCAGAACGACGGGGAGACCGAGGTCTGCGAACGATCGAGTGGATTGACCCGGCATGGAGCTGACCTTACCGCCGGATAGACGACGCGCTCGACCGTTCTTGTCGGTACCGCACGCAATACTTGTCCTAGAACGTGAGTTCGAATGGAGTTCGAGACGCAATCTCCGCAGGGGTGGTTGCACGGCGAAGGTGGGGGAGTCATGTGCAAGATGTGCCGAGGGTTCGGCGTCGACAATCACATCGATGACGTGAGGGCAACGATCGAGACATTCGGGTGGGCGCTGCAGTACGTGGAATCGGAGGTCGATCGAGACGGAATTCATCCCGCGTTCTGCTACACGGTCGGTCTCACCGACCTGGGCAGTCCAGAAATCGTCGTGACGGGACGCGGGCCACGTGAATCCTCGATGATCCTGAACGCGCTGGGGACATCGGTGGCGTCGGGGATGTTGGACATCGAATCCGGAATCGGTTGTGCAGCAGCAGGATTCGATCTTCTGGCCATCGACGTACCGGATTGTGCGGACATCCTGTACGTCGCCTCCGACGTGTACGGCACGGGACGCTTCAGCGCCGTACAAGCCGTCTGGAGGGACCTCGAAGGTGCACTGCCATGGGAGGGAATTCCGTCGACGGTGGTGCAACCGATACTCGGTCCGGTGCCCTTCTGAGCGAGCGAGGACCGATCACACCGGTGGCACCGCACGAATGTACGCGCGGTGCCACCGGCGGGGACCGATGTCAGGCTTCGATCTCGGAGCGATCTCCACTCCACAGAGTGTGGAACTTGCCCTCGGAATCGGTGCGCTCGTAGGTGTGCGCACCGAAGAAGTCGCGCTGTCCCTGTGTCAAGGCTGCGGGCAGACGCTCGGCACGCAACGCGTCGTAGTACGAGAGCGAGGATGCGAACGCGGGCACCGGGATGCCGAGCGACGCAGCCGTGATGACGACGCGCCGCCAACTGTCGATCGCGTTCTCGATGGCGTCGCGGAAGTACGGCGCCAGGATGAGGCTCGGTAGTTCGGCGTTGTCGTCGTACGCGTCCTTGATGCGGTTCAGGAATCGCGCCCGAATGATGCAGCCACCACGCCAGATCGTGGCGAGATCGCCCGGATGCAGATTCCAATCGTATTCGGCGCTACCCGCCGCGATCTGATCGAAGCCCTGTGCGTAGGCGACGATCTTCGACGCGTACAGCGCCCGGCTGATGTCGTGGGTGAACTGCTCGGCATCGGTCGGCTTGTCGGCCAATGTTCCCGATGCGAGGCCGACAGCGGCCTTGCGCTGGGCCCGCGATCCCGACAGAGCCCGTGCGAACACTGCCTCGGCGATGCCGGTCACGGGCACTCCGAGATCGAGTGCCGCCTTGACGGTCCATCGACCGGTGCCCTTCTGCTCGGCAGCATCGACGATCACATCGACCAGTGGCTGCCCGGTCTTCGCGTCGACCTGGCGGAGGACCTCCGCAGTGATCTCGACGAGGTAGCTCTCCAGATCGCCCTTGTTCCACTCGGTGAAGACGTCTGCAACCTGCGCAGGCGAGTACCCGAGCGCGTCGCGAAAGAGGTTGTACGCCTCGCCGATGAGCTGCATATCGGCGTATTCGATGCCGTTGTGCACCATCTTGACGAAGTGGCCGGAGCCGTCGGGCCCGATGTGCGTGCAGCACGGCGTGCCGTCCACCTGCGCAGCGATGGACTCGAGCAACGGTCCCAATGCCTTGTAGGACTCGGCCGGACCACCCGGCATGATCGACGGGCCGTTGAGCGCGCCCTCTTCGCCGCCGGAAATACCGGCACCGACGAAGAGCAGACCGCGGTCCTTCATGGCCGCCTCGCGGCGGATCGTGTCGGTGTAGAGCGCGTTGCCGCCGTCGATGATGATGTCGCCTTCTTCCATCACACCGGCGAGTTCCTCGATCACCGCATCGGTCGGGTCGCCTGCCTTCACCATGATGAGCACGCGCCGCGGCTTCGCAAGCGCGGCCACGAACTCCTCGATGGTCTCGGTACGGATGAAGTTGCCTTCGGTACCGTGCTCGGCGATCAACGCGTCGGTTTTCGCGATACTGCGGTTGTGCAACGCGACAGTGTGCCCGTGGTGGGCGAAGTTACGCGCGATGTTGGAGCCCATGACGGCGAGTCCGGTGACTCCGATCTGAGCCAGTTCTATCTCTTTTGCTGCTGAGGTCATACAGACAGCTTTCCTTGCCGCGCGATTTCGCGCGAGCCAACCCCCTGGGTCGGGTGCGACGCCGGCCCACACGACGAAAAAGGTGCCGCATTCGCGAAGAATGCGGCACCTCGGGGTTCGAGCGACGAAGCCCGTCGAATCAGGACTTCGCCTCGAACGATCGATCAGTGGCTGCGTGCAGGCCCGTCGAAACCGTCGTACGAACGACGCTCGGTGCGGCTACGGAACCCACCCGACCGGTTCTCGTCCTGGCGCGGGGCAGAGGCGGGACGACGGTTGTCCGAGCCACGGTTGTCCGAGCCGCGACCTTCGTAGCCGCGACTCTCGGAGCCGCGGTACGAGCTCGAGTCGGAGCGACGCGGGCGGTCGCCCTGGTAGCCGCCTTCGCTGCGCGGGTTGGATCCCTGGTAGCCGCCGGTGCGGGGGCTCGATCCTTGGTAGCCGGTGCGGGGACGGTCGCCCTGGTAGCCGCCTTCGCTGCGCGGGTTGGATCCCTGGTAGCCGCCGGTGCGAGGGCTCGATCCTTGGTAGCCGGTGCGGGGACGGTCACCTTGGTAGCCGCCTTCGCTGCGCGGGTTGGATCCCTGGTAGCCACCGCTGCGGGGGTTGGACCCCTGGTAGCCACCGGTGCGCGGGCGGCTGTTGCGATCACGCGGGGTGGATTCTGCACGCAACGGCTCACCGGTCGGCTTCTTGGCGCCGGTGATGCTGTTGAGTTCGGCCGAACCGGGGGAGACGTTGACCGCGGTGGCCTTGACGCCGGCCATCCCGGTCAAACGCAGAACCTGACGACGCTGGTTGGGGAGCACGATCGCGACGACGGTGCCCTTTTCTCCAGCGCGTGCCGTACGGCCGGCGCGGTGCAGGTAGTCCTTGTGGTCGGCGGGCGGATCGACGTGCACGACCAGGTCGATTCCGTCGACGTGAATTCCGCGCGCCGCGACGTCGGTGGCGACGAGCACAGGAGTGCGACCGTTCTTGAATCGCTCGAGTACTCGGGTGCGCTGGTTCTGTGCCTTGCCGCCGTGCAGCGACTCTGCAGCGATGCCGAGGGCGCGCAGGCGATCGGTGATGCCGTCGCAGCCCAGCTTGGTGCGCGCGAACATGATGGTGCGGCCGCCTTCACGGGCACCGATTTCCGAGAGCACCAGATCCTTCTGGCCGCGGTCGACCATGAGGACGTAGTGGTCCATGGTTCGGACGCTGGCCTTGCCGTCCTGGGTGGAGTGCTCGACGTGGTCGGGCAGGAACTGGCGAACCAGTGACTGGACCTCGCGGTCGAGGGTGGCCGAGAACAGCATCCGCTGTCCGTCTGCAGGTGTATCGGCGAGTACGGCGCGCACCTCGGGCAGGAAGCCCATGTCGGCCATCTGATCGGCCTCGTCGAGCGCGGTGATCTCGATGGAGTCGAGGATGCAGGTGCCCTGACGCAGGTGATCTGCCAGTCGTCCCGGAGTGGCGACCAACACGTCGACTCCGCGGCGAAGCTGCTCGACCTGCTTGTTGAACGGGGTACCGCCGACGGCAGGCATGACCCGGAGGCCCTGTGCGTTGGCGTAGGGAGCGAGTGACTCGACTACCTGGAACGCGAGTTCGCGGGTCGGAACCAGTACGAGTGAACGCGGGCGCTTGGCGGCCGGTCGATCGGTGTGCAGCGACAGGCGCTGCAGAATCGGCAGGCCGAAGGCGAGGGTCTTGCCCGAACCTGTCTGCGCGCGACCGAGGACGTTCTTGCCGGCGATGGCGTCGGGAAGCGCCTTCTCCTGGATGGGGGACGGCACGGTGATCGAGTTACGAGCGAGAGCCGCGACGACGGCCTCGGGCAGACCGAGCTCGGCGAAGGTGAACGCCGGAGCCGCTGCGGGCGTCGGTACGGCCGTCGAGTCGGACTCGGGGGAAACGGTGGTATTGGAAACAGCGTTGGTCACGCAGTAAAGCCTCTCCGGATTGCGGGCACGCCAATAAGCCCGAAGCTGAGAGACCCGACGAGAAGGGAAACACGAAAAACAGCCAGAACACATTGATACGAGCCAGGGCACTGTCACCTGGCCATCGGTACGCAGGTCGAACCTGCATAAAGTGGGGCTGTTTGTGCCATTTCGATTGCTAGGTCGCGATGGCGACCGAGTTCTACTGTACGGGACGTACCGCCATTTGTTCACCCGGATGGGTGTGACCTGCGTGACCCCCCTACGTGGTGGCCCGCAATCAGCCGAGAAGCCTGCTCAGCTCCTCGAGCCACGGCATCGCGACGTAGATGGTCGGCAGCACGAGTATGACGACGGCGGCCAGATATGCCACGGCGGCGATCCGGACGTCGCTGCCCGGCCCGCTCAACCGCTGGACGCGAATGAGCGTGTGCGGTCCGCCGGCCGCCATGGCACCCCGCGGTGCGGTGGATCCGGCACACGTCACGAGTGCGCGAGCGAGAGGGGTGGGTCCGGTGACCTTGACCGCCGTGTCATCGGCCAGCAGCTCGACCAACAACTGAACGCTGCTCAGGGCGGACTTGCTACGAACGATTCTTGGGAACGCCTCGTTGACCGCGGTGAACGCTTCCAGCACGAGGTCGTGACGGGATCGTAGGTGTGATCGCTCGTGGCTGAGGATCGCGGTCACCTCCGCCTCGGAGAGGCTGGCGAGCGTTCCGCGGCTCAGCACCACCCGCTGCCGTAGTCCGGGCAGGCAATACGCAATCGGTTCCGCCGCGTCCAGAACCCGGATGTCTGCATCACGCAGGCCCCTGAACGGATTGTCGCTCTTGTCGGTCCGGTCGAGCAGATCGACCAACATGCGATGACGGGAGCGGCGACGGCGGGTACGCACCGCCACCTGAGCCACCGAGAACATCAGTTTCGCTCCGATGCCCAGCGTGATCGCGAGCACCACCACGTACAAGGTCCACAGAGGCAGGCCCAAGGCGTCGATTTCGTCGGTCGGAGCCGTGGTCGGTCGACCGTCGGGGCCCGGCACGAGCAGTAATCCGCCGATTGCGAGGCCGGAACTGAAGGCCGACAGCACGGCTGCGAGGGCGATGGCCTGCCACAGCACCAGAGCAGCGCGAGGCGACCGGTACGGCCAGCTCGCACGGGCGAGCATTGCCGGCACAGGCCCAGCCAGGATCAGCGCGAGTATTGCGAATACCAGCGCAGTGGTGGAGTTCATGTCCTCACTTACTACGAGGAGCCTCAGTCCGTCGGACGGCCTTCTGCAGCAGAAGGTGACTCTCTCGTCGATTGTGCCACTTCCAGCGCCGCGAGTGCTTCACGGAGGGCAGCGGCCTCATCTGCTCCGACCTGCCCCACGAAGTGCACGAGGGCAGCTGCGCGACCGCCCGAGGCCGGGGCCTGGGACAGCGCGTCGACCATCAGGCTTGCCACCAACTCGTCGCGGCCATGGACCGGGGCGTAGCGGTGCGCTCGGTCGTCGCGCTGCTGGACGACCAGACTCTTCTTCGCCAGACGCTGCAGGACCGTCATCACGGTCGTGTAGGCGAGTTCACGATGAGTCGCAAGGGCCTCGTGGACCTGACGAACGGTCTGCGGCTCCGTCGACTCCCACAGATGGTCCATTACTGCGCGTTCCAATTCACCAAGGCCAGCCATTCCTCCGAGTCTACGGCCAGTCCGACGCGGATGCGTACTACTCGTAGTAGTAACTGTCGTCCGGATGCTGTGGTCTCGGTCATAGCCGGGGTCGAGCGGCATCGGCGGGTCGTGACCGTGAGCGGGTGGGTACGCCTATTCTGTCGAGAGTTGGTGCCGCTGGGCCGAGTCGGAAAGATGAGTGGAGACCTCGCGTGAAGTGGTTCGATTCGCTGTCGTTGCTCGATGGGCCACTGCCGGTGATCGTGTCCGTGCTCGGCGCGGCCGGTGGACTGTGGTTGCTGGTCTCGAAGTCGCGTCGGTACGCCAGGCGTGCGCTGCCGATCGCCACCACCGCGGCGATCGTCGTCACGGCCATCGGCTACCTGCTGGTCGAGAAGGTGTGGCGTCCGTTCCCCGATCCGATCGAGATCTCGATCTACGTGTGGATCGGGGTGGGCGTGGCGGCCCTGTTCGCGCTCGTACCGCGCGCGATCGCGGCCCGCGGCGTGTTCGGCACCGTGGTGTCTGTGCTGGCGGCGGTCCTCGTGGTGGCAACGTCTGCTCTGCACGTCAACCTCGAATTCGATGCGTATCCGACCGTGGGAAATGCGCTCGGTGTCGAGTCGGCCGAGCGCATAGCGTTCTCGGACGTACCGCCTGCGGTCTCCGACACCGTCACCGGCACACCGCTGGAATCCGCCTGGTCCGCACCAGCCGACCTGCCTACCGCCGGCCGAGTCACCTCCGCCACCATTCCTGCCACCGCGTCGAACTTCACGGCGCGAGACGCCCAGATCTACCTACCGCCGGCCTATTTCGCCGACCCCCGTCCGCTTCTTCCTGTCCTCGTACTGCTCGCCGGCCAGCCCGGCGCACCCGAGGACTGGTTCAACGGGGGCAAGCTCGCCGAGACCATGGACAATTTCGCGCGTGAGAATGCCGGTCTGGCACCGGTGGTGGTCGTGGCCGACGGCACCGGCTCGTCCATCGCCAATCCGCTCTGCGTGAATTCGACACTCGGCAACGCGGCCACCTACCTCGCACGTGACGTTCCCGATTGGATCGACAACTCCCTGCAGGTGGATCGCAACCGTGCTCATTGGGCGATCGGCGGATTGTCCTACGGCGGAACGTGCTCGATACAGATGGCCACCAATCATCCCGAGGTCTATCCCACGTTTCTCGACCTGTCGGGTCAGCGCGAGCCGACCCTCGGCGATCGAGATCGAACCGTACAGCAGGCCTTCGGCGGCAACACGGCAGCGTTCACCGCGATCAACCCTCTCGACCTGCTGAAATCGCGTCGATACCCGGACTCTGCCGGTATTTTCGTCGTGGGGTCCGAGGACAAGGACTACCGACCGGGCCAGCAGGAGATGTACGACGCGGCGAAGGCCGCTGGAATGGATGTGCAGTACGTGGAGGTACCAGGGGGACACAGCTTCGCGGTGTGGTCCGAAGGCTTACGTCGAGAACTACCGTGGCTGGCTACGAGAACAGGACTGACGTCGTGAACACCGACGAGTCGGCGCGTCCGACCGAAGCGATCGATGCTGCGTCTCCGACGTGGATGTCCGAGAAGGTGGCCGTCGTGAGATCCGCCGCCAAGGCGACGATGCGGCAGTCGCGGCGGTTGTGGTCGCTGATCCTGTTCGGTGCCGTGGGTGCCCCGGTCAGCTTCACATTGCTCGCCGTGGTCTGGCTCTCGGGCATCTATGCCGTCGTGTCCGACGGCCGTGGTCAGGTCGACAGATACTTCGCAGTAGGCATCGTCCCGTTCGAGCACTGGCATCTCTGGACGCCGTTGACTTCGGGCCTGGCAGCGCCGAATATCGCGGGCTGCGTGGTGGCGACCGTTGCGGTGCTCCTCGCTGCTGCTCCGATCGAACGCCGTATCGGTTCCCGTCGGTTCGCGGTAGCCGCGTTCGTGACGCAGGTTGCGGGGTCGCTGTTCGGTCTCGGCCTGGCCGTGCTGGCTAAGACGGTCGACGAGGATTGGGGTTTCCGCCTGCACGTGGGTACCGCCGTGGGCCCGACGACATGGGTCTTCGGAGTTGTGCTGGTCGCCACGTCGCGTATGGACACGCTGTGGCGCAGGCGAATTCGCGTCGGAGTGCTGGCCCTGCTGGTGACCCTGGCCCTGTTCGGCGGGCATCTGCAGGACGTCGTTCGGTTGGCGGCAGCGGTCATCGGGCTGATCGTGGGACCGTGGATTGTCGGTCGCTCGGCCCGCGGTCCGAGATTGGCGGGAACGCAGCGTGAAGGACGTGTGCTGGTTGCACTGATCGTCGCTGCCAGTGCCCTCGGACCGGTGTTGGCGGCCTTGAGCCCCAACGCCGTGGGGCCGTTCGCGGTACTTCGCGACGTGGTACGCGGTGTGCCGTACACAGCTGCCGAGGTTCGTGAGATCTGCGCCGATTCCACGACCGACCCGGTGGAATGCCGCCGCGGGCTGCTCGACCTCAGGCTGGGCGGAGTCGGGCCGACGATCCTGAGCATCATGCCCTCGCTGTTCCTGTTGGTGGTCAGTGACGGTTTGCGCCGCGGTCGACGGTTCGCGTGGGCGATGGCAGTGGTCTCGCAGGTTGTTCTGCTCGCGCTGTCGGTGGCGAACTACGCCATCCGATTCCTCGAAGCCGGTGACGACGAATCCCTGTTCTACGGGCTGGAATCTCCCACTGCCTACCGCACTGCCGTGCCCTTCCTTCTGCCCCTGATCGTCCTGCTGGTCCTGATCGTCACTCGGAAGTTCTTCGACGTGTCGGCACCGGCTGGCACGTACAGACGCTGGGCAGCGTCCGTCGTGGCCGCCGTGGTAGGACTCGGGCTGATCTACTCGATCGGCGGCTATCTCGGTCGCGGCGGTTTCGCCGACTCGCCGTCCTTCGGCGGACTGCTGATCGATTTCCCGCAGAGGCTGGTTCCGCCGGTCTATCTGCAGTGGCTCGAGCCCGCCCTTCTACCCCAGAGCATCCCGACGACCCTGCTGTTCGAGTGGACCGGCGTCGTGTTCTGGGTCGTGGTGTGCGTGCTCACGATCAGCACCTTCCTCACACCGGTGTACGGCCCGGAAACCGATGCCACCGAACGGGCTCGCAGCGTGCTCATGTCGAGCAGCGGCTCGGCACTGTCGTGGATGACGACCTGGCGCGGAAACAAGTACTGGTTCAGCGCCGACGGCCGCAGCTACGTGGCGTATCGCGTCATCTCCGGCGTGGCTTTGACCACCGGTGACCCTGTCGGGCCGCGAGAATCGTTGCGAGACAACGTCGTCGAGTTCGCCGAGTTCGCGTCGAAGAACGGGTGGATTCCGTGTTTCTACTCCGTCACCCCGGCCGTCCGGCGTATCACCGATTCTCTCGGATGGGGTGGTATCCAGGTCGGTGAGGAGACCGTGCTCGACCTGGACGGGATTGCGTTCACCGGCAAGCGTTTCCAGGATGTTCGTACTGCGCTCAACCGAGCGAAGAAGGCAGGCGTCGTTGCGGAGTGGATTCGGTTTCCCACCGCTCCTCTGGCCATCACCGATCAGATCACCGCGATCTCCGAGGAGTGGGTAGCAGACAAGGGGATGCCGGAGATGGGCTTCACCCTCGGCGGACTCGAGGAGGTCGACGACGAGAACGTGCGATGCCTGATCGCCGTCGACGAGCACCGAACCGTTCACGGGGTCACGTCGTGGATGCCCGTCTACGAGGACGGAGTCATCGTCGGGTGGACGCTCGATTTCATGCGGAGACGGTCGGAAGGTTTTCGGCCGACGATGGAATTTCTCATTGCCTCTGCCGCCCTGCTCCTCGAGCAGGAGGGGGCCAGGTTCCTGAGCCTGTCCGGTGCACCTCTGGCCAAAGTCGACGAGAAGCAGCCCGAGCACGTGTCCAGTGCCGAGCAGTCGACGCTGTCCGGCTTGCTCGAACGGTTGCTCGATGTACTCGGGCGCACCCTCGAACCCGTCTACGGGTTCCGGTCGCTGCTGGCGTTCAAATCCAAGTTCCAGCCGCGCTACGAACCGATGCACATGACGTTCGCCGATCCTGCCGCGCTGCCCAGCATCGGCAACGCAATCGGCCGGGCCTACCTGCCCGACGTGTCGATCGGTCAGGGCTTCAAGCTCGTCCGAACGATGATCGAGCGGTGACGGTCTGCGTCAGACGGCCTGCGAGTCCGGTGTCCCGGAACGCCTGTCCGATTTCACCGGACCACCGACCGACCCGTACACGTGGCGGGTCCCGATCGGAACGATGAGAGGGCGATCCGACATGGGATCGTCGATCACGGCTGCCTCGAGTCCGAACACGTCGAGCAGGAGTTCCTCTGAGATGACGTCCTGAGGGCGACCGGACGTGACGATGGTTCCCTGCTTCATGACGATCAGCTGGTCGCTGTACCGAAGTGCGAGGTTGAGATCATGCAACACCATGACGATGGTGCGGCCGAGCTCCTCGTGCAGTCGATCGACGAGGTCGAGCACCTCGATGGAGTGGGCGAGGTCGAGGTAGGTGGTCGGCTCGTCCAACAGCAGGATGTCGGTGCCCTGCGCCAGCGCCATCGAGATCCAGGCGCGCTGTCGTTGACCACCCGACAGCTCGTCGACAGGACGGTCGGCGAGGTCGCCGACGCCGGTGAGTTCGAGTGCGTTGGCCACTTCGGCCTCGTCGTCCGAGCTCCACTGCCTGATCCACGACTGGTGGGGGTGGCGACCACGTGAGACCAGATCGGCGACGGTCAGTCCTTCCGGAGCCGTGGGTGCCTGCGGCAGCATGCCCAGGGTTCGCGCGACCTCCTTGGTCTTCATCGAGGAGATCGCCCGGCCGTCGAGCATCACGCTTCCGGCCTTGGGCTTGAGCAGGCGTCCGAGCGACCGCAACAGGGTCGACTTGCCGCAGCCGTTCGGGCCGATGACGGTGGTGATCACTCCGGTGTGAATTGCCAGGTCGAGGTGCTCGACGATCGTCCGGTCGCCGTAACCGAGGCTGAGATCGTCTGCGACCAAACGCGAGGCGTGGCTGATTGTCATACGGAAGCCTTTCGATTACTGCGCACGAGAAGGTACAGAAGGAACGGTCCACCGAGCGCAGAGGTGACGATGCCGACCGGCAGTTCCACCGGCAGGATCGTGCGGGCGATCAGATCACTGGCCACCACGAGCAGTCCGCCCAGCAATGCCGAGGCGATGATCGGCGGTCCAGGGGTTCGGAGCAGCCGCACCGCGATCTGTGGGGCTGCCAACGCGACGAACGCGATGGGTCCGGCCGCAGCCGTGGCAACGGCAGCGAGCGCGACGGCGGCAAGCAACATCACCGCCTGGCTGTGCTGCAACCGCACACCGAGTGATCGCGCGTTGTCGTCGCCCAGACGCAGTGCTCCGAGCGTGAACGTCGACACGATGGTTGCACCCCCGACGACGACGACGGCCACTGCCACCGGCCATACCGTCGACCAGTTGGCTCCGTTCAGAGAACCGTTGAGCCAGACCTGCGCACGCGACACGTCGTTGATGTCGGCACTGATCAGCAACCACCCGATCACGGCAGTGAGCATGGCGTTGACGGCGATTCCCACCAGGATGAAGCGAAAGCCGTCGACGCCTTTCCGCCAGGCGAGCGAGTAGATGGCTATCGCGGTCAGCACGCCGCCGATCAACGCTGCCAGTGGCAGACCGAGGGTGGCGAGCAGACCGCTGAAGGTACCGCCGCCGCCCAGCACGATCAGCGCGACGGCTGCGGCACTGGCACCGGCGGTGATGCCGAGAATGTCGGGGCTCGCGAGTGCGTTTCGAGAGATGGATTGCGTGATCGCCCCGGAGATACCCAGGGCTGCTCCGACGAGCAAGCCAGTCAACGACCGGGGCAGGCGTAGGTCCATGACGATGAACCGTTCGATCCGCGTTCCGCCGCCGAGCAGGACGTCGAGCACCTGGGGGATCGACAGCGGAAAGTCGCCGCGGCCGATGTTGACACACATGACGAGAATCAATGCGGCAGCCACGAGGACGGTGGTGACGACCATCAGTGGACGGCGGACGAGGGACACCCGGCCCAGGCGAACGCCGGGCCGCGCGGGCACGGTGCCGGGGCTGGCCGGTGTGGGGGACCGGAGTTCGGCGGTCACAGGCTCGCCAACTTTCTGCGGCGTACGAGTGCGATGAAGAACGGCGCGCCGAAGAGGGCGAGGACGATGCCCACCTGCAACTCGCCCGGGCGCACCACGACGCGTCCGATGACGTCGGCAATCATCAGCATCACGCCGCCCATGAGGCCGGCGTACGGCACGAGCCAGCGGTAGTCGGGTCCGGTCACCGCTCGGGCGATGTGCGGAACGACGAGGCCGACGAAGGCGATGGGCCCGCAAGCAGCAGTGGCCGCTCCGGTCAACAGAGTGATGGCCAGGATGCCGACCGTTCGGGTGACCGCGATGTTCGTTCCGAGGGATCGCGCGACGTCCTCGCCCAGGCTCATGACGTTCAGGCCCGGGGTGCTGGCGAGTGCGATCAGTACACCGAGAATCAGGAAGGGTAGAACCTGCCACAGCACGTCGAGCCCCCGGCCTGCGGCCGATCCGACCACCCAGAAGCGGTAGCCGTCCAGGCTCGTCTGGTCGAGCAACACCACGGCATTGGTCATCGCGGACAGGAAGAACGCGACGCCTGCGCCCGCCAAGGCGAGGTTGATCGGACTCGATCTGCCCGATCCGATGGACGACAGACCGAAGACCACGACGCTCGCCACCGCCGAACCGGCGAACGCGAACCACAGGTATTGGCTCGGTGAGGTGAACCGAAACAGATAGATGGCCATGACGACGAAGAACGCCGCGCCGGAATTGAGGCCGAGCAGGCTGGCATCGGCCAGCGGGTTGCGGGTGTGTCCCTGGATGAGGGCACCGGCGATGCCGAGGGCAATCCCGACCACCAACGCCAGCACCGTTCGGGGAACGCGCAGTGTCCGGACGATAATGTCGGTGTCCGTGCCGGTCGAATCGATCAGCGCATGGGCGATCTCGGCGAACGTCAGCGGCCGGGCACCGATGGCGATGCTCGCGAAGATGCCGGCGGCCAGAGCGACGACCAACACTGCCAAGCCGAGTAGTCTGCGACGGCGAATGGCGGCAACCGAACCATCCTTGGGAATGGGCTCGAAATCATCTGCTGCAGCCGTCTTTTCGCGAACGACCTCCGAAGTGGACCGCCCGATGCCGAACTGGCGAAGCAGAGCTCGACGGACACCGACAGGCCCGGTGGTGTCGGTGTCGCGGAGCGTCAGACTCATCCACCGTCTACCTGTGCTCTGCCCATCGTTGCCATCGCGGTAGCCGCGGTTCCAGACGAACAGGGCGACGGCCACCGACAGTGAAATGGCTCCGAATACGACACGGTCGGCCTGGCCACCGCCGTTGTCGTCGCGAAGGGCGTCGACGATCGACCATCCGATGAACAACGGCACGAGCACGATCAGCGCGTCGATCCCTGCCGCAGCGATGCGTGTACTCCACGGTGCGGGCCCGGTCGGCACGTCCTCGGTCCCGTATCGCTCGTCGGGCGAGCGACGCGAGCCGTGGGGGCCGAGTAGCGGAGCTGTGGTCACTGGGTCGTGACTCCTCGCTGGATCGAAGGGACAGGGTTTAGGTTACGGAACCCTTCCTCTCCGTGCGACACGAGGTAAGGGTAGCGGTGCCTGACTCGGCAGCCTGATCTGGTTAGGCTAACCTACATCCATTGGTCGACGGTGGGACGAGTTCACCGGTCACGAACAGAAGGAGCGTTCAGGTGTCAGTTGCAACTGCCGCATTCACGGGCTGGGCCGATGTGCACCGATTCTCGGACCGATCCGGTGGGCGAGCTCTGTTGGCCGAGTCGTGTTCCACTCTGCGCGCGCTCAATCCCGACTATCCGCGAATGTACGCGGTGGCCGCCATGGCCGACGAGGGCAAGCGCCGTTGGTGGCAGCTGTCGGTCGGTCTCGACGACGGCCGGGTCGAGCAGATGTACCGCCGTTCGCTCGAGGATCTCGATGTGCCGCACGCTGCGGCAGTGCAGGTGGCGACTGCGCTGATTCATGCTGTGGTGGGGCGGGTTGCAGCCCTGCTCGTGCTCGAGGCGCGTGCCTGGGATCCGGGTATCGACAACCTGTGGATCCATATGGACAGCGACGGCGGAATCGATTGGGCGGGTGTTGCATCCCCGATCTTGCGAGTGCTGCCCGAAGATTCAGCAGCCGGCGAGCCCGGAACCGTGACGTTGCCCTGTGAGCAGGCTCTTCTCGTCTGGACCGCGCATCGGTGCCTGACGTCCCTCGGGTCGGTCTATCGCGCGATCAGTGAGCGGGCTCCTCTGGATGCTCGCGTCTTCTGGGCGTTGGTGGGTGACGCAATCCTCGGCGCTTCGACTTACGTCCCGATTTTGGCCGGGACCGGCCCATCCGCCGCAACACGGCGCGGCCAGTTACTGCTCGACGCGATGGTCGCTGCCGGAGCGCCCGTGCGATCGAGAGTCGGAGTTCCGGGCAAACAACGGCTGCGCGCATCATGAAGGCCTTGCGTCAGAACTGAGGTTTGCCTATGCTAATTTCATACCAACGGACCGCGCCGGAGTCCTGAGGGCTGCAGTGACTCCCGGTCCTTGCCACGGTGGGCCTCTCGTTCGACTCGAACGAGAGGCCCACCGATTTTCTCGGGCGGAGTGTCGTGTATTTCTGGTCATGGGTCGACTGCAGTCGGCGAACATTCTCAGTACGCGACCGGAAGCGGAGCAATGACCGATTCGAATGGCACCACCGAAGCGAGCCCCTTCGAGACCCTCACCCCGGAACAGCTGACCGAACTCTGCGGCCGCGGATTCGACGGCGTGGTCGGATTGACCTACCGAGAAGTGACCGGCGACGTAGTTCGCGCAGAGTGGGATGTCACCCCGCAACTGCACCAGCCGGCCGGGATCATGCACGGTGGTGTCCTGTGTGCGGTGGTGGAATCGGTTGCCAGCATCGGTGGGTCGGCCTGGTTCGGTTCGCGCGGTCATGTGGTCGGGGTGAACAACAGCACGGACTTCCTGCGAGCAACGCGCTCGGGCACTCTTGCCGCGCACGGACATCCGATCCATCGCGGCCGCAGCCAGCAGCTCTGGCAGGTCGACATCTCCGACGACGGAGGACGCCTGATTGCGCAGGGCAAAGTGCGGCTGGCGAATATCGAAAACACAGCACGTCTGGGACAGTGAAGCCCATGACCGGACACGACGATGTCGTTCCCCCTTCCGCCGGCGGTGCGCTGAGCGACGACGCGTTCGACCGCCTCGAAGCACTCTTCGAGCCCATCGATGCCGATCTCGCACTGCACTATCCGGGAGACCGAATAGGCGGGCAGCCCTCCCACACTGTCTACGTCCCGGCGTCCGAGGCGTCCGAGAACGTCCCGGCCGAATGGGGAACCGCAGCCCTCCGCCTTCTCGATGCGCATCCCGAGGTCTTCGCCGAGCTCGGCACCGCCGGTGCTCTGACTGTCGTACGGGACCGGCTCGATGCGGCACCGATCCAGGACCTCAGGTTCGATTTCGAAGACGGGTACGGGTGGCGCTCCGATGCCGTCGAGGATCGCCACGCCGCGGCAGCAGGTGCAGCGTTGGCTGCGCTGGCCCGCGACACGGCGGGCCCGTCGTGGCTGGGCATCCGCGCGAAAGGCCTTGCCGCTCATGAGCGTCGGCGCGGCATTCGAACCCTGGAACTCGTCCTGGACGGGGCCGGGGGAGTGCCCGACGGTTTCGTGTTCACAGTGCCGAAACTCCGCGCGGTCGAGCAGGTGTCCGCCTTGGTCGCGTTGTGCGAGGAACTCGAGCGGGCTCACGGTCTTCCCGATCGGGCACTCCGTTTCGAGTTGCAGATCGAAAGCCCGCAGGCCGTGATCGGTGCCGACGGTACGACGACGTTGGCGCGTGCGATAGCCCGCGCGGATGGTCGCTGCACGTCGCTCCACTACGGCACCTACGACTACAGCGCGGCGTGTGGAATCACGTCGGCGCAGCAATCTCTGGCTCACCCGGTGGCAGACCATGCCAAGAACGTCATGTTGGTTGCGGCAGCGCAGACAGGTGTGTGGGTGTGCGACGGGTCCACCCAGGTGGTTCCGACCGGCAGCTCCGAACAAGTGGCAGCGTCGGCGCGGCGCCACTTCGATCTGGTGACCAGATCCCTCGAGCGGGGCTTCTACCAGGGGTGGGACATGCACCCCGGCCATCTTGTGACACGGTGGTTGGCCACGTTCGAGTTCTTTCGTCACGCGATGCCCGTCGCCGCAGCTCGGCTGGGCAACTACCTCGATCGTCGCGGCGGAGATGTGATGGACGAGCCGGCGACGGCGCAAGCTCTCGCGGGCGTATTGGTGCGGGGCCTGGACGCGGGCGCGTTCGCCGTCACCGAACTGCAGGACGTGGCTCCCGCTGTGGACCGAAATGTCCTGCGGGGTCTGCTCGATCGGTCGGTCACCGTGCCCTTGGGCTGACTGCGTGTCAGAATTGCCGAGCATCATCACCGATCGGACGGAGAACCTACATGCGGTTGTCTCCGCACGAGCAGGATCGACTGCTTGTCAGCTACGCCGCCGAACTTGCGCGGCGGCGCCGTGCTCGCGGCCTCAAACTCAATCACCCCGAGGCGATCGCGGTCATCACCGATCACCTCCTCGAAGGTGCTCGCGACGGAAAGTCCGTGGCCGAGCTGATGGCGTCGGGTCGAGAAGTGCTCACGGCCGACGACGTACTCGGCGGTGTACCCGAACTGCTTCCCGAGGTCATGGTGGAAGCGACGTTTCCCGACGGAACGAAACTGATCACGGTGCACGAGCCGATCTCGCCCGAGCGCGGAGACGGCCATCTGGTTCCGGGTCAGATCTTCACCGTCGCAGGATATATCGAGATCAACGACGGTGCCGAAGTGATCACCCTGACGGTGGTGAACGGCGGCGATCGACCGGTGCAGGTGGGAAGTCACGTGCATCTTCCTCAAGCGAACGCCGCCCTGCAGTTCGATCGCGATCGCGCCTACGGGTGTCGGCTCGACATTCCGGCAGGCACTGCCGTGCGCTTCGAACCGGGCATCGAGCAGACGGTGCAACTCGTGCCCCTCGGTGGGACTCGCGAGGTATACGGCTTGAGCATGACACCTCCAGGAAAGTTGGACAGCTGATGGCACGTATGAGTCGCAGTCGATACGCCCAGTTGTTCGGCCCCACGACGGGTGACCGGATTCGGTTGGCCGACACCGACCTTCTGATCGAGATCACCGAGGACCGAAGTGGTGGTCCGGGCAAGGCCGGCGAGGAAGCGGTGTTCGGCGGCGGCAAAGTGATCCGTGAGTCCATGGGCCAGTCACGTGCCACCCGGGCAGACGGTGCCCCGGATACCGTCATCACCGGCGTGGTCGTCGTCGATTACTGGGGAATCATCAAGGCAGACCTCGGTATTCGCGACGGTCGGATCGTTGCGCTCGGAAAAGCCGGCAATCCCGACACCATGAGCGGCGTTCATCCGGATCTCGTGATCGGACCGTCGACCGAGATCATCGCGGGCAACGGAAAGATCGTCACCGCCGGCGGCATCGATTGCCATGTGCACCTCATCTGCCCGCAGATCAAGGAAGAAGCCCTCGGCGGCGGCATCACCACGGTGATCGCTGGTGGGACCGGGCCCGCCGAAGGGAGCAAGGCAACCACCGTGACCCCGGGTGCCTGGCATATGTCCAGGATGCTCGAATCTCTCGACGACTGGCCGATGAACATCGTGCTGCTCGGCAAGGGCAACACGGTCAATCCCGATTCGATGTGGGAGCAGTTGCGCGGCGGCGCTTCGGGATTCAAGTTGCACGAGGATTGGGGGTCGACTCCCGCTGCGATCGACGCTTGCCTGCGAGTGTGCGACGAGGCGGGGGTTCAAGCGGCTCTTCATTCGGACACACTCAACGAGGCCGGATTCGTCGAGACAACGCTCGCTGCGATCAACGGCCGTGGAATACACGCATATCACACCGAAGGTGCCGGCGGCGGGCACGCTCCCGACATCATCACCGTTGCCGCGCAAGCACACGTGCTGCCCAGCTCGACCAATCCGACGCGTCCGCACACCGTGAACACGTTGGACGAGCATCTCGACATGTTGATGGTGTGCCATCACCTCAGTCCGAGCATTCCGGAGGATCTGGCGTTCGCCGAGAGCCGCATTCGGCCGTCGACCATCGCGGCCGAGGACTTGCTGCACGACATGGGAGCGATCTCGATGATCGGCAGCGACGCCCAGGCCATGGGGCGTATCGGTGAGGTGGTGCTGCGAACCTGGCAGACAGCTCACGTCATGAAGGCGCGGCGCGGATACCTGCCCGGGGACAACGGTGCCGACAACAATCGGGTCAGGCGATACGTCGCGAAGTACACGATCTGTCCGGCCGTGGCCCACGGTCTCGATGCGGAGATCGGGTCGATCGAAACGGGCAAGCTCGCCGATCTGGTGTTGTGGGATCCGGCCTTCTTCGGTGTGCGTCCGCACATGGTCATCAAGGGCGGCATGATCGCGTGGGCTGCGATGGGCGACGCCAATGCGTCCATTCCTACGCCGCAACCCGAGCTGCCGCGGCCGATGTTCGGAGCGTCACCGAAGGCCGCCGCTGCTACGTCGCTGCATTTCGTTGCGCCGCAAGCGATCGAGGACGGTCTGGCCGATCGCCTCGCGTGCGATCGTCGTCTCGTTCCGGTTGCGAACGTGCGCGGGATCAGGAAAGCCGATATGCCGCTCAACGATTCACTTCCGGAGATCGAAGTCGATCCGGACACCTTCACCGTGCGTATCGACGGCGAGGTGTGGAAGGAACAACCGGCGTCCGAATTGCCCATGGCGCAACGGTATTTCCTATTCTGATGGCCCTTGGATCCCTCTCGTCGACTGCGTTGTCGCACGTTGCACGTAGACAGGTCACAACCCTTCTCTCGCTTGCGGATTCGCGACTTCCCACCGGTGGGCACGTCCATTCCGGGGGAGTCGAAGAAGCGATTGCGTCGGGTTTCGTGCGCGACATCGACACCCTCGAAGCCTTTCTGCGTCGGCGAATTCGGACGTCGGGAGCCATCGCGGCATCCATCGCCGGCGCGGTGGTTCTCGGCTCACTGAATACGGATGCGGCGGACGTCGAGTGCGATGCTCGGACACCGTCGCCGGCAGTACGAGCTGCGTCGCGAGCTCAGGGTCGGGGGCTGCTCAGATTGGCCAAATCGACATGGCCGCATCACGATTGGCAGTCCATCGGCCGACGGCCGCATCTGGCCGTCGTCGCCGGGCATGTGGGACTCGCGGCCGGCCTGCCCGTCGCCGACACCGCAGCCGTGCAGGTATACATCACCATGACCGGCTCGGCTATCGCTGCGCAGCGTCTACTTGCACTGGACCCTGCCGAGGTTGCCTCGTGCACCATTCGGTTGGGAGACTTCTGCGACGAGGTGGCCGACGCCGCGTGCGCATCGCTCCCGGTTCTGATGGAGCTGTCCGATCCGCTGCTGGACATGTTTGCCGAAGCCCACGCCGTCCGCGATCGCCCATTGTTCGTATCCTGAATTCACCAACGCCGACACGGTTCTCGACCGCAGTACCGTTTTCTCGACCGAAGGAGATGTCATGCCCCCGCACCTGATCGACGGTGAGCCCCACGACCACGGGTTGGACCGACCCAAGCGCACGCGGGTCGCAGGCGATGCTTTGCGTGTGGGAATCGGCGGACCCGTCGGTTCGGGTAAGACCGCCTTGGTGGCCGCGTTGTGCCGCCAGCTCCGCGACGAGCTGTCTCTGGCCGTGCTCACCAACGACATCTACACCACCGAGGATGCCGACTTCCTGCGGCGGCACGCAGTGTTGCCGGACGAGCGCATCACGGCCGTGCAGACCGGCGGCTGTCCACATACCGCGATACGCGACGACATCACCGCCAACCTCGACGCGATCGACGACCTGATCGAGAACAACCCCCCTCTCGACCTGATTCTGGTGGAGTCCGGCGGCGACAATCTCACCGCCACGTTTTCGTCCGGTCTGATCGACGTCCAGATTTTTGTCGTCGACGTCGCGGGAGGAGACAAGGTGCCTCGTAAGGGTGGCCCCGGCGTGACGTTCTCCGACCTGCTCGTCGTCAACAAGACCGATCTCGCGCCGTACGTCGGTGCGGATCTGGGTGTCATGGAGCGCGACGCCGCGCAGGTGCGCGAGGGGCGTCCCACGGCCTTGATCTCTCTCACGGACGACCCCGCAGCAACCACGGTGCTCGGCTGGGTGCGTGAGCAATTGAAGGTCATCGCCGACGCCGACGCACACGACCACGCGCACTGAACGATGCACACCGAGCTCCGCATCGACGCGAGTCGTCGACGCAGTCCCCGCATCACGTCGGTCGGCGGACTTGCAGGTAGGCAGACGGGGCCCGACACCGTCCACCTGATCGGCACCGCGGCAACGCCTCTCGGCGGAGACACCATCAGCGTCAGGATCTCGGTGGCTGCCGGCGCTCGTCTGGACGTGCGCAGCGTGGCGGCTTCCTTGGCGATGCCCGGTGCGGCACAACGTCATTCGTCGGCGCACTGGCACGTCGAGTTGGGGGCGGGGGCGTCACTGGTCTTCGATCCCGAGCCGATGGTCGTCGTGTCCGATGCCTCTCATACGGTGCTCAATGTCATCGAACTGGAACAGGACTCCGATCTGTGGCTGCGTGAGCGCGTACAGATCGGCAGGCTCGACGAGGTCGCGGGACAGTGGGCGAGCTCGATGCACTGCGATGTGGGAGGTAGGCCGCTGTTGCGCCACCGAGTGGAACTGGGGGAGGGGACGGTGGCGCACGACGGGTTGTCGGCACCGATGTCGATGTCCAGCACGCTTCGCTATCCGGACAGCCGGGATTCCGAGGTCGATCTGGCGGGCGGCACCGTGCGGTTGGCCTTGGCCGGGGGTGGCTCGCTGAGTACCTCCGTCGGTCATCGCCTTCAGCCGGCCCGATAAATCGAGTAGGGCAGAAAGAAAGGGCTCCGTCCGACGATGTGCGTCGGGCGGAGCCCTTTCTGCTTCGCTTACCTTGCGGGTGCTGAGTGGATCAACCCGCTGCTTTTTCGCGTTCCTCTTCGACCTCGGCCGTCCGCTTGTTCACGTCGCCCGCTTTCTCGAGAGAGTTCAGTTGTTCGATGGCAAGCCGCGCGAACACCTGCTGCTCCGTCGATGCCATCTGAGCACGGCCTCTACCGAGGAACGTGACGAACCAGGAAATGACCGTGGTGATACGGCTGCGGTACCCCACCAGGTAGTACAGGTGCAGGGCGAGCCACATGAGCCATGCGATGAAGCCACCGAACTCGAGCTTGCCGACCTTGGCCACCGCATTGAAACGCGACACCGTGGCCATGGAGCCCTTGTCGAAGTACTTGAAGGGTGCTCGCTGGGTGGGGTCGTCCTGCCCCTTGACCGACGCCTTGATCAGCTTGGCCGCGTAGGTGGCACCCTGGATCGCACCCTGCGCCATGCCGGGAACGTCCTTGACCGACATCAAGTCGCCGATGACGAAGACGTTCGGATGACCCTTGACAGTCAGATCCGGCTCCACCAGAACTCGGCCGGCGCGGTCCGTCTCCGAACCCGACTGGTCGGCCAGCTGCTTGCCGAGCGGGCTGCCCTGCACGCCCGCGGACCAGACCTTGCACTGAGCCTCGATACGACGAGTCGTTCCGTCTTTTTCCTTGACGGTCAAGCCGTCGTTGTCGACGTCGGTGACCATCGCGTTGAGCTGGATCTCGACACCGAGCTTCTCGAGCCGTTCGGCTGCCTTGCGGCCGAGCTTCTCGCCCATCGGGGGAAGGACGGCCGGTGCGGCGTCCAGCAGGATGACGCGCGCGTCGCGGGGATCGATGTTGCGGAACGCTCCGTCGAGGGTGCGGTCGGCGAGTTCTGCGATCTGTCCTGCGAGTTCGACACCCGTCGGACCTGCTCCGACGACGACGAACGTCATCAGGCGGTCCTTCTCCTCCTGGTCGTCGGAGAGTTCCGCCTGCTCGAAGGCTCCGAGGATGCGTCCGCGCAATTCGAGGGCATCGTCGATGGTCTTCATGCCGGGCGCGAACTCGGCGAAATGGTCGTTACCGAAGTACGACTGCTGGGCACCGGCGGCCACGATCAGGCTGTCGAACGGGGTGACGGTGACGCGCTCGAGCAACTTGGACGTGACCGTCTTGGCTTCGAGATCGATGTTCAGCACGTCGCCCAGCAACACTTCGGCGTTCTTCTGCTTGCGCAGAATGACGCGGGTAGTGGGAGCGATCTCACCGACGGACAGAATGCCTGTGGCCACCTGGTAGAGCAGCGGCTGGAATAGGTGGTGGGTCGTCTTTGCGACGAGGGTGATGTCGACGTCGGCCTTCTTGAGCGCCTTGACGCCGAACAGACCTCCGAACCCGGAACCGATGACGACGACACGGTGGCGCTTCGATTCGACCGGTTGGATGCTCATTACCTGCTCCCTAGACGTTGCGATGTAGCCACAACGGTAGTCGCCCCGGGGCGGAGCGTCTCGCCAAGGGCCCAGCTACCGGTCGAGGTGCAGCTCTCACTGTCACGAGGAACTACGGGGCGGTCGCCGACCTCCTGGCCAGTTCCACCGTTGCAGCGCGCAGCTCGTCCGCGGAATCGATGGGCTCGGAGTAACCGACTCTGGTGTAGGCCACACCGCGCGGTGTGTGGACGTTCAGATCGAGGCCGTATCGATCTGCGGCCGTACACGTCGCCGAGGTCGCGTCCGGGTAGCCCCCCAGCTGTCGGGCCATCGCCAACAGTGACGTCGCATGGTCCGCGTTGAGGTGCTCGACGGCATAGGCCGAGGACGGGGACACGGGATCCGGGGACGCCGCGGAGTACGCGTCGGCCGTCGCCGAATCCATTCGGCCGTACCCGCCGACCCATCGCACCCGATGCACTCGCATGACCCAGAGCGTGAAGTCGCTGTAATCCACGTAGTACTTGGCGGCCGGCACCGCGTCGAGATGCGCTTGTCGTGCGGCAGTGAGCTCGGCTCCTGCCGGTCGCTCGACCACCCCGGCCAGCGTGATGCGGCCCGAGGCCAGCGGGTCCGTCTGTGACTGGGGTGCAACGATCGACAGACTCGCTCGCGGATCACCGTCGAGATTTCGACCATGCTCCGCCATCCGCGACACGCACAGCACGGGTGCGCCGTCGAGCAAGCCGTATGTCACGAACGACGCCCATGGATCGCCGTCGGCGGTCAGGCTGGCCAGCGTCGCGATATTGGTGGACGCAGCGATCGTGCGCGCCTCCTCGGCCGCCGACGGACGACGGTCCGCGACCACCGGAGACAGGGGAGGGGGAACGGACGGGGCGTCGCCGGGATCGCCGTGATCGAGTGCCATAGGCGGCAGTCTACGTTCGTCCCGGAACGAGATGGTGTGCGTGCGTGACCGCGTCGCCGATCAGCACGAGTCGAACAGAGCAACCCTAGGAGCGTCAGCCTAGCGGCCGCCGAACGTGATGTCCTCTGTGGTGACGGCCGATGCGGTTCGGCCGGGTGCGGTCTGGTTGTCCCAGTACAAGTTCGTGTGCGCGATGACCTGCTGCGGTGTGGGCAGGGCGGGGTCCGGCAGGTTCTCCGTCGTGTGGGCATCGCTGACCAGAGTCACGTCGTACCCGCGAATGAGAGCTCCATGCAGAGTCGATCGCACACAGAAGTCCGTTTGCGCGCCGGCAACCACCACATGCCCCACTTCGGCATCGGCGAGCACCTCCGCCAAGGACGTGTCCTCGAAGGCGTCTCCATGCTTCTTGTGCACCAGGGCGTCTCCGGCGTCGAACGGAAGTTCCTCCACAAGTTGCCAGCCCGGGCTGCCGGACACGAGCTCGTGCTCCGAGGAATGCTGCACCCAGATCACCGGTGTGTCGGTCTTTCGCGCTCGTGAGACCAGTCGCACTATGTTGTCGACGATGCGAAGCCGATCGTGGGCGGCGGCCATGACGTCGTTCTGGACGTCGACGATCAACAACGCAGTTGCAGGGCGGTCGGGCAGGGTGGTCACGTCGTCTCCATCGAGTATTCGGTTCTGGTCGGCTATCCGACGTAGGCGGCCAGGTGCTTCGCGGTCAGGGTGGATCCGTCCGCCACCAGATCTGCGGGGGTGCCCTCGAACACCACGAGGCCGCCGTCGTGCCCGGCCCCAGGGCCGAGGTCGATGATCCAGTCGGCGTGGGCCATGACGGCCTGATGGTGCTCGATGACGATCACCGACTTACCCGAATCGACCAGGCGGTCGAGCAAACCGAGCAGTTTGTCCACATCGGCGAGGTGTAGCCCGGTGGTCGGCTCGTCGAGTACATACACCCCACCCTTCTCGGCCATGTGTGTCGCGAGCTTGAGTCGTTGCCGTTCGCCGCCCGACAGAGTCGTCAGCGGCTGGCCGATCTTCAGGTAGCCGAGTCCGACGTCGTTGAGCCGTTGCAGAATCTTTTGTGCTGCAAGCAGTTTCGCCGGTCCGTCGGAGAAGAAATCCTCGGCCTCGGCCACCGACATGGACAGCACCTCGTCGATGTTTCGGCCGCCGAAATGGTACTCGAGTACCGAAGCTTGAAACCGTTTGCCCTCGCACACCTCACACGTCGTAGCAACGCCGGCCATCATGGCGAGGTCGCTGTAGATGACTCCCGCCCCATTGCACGTCGGGCAGGCACCCTCCGAATTGGAGCTGAACAGAGCGGGTTTGACCGCATTCTCCTTCGCGAAGGCTTTGCGGATGGGTTCGAGCAGACCCGTGTAGGTCGCGGGGTTGCTTCGCCTCGATCCGCGGATGGCACCTTGATCGACCGAGACCACATCGTCGGTGCCCGAAAGCGACCCGTGAATCAGCGAGCTCTTACCGGAGCCCGCCACTCCGGTGACAACGACCAGCACGCCGAGTGGAACGTCGACGTCCACGTCTCGCAGATTGTGCGAATCCGCCCCTCGAATCTCGAGTACCTCCGAGAACTCGCGAACCGAATCCTTGAGACTCGCGCGGTCGTCGAAATGGCGGCCGGTGACCGTATCGCTCTGCCTCAGTTGGTCGACGGTGCCCTCGAAGCAGACGTGCCCACCCGCACTGCCGGCACCGGGCCCCAGGTCGACGACATGGTCGGCGATGGCGATCGTTTCCGGCTTGTGCTCCACGACGAGAACGGTGTTTCCCTTGTCCCGCAACTGCAGAAGAAGGTTGTTCATCCGTTCGATGTCGTGGGGGTGGAGACCCGTCGTCGGCTCGTCGAACACGTAGGTGACGTCTGTCAACGAAGAGCCGAGATGTCGAATCATCTTCGTACGCTGCGCTTCTCCGCCCGACAATGTGCCCGACGGCCGATTCAGGCTCAGGTAGCCGAGGCCGATCTCCACGAACGAGTTCAGGGTCTCGCTCAGCGTGGTCAACAGCGGTGCCACCGACGGTTCCTTCAGGCCTGCGACCCATGTGGCCAGATCGCTGATCTGCATCGAGCAGGCGTCGGCGATGTTGATGCCCTTGATCTTCGACGATCGTGCACCCTCGTTGAGCCGCGTTCCGTCGCATTCGGGACACGTGGTGAACGTGATCGCACGCTCCACGAACGCCCGGATATGCGGCTGCATCGCGTCGACGTCCTTAGAGAGGAACGACTTCTGGATCTGAGGGATCAGGCCCGAATAGGTCAGATTGATGCCCTCGACCTTGATCTTCGTGGGCTCTCGATACAGCAGATCGTCGAGCTCTTTCTTCGTGTATTTCGCGATGGGTTTGTCGGGGTCGAAGTAACCGCAGCCGCGAAAGATTCTGCCGTACCAGCCTTCCATGCTGTAGCCGGGAATCGTGATGGCGCTCTCGTTGAGGGACTTGCTCGCGTCGTACAGGGCGGTGAGGTCGAAGTCGCTGACCGAGCCGCGTCCCTCGCAGCGCGGGCACATTCCACCGGTGACGGAGAAGGACTTCTTCTCGGTGGTCTGACGGCCTCCCTTGTCCACCTTGTAAGCGCCTGCACCGGAGACCGATGCCACGTTGAACGAAAAAGCCTGCGCAGAGCCGATGTACGGCTTTCCCACTCTGCTGAAGAGAATGCGAAGCATGGCGTAGGCGTCGGTGGCGGTGCCGACCGTCGAGTGGGGATTGGCACCCATTCGCTGTTGATCGACGATGATGGCCGTGGTGAGCCCGTCCATCACGTCGACGTCGGGCCGCGCGAGAGTCGGCATGAAGCCTTGAACGAAAGCGCTGTAGGTCTCGTTGATCATGCGCTGGGATTCGGCCGCGATGGTGCTGAAGACGAGGGAACTCTTACCGGATCCGGAGACGCCGGTGAACACCGTGAGGCGTCGCTTGGGAAGTTCGACGCTGATGTCGGCTAGATTGTTCTGCCGCGCGCCCTGTACTCGAATCAGATCGTGACTGTCGGCGGCGTGCGCTGCCGATTTCTGCGTGACCTTGGTCGTCGCCATGCTCGCGGTGTCTCCTGATCGTCACGGCAACCGAAACCGAGAAGGTCGATTGCACCGAGGTATGTGTGCGATCACGCTAGTCGTATCGGAACGCGCATGCTTCTCGATTCCTGATCGATTCCTGTCACCGCCAACGCATGGGTCAGACGCTGCAGATCTGCGGCGGACGATTCGAGCAACGGACGTCGCACCGTGGCTTCCGCCAGCACCCCGATGGCGACCAAGGCTGCCTTCGCCATGATCGCTCCCTGCGTGGTGCGCATGACGGCATCGACGAGAGGAAGTAGCGATCGTTGTATTGCGTTCGCTCTGGTCAGATCGCCGGAGCGGACAGCGTCGGCGAGATCGGCGTAGCGGTCGGCGACGACGTTGCCGACCACACTCACCGAACCCGTTGCACCGCAACACAGATAGGGCAGTGTGAGTTCGTCGATACCGCAGTAATAGGCCAGGCCGGTTTCAGCCATGACGTTCATCGCCTCGTACAGGTCGCCTTTCGCGTCCTTGACCGCCGTGATCGAGGTGTGCCGCGAGAGTTCGACCAGCGTCGACGCCTCGATCGGCACGCCGGTCCGAGTCGGCACGTCGTACACCATGACCGGGAGCGCTCCGGCATCGGCGATGGTGATGATGTGATCGGCGATGCCGGCCTGCGTGGGGCGCGAATAGTAGGGGGCGGTGACGAGCAATGCGTCGGCCCCTGCATCGGCGGCACGTCGCGCCGACTCGATCCCGGCGGAGGTGTCGTTGGTGCCGACACCCGCGATCACGCGCAGGGCGTGGCCCGAGAATTCGCGCGTCGCCGTGATCAGATCGGTCTGCTCACGCGGCGTGAGAGTCGGCGCCTCCCCGGTGGTGCCGGCGACGACGACGCCGTCGCACCCGGTCGCGAGCAAGTGGGTCAGCAAGGCATCCGTGCCGGTGCGGCTCACCTGCCCATCGGCGTTCATCGGTGTGCACATGGCAACCACGTTGGTGCCGAACGTCGACGTGGCCGAAGGAGTGGACATGTTCATCGTCCGAGTGTGAGCCCACACGACCGTCTCGGTCCAGCGATGTAATTTCGGCATTATTGCGTACCGTTGCTTCATGATCGATGTCAATGCACTCCACGCGCTGCGTGCAGTTGCCGCCCTGGGCACGCTGACGAAAGCGGCCGACGAGCTCGGCTACACCTCGTCGGCCGTCTCGCAGCAGATCAAACGGCTCGAACGCCAGGTCGGAACGCCGGTACTTGCGCAGGCGGGTAGAGGTGTTGTGCTCACGCCGGCCGGACGGGCAGTGGTCGACTCCGCGGACGAGGTGTTTCACGCTCTCGAGCGGTGTCTGGAGTCGGCGAGATCGGCAGACGAGGGTGCCGCGCGCGGGGTGGTACGAGTGGTCGGATTCTCCACTGCGATCCGCGGTCTGCTTGCACCTGCACTCGCGACCCTGAGCGCTCGCTATCCCGACCTCACCGTGCAGATCGGGGAGGAGGACCCGGATCGGGCGCTGCACAGTGTGCATTCAGGAGCAGCTGACCTGGCGCTGGTGCACGACGCCGACGGAGTTCCCGCAGTGGCTCCGCGCTCGATCGTTCGGCGATCCATTCACACCGACCACGGCGATGTCGTCATGAATCGAACCCACCCCCTCGCCGCAGGGAAGTCTCCACTGACACCGGCGGGCCTCGCGACGTACCCGTGGGTGACGAGCCCGGCGGGCACGGTGTGCCACCAGTGGTTTCGTCGATTGTTCGCGGACACGTCGCGCGAGATCGACGTTCGGCACCTCGTCGACGACTTCTCCACTCAGCTTTCCCTCGTGGAGGCAGACGATGTGTTGGCACTGATTCCCCGTCTTGCGAGACCGCCCCTGGGCCCGGCGCTCGTGGCGGTCCCGCTGGCGCGCGCCCCCGAGCGAGAAGTGCATGCCGCGTGGAGGCGCAGCGCCGATGCGAGTCCGGCGATCCACGCCGTGCTGGATCTACTCGATTCGCTCGCGCTGCGACGAGGTCAAGATGACGAGTAGACCGGTGGCTCGCGTCATGGCCACATACGTGTCGACCACACCTGCGATGCCGGAGCCGAAAGAATCCGGGTCGATCAGAACGACCAGATCGAATTCCAGACCTTTTGCGAGCTGTGGTGTCAGCGAGCTGATTCGATCGGACTGCGGAAAAGTAGGATCACCGATCACGCATGCGGTTCCGCCGGTCGTCGAACCGAGCCAATCGGCGAGAACCGTCGAAAGTGATGCGACGTCACCGTATTCGACCGGCACGCCGGTTCTGCGTATCGACGTGGGAACGTTCGCGTCGGGCAGCGCCGCCCGGATCACCGGCTCGGCCACGTCCATAATTTCCTGCGGCGTCCGGTAATTCACGCCGAGAGCGGCGACGGTCACCTCGTCGATACCTACTCTTTCGAGCCGATCCGGCCACGTCTCGGTGAAGCCCCGACGAGACTGCGCCCGGTCTCCGACGATGGTGAAACTCCCAGCAGGACATCGCCGAATCACCATCTGCCACTGCGCATCGGTCAACTCCTGAGCCTCGTCGATCACAATGTGCGCGAACGGACCCGCCAGCGGATCCGTCGGATGGTCCTCGAAGCCGGACGAATCGACGAGTGCATCCCGAATTATCTCCTGACGGAATTGCGCGGCCATCATCTCGTCGTCGTCGACCGCCATCAACTCGTCGACGACACTGTCCATTCGCGAGCGTTCGATCGCAGCAGATAGCGATCGACGTCGTTGTCGTAGAGCATGTTTCGGATCGCCGAGTCGCGCCCGTGCCGCGTCGAGCAGAGGTAGGTCGGCCACAGTCCAGCGTGTCGCATCAGCGCGTCGAAGTGCTCGAATGTCGTCCGCGTCGAGCCAGGGTGCGCATGTGCGCAGGTATGCCGGAACGGTCCACAGGTCCGCCACGAGGTCTGCGGCATCGACGATCGTCCACGAGCGTTCCAGGACGTCACGCAGATCCTCGTTCAGTTGCAGCGACTGCCGAAATTCTTCGCGGGATCCCTGTGCGGCAGTGCGATCGGTCACGATGGTCGTCAGTAGGTCCCAGATCAGCTCGCGAGCCTCGTTGTGCGGCGTACCGGGATCTGGCGCACCGAATGCCTCCACCCAGTCGTTCGGGGTCAATACAAATGTTCCCCAGTCTGTTTCGACTGTGACGTCGTGGGTCGGTGGTTGTTCGTAGAAGGCAACAGCCGCCTCGATGACCGCGTCGACGTCGAGGTCTTCCTTGAGCCGCGCCGCAACAGGATCGGTTTCGTCGAGCGCATGCGTCCCTTCTGCGACGAGGTCTCGCAGGGTGCATGTCCGTACTCCCTCCTCGCCGAGACTGGGGAGTACGCCCGAGACGTACGCGAGGTAGGGCTGATGCGGACCGATGAACAGTACTCCGCCGCGGTTGTGCCCTATTCGTGAGTCTGCGTACAGCAGGTACGCGGTGCGGTGAAGGGCAACAACAGTCTTCCCGGTTCCCGGGCCACCGTCGACCACCAGTGCCCCGTGCGCGTCGGCTCGAATGATCGCGTCCTGATCCGCCTGGATCGTGCCCAGTACGTCACGCATCCGAGGTGAGCGCTCGGCACCCAGACTGGCGATGAACGCGGACTGATCGTCCAGCGCGGCATTGTCGTCCAGAGACGTGGGATCGAAGACCTCGTCCCAGTAGTCGGTGATGCTGCCGTTCGTCCACCGATAGCGGCGACGGCACTTCAGCCCCATCGGGTTGGCATGGGTTGCACCGAAGAACGGCTCGGCAGCGGGGGAGCGCCAGTCGACGAGCAGTTGCTCGCCCGCATCGCCGAGCAAGCCGGTACGCCCCACGTATATCGGTCTGTTCGAGTCGATGGGGACGAACCTCCCCAGACACAGATTGGCACCGTAACGATTCAATTGGCGCAGTCGCCCGTTCAATCGGTGAATCTCGAAATCACGTTCCATCACCTCCTGTCCCATCCGCCCGGATGACTTCTGGATGGCGTTCAATCGAGCGATCGTGTCGGAACGTGACTTCTCGATGCTGGCGGTGATCGCCGAAAAGTGCTGTCGGTCATGACCGATGAGCGTGGGTTGGCGCTTCGGTGCGAGCCTGTCGGGGAGGTCGAAGACATGAGGCGGCACTGATTTCACGGGACTCCGATCCGATGGTGCGGGTGTGCAGCGAGCCATTCTGAACCCTCCACGGGGTCTTGCCGCAAGACCCCGGGTGAGCTATACATTGAAAGTGGAAAGAGAGCGAAGCTTCTTCTCCGCATCACGCCGCAGACGCCCGTTGCGTGTTCTGCGCGGATTACTTCCGTTGATCGGCACAGGCGTATTGGCCGGCGGAGCCGTTCAGCTCGGTTTTGTGACCGGCGCACGGGTCGACGATCACGGCGGTGAGGTCGGCGCTGCTGTCGCTCTGATCGGCGTGACATGTTGCGTAGCGCTTCTCGCGTGGGGTTGGACCGGATTGTGTGCGCCCCCGAAGGCGCTCGCGGCGGCCATCTCGACCGGGGCCCTGGCGTTCCTCACCACGGCGCTGACCATTTCCTTCGTGGCAACGCCTTACGACGCGATCGTGTGCGGACACTCATCGGACTTCTGCGGACTGGGAGTGCTTCAGGTGGTTCCGACTGTAGGGGCGGTAGCGCCATGGACCGTCGCCGGAATCCCCGGCCTACTTCTCGTACTCACGGATCGGCGTGCACGACGCGTATCAAACGATCAGACGGTCAGCCCGCCACCGCGGTGAAGCTCGAGTCGGTCGATGACGCCGCCGAACAGGCTTCGTTGCACTGCTTCGTCGGCGAAGTAGCTGTCGATGTGCAGGGGTTCGAGTCTGGGGTGCGCGTCGAGGTGTTCACGAATGACCGGTACGACAACATCGGGCGTGAGCACGAATCGCTCACCACCGAGGTCGGTGATGGTCGCTCGGCCGCAGCTGTCCCAATCGTGGACGTTGGACCAGTGGCGGATTCCGCAGCCCTCGATCGCTTCGATCAACAGTCGCTGCGCGTAGGGCATCACAATGGTGCAGTTTGCGCGCACCGCCGCAAGGCCCTGCCGATACGCGACTCCGTAAGCCCGAGCTGCGTGCTTTTCGACGTGGTTCCTGGTCATGAGAGTTCCAATCGCATTGTGCACCAGCCCCGCGCGCCGCTGCACCGGTCGGAAATCATGAACACGGCGTGACGTAACTGAACGTTCTTCATCGCAGATCCGGGCGGACCTTGCCCCTGAAGCGCTGACGGAGGCGGCGCGGGTGCCTTCTGCAGCTGGGGTGGCTATGCGAGTAGCTCTGATTCGGCACGCTATCACGAAGCGAAGTGACGGGGGGGTCACTCAGAAGGCAGCAGCAGATCGGTGATGGCCGCGGCGCTCATCGGACGTCCGAGCAAGAATCCCTGAGCTACGTCGCATCCTGTTGCGGCGAGTGCCTCGAGTTGTTCTTCGGTTTCGACGCCTTCACCGACGACTGTGACGTCGAACGCGCGGGCGAGTGCGACGATCGCCGAGATGATTGCCCTGGCGCGGACGGCGGGCAACCGGGCCACGTATGACTTGTCGATCTTGAAGCTCTCGAACATCGGGTACCGGTCCAGATACGACATGGAACTGTGCCCTTTGCCCATATCGTCGAGGAGCAAGGACACACCCATTGCGTGGAGCGCCGAAACGGTATTCGCCACTCGTTCGGTGTCTGCGACCCACACTGTTTCGGTCACTTCCAGACCCAATGCGTTCGGTGGTAGGCCGGTGTCTGCCAGGACAGTGGCGACCTGCGTCGGAAACTCGTGATCCCGCAGTTGGAGCGCACTGACGTTGACGCGCACCACGACGTCGGAGAATGCGCGCCATCGCACCGCGTCGTTGCACGCGACGCGGAGCGCCCATGCGCCCAATGGTGTTGCAAGACCCGTTCTCTCGGCGACAGCGACGAATTCGGTCGGCTCGACAGGACCGAGAACGTGATGATTCCAGCGGGCGAGCGCCTCGACTGCAACGACCTCACGTGTCGAGATGTCCACCAGAGGTTGGTATGCCATGGTGAGTTCGTTCGAGTTCAGTGCCGCCCGTAGGTCGACCGACAGCGATCTGATCCGGTCGGCGTCGTACAGGTCTGCGGGGTCGAACACTGCATGGCCGGTTCCGCTGTCCTTAGCGCGATACATTGCTAGATCTGCACGGTGAATCAGCTCATGCCTTGTCGAATTCGATTCGGAGACAGCGACACCGATGCTGGCACTGAGTGGGATGGGGACGTCCTCGGCAGCAAACGGTTTTGCGATGGTTCGGGCAATGCGTCGCGCGATCTCCTCCGCTCGTTCCACTGTGCGTACCCCTTCGCAGATGATCAAGAATTCGTCCCCGCCGAGACGAGCAATGGTGTCGGTCGCGCTCGTTGCGGACACCAGTCGCTCCACGAATTTCACCAGCGCCCTGTCTCCGGCGTCGTGGCCCAGGCTGTCGTTGATGATTTTGAAGTCGTCGATATCGAGCAGAAGGAGGGCCAAAGTATCGGACTGAAAGCGTGCCCGAGCCAGAGCGGTGTCGAGGACGTCGTAGGCGAAAGTGCGATTGGGCAACCCGGTGAGTGCGTCGTGGGTGCTGCGCCGTCGGAGTTGGCTTTCCAGTTCCATTCGTCGAAGTGCCGCGGAGACGATACCCGCGACGGAGCTGAGGAACGAGACTTCCTGTTCGCGATACAGCCGTGCTTCCACACTGTGGATCGAGAGGACTCCCCAGGCGTCTCCAACCGCAGTCATGATCGGTACTGCCACACCGCTGCGCAGTCCGAGCTCCGCCATCGTGTCTGTACGAAACCGGCTTTCGTCGCCGCGGTTGCTGCAAATCACTGGCTGTGCGTGAGCGAGTGCGTACCCGGTCATGGAGCCGTCGCCGGAAGGAACGTCCAGACGAATACCGAGCGAACCGCTCGCGGCATCCATGGTCAAATAAGGATCGGTTGAATTCTCGAGGTGCGCGATGGCGGAATTTCCCACACCTATCAACGTGGCGGCAGTGTCGGTGGCTGCCGTCAACAGCTCCGACAGCTCGGCGACGACTGCGAACCGACTGAGATCGGCCAGGGCTTTTTGTTCCTGTGCGTGTCGGCTGGCGATAACAGCATCGGCCGCCATCCTCGCACTACGTTGTTCGACGGTGTGTCGATGTCGGATGATCGAGGCAACGACGTCAGGTCGGCCGTCCGGGGTGTGAACGACGTATGCCGAGACCACGACCGGGATACCTGCACCGGTCCCGTGATGGCGTAGTTCGCAGTAGCCGTCCCACTTTCCCTCGGACCGCAGCGCCGTACCGATCCCTTCGGCATGCTCGCGGCCTTCAGCAGTGAGAAAATCCAGAGCCGGCAGTTTCGATGCCTCGGCCCAGTCGGACACGCCGATTAGTTTCAGGCCGGCAGGGTTGATGTGGAGAACTGTGCCCGCCAGGTCGGCGAGTGCAACGAAGTCCGGCGAGCGCTCCAGAAATCGCCGAAGAGACACCACATCGTCGGCAGCGTCGAACATCGGCCCTCCGATCCGCGTCGCTCGGTGTTCGAGCGGGGTTGAGCCAATGTTATTCGGCCACCTAGTTCGATGGGTTCGAACACGGGCGGGCTGTAACCCAATTGTCAGAAGCGTTGCACGAACAGATACCAGTCGCCGTCGAACGGCTCGAAGTTGATGTCTCGATCCGGTAAGGGTTCGTCGAGTGGCGGGGCGACGTCGGGGAATCACCCCAGACCGATCGAGTCGATCAAGCCACCCTCCATGAAGAACAGGCAGCCATCATCGACGGGTTGGGTACGGCTGACCGTGTAGAGACCAATTCTTCTGTCGTACGCCGCCTTCGGACAGTCGACAGCGGTTGCGGTCGAAGACTTCTCCGATACCGAGAACGCGAGCTTCGACGGGACCGTAATACAACTGGGCCAGCGATACATTTTCCGATTTGGACCCTCTTCGAGAACCACGTGCTGGCGAGTCGGATGTCTTCACCAATCGTCTCGGCAATTCCGCAGGAATTCGGAACGTAGAGAAGCTCCGATGACCCGTCCGCACCAGCGTCAGAAGATCGATTTCATTGCTAGCCTCGCCTTCATGGTCATCGACGAGTGGCTGCTCGATTCGGATCCAGCGATTCGATGGCAGGTCTTGCGGGACCTGCACGACGCGCCGCTTGCTGATGTGGCGAGAGAGCGCAACCGAATTGTGCACGAAGGCTGGGGCGCGCGCTTGCTTGCTGCACGCGACCCGAACGGCCTGTGGGCCGGAGGTGCCTGCTTCCCATCGGGTTTCGACGGCGATTTCTCAGGAGGGCAGCCGTGGACGTCCACGCTTCATACGTTGACGTTGCTGCGCGAGATGGGTGTCGACCCGGACGCCGGTGAAGTACGCACCGCCATCGAGGCGGTGCGCCGGAATTGCCGGTGGGAGCACGCAGGCCAACGGTTCTTCGACGGTGAGGTCGAGCCCTGCATCAACGGGAGGACCGTCGCCGTAGGTGCATATTTCGGAGTCGACGTCGACGCGATCGTCACCAGACTGGTGAAAGATCAGCTCGCCGACGGCGGCTGGAATTGCGAGGCCGAGTACGGATCGACTCGCGGGTCGTTTCACTCGACGATCTGTGTGCTCGAAGGGTTGCTCGAGCACGAACGAGCCACGGGCGGCACTCCCGCGTCGGTTGCCGCACGCCACCGAGGCGAGGAGTACCTTCTGGAGCGCCGGCTGGCCAGGCGGGTGAGCACGGGGGAGCTCGTCGAACCGAACTGGTTGCTTTTCTCTTTTCCGACCTGGTGGCATTACGACCTGCTTCGCGGAGTCGACTATTTCCGAATTGCTGGATCTTTCGTCGACCCGAGGTTGACGGGGGCAATCGAACACATCCGGTCGAGACAGTGTGACGACGGCACATGGCTGCTGGACAGAACTCACGCCGGTGCGGTCCACTTTCCGATGGAGAATGGCGAGGGGCGTGCGAGCAGGTGGAATACCCTGCGCGCCCTGCGAATCATGAAATGGTCCGGATTGGAGACATTGTGACAATCCGCGTGTGAGCCGGCAACCGATCGAGCGGCGAAAACCTCTGTGCGGAAATCGGTTCGGTGAACCGATGCCGAATCCGCCGAGTCTTCGGAATTCTCGTGCCAGAGGGTTCCCGGATCGGACCGGACTGGTCAAAATAGTGTGGTGTCGGGGATCGAACACAACCAGGTGGATCGAGCGGGTTCCGCAGGCGAACCGGCTTCGGTGTTATCGGTCGCTGATCCCGGCGAACCCACTGCGCTCGCACACCGGATGGCTGCGCACCTGCCGCAACACTTACCGATGGTCCGTGGTTTCTGTCTACTCTGTGCTCGGGCCGTGACTGGCGCTGTGGATGGATCACCATCGGGAAGCGGCCTCGTCTGTCGACGTCTGCCGCGCGCCTGGGCTCCCACCGAGCCGAGGAGAACCATGAGCCGCACCCCACCGCGTGATACTGCCGATTCTGCTGCTCGTAAGACGGGTGGATTGCTGCCACCGATCACGGCAGGCGTGGTCTCGGCCTTGGTTGGGTTCACCAGTTCGTTCGTCGTAGTCCTCACCGGCCTGACAGCGGTAGGAGCGAACCACGAGCAGGCCGCGAGCGGCCTGCTCGCCGTCAGCGTCGTCATGGGCCTGGCCTGCATCGTCCTTTCCTGGCAGACTCGGCTGCCGATCACCGCCGCCTGGTCCACCCCCGGCGCGGCCCTGCTCGCGACCACCGGCACCGTCGATGGCGGTTGGCCCGCCGCGGTGGGGGCGTTTTTGGTCACGGGGGTGCTGATCTTCCTCACCGGTTTGGTACCCCAGCTCGCGGCGCTGGTCACCCGCATCCCCACCTCGCTTGCCCAAGCCATGCTCGCCGGGGTCCTCCTGCAGCTCTGTCTCGGCCCGGTCACCGGGTTGGCTGTGAACCCGATCGCTGTCGCCCCGGTTGTCCTGACTTGGCTTGTTGCACTTCGGTTCTCGCCCCGTTGGGCCGCGCCCCTCGCCTTTCTCGCTGCCGCAGTCGTCATCGGCATCACGGTGGCAGCCGGCGATACCACGGTGGGCCCGGCGGACCTGCTACCTCGGGTCCATTTCACGTCGCCGACGTTTACTGTCGCGGCTCTCGTCGGGATTGCACTTCCGCTGTACCTCGTGACCATGGCTTCTCAGAACGTCCCGGGTGTAGCGGTCATGGCCGGTCTCGGCTACCAGGTTCCGTGGCGGCGATCGATGGTTGTGACCGGCGCAGGCACCCTGCTCGGTGCGACCGCCGGCGGGCATGCGATCAACCTGGCGGCAATCAGCGCCGCCTTGGCTGCCGGGCCGGACGCGGGTGTGGATCGCACTCGCCGATGGATTGCAAGTCTGACTGCGGGAATCGTCCTGATGTTGCTCGGCGTGGCGTCGGCGTCGTTCGGCACACTCGTTGCACTTGCCCCCGTCGGTGTCATTGCCGCGGTCGCCGGACTCGCCCTACTCGGGACACTCGCCGCGTCGTTGACCGCCGCGTTCGCTGACCCGGTAGAGCGAATCCCCGTCGTCATCACTTTTGTGACCGCCGCGTCCGGCACAGTCATCGTCGGTGTCAGCGCTGCCTTCTGGGCGCTCCTGGCCGGGCTGGCTGCACGCTTGCTGCTGGGCAAGCCACCGGTCCGCCGCTTGACGTCCTCGGTAACAGCGTGAGTCGACGGGGCGCCGGGGCGAGTGTCGGTCATGAACACCGGTGTGCCGATCCGGTATTGACCTTCCCCCTGGGGGAGGCATCACCGTGGTGTCATGACCACAGAATGGGATGCACTCCCGGACAACGTGAAGAAGTTCATGACCGCCCTCGACGCCCGACAGGGCGCTCGCGCGATCACCGTGTTCACCGCAGATGCCGTCGTGACCGATGAGGGTCATGACCACTCTGGCCGCGACGAGATCGAGGCCTGGCTGACCGCCTCGGTCAATGAGAGTGAGTACACCTACACATCGGAGTTCACGGGAGCGACCGCGACCGGCACGACCGCCGACGTCACGCAGCACCTGGAAGGCAATTTTCCCGGGGGAGTCGTCGACCTGCACTACCGTTTCACTCTGGACGGCGCGCTGATCAACCGGTTGGTGATCGAGCCATGAGCAAGCGATGGTTCATCACCGGTGGCACACCAGGCGGCTTCGGCATGGCGTACGCCGAGGTGGCTTTGGGCGCGGGGGACCGCGTGGTACTCACGGCGCGGCGTCCAGGGGAACTGGCGTCGTGGGCCGATCGGTACGGTGACCGCGTTCTCGTCGTGCCCATGGATGTCACGGACGCGGCACAGGTACTGCAGGCGGTACGAACGGCCGAAGAGCATTTCGGCGGTATCGACGTGCTGGTCAACAACGCCGGTCGCGGCTGGTACGGATCGATCGAGGGAATGGACGAAGCCTCGATCCGGGCAATGTTCGAGCTGAATTTCTTTGCAGTACTATCCGTTACGCGAGCCGTGCTACCAGGAATGCGCACCCGCAGAAGTGGGTCGATCGTCAACGTATCCTCAGTGGCCGGACTTCTGGCGGCGGTCGGATTCGGCTACTACAGCGCTACGAAATACGCGATCGAAGCCGTCACCGACGCTCTGCGCCAGGAGGTTGCCGAGCACGGCATCTCCGTGTTGGCGGTCGAACCAGGGGCTTTCCGCACCAACGCCTACGCTGGATTCGCCGACGAGCCTGTCGCGGAAGCGATTCCGGATTACCACGACATGCTGGAACAGGTTCGTGCCGATTTCGTCGACATGAACGGGGTGCAGCCGGGCGATCCGTATCGTGGTGCCCGTGCGGTGATCGAAGCGATGGCTCAGGACCCGCCGCCACGCCGACTGATCCTGGGCAACAGCGGGTACGACGCCGTGATCGGTGCGCTGGAACAAAACTTGGGCGACATCCGGTCGAACGAAAGGCTGTCTCGTAGCGCGGATTTTCCGGAGTAACCGAGTTGGTGGAGCTCGCTGATTCTGCCGCGGCTGCACGAGGGGACCGGTGAGATCCAGCGGTTGATCGTCGGAGGCGGACTGATGAGAGCCGAACAGAAGCGCACTTCGTGAAGCATGCCAGGCGTAGGCTCCTGGCATGTCGTTCAGAATCCTTCGCTCCGACCACGTCGGCTTCGCCGTCGGTTCCCTCGATGACGCCCTTCGGTTCTGGATTGATGGTCTCGGCGCGGTCCTCGAACGCACCGGCGAGATGGGTGGAGAGTTTCTGGGAGAGGTCACCGGAGCGCACGGGGCTACAGTCCGGATGGCGGTGGTATCCGTTGCGGGGCAGACGATCGAACTGCTGGAATATCGCAACGTCCAGGGAGAGCAGGGATCCTCTCGACCACACGATCCTGGTTTCGCGCATCTTGCCTTCGAGGTCGACAACATCGACGCGGTCCTGACGCGAATCGCGGACTTCGGGTGGACGGCGCAGGGAACTCCTCAACCTATTGCCGGCGGGGCAAAGGTGGGCACCCGCGTGATGTACGCGGTGGGTCCACACGGAGAGACGATCGAATTCATGGAGCCGCCGCAGTGACAACCGATTACCCAGGTCGATCGAACGTTCAGAACCTTACCTGACATAATGTTCATTATCGGCAAACTGTCGACCTGCAGTTCTTTGAGATCGACTCGTAGTTCGCTGCAGCTCAAAGACTTTCCTCGTCGCAGTCGATTCGGCCGAAGCTCTTCGTTGTCTGAAGTCTGCGTCGACGTGACGCGTCCGCGGTATCGAAATGCTTGCGGGGAAATGTGTCGGGCATCCGGTGAGCAGCTGTCGCAGCCGGCCCGCTGACTGCCCGGCGTCATGGGATCCGCGCACTGCTGACCGGACGGCACCCTCTCCCTCTCTGCTCTTCTTCACCGTTGTTTCGTCACAGTGACGAAACAACGGTGAAGAAGCCCAGTCTGATATCTACTGCCGCTTCGGCCGAATGTGCTGGCTACCGTATACGAACTCTGGTTAGAGTTCGTTCGATGGACGCCTTTCTCGAGACATCCCGTCGTCGGAACTTCCACCGCCGAGTTGCTGCCACCGTACTGATGGCCCTCATTGCACCGTTCGGCCTCGTCGGCTGCTCCGACGATCCGTCCGGCGGAGGTGCCGACTTCGAGGGTTTGGCCTCGGGTCAGCGTGTCTACGACGGAACGGGTTTTTCGTTGGATCCAGCGCAGACCGCGGACATCCAACGCCAGTTGGAGAACTTGAAGTCCGACACCGGTGCGGACGTGATCGCGTACGTGCGTGAGCTCGACGCGGACCCCGACGACACGTTGGATCAGGTCGAAGACCTGCAGCAGAGATGGGTGTCCCTGACGGGCGTCGACCAGGACACTGCAGGCGCAATCCTGATCAACCGGGAGCCGGGAAAGATCGACGAGGCTCGCGCGGGCATCTTCGTCGGCTCCACGTACGACGACGGTAACGTTCCGCGGGACGAACAAGAGGCCATCATCGAGGACGCACTGATTCCGCCGCTGCGAGATGGAGATGTCGCAGGCAGCCTGACCGCGGGCATAGATCGCCTGGCGTCCGACATTCGCAACGGTCCGCCGGTGACTGCCTTGGACAGATTCGCCGACGGTCCAGGCTCGACCTGGCTGCCGTGGGCCGGTTCGGTGATCGCGCTTCTCGGGCTGCTTCTGGTGGGAACGGTGTTTCGGGGCCGAGCGAAACCGACTGTCTCCCAAGAATATCCGACGACGGTTCGACCGGACCAGGCCACCGATGCAGCGTACGCGACCGCCCTGGTGCACCGCAGCGCGCAGCCCAGCGGCGTACCGGGGACCGTACTGGCGCTTGCCACCGCCGATGCGCTCACCTTCGAGCAGGACAAGAAGCCGGGAAAGGTCGACAAAGGGACAGTCAAGATCAGGCTTGTCGACCGAACCCGTGCCCGCGGCGAGGTTCAACAGGCGGTCTGGTCGATGCTCGCCGAACGAGCCGAGGACGATGTCGTATCCGGCGACGAGTTGAAGAAGATCGCTCGAGGCCCCGGTGCAACCAAAGAACTCGTGGAGAAAACACTGCGGGACAGCGGATTCGTTGCCGACGGCTCAGGTCGACGCCGGACAGCGTTGGCCGGTCTGGGCGTACTCGGCGGCGCTCTCGCGATCGGAGGAATTGCCGTGGCGACGTCGGGTGCACCGACGATGTGGCTCGCGGTGGTGTTGTCGGGCCTTCTCTTCGTTGCAGGACTGTGGACGGCGATCGCCTACTCACGCTTCTCGGTCGCGGGCCTGGACGCCTCTCGCCCCTGGGAGGCGTACCGCGACGGACTGAAGCAGGCCGCCAAGGACAACGACGAGTCGGTCGATCTGAACGTAGCCCTGCCGGACATCGTTGCGTTCGGTTTGGCCCCGTTCTTTCGGAAACGACTCGAGGCCGCAACCGACCCCGGGAGTGACACGCCGCTACGAGCCTTCACATCACCCGCGGATGCCGACTATGCGGCGGGTGTCCCGGTGGTCCTCCCCTGGTCTGCGTTCTCCGGTGTGTTCGTCTCCAGCAGTAGCGGATCCGTTGCGTCCGGTGGAGGTGCAGGTGGAGGAGGCGGAGCGGCAGGCAGTACCTGACGACTCCCCCATACGTTTCCGGCGACCGCCTCCATCACTCGCACCGCTGGCCTATCCGGTGTTGTCCGGTGTACGCGGCTCGTCGGGCTCGCAGTCGGTGCGATCATCGATGTATTCCGGGGTCGAATGCCCCACTTGGTCGGCCAGTTCCAATCCCGCGCCGGCGTAGACGTTGAAGGCGATATCGACGCCCTGGTCTTTTGCCCACTGCACCTCGTCGTCGTACCGTGCGACCGCCGCCACTGTTCCGCCGAAGCCGGACTCTCGCAGACACGCCAGTGCAGTGACGTTCGCACCGTGCCGCGGCATGGCGAGCACCGCGATCCGGACGGAATCCGATCTGCGTAGTCGGTGCCAGAAGTCGAGGTCGGTGGCATCACCCTCGATGACACGCAGTCCCTGCTCGGCCAGTCGACGGATGCGCGGGCCGTCGTAGTCGACTCCGACGACGTCCAATCGGTAGTGCTCGTTCAGTCGCTGGTAGGCCGCGAACCCCACACGCCCCATGCCGATGACGACGACTTCGGCGTCGCCGGCATCACCGGGGCGTTCCTCGGGGTGGAGGCTCTGCTCGTCCTGGACGGGCAGCCGGCTCGCCACCTTCTCGACCATCAGGTGGCCGCGGCCATTGACCAGCGCGGACACCACGAAACTCAGAGCCACCGCGATCGACATCTCGACCAACCACGTGGATTCCAGCAGCCCGGTCGTCACTCCGACGGAGACGACGATCAGACCGAACTCCGAGTAGTTCATAAGACTCAGTCCTGCGAGCAGGGCCGTCCGATACCGAAGTTTCATCGCGGCGAACAGCGCTACGTAGAGCACCGATTTGAGCGGCAGAACGAGCATCATCAGCAGAGCGACAACGAGACTGGGCACATCGGGTAATCCGGACAGACCTATCGAGACGAAGAAGCCCACCAACAGAAGTTCCTTGAGGTGGAACAGAGACCGTGCGAGTTCGGACGACGCGGAATGCGAAGCCAACAGGACACCGATGATCAAGGCACCGAGGTCACCTTTGAGGCCCAGCGTCGAGAACAGTGCGTACCACGGAACCAGAGCCATCACGATGCCGAACAACGACTGCATCTCGCCGTGCCCCAGCCCGCTCCAGATTCTCCGAAGAATTCGCGTGAGCGGCCACAGCAGCACGAGGGTGAAGGCCCATGGGCTGGGCAGAGAACCGCTGGTGACCGTCAGGAATACGACGGCAACGATGTCCTGCATGACGAGGACGCCGATGGCGACGCGGCCGTAGAGCGCATGCGACTCCCCCCGCTCCTCGAGTACCTTGACGACGAACACGGTGCTCGAGAACGACATGGCGAAGGCCAGGAGTGCGATGGTCGTCAGGCTTTGCCCGGACAGCATGGCCAGGCCGGCCACGGCGGCCAACCACAACACCGTGGTACCGAGCGCGACGCTGATCGCGAGATGGACCGACGTGGTGAGCCAGACCTCGCGGCGCAACAGAATGCGGAGATCGAGCTTGAGGCCGATGGCGAACAACAGCAGCGTCACCCCCAAGTCGGCGAGCAGGTCCAGCTGCGGCACCTCACCGACATCGAGAGCGTTGATGACGAACCCAGCCGCCAGAAAGCCGACCAACGGAGGAAGTCGCACCGCCATCGCGAGTCCGCCGAGCCCGAATGCGATGACGAGATAAATCGCGGCAACAGTCATGCTCGGTCTCCTCGGTCACGGATCGATCGGTCCGCTGCCGCGTCGACGACGTCTTTGCACCCAGCCGGAACGAGCAAAGTAACCCGCGGAGTAGGAAATTGCAGGACAGATGGAATCCAGGGACGACAACGGCGACCGACGACGTCGAAGCGTCGTCGGTCGCCGCAGACCTCACACGGTCTCGATGCCCACGTCGGAGCGGGTCAGAGCTCGAACTCGGCCGGGTCGATTCCCACTGCGAAGCATGCGTTGCGAACGGCGGCCTTTTCGTGGTCGTCGAAATGCCCGTCGGCACCGCCGATGATGATGCCGATCTGGATCACGGCACGGGCCTGGTCCGGCTTGGACTTCAACTTCCCGATCGTCGCGGTGGCCTCGACCTTTCCGAAGTCGAAGTCACCCTGCAGCTTGTCGCAGTACCAGTCGAACTTCTGGCGGAGCTCATCGGACTCGAAGACGCGGAGAGCTTCGTTTCCGGCGATCAGCGCTGCCGTCTTCTGCCGCTCGGCCGGATCGATCGCGCCGTCCGCGGCGGCGATGAGAGCGCACATCGCCATGCTGCCGTTGGCGAACTCCTTGTTCTTGAACTGGCTGGTCTTGGTCTGCAGCTGCCCGTTCAATTCCTGTGCTTTGGACTTGAGTTGATCCCAGAACGCCATGGAGCTCCTCTGTGTGTCTTTGCGTCCGCGCAAGACGCGCGTGCGTCGCCCATTGTCCACGGAGTCGGTGAACAACGACGGGAGCGATGTCGTCGACCGTCGCGCCGCACGAATGACGACCAGCGAGGAGCCCCGGAAATACTCAGCGCAGCCGCTCGGCATCGTGTGCTTTCGCCACGAGCTCGATGCACAGGCGCTGCAGTTCGTCGGCGGCGGCACCTTCTGCCACTGCGGTGCTGACGTCCTCGGCCGCACAGCGCAATTCGAATGCGCGATCCGCAACGGCCGACGCCTCCTCGGCGGTCAGCACGACGGCGTCCACGGGAATGGACGTCCCCTTGACGGCACTGCGCTGCTCGTACGCACGTTGTCTGCACGACTGTCGGCAGTACCGTCGTTTGCGACCTGTGCCGACATCGTCGATGGGACGTCCGCACCACTCGCACGTCTGGTTGCGACGGGTTTTCACGGACATGGTCGCTCAGCCTACTTTGCCGGCGAGGTAAGATGCCTTGATCTGCGCGGGCGAGCCGGGAACGAACGGACGCACGACGACGTTGTAGATCAGTGGGTGGACGACGAAGCTCGGCCGCGCCGAAACCGGCCGGTGGAATCGGCGCACATACCTACTATCGATGGAGAGGACTTCACTATGGCAGATCGTGTACTTCGAGGTAGTCGACTGGGAGCCGTCAGCTACGAGACCGATCGTGATCACGATTTGGCACCCCGCCGCGTGGCTCGCTATCGCTGCGACAACGGTGAGGAATTCGACGTCCCGTTCGCCGACGACGCCGAGATTCCCGGTACGTGGGCGTGCCGCAACGGGCTCGAGGGTTCTCTGATCGAGGGCACCGCGCCCGAGGCGAAGAAGGTCAAGCCTCCCCGTACCCACTGGGACATGCTCCTCGAGCGCCGTTCGGTGGATGAACTGGAAGAGTTGTTGAAGGAGCGTCTGGATCTGCTGAAGGTCAAGCGACGCGGAGCCTGATCCCTCGCCCGATGCACCGCCCGATTGGAAACAATCCGGCGGTGCATTTTTTTGGCCAGTTGGAGAACCCGAAGATTATTTTTGGGTAATTGCTGTGATTATTGTCGTTTATGGTCCGTTTTCTTCGAGTTTGGGTGGCGCGAAAACGGGTGAAGGTGACACCATCGAACATCGCGTGTAGTCGGTTACCGGATCTGCGACAGTCGCGGTAACAAAAGTCGCTTGCAACCGATAGTCATCAGCACCGTAGTCGTCGAAAACAGGGGGGCATCAACTCGTGAGTCAGGGTTCCGATCAGTGTCTGCACGACGATCCGCGGACGGCGGCCGACTCGGATTCGGACGCACGCAGTGCGGTCGGCGAGCAGAAGTTGGCGGAATTGCGCCGCGAATTGGACGGGATCGACGAGGTGCTGCGTGCAGCCGTGCGTGACCGTATCGACGTCTGCGTACGGGTGGCACACGTCAAACGCGAATTCGGTATTCCCATGATGCAACCGGGTCGGGTGGGCGTGGTGACCGAACGGGCTCGTGAGTTCGCGTCCGCGAACGGATTGTCGCCCGACTTTCTCGAAGAGTTGTACAAGTCGATGATTGCCGAGGCGTGTCGCGTCGAGGATCTCATCATCGATTCTCCGGGGCCAGAATCTGGCTTCGAGGGCGAACGATAGAGGTACGTCGATGACGATCAGAACCCTCCTTGTGGACAATTACGACTCGTTCACCTACAACCTGTACAGCCTCCTCGCCGAGGTCAACGGACGGCCGCCGACCGTGGTCAAGAACGACGTCGCGTGGTCTTCACTCGATTTCGCCGCGTTCGACAACGTCGTGATCTCGCCCGGTCCCGGCCGCCCGGACGTCGAGCAGGACTTCGGCATCAGTGGCCGAGTGATAACCGAGTCCGGTCTCCCGATTCTGGGTGTTTGTCTCGGCCATCAGGGGCTGTGCCACCTCTTCGGGGGCGAGGTCGATCTGGCCCCCACACCGATGCACGGCCGCATCACCGACATCACGCACACTGGGGTCGACCTGTTCGAGGGGATCCCCTCGCCGTATTCGGTGGTGCGCTATCACTCTCTGGTCGTCACCCGGACTCCCGCCGACTTCGAGGAAGTCGCCTGGACCCCGGACGGTCTCGTGATGGCAGTGCGTCATCACAGCAAGCCGTTGTGGGGAGTGCAGTTCCACCCCGAGTCGATCAGCACCGAATACGGGCGTGAGTTGCTGGCAAACTTCCGCGATCTGACGCTTGCGCGATCGAGCGCAGCGAATGCGGCGGGTACCCACGATTCGATGTTCACCATCGAAACCCGAACCATCGAAGGCGATTTCGACTCCGAGCGTGTGTTCCAGACGCTGTTCGCGCACGACACCAAGAGTTTCTGGCTGGACGGAAGCGCCGCACTCGAGCCCGAGTGCCGATTCACCGTCATGGGCGATTGTTCCGGGCCACACGCCGAATACGTGACGTACTCGGTGGCCGAGACGATGGTGACCGTCGAGGGGTCCGACGGCACTACAGAACACGTTCACTCGACGTTCTTCGACTACATCGACGCCCAACTCCGCCGCCGAGCCACTCCCCCGCGGCACGATCTTCCCTTTGCATTCGGACTGGGCTACGTCGGCTACCTCGGGTACGAACTCAAGGCCGATACGGGCGGGCAGCTGGTGCACACCTCCGCGACCCCCGACGCCTCCATGGTGTTCTCCGATCGGGCGTTGGTGTTCGACCACGAGGCCGGCACCCTGTACTTGATGGGGTTGGCGGATACCCCCGGAGATCCGGTACTCGCGCAGTGGTTCGACTCGGTCACCACAACGCTGAGTGGGCTGTCCGAGAAGGCGCAGACCGTGAGCGCGCCCAGTGGGACACCTGCGTCCGGCGCTCCACTACTCGGAGCGGAGCTGTCCCTCGAGCCACGGCTGAGGCACGACCGCACGCATTACCTCGACCTCATTTCTCAATGCCTCGCCGAAATTCGTTCCGGTGAAACCTACGAGGTCTGCCTGACCAACACCGCCACCGTGGCCGGTTCCATCGACCCCGCGGCGACGTACTCCTACATGCGGGAAATCAATCCCACCCCGTACAGTGCCTTCCTGAATTTCCCCGATGTGTCGGTCCTGAGCGCCTCCCCCGAGCGATTCCTGCGTATCGACGCCGACCGTATCGTCGAGTCCAAGCCCATCAAGGGAACTCGTCCGCGTGGGGCCACCCCCGAAGAGGACAACGCACTCAAGGCCGACCTCGTTGCGAACGAGAAGGACAAGGCCGAGAATCTGATGATCGTCGATTTGGTGCGCAACGACCTGGCTCAGGTGTGCATTCCTGGCTCGGTGCACGTGCCTAAGCTGTTCGACGTCGAAACCTATGCTCCCGTACATCAATTGGTCTCTACGGTTCGCGGCCGGCTGCGTGACGACGCGTCGGCTGCCGACTGCATCGGGGCGGCGTTCCCCGGCGGCTCGATGACCGGCGCTCCGAAGATTCGCACGATGGCAATCATCGACAAGCTCGAAGATGGGCCGCGCGGAGTGTATTCCGGTGCGATCGGATACTTCTCGATCACGGGCACGGCAGATTTCTCGATCGTCATTCGCACGATCGTGGCGACCGAGCACGAGATCACGTACGGCGTCGGAGGCGCGATCGTCGCACTGTCGGATCCTGACGAGGAGTTCGAGGAGACGATGGTCAAAGCCGTGTCGATGCGTCGAGCCCTCACGGGCCGCACAACGAACAACGGGTAGAGCGCACGCGCTCTACCCGTTGTACTACATCCCCCGGCCAGAGGCCGTCGTGCTCTACGCAGTGGTGAAGTACTCGAACACCGCAGGCTGAGCTTCGGGGTTGGCGTTGTTGATTCCGATGACCGTGCCGGCGACCGTACCGATCACGGTTCCGATGATGCAGCCCGAGATGAAGTTCGGGAAGATCGAGACGCAGCCGATGGCGAAGCCGAGGCCCGCACCGATGGCCGTGCCGACGCCGCCGCCGTTGTTCCACCCGATGGCGAGCTGGTTGACCATGTTGTCGAAGGCTTGCTGCTTGGTCTTTGCACCGGCGACCTCAGCGACAGGGACTGTCTGCGGGGTGAGAGTGAGTTCCCGGCCTTCGGCACCGATCAGGGGCGCAATGGAGTAGACGGTTCCGTTGATCGAGTACTCCAGCGGGATCGACGCCACCGTGGAGCCGGCCTGGTCGACGATCGACACCGTCTCGCTGGTCGCATCGACTCGGAAGAGACCGGCGTCGAGGATGGTCTTGACGGTTCCATCCGGGTTGACCGACGTCTGGTAGTTCATCGAGTCCGACGTCGGATCCGCTACGGCCTGGCCTGCGCCGGTGGCTACGGCTGCGGTCAACGCCACTGCGACCGTTGCTGTTCTGATCAGTTTCACTGTGTCCCCTGGTAGTAGTGATTCGCATTCGACCACTCGAGTATCGAAAGCCGATGGTATTCGAGCGAGTGCTCTTTCACGGAAGAACACTCGGAAACGTTATGGATATGTATTGCCCAGATGTGCGTCGACAACCGGACCGATCACCGAGACAGCATCGGGATTGGTCATTTCGTTATGGAAAACGTCGACGCCGTGGATGACGATATCTCCTGACACGTACGGTCGCCATTCCTGTGGTGACCGAACAATTCCGTCACTCGCGCCTTTCGTTGCAGAAAAGAACAAAACATTTCCGTCGAACACGTCCGGGATGAACTCGGCCATGATTCGCGTCGAGTTCTCGAATCCCGCATTGATTCTGCGTAAATGATCCGCCGTGACACCGGTCGTCTGCCCCAGGGATTCGTCGAGCAGTTCGACACCACGTTCGTAGGTCAACGGCTCGGACGATGCCTGAGCAGTCAGATCCAGCCCCAGACCCGCGAGCAGGTTCTCGACGCTCAGCTCACCATCGGCCGTCTCGTCGTGGCCGTCGACGTAGCTGTCCAGCAACGCGAGAGTCTGCACTTCGCTGCCGGTGCTGCGTAGTTCCACGGCGATCGCGTGGGCGAGCGAACCACCGAGCGACCACCCGAGCAGGTGGTACGGGCCGACTGGCTGAACGGCCCGGATCTCGTCGGCGTACCGGTGCGCGAGGTCTCGAATCGAGCCGAACGTCGTGCCCTCCACGATGCTAGGCAACTGCAGACCGTAGACGGGACGGTCATCACCGATCTGAGACACGAGGCCCGCATATCCCCACGACAACCCGATTCCGGGATGCACGCAGAACAGCGGCTCCTTCGAGCCTGTGCTGCGCAGTGGGATGACCACGCCGAACACCGAATCCAGCTGTGCACCAGACGAATCGACGTCCGACGCGACTCGAGCCGCGAGCCCTGCCGGAGTCGGATCGACGAACAACGCCTGCAGCGGGACGCGAACTCCCACGGCGTTCTCGATGGCCGGGCCGATCTTGGTTGCCACCAGCGACGTGCCAC
>NZ_SPNG01000013.1:0-167050 GCF_004563845.1 Rhodococcus sp. 1R11 | reverse complement strand
GCAAGCAGTTGCTCGAGGCCGCGAAGAACGGTGAGGACGTCGATGCGTTGCGGCTCGAGTTGCAGCAGCAGTACGAGGACACGTTGGTCAATCCGTACGTCGCTGCCGAACGCGGGTACCTCGATGCGGTCATCCCACCCAGTCACACCCGCGGACAGATCGTGACCGCGCTACGACTGCTCGAACGCAAACAAGTGACCCTGCCCCCGAAGAAACACGGAAACATCCCACTATGAACGAAGCGAATCATGAGGCAGTGAGTGCAGCGAATCATGACGCAGCGGGCGAAACGAATCCTGACGTCGTGAACGGCGATCAGGCCGATGCCACGTCAGGCATGTCCGCGGCAATTCGGGTCGTCAAGGGCAACCCGACCGACGAGGACGTCGCGGCTCTGGTAGCGGTGTTGACTGCGGCGCAGAACGATTCGGCATCGAGCGTGGATTCTCGGCCGAGGGAATTGTGGGGTGCACCGTCGTCGATGCATCGCGGCTTCGCGGCGCAGTCGGCGTATTCGTACGCCGCGTCGGGCCGATACTCGCGGTGACGGTGCCGCCCGTGACGAACCGGGCCGATTCGATACGACTCGTTCTGGCGTCGGCGTCACCTGCTCGCCTAGCGGTTCTTCGTGGTGCCGGCGTGGAGCCGATCGTTCGGGTGTCGGGAGTCGACGAGGACGCGGTGACGGCCGAGCTGGGGCCGTCCGCGTCCGCCGCCACCGTGGTCACCGAACTTGCACGAGCCAAGGCCGCCGCAGTCGCCGAGACGTTCTCGGATTCTTCGGCGGATCTGGTGATCGTTGGGTGTGATTCGATGCTGTCGATTGCCGGTGAGCTGCACGGTAAACCGCACACCGTCGAGGTGGCCCGTGAGCGTTGGCGGACCATGGCCGGATCGACCGGGGCACTGTTGACCGGTCATGCCGTTCTGCGAGTGACCGCCGGAGTCGTGGTGGCGCAGGCTGCAGCGCACAGCTCGACGACGATTCGTTTCGCAACCCCGTCCGCGGTCGATCTCGACGCGTATTTGGCGTCCGGCGAACCGCTGCAGGTGGCGGGAGCATTCACGCTCGACGGTCTCGGCGGCTGGTTCGTCGACAGCATCGAGGGTGATCCCTCGTCGGTGATCGGGATCGGCCTGCCGCTGGTTCGTACTCTTCTCGAGCGGGTGGGTACGTCGCTTGCCGCCCTCTGGGACGGCTCGCCGGACGACCCGATCGGGATCTGACCGGCGAGACCTATCTCAGGGCAACAGATCGATCAGCTCGCGAGCCCAGTCCTCGGCCATTGCCTTGGGCTTGATGTTCGACGAGCTGTCGTGCCGAGCGTGGGTGCCCACCTGCTTCGCACCGAGCTCGGTGAGCTTCTCGGCGATGATCTCGCCGCCGCGGTTGAAGGTGTCTTCGTATACCTTGTCGCCCAGACCGAAGACTGCGAACTGCAGTCCTGCGAGGTCGGGGGCATCCTCGACGAGTGCCTCGTAGAACGGCTCCGCGCCGGTGGGGAGCTCTCCGTCGCCGTAGGTGGAGCAGATGACGACGTGGAAGTCGTCCGTGTCGATGTCGGAGACCTCGTATTCGAGCATGTCTCGTACTTCGGCATCGTGATCGCCGAGCACGTCCGCGATCTTGTCGGCGACCTCCTCGGCCGTACCGGTCTCGGACCCGAACAACACGACCACTGCCATGGATCGCTCCCCTTTCTCACATGCGCTCGAACACTCGAACAGTCGCAAAAGCATAGCCGTACCGGGGATCCCGCCGAAAATCCGCGTACGCCCGATGTTGTGATGTGTCTCGAGGTCACCAGAATTCGGCAGACAGGCCCCAGTTCGCGTACTCCGCCTCGACCAGCCCACGTAGGTGCTCCTTGCTGGGGAACGCGTCCGGATCCAGGCCGGTGACGCACAGCGTCGCGCGATCACCCGAGTCGTTCCACCACGCACTGATCCCGCCGGCGGTGCGACGCAGCAACGCCACATCGGTGTTCTGGGTGATGGACCGCATCGCCACTGCCGCGGCGTCGACGCCTCCGATGGTGCGCAGTCGCGCGCCGCGATCGCCGAGGTTCGAGCACAGGCACAGCGGTGCCGAGCCCGATGCTGCCAGCTTGGCGACGACGACGTCTGGCAACACCTGCATCAATGGTTTGAGCAGCTCGAACACAGATGTCACCGTACTGTCGGCCTGGTCGGTGAACGCCTGCTTGCTCGATGCGCGGATGGCCGTCAGATCGTCGCGGTAGCCCTGCCCCCCGTCGACGTGAATGGACACTCCGGACGTCGCGTTGGCGCGACTGTCTCCGGGTGTTCGGGTGCTGACAGGAAGGGCCACCCGTACCCGGTCCTCTGGACCGACGCGTCCACTCGCGGTGAGAATGCCGAGCACCACCGCGACCAGCAGACTGTTCGAGCTCCCGCCCTTACTCGCTGCGGCTGCGGCCCAGTCCCTCGCTACGCAGTCGACGACCACCGTGCTCGGCACCCACTTGCCTTCTCGCGGCGCCGCAGTGACCGCCCGGGCACGGCTCGGCGTCGGGCTGGCTGCCGCAGAGCCCGCTGCGACTCCGTCGGACGAGGTCCGCGAACGCACCGCGTCCACTGCCGTACGTCCGAGCGCTCGCGCCATCCCGGACAGTGCCGCACCGATCTGTCCGACGCCGTCCGCGATGTCGGCACGTACCGACGACCGCGGAGGAACCTGGTCGAGCCCGCCGCGAACGAAGTCGTCCGGGATCGCCCGACCAGCGAGAGCTGCTGCTGCCGCAGAGGTAAGGGCACCGCCGTCACCGACCACGTGCGATCCGACGAGAGAGACCACCGTGCCACCGCCGTCGACCGACGTCGCCGACAAGCGCCACGCAGGTCCGTGGATGGGGTCCAGTGTCACCGCTGCCTCGTTCTCGATCCACAGATCGATGCCGTCCCGGGCGATCGGGTGTCCGAGCACGATCGGGTCGGCCGGCGTGCGGGCCGTGATCCAGCCGTCCCGGGCACCGGGCACCGTCGAGCGTCGTACGGAGCGATCCAACGGGCCGGTAGCAAGCAACTGCCACATGGATTCGAGCGCGTCGAGCGAGACGGCCGAGTCGAACCGCCAGACGATCTGATTGACCACGGGTACTCCGAGGACGCACTCCATGCGTAGGAACAGGTCGTCGTCGTACGTCAATCTCTCCACCACGAGAGACTATCCCTGCCCGCCCACGTAGGTGGAACGGTCGCAAATGTGTTTCCCGCCATATGATTTGCGTATCAGCTCGGTTCGGACGGTGCTGATAGGTTGGGGCTCTTCCCCACGCCGACCGTCTGCGAGTGCGCCTGTGAAGTTCGTGATGCCGTTCAACGGAAGCCGAGGCGACGTGACCCCCGGTATCGCTCTCGGGCTCGAACTCGCAGAGCGCGGGCACGACGTGCTGTTCGGTGCCCCACCCAATCTCACCGAAGTCGTATCGGCTGCCACTGCAGCGTCGGAACGTATCCAGGTCCAGTCGTTCGGGCCCGACACGCAGCAGCTGTTGGAATCCGATCTGGTCAGAGTGCACATCAAGTCTCGAAACCCGCGGACCCGCCTTGCTGCGCTGGCCGAGCTGGCCCATCACGGCTGGGACGACATGACGTCCGAGCTGGCCCGAATGGCTGCGGGGTGCGATGCAATCGTCACCGGCTCGCTCGGTCAGGAGATGGCTCTGAACGTGGCCGAAGCGCACGGCACAGCGTTTGTGTCCCTGCACTACTGCCCCCTCAGGCGCAACGATGCAGTGTCGATCGCACCGGGCGTGAACCTACCTGCCGTCGTCAATCGGTCGATGTGGGCGGCCCTCGAAGCACTGCGCTGGAAATCGATGAAAAAGCGCGACAACGCGCAGAGGGCATCACTGGGTTTGCCCCCCACCACGGGGTCGACGCCTGTCAGGTCGGCGCGCTACGGCGGCGTCGAGATCCAGGCCTACGAATCGGCGCTGTTCCCCGGGCTCGCCCGACAGTGGGGTCCACTACGCCCGTTCGTGGGCTTCATCGGGCTCGTCGACGGAGTCACCGAGACCGATCCCGCGTTGCGCCGATGGCTCGACGCAGGAACTGCGCCAGTGTATTTCGGATTCGGCAGCATGCCGGTGCCCGAACCGGCTGCATTGATGCACATGATCGACAACGTCACCGACCGATTGGGTGTGCGTGCCCTGGTCTGCGCGGGCTGGAGCGATCTGTTGGAGTCCGATTCAGCGGTCCATCGAGCGAACCCGAACGTCTTCGTCGTGAAATCGGTCGATCACACCACTGTCTTTCCGCGTTGCCTGGCCGCGGTTCATCACGGCGGTGCCGGGACGACTGCGGCCTCGGCACGAGCCGGGCTGCCGACCCTGGTGTGTTGGTTCAGCGCCGACCAACCGTTCTGGGGATCGGCATTGCGGCGCGTGGGAGCCGGCTCGAGCACGAAGTTCTCGACGTTGACCGAATCCGTTCTACTGCAAGGCATCTCCGAGCTCATGACCAAAGACACCCAGCAGGCCGCGCGAGCGCTTGCGGATACGATGACGCCTCCTCGAACGGCGACGGCCGCCGCCGCCGACATCACCGAAGCAGCAGCGCGCGACCGCTGACCCGCTCACCAGAAGCGTGCCGAAAGTCCCCATCTCCGAAGCGCCTCGGTCAGATGTTCGCGCAACACGTGCTCGTCCGGGCATCGGTCCGGGTCCATGGCGTGGACGGTCACGGTCACACTGGTGCCGGTCTCGCTCGACCATGCGGTCAGCCCGCCGTCGAGCGAACGGGCGAAGTCGGCGTCGGCTCCGGCGAACGTCGCTCGGCCGGACACCGCCCAGGCAGCGATCCCCGCCACCGTTGTGAAGTCGTCGGGAAGAGCACCGAGGTTCGACGCCAGCCCTTCGGCACCGTCGCGTGGCTGCGGTACTCGTGCGACCACGGCGTCGGGCAACATCTGAACGAGCGCCTGGGACAGACCGGCCGGAGCGGCACCGGCGGCCTGAGCAGCGGCGAAAGCCATAAACGCCGATTTGCTGGCGGCGCGGATGGGGCCGAGGTCAAGATCGGTCGGGTCGGCGATCGACACATCGATCTTGACGATCTTGGTGGCGTTGGACCGAGTGTCGGATGCGTCGCCGCGATCGCTGACGGGCAAGGACCACTGCACCGTGTCTCCCACCGAGGCACGGCCGGCAAGTCCGGATGCAGCTGTCAGGACCGCCACGAACAGCGAATTGGACGTTCCGCCCCAGCGTTCCGCAGTCGACCGCCACGCCTCGGCATCCACCTCGGCAACCACATGCGGCGAAGTCCAGTCCGCCGCAGCCGCTCGCTCGGGCGCTGCCCGGTGGGGCTTCAACTTCGGACGGGTGGGACCGACCGACTCCTGGCGGCCGGGCGTCGGCAGAGCCTGCACCGCCGCGTTCACCAGCCATCCACCCGCGGACCGAATTTGCTCGACGGCGTCACCGAAGTCGGAAGCGAGGGCCGCGAGACCGCCCGAGGCCGCGGCGACACGGGACGGACGAGAGTCGGAGTTCGCCGCACGGAATGCAGCGATCAAGGCACCACCGTCGGCGACCATGTGCGAGGCGACCAAAGACACCACCATGCCGCCGTCGCTCAGCCTGGCGGCCGCGAGTTGCCAACCCAATCCCGTCTCGGGGTCGATATCGGGATCGATGCGGCCGTCCGCCCATTGCCGCACCATCGACGGGTCTATGAATTCTGGATGAAAATCCAGTGAATGAGAGGCGGCCGACGGAACCCACCGATCTCGGGCCGTCGGAATTGCCGATGCCACCACCCTGCGCGCAAGCAGACCGTCGGACAGGTTGTCACGCAGTCTTTCCAGGTGTTCTCGCTGCACGACGTCGTCGAACCACCACAGGAACTGGTTGTAGACCGGGAATCCGATGCCGTGGTGCATTCGCAAGAAAAGGTGATCGGCAAATCCAATTCGAGTCACGCGCCGAACCTACTACATCGAAAGAACGGGGAAGGTGGTGCTGTTTCTCACCGGCCGATTCATTCAATGTTTGCAATAGGTGCCATTCCACCGACCCGAACGCACTTGTGACTCCGATCTCGGGGTGCCGGTACGGCCTGGACCCTGGATTCCGAGCCCGTCACCCGGATCGGCTCTCCTGAAATATCGGGCCCTGACGTGCTGATACTCTTGTTACCGCACCGCAGCCGTGTGCGAGAATAGATTTTCCGACTGCCGATCCACCCGTCGGTCAACCCCCTGCGCAGTGACAAGAATTACTTTTAAGCGTCGCGAAATAGTTTCGCTTTCGTCCTATTGTGAGTGCCGTACTCACGTCGACCGGACGGCGACTTCGCGGTCCGTCGAATAGTTGTTCTTTCAATGCCGAAAGCATTGCGAGTGCACCCGATAAAAGCGAGCCGGAACGACGACTTCCGCCGTTACATCCACAACTCGACCGTAATCCAATACCGATAGACACCACTACTGGCGAATACCGCTGGCCGAGCCCGGAACGGAAGAGGACCCCATGGAATACACCGAACTCGCCGACTATCCCCTCCCCGCCGGACTCTTGACCGAATGGGTTCCCAGCGTCGACGACGACCAGTGGGCTCTCGATCCCCGCGGGCTGTCGTTCACCCACGAGGACCATTGCGAGCGCAGCGCGCCGGGCTCCTGGATCGGCACGGTATTCGAGATCCATCGTCGCTACGACGTCGAGGCGGTACGCCGCACCATCGCCGCGTACATGGGTCGGCACGAGGCGTTCCGAACCAAGGTTCGTCGTGACGAGCAGTCCGGTTCGTGGCAGCGCTACACCGCACCGGTCGACGCCGTGCAGGTGACCGATCGCCCACATGCGGAGTCGCGATCCGAAACCCAGGTGTTCGGCCATCTGCAGTCGTGGTTCGGCGACACCGTGTCTCCGACGGCCTGGCCGCATTTCGTTCTCGCCACCATCGAGCCCGACGACGCGTCCCGCACGCTCGCCTCCGGACCCGAGGAATCGTTTCTGCTCGCCTTCGCGGCCGATCACTCGGTCATGGATGCATACAGCCAGATCTACGCGATCAACGAGATCGACCGGCTGTACGCACATGCCCTCGACGGCATCGATCCGGAATTGCCCGAGGTGGGTAGTTACGTCGACTTCAGTCAGTCCGAACGGGCACTCGGTGACACCCTGACGGCGGATCACAGTGCCGTACGAACGTGGCAGGACTTCCTCGCTGTCGACGACGGCCGCTTCCCCGCTTTCCCGCTTCCGTTGGCGGGCGACCGGCCCCGCGCCGACACCGGCCCTGCGCCCCAGAGCAGCATCTCGTCGTGGCTGCTGACCTCAGAACAATCCGACGGCTTCAATGCGGCGTGCCGCGCCGCTGGATACAACATGCAGGCCGGAATCCTCGCCGCTCTCGCGTTGACCAACGCTCGCCTGTCCGGCAGTCGGTCACTGCGCACGGTGATGCCGATGCACACCCGCGACGAGCAGAAGTGGGCCGCGTCGGTGGGGTGGTATGTCGGCATTCTTCCGATGGAGATTCAGCTCGACAACGCCTGCACCTTCGTCGAGGCGCTCGAGGCCGCGGCCACCGCGGGCGCAGCGAACAAGGGCCTGGCCCGTATGCCGTACTCCAAGATCGCCAAAATTCTGGGGTCCACCGAAATTCCCCGGTTCGTGGTCTCGTACATCGACCTACGTTTCCTCCCCGACGCCGCTCAGTGGCAGGGGCGTAAGGGTCGGGCGCTCAGGAGTAACTGCCACGCCGACGACGAGGTCTACTTCTGGGTCAATCGCACTCTCGAAGGGCTCAACATCTCGGCCCGCTTCCCCAGTTCGAACGTCTCGTCCACCAACGTCCACCGGTTCATCACCGAGTTCGTCGCGGTACTGACGGCGGTCCTGGACTCCGACGGCGCTCACGATACGGTGCTCGCGGCGGCCCAACCGTCGGTCGTCGTCGCTGCAGAATGAGCGTGGACGCAGAATAGGCGTGGACGCAGGAGAAGTGGATGCGGAGTGGACGGGGACGGTGGCGTAGGCAGCCGTTACATTCGGTCTACTGCGCCCCGACCGGAAGAGTGAAGCGAACATGATCATCACCGCAATGGGCAGCTGGAACCCCGCGCCCGGCCGACTGCTCGAGTGGCGTCCCACCGCGGCCGCACAGGCGAGCGCCGCTGCGGCACCGATCGATTCGACTCCACCGTCGTTTCTCCAGGAAGACCACCTGAAGGCAGCCTGGGCGGCACGTGCGCGGGGTGACGTACACACGGCCTACACCGGCGTGGCCACCGAGATCGACGGGGATATCGACGCCGATGCGATGAGCCGTGCCCTGACGGCGTATGTGCTGCGGCACGAGGGTCTGCGCTGCTGGTTCGAGGTGGACGGCACCGACATCGTTCGACACCTCGGTGGCCCGGACGTCGCCCGATTCGACGCCGTGGACGCTGGTGAGACAGCCGACGACGAGCAGTTCCAACACTATGTGCGGCAGCGCTTCTCGACTGAGGCCACCGCAGACATCTGGCCGGGATTCGTCGTCGGTGTGGTGTCGAGGCCGGGAAGCTTCACGCTGTACTACGGTGCCGACCACGCATTCACCGATGGTGGTTCACAGGCACTGGTCATCAGTGAGCTGGCCGATCTGTACGCGATCGAGATCGGTGCGGACGCGCCGCAACCCGCTCCGGCAGGAAGTCACCTCGAGTACGCCGCCGACGAGCGTGCCCGTGCCGCAACCTACGGTGCCGACTCCCCCGAGATCGCGGCGTGGCGCGACATCTTCACCGCGCACGAGGGCCGCATGCCTCGATTCCCACTCGATCTCGGGCTCGCACCCGGCGAACGCGCCCCGGTCCGTATCGTCGAACGCCACCTGTTGGACCGAGACCTCACGGCAGCCTTCGATGCCGCCTGCAAGGCCGCCGGTGCGCGCATGAGCAGTGGCATCTTCGCCGCCGTCGGCATCACCGACTTCGAGCTCGCGGGAACCGCGAAGTACTTCGGAATCACAGTGCTGAGCACTCGCCACCACGGTGACTACGGACAATCCCAGGGTTGGTTCGTCAACTTCGCGCCGGTTGCGTTCGACATCGCCGGACACGAGCGCTTCTCCGACGTCGCCGGCCCGGCGCACGAAGGTTTCGAGCGAGCCAAGCAGATCGCGGAGGCACCCGTCCATGCAGTACTGGGCGCTCTCGCCGCAGACGGCACGCTCGGAAGCGAACTCGCCGTGAGTCCGAACATGCTCTCGTACATCGATTTTCGCTGGTTCCCCGGCGTCGGTCGAGATGCGGACACTCGTGCCAAGCATTTCACCGGCGAGGGCGCGACCTCCAATGCGTCGATGTGGATCAACCGCGACGGCGAGCATCTCTATCTGGTGGCGCAGACCCCCGACACGGCCGTCGCTGCCGAATCGGTCGAGCGGTACCACGCACACCTGGCGTCGGTACTGGAAAAGATTGCGCGCACAGGCGACTACGTCCTGACGCCCGGTTCGGTTCAGGAGCGGGTCGGTGCAGGTCACCTCGATCACTGAATACCACCCCGCGGCCGGTGTCGTCGTCGAATTCACCGCCGACGTCACCGGGGAGGCCCGACCGTCTCCGATTCCGCCGTCGTTCAATCAACGGTTTCATCTGGGCGATCTCGGCGAGGCTCAGCGGGTGTGGATCGCGGGCACGTTCGATGTGCCCGGCCCTCTCGATGTCGACGCACTCGCGTGGGCGTTCGCTCGACTGATCGACCGACACGACACCCTGCGCAGCTCGTTCGTGCAGGCGACCGACGGTCTGGGCAGGATGCTCCATCACCCGGGTTCGGTCGAGATCACGGCGTCCGACCGGACCGAATTCGGGTGTCCGACCGAGCTACGTGAGCATCTCCGCCGAATTCTCGAGTTCCGTTGCGATGCAAGACGTTTCCCGTCGTACACGTGCGTCGCGATCGACCGGCCCGACATCTCGACGGTGGTCTGTGCATTCGACCACTCGAACATCGACGCGCTGTCGATCGCGGTGACCGTGGACGAGGTTCGTGGCTGGTACGACGCGTACCGGCGCTGCCCGTCGAGTCCGAACATCGAGCTGAGTCCGGTGGGAGGATTCGTCGACTACTGCCGCATCGAAGCAACCGAGCCGGCGGTGGATCGCCACGACGAACGCATGGTGCGGTGGTCGGAATTTCTTGTCAGGTGCGGTGGTACGACTCCGAGGTTTCCGTTCGATCTGGGACTGGTGGACGGTGAAACTGCCACGCAGGCAACCCTTGTCGCGCCGCTCATCGATGTCGACCGCACTGCCGAGTTCGAGCGCCTGTGCTCGCGGTCGGGTGCCGGAATGTTCGCCGGGGTCGTGGCTGCGATCGGGCAGGCCTGCACCGCCATCGGCGGACCGCGGCAGATACCGTTCCTGTTCCCGCTGCACACCCGTCACGAGGATCGGTTCCGGCGGGCACTGGGCTGGTTCACCACCAACGCCCCGATGACCGTGGAGGTCGGCGACGAACTCGTCGACACGATCGTCGCGGCCCAACGGGAATTTCGCGCTGCGCTACCGCTGAGCACCGTGCCCATCCCCCAGGTGTTGGCATCCCTCGGAGACACGTTCACCCTCTCGCGCCGCGACGTGTTCATGGTGTCGTACATCGACTACACCAGAATCGAGGGCCACCAGGGACTCGAAGAATCCAACGCACACCACATCAGCAACGCGACGCTGTCCGACGACGCGCAGTTCTGGGTGTCACGGACAGCCTCGGGTCTGGCTCTGCGGGCACGTTTCCCCGACACCGTCCTGGCGCACTCGGTCATGACTGCGTTCAGCGGCGAGCTGGTCGCGCTGCTGAGCGCGGCAACCGACGAGGCCGACAGAACTGCCCTGACACGCTGAGACGGTACCGATTCGGCGCACTGCGGCGACGACTCCCGCCACTCGGTGGCGGTACGGCATAGGATTGTCTTCGGAGACCGTTCACCCCCGAGCGGGCCGCCAGCCGAATATCTTCCGTAGGAGCCGATACGTGCCTGTACCAACCGATTCCAACGCAATGTTCGCCGACTACGCGCATCCGGATCGTCTCGTATCCACCGAATGGCTGTCCGCTCACCTCGGTACGCCCGGGCTTCGTGTCGTCGAATCCGACGAGGACGTGTTGCTCTACGACGTCGGCCACATTCCCGGCGCGGTCAAGATCGACTGGCACCTCGACCTGAACGACCCGGTCACGCGCGACTACATCGACGGCGAACAGTTCTCGAAACTGCTCAGCCGCAAGGGCATTTCGCGTGACGACACCATCGTCGTGTACGGCGACAAGAGCAACTGGTGGGCCGCCTACGCACTGTGGGTGTTCACCCTGTTCGGACACCAGGACGTGCGCCTGCTCGACGGCGGACGTGATGCCTGGCTGTCCGAGAACCGCGACACCACACTCGATGTGCCCGAGTTCCCGGCAACCGACTACCCCGTGGTCGAGAGGAACGACGCACCGATCCGCGCATTCGCCTCGGACGTGCTCGGAGCTCTCGGCTCAGTGCCCCTGATCGACGTACGCTCCCCCGCGGAATACACCGGCGAACGCACCCACATGCCCGACTACCCGGAGGAAGGTGCGTTGCGCGGCGGCCACATTCCGACCGCGGTCAGCATCCCCTGGGCCAAGGCAGCAGCGCCGGACGGTCGATTCCGCTCACGCGCAGAACTGGACGAGATCTATTCGGACACCTCTGCGACCGACGAGGTCATCGCGTACTGCCGCATCGGCGAGCGGTCGAGCCATACCTGGTTCGTGCTGACGCATCTGCTCGGGTACGAGTCCGTCCGCAACTACGACGGCTCGTGGACCGAGTGGGGCAATGCTGTGCGCGTTCCGATCGCCAAGGGCGAGGAACCCGGATCGGCACCGGCCGCACGATGAGTGCCCTTCCAGAATCGTTGGCCGAGATCGTCGAGGATTTCGCGGCAGTCGAGGGCCAGGACAAGTTGCAGCTCCTGCTCGAATTCAGCCGTGAACTACCGCCATTGCCGGAACACCTCGCCCAGGATGCGATGGAGCCGGTCCCCGAATGTCAGTCGCCGCTGTTCCTGTCGGTCGACGCATCCGATCCCGACCGGATCGAGCTGTACTTCAGCGCGCCGCCGGAGGCTCCGACGACTCGCGGATTCGCCTCGATCCTGGCGCAAGGGCTCGACGGTCTCAGCGCGCAGGAAATCCTCGACGTTCCGGACGATTTCTACTCGGCCCTCGGATTGAGCGATGCGGTGAGCCCCCTGCGCCTACGAGGGATGTCGGCGATGCTCGCACGTATCAAGAGGCACCTGCGCTGACCACGAGGTCGGCAGCGCCCGGCCTTCGTCTTGATCGATACACGCCGCCGTCGGTAGACTTCGGTAGTGGGCATCGTTGCCCGCTCTCCGAACAATCCCCCGAATGCGTCTGACGAAGGCTGGTTGCTGCCGATATGGAGTTCACCGAGTTGGCGGACTACGCGGTTCCCGCGGGCACGCTCACCGAATGGATTCCCAGTGTCGGCCCACACGCCCACACTCCCGAAGCCGCCGGATGGCAGCCCGATCCTCGCCCGACGTCCTACGTCCACGAGGCGCACCTGCGTACCAGCCAAAGCAGCCCCCGCCGCGGACGCGAGTCGTGGCTCGGCGCGGCGTTCGAGATTGCCGGCCCCCTCGACAAGCACGCCTTCCGGCGGGCGGTGCTGAACTGGATCGACAGGCACGAAGCCATGCGGTCGAGCGCGTCGATCGACGAGGCGACCGGTGAGATGACCCGCGTGACCGCTGCTCAGGGAGCCATCGACATCTGGCAGGTCGAGCAGGAACGGTGCGCGCAGTCCAGTGAGGTCTTCGAGCATCTGCAGTATCTGTTCGACGAATTCACCTCGCCCCTGATCTGGCCCGCCTACGCGTTCGTCACTCTCGAACCACTGGACGAGACGCGGCCGATCACCGTCTTCTTCGCAGCAGATCACTCGATCATCGACGGCTTGTCCACTGTCCTGGTCGCCCACGAGATCGCAGCCCTCTACGGCGAGGAGCTCGGCGGGACACCCGCCGCACTGTTCGAGGCCGGTAGTTATCTCGACTTCGGATCCTCCGAACGCGAGCGAAATGCGGAGTTGGAACACTCGCACGAGGCCGTTGCGATCTGGCGCGATCTGTTGATCGACGGCGACGGCCAGCTACCCGACTTCCCGCTCGACATCGGCGACCCCAGCCCGGACGACGTACCTCAGGGCGGCCTCTCTGCTTGGGTGCTCGATCCCGAGCAAGCCGATTCGTTCTCCGTCGCATGCCGAAAGACCGGGCACAGTTTGTTCGCCGGTTTGCTGGGGGTCCTGGCCATCACCGGTGCCGAGCTGGGCGGCGGCACACAATTTCGTACTGTCACCCCGGTACACACCCGGGACGAGCCCCAATGGGCCTCGGCTCTGGGGTGGTTCGTCGGACTGTGCCCCATCTCTTTCGACATCGCCGACGCGGAGTCGTTCGGCTCGGTCGTCGCCGCTGCATCGGCCGAGGTGAAGAGGACCAAGCCGATTGCCCGGGTTCCGCTCGATCGCGTCTTCACTACCCTCGGCTACTCGGCTCGGCCACGTTTCGTCGTCTCGTTCATGGATGTGCGGTTCGCTCCGGCGGCAGAGCACTGGCCCGATTGGAACGCGCGTGCGCTGCGTAGCAAGCAGTACCAACACGACGTGTACATCTGGATCAATCGGACACCTCAGGGAATCAACATCGCGGCTCGGTATCCCAACACCGAGGTCGCAACTGCCCGGGTACACGAATACATAGGCACCTTTCGCGCCCTGCTGACAGAGGTGGCCGACACCGGTACTGCCTCCTTCTCTGCCGCAACGTCCCAGCATCCCGATCCCGGGCACTCCGATACCGGGCGGATCGCTACCAGCCAGTAGTCCCATCCTCTCGCCCTGGACGCGCCGCAGCGGCCTGGACCGATTGCAGCGACGACCGCGTCGGTGCTTAGACTCCGACGTGACGTTCGTGACGATGCATGCGAAAAACACATCTGTAGGAGGCTCAGTGCCCAGCCATGCCAGTGCTCAGATCACCAAGGTTCTTGTTGCCAATCGTGGTGAGATCGCGGTTCGGGTGATCCGGGCGGCTGCTGATGCCGGGTTGGCCAGTGTCGCTGTGTACGCCGAGCCCGACGCCGATGCCCCGTTCGTCCGCCTCGCCGACGAAGCATTCGCCCTCGGCGGACAAACCTCTGCGGAGTCGTATTTGGTTATCGACAAAATCTTGGACGCCGCCGCCAAATCCGGAGCCGACGCCATCCACCCCGGCTACGGATTCTTGTCCGAGAACGCCGACTTCGCGGCGGCCGTCATCGACGCCGGCCTGATCTGGATCGGACCCTCCCCGCAGTCCATCCGCGACCTCGGCGACAAGGTCACCGCCCGCCACATCGCCGCCCGCGCCAAAGCACCCTCGGTCCCCGGCACCTCCGAACCGGTCAAAGACGCGAACGAGATTTTGGCGTTCGTCGACGAACACGGCCTCCCGATCGCGATCAAAGCGGCGTTCGGTGGCGGTGGCCGCGGCATGAAAGTGGCCCGCACCCGCGAGGAAATCCCGGAGTTGTTCGATTCGGCGACCCGCGAAGCGGTCGCTGCGTTCGGGCGCGGGGAATGCTTCGTCGAACGCTACCTCGACAAGCCACGCCACGTCGAAGCCCAGGTCATCGCCGACCAGCACGGCAACGTCATCGTCGCCGGCACCCGCGACTGCTCCCTGCAACGCCGCTTCCAGAAACTCGTCGAAGAGGCCCCCGCCCCGTTCCTCACCGACGCCCAACGCAAAGAAATCCACTCCAGCGCCAAAGCCATCTGCCTCGAAGCGGGCTACTACGGTGCCGGGACCGTCGAATATCTCGTCGGCCAAGACGGCCTCGTGTCGTTCCTGGAAGTCAACACCCGCCTGCAGGTCGAACACCCCGTCACCGAGGAAACCTCCGGCATCGACCTGGTGCTGCAACAGTTCCGCATCGCCAACGGCGAAGAACTGACCATCACCGAAGACCCCGAACCGCGGGGGCATTCGTTCGAGTTCCGGATCAACGGTGAAGACGCCGGGCGTGGGTTCCTGCCCGCCCCCGGCCCGGTCACCACCTTCACCGCCCCCTCCGGGCCGGGAGTGCGCGTCGATTCCGGTGTCGAATCCGGCAGTGTGATCGGCGGCCAGTTCGATTCGATGCTCGCCAAACTCATCGTCACCGGAGCCACCCGTGAGGAAGCCCTCGCCCGCTCCCGCCGCGCCCTGGCCGAATTCACCGTCGAAGGCCTGGCGACAGTCATCCCGTTCCACGCTGCGGTGGTCTCCGACCCGGCGTTCATCGGCGACGGTGACTCCTTCTCGGTGCACACCCGGTGGATCGAAACCGAATGGGACAACCAGGTTCCCCCGTTCACCGCAGGCCAGCCCCAGAGCGACGACGAGGTCCTGCCGCGGCAGTCCGTCATCGTCGAGGTCGGGGGTCGACGCGTCGAGGTCTCGTTGCCGGGCGAGCTCACCCTCGGCGGCGGCAACAGTGGGTCTGCCGGTGCGGTGCGGCGCAAACCCAAGCCGCGTACCCGTGGCGGTGCCGGAGCCGGAGCAGCCTCCGGTGATGCGGTCACCGCACCCATGCAGGGCACCGTGGTCAAAGTCGCCGTCGAGGAAGGCCAGAGCGTCGAGGCCGGTGACCTCGTCGCGGTCCTGGAAGCGATGAAAATGGAAAACCCCGTCAACGCCCACAAAGCAGGCACCATCACCGGCCTGAGCGTCACCGCAGGCGACGCCATCACCCAAGGCACCGTCCTCGCAGAAATCAAGTGACACCGACGTTCGATGCCGAACGGATCGACCCCCGGGCGACTTTCGGCATCGAACGGCGGCGTGGATAGCGCTACCCTGTAGCAATGTCCGAACTTCCGGAAATACGCATCGGTACCGCTGATCGCGAGAAGGCGCTCGACGTGCTGGGTCAGCACTTCAGCGAGGGTCGCCTGACGGTCCCCGAATTCGACGAGCGCAGTGCCACAATCGCTTCCGCGACGACTCGTGGACAGCTCGAATCGGTATTCGTCGACCTGCCCGCCGCGTCCGGGACTGCGTCGGTGGCCCGATCCGACGCCGGCAATCCGGCCGTGAAGGACCGCGGAATCGATTGGGCGGCAGTGGTGATGCCGATCGTCATCTTCGGATCACTCGCGCTGTTCTTCGTCACCGATTTCGATCAGAAGTGGCTTTTCTTCCTTCTCATTCCGCTGGCCGGAGCCATCCTGTCCGCGGTAGGACATCCTGCGGACAAGAAGAAAAAGAAGAAGAAGAGTTGAAAGCTCTGCTGTTCGACGTCTTCGGCACCGTCGTCGATTGGCGCACGAGCATTGCCCGCGAAGTCACCGGCATCTGCGGGCCGGGAGTCGACAGCTATCGGTTTGCCGATCGGTGGCGGAGCCTCTATCAACCGGCCATGGAACAGGTGCGGTCAGGCGCACGGCCCTTCACTCGGTTGGACGTACTCCACCTCGAGTCCCTGCGAACGGTGCTCTCCGAGTTCGAGATCGACCTTGATTCGGACGCCACGACCGCACTCAATCTCGCGTGGCATCGACTGGAGCCGTGGCCCGATTCCGTTCCCGGGCTCACGCGGCTGCGCACCGAGTTCGTCGTAGCACCGCTCTCGAACGGCAACATCTCTCTACTGCTGGATATGGCCAAGAACGCCGGACTCCCCTGGGACGCCATCCTCGGCGCAGAACCGGTGCAGGCGTACAAGCCCATGCCCGACGCCTACCTGCGTACCGCGGACATCCTCGGGCTTCGTCCCGACGAGTGCATGATGGTTGCGGCCCACAACAGCGACCTCGCCGCCGCAGCCGAGTGTGGCTTCGCAACCGCATTCGTCGCCCGCCCGCTGGAACACGGACCGACGCAGACGTCCGACCTTGCTCCCGAGGCCGAGTGGACCTACAGCGTCGACTCGATCGAGTCCCTCGCCGACCGACTGAACTGCTGAAGGCTGCAGTTCAAATTCTCGCCGCCGGGATCAGTCGATCGGCCATCCACCTGTCCACTTCTGCGTGCGATCGCAACCGTACAATCGTCAGGTCTGGACGGCACCTGCCCAGTCGCTGTACGCGCTCGGCCGTCAGCCGATGTGTGTTCCAGGCCCACCGTACGACGTGTTCGCGATCGAAAAATATGCGATGCAGCGGTGGCTCGACGTTTCCGTTCCACAGCACTGTTCTACCGAACCGTCGACGCAACGTACGAATCACGATCTGCCGCATGACCGTTCGACGCCGCAGATCGAGCCACAGGAAGAGGTCGGCCCGATCGGCGAGCCGATCCCGCACGACGCTGTACTGCCACTCGGTCACCCAGGCCGGGCGGGCGATGAACTCGTCCACATCCTGCTCGAAACTGGCACGGGGCGTCCAGTTCTCACCGTGAAACAGGCCGTCGATCTCGACGTGCTCGATATCCAGCACGAGACCGATCCGTGCCGACAGCGTCGTCTTACCGGAACCGGATGTTCCTGCCACCACGATTCGCGAGGGGCGGCGGGGTACCGCATCGTTCGGTCCGAGAATCATGGATGATTCCGTCCTCTACCGTTCGGCACAGAGCGCTACGATCGCCTCCGCCATGTTGTTCACGAACTCCCTACGCGCCGACTCGGGCAACCGGTCCAGTGAGAGGTACGGGTTCAGGTCTTCGAGCTCGACCAACAGCAGTGCTCCGTCGACGGTGCGGCATGCGTCAACTCTCGTGATTCCGTGGTCGATGTCGTTCCAGTCGACGAAACGTTGCGCGAACTCTTCGTCCTGAGCAGTACTCGAGTACGACTCCAGCTCCCAACGTCGGCCGGGGTCCGGAGCGTACAGGGCGTATTGCACTGTGCGGCCGATGAAGTAGAACGACACTTCGTACACGAAGTCGATTCGCGGCTGGATCAAACTGCCCGGCTCGACGTTCGACAGATCGGCCCGCCCGATGTTACGAATACCGATCGAGTCGGCACCCCATTTCGGTTTCACCACATAGGTTTCCACCTCGGGTAAGCACGAGACGTCCCGCGGGCTGTCGACGGTGGGGATCACCGGAAATCCATCCGCACACAGATCGACCAGGTACTGCTTTCCTCTTTGGTCGCCTTTGCCGGTGAGCTGGGTGAAGACCCTCGTACCGTGCTCGCGCGCATGGCGAGCAAACGCGTCGAAAGCATCCTGGTATCCCAGCACAGGTCCGGAGTTCCGGACGACGACAACATCGAATCCATCCATCAGTGCCAACGCATCGAGCGGGTGACAGAGCGCGATGTCGACCCATTCGCGAAGCTGCGACGACAGAAAGATGTCTTCGTCGCAGTAGCGTCGGCCCCTCGACAGATACGCCAAGTCGGTGACGAACAGAACGCGTGGACGGGGTGCGCACATCGGGCCGATCCTACCCATCGAAAAGTTGGCCGAGTGGACATCAGCGACAATCGCCTGTCGCGTTGCCGAGGCTATCGGGCTCGAGATGTCACGATGTTCGCTTGCGCGCCATCAGAAATGCCTGCGGCGTCGACTCGTATCCCACCGGAGCCCGGCGCACTCGGACCTCGATCTCGAAGTCGGCGTCGACCACCATCTGTGCAATGGCGTCGGGGTCCAGTCGATAGGCGTCGTACGAGACCGAGTGTCCGTACACCTGTTCCAGTCGCACCCGCTCATCCCCGGATTGAAATGCCAACAGCAGCAGTCCATCCGGACGCAGCACCCGGTGCAGTTCGGCGAACACCTGCGGCAGCTCGGCCGGCGGGGTGTGGATGATCGAATACCAGGCGACGATTCCCGAGACGGTGCGGTCGCCCATGACGAGCGACTGCATCGCGCCGACGACGAAACGGACGTCCGGAAATTCGCGACGCGCAACGTCGATCATGCTGGGCGACAGATCGATTCCGGTCATGCTCAGACCCAGGCGACGCAGGTGGCCCGCGATGCGCCCCGATCCGCATCCCACGTCGACGACGTCCCCAGCGTCGACACGCTCCGCGAATGCGACCAGCAGCGCCTGTTCCAGATGCTTGCCGTCCAGCTCATCGCGAACCAGATCCGCGTAGCTTTCTGCGACGGTGTCGTATGCCGCCCTCGTCATCGAAACGTGCTGCAGTTCTGCCACGAACGTCACGGTACAGACTCGTCCGTTTCGGCCAGGTACGAGCGCGTCAGCATCTCGAAGAAGTGGCCGGTGAGGTCGCGAAAGTACACCCCACGACCACCGTGATCTGTGTTGACCACCCCGGGCCGAGTCATCCGTGGATCGGCCCAGTGTTCGACCTCGTTGTCGACAAGCCTGGCGTAGGCCTCATCGAACAGGTCCTTGGTCACCCGAAAGGCATAGTGCTGGAACTGAATGTCGTCCACCGGTGGTTCGGCGAACTGAATCAACGTCCCGTCGGTGAGTTGTACGTTGACGAACGGGCCCCACGAGGGTGCCTCCGGCAGGTCGAACAGTTCGCGAAAGAACGCCGCCGACGCAGAACTGTTCTTCGCAGCAATGATGGTGTGATCGAACGAAACGGACATGCGCTGCCTCCTGGGCAGTACGACGCCTCCATGCCTGACGCAGTCCGTCATCGACACGCGACGCTGCCGACGATGCTCGCACGGACTCCGAATCCGAGTCAACCGGTGAATTCTCGGCCGCGATTCGGTCTTCTCCGATGACAGCATTGCCGTGGAAAGGACCTCAGCATGGTCGGCCGACTTCTGTTCGTTCATGGTGCCGGCGGATTCGTCGACGACACCGAGCTGGCGCAGGGATTGGCTGAGGCGCTGCGTCTCGACCTCGTCATGCCGGAACTGTCCGACAGCGATATGGGTTACGAGGCCTGGGCTGTTCCGGTTCGGAAACTGCTCGACGACGCAGGACCTGCGGACCGCGTTGTCGCGCATTCTTTCGGAGCCACGATCGTGGTTCGGGTACTGACCGAACCCATGCGCGCCCATTCGGAGCGAGCCACGCTGCTGGCCATGCCGGACTGGAGTCCACAGGGCTGGGACGTGGCGCAGTACGCGCTCACCGGCGAACCGCAGACCGACCTGACGTTGCTGCACTGCCGAGACGACGAGGTAGTCCCCGTGTCGCATCTGGCGCTGAACTCGGCCGCGCTACCGTCGGCGACCGTGATCGCTTATCCCAGCGGTGGTCACCAGTTCGACGGCATGATCGACGCCGTTGCCGCCGAAATCCTCGGATGAAAGCGTCCCCGCGGGGACGCTTTCTACTGGTCCCGATCCTCGTAGTCGATGACGAGGCCGACTCGGTCGAACATGCAGACTGGGTGTCCGCTCACCGATAGTCGTGGTCGATTCCCGTTGCCCACTGCGAACATTCGACGGCGATCACGTCGTCCCTACCCCGCAGGAACTCCCGCGCCCCCGAGTCTCCCGACGCCGATGCCGCGGCCTCCTCGAGGTGTCGACGCGCCAGAACGACCGGATGACCCGGGCGGCCGTCGAACACGGCTCGGGCGAGACCGGTCTCGTGCGCGGCGTCGAGGACTGCCCGCACCACGTCGGACCCGACATCCGGGGTGTCGACCACGTGCACCACTGCGTACGCCGCATCCGATGCTGCTTCGAGCCCGGCGGTGAACGATGCGCTCATTCCCTGTTCCCAGTGGGGAGCGTGTACAGCAGTCGCGCCATCGGGCACAGTCACGTCGACTGCGCCCAGCACAACGATCACCTGGTCACAACCACCATCGGTCAGTGCCTGCACAGCCGTGCGAAGCCACAATCCGTCGTGCGCGAGCACTTTGGGCGATCCGTATCGCGTTCCGGCACCTGCGGCCAGGACCACTCCCACGACAGCGTCGGACATCGTCGCTCCTTCAGTCGTACTGCCGAGTCTTGGATGATCGCACAACACGCGCCTCGAGCGCGGCGAAAACTTTGTGCTCGCTCGACTGGCGGCGGCGGTCGCAATGACCGATTCTTGGTGCACTTCTCCTGCAGCGTCGCAGGAATCCACCCTGTTGCGTCCGCGAGGTGCCCACCGATGTCCGTCAAGCCCATCACACGTAAGCGCGTCCATCCCGTCGACGAAGTGCTCCCTGTTCCGAAATTGGCGGCGTACGGGTTTCAGCACGTGGTCGCGTTCTACGCCGGTGCCGTTCTCGTACCGATCATCATCGGCAGTGCAATCGGGCTGACCAACGAACAGCTGATCCATCTCATCAACGCGGACCTCTTCACCTGCGGTATCGCGTCGATCATTCAGTCGGTCGGGTTCTGGAAGATCGGTGTCCGACTCCCACTTCTGCAGGGTGTCACATTCGCCGGTGTGTCACCGGTGATCGCGATCGCAATGGCCAACGGCGGCGGCACCGAGGGGTTGCTGTACGTCTACGGTGCCGTCATCGTCGCCGGTCTGGTCACGTTCTTCATGGCACCGTATTTCAGCAGGTTGCTGCGCTTCTTCCCACCGGTGGTGACCGGAACCGTCATCACGATCATCGGTGTCGCGTTGCTGCCGGTAGCGGTCAACGATGCGGTGACCAATCCTGCGACACACGAACAGGATCCGACCAATGGTCGATGGATGGCGTACGCGATCGGCACGCTGCTGATCATCGTGCTGATCCAACGGTTCTTCAAGGGCTTCATGGCCACCATCGCCGTCTTGCTCGGTCTGGTCATCGGCAGTGCCGTCGCGTTCGCGTTGGGGGACATGAACTTCGACGGTACCGGGGAGGCATCGTGGGTCGGATTCACCCAGCCCTTCCTGTTCGGTGTGCCCAAATTCAGTGTCGTCGCAATCATTTCGATGATCGTCGTCATGCTCATCATCGCGGTCGAAACCACCGGCAGTGTCTATGCGACGGGTGAGATCGTAGGCAAGCGCATCAAGAAGGACGACATCGCTGCCACGCTGCGGGCCGATGGAGTTGCCACCGTCATCGGCGGCACGTTCAACTCGTTCCCGTACACGGCATTCTCCGAAAACGTCGGCCTGGTCCGACTGACCGGTGTGCGTAGTCGGTGGGTGGTCGCCAGCGCGGGCGGCATCATGATTCTGCTCGGTCTGCTGCCGAAGACGGCCGCGGTCGTGGCGTCCATTCCGCCACCGGTACTCGGCGGCGCGGCACTGGCCTTGTTCGCGACGGTCGCCGTCGTCGGAATTCAGACTTTGTCGAAGGTGGACTTCACCGACCATCGCAACTTGATCATCGTCGCCACCAGTCTCGGGCTGGCGATGCTCGTCACGATCCAACCCACTGTCTCGCAGGGCGTGCCGGATTGGCTCGAGATGCTGTTCGGCAGCGGAATCGTCCTGGGCGCTGTCTCTGCGATCGTTCTCAACGTACTGTTCTTCCACATCGGAAATCGCGGCCAGGCCGTGGCCGGCGGTCCGGGTACAGGTATCACCCTCGACCGGGTCAACGAGATGTCGGCCGAGGAGTTCGCCGCCACGTTCGGCGGTCTGGTGCAGGGCACCCCGTGGGTCGTCGAGCGTGCGTATCAGCAGCGCCCGTTCGCCGATGCCCACGGTCTGCGTGAGGCATTCCAGGAAGCATTGCTGGCCGGTAGCACCGAGGAACAGATCGAGCTGATCAACAGCTACCCCGACCTCGGCAGCGAGGATGCGACGGGCACCCTCAACGCTGCCGACCACGTCGGACTGTCCAACCTCGAAGAGGACGAACACGAGAACATCGTTCAGCTCGCCGCCGAGTATCGGCGACACTTCGGGTTCCCGTTGGTGATCTGCGCCCGAGAAACCGAACGCTACGATCGAGTTCTGGCCAACGGATGGTCGCGGGTGGAAAATGCGCCGTCGGCGGAGCGGTCTTTCGCGATGATCGAGATCGCCAAGATCGCGAACTATCGGTTCGACGATCTGGTTGCGGACGCCAACCCCATCGCGGCCGCGCGGTTCGGCCGGATCAACGACTTCAGATAGCGAGCGAGATGTGCTGCACGAATGGATAGGACTCGACGGGTTCAACAAGCTCTCCGATCGACAGGCGATGCATGCACTGTTCGAGTGCTGCGCGTCCTCGATCTGGGCCCGTCGAGTCGCCCAGGGTAGACCGTTCGCCAGCCGAGACTCTTTGTTGGACAGAGCAGATCGGGTACTTGCCGAACTGCCCGAGGCCGAGATAGATCATGCACTCGACGGCCATCCCCGGATCGGAGGGACGGCGGACAACCCGTCGTCCAAGCGCGAGCAGGCCGCGGTGACCACTGCGGGCACCGAAGTGCGGGAGAAGTTGGCGGCGGGAAACCGCGCGTACGAGGAGAAGTTCGGGCACGTGTATCTGGTGTGCGCGACCGGCAGGTCGGCCGAGGAGTTGCTCGCTATCCTCGAGGAGAGGCTCGACAACGATGCCGAAACCGAAAGACGGGTGCTCCGCGTGGAACTGGCCAAGATCAACCGAATTCGCCTCGGCCGTGTGCTGGGACCGACGCAGTGACCGGGCTGTCCACGCACGTGCTCGACGCCACGGCGGGCACACCGGCAGTCGGCATGCGCGTGCGGCTGTTCCATTCCGAACAGGGCGAGATCTCGACGGCCACGACCGACGGAGACGGCCGCATCGGTGAGGTGATTCCTGGACCTGTCGAACCGGGCGTGTACCGGCTCTCGTTCGACACGAAATCGTATTTCGAGGCGACATCGACCCCGAGCTTCTACCCCGAGGTGTCAATCTCCTTCACCGTCATCGACCCCGACGCCCACTATCACGTGCCGTTGTTGTTGTCCCCCTTCGCATATTCGACCTACCGCGGGAGCTGACATGACCGACCTGACCGGAAAGATCGTTCTGGGAGCCAATCAGTACGGCAAAGCCGAGAACCGGGTGGTGCGGATCTATCGAGATTCTCCGCGGCACGAGATTCACGACATCAACGTATCGAGTGCGCTGCGTGGCGATTTCTCTGCCGCACACCTGGCCGGCGATCAGTCCGCCGTTCTGCCCACCGACACCCAGAAGCAGACCGCGTACGCGTATGCCAAGACCAAGGGTCTGCTCCACTTGGAGAGCTACGGGCTCGACCTCGCCCGTCACTACGTCGACGACGTCGAGCCCGTCGACGGTGCCCGTATCGAACTAGAGGAGTACGCCTGGGCGCGTGCGGTCGTCGACGGCGTCGAGCACGACCACACGTGGACTCGCAAGGGCGAGGAAATTCGTACCTCGGCCGTCACGGTCGAGGGCAAGGGCGAGGCGCAGCGAACCTGGGTCGTCAGCGGTTTCAAGGAGATGGTGATTCTCAAGTCGACGGGTTCGGAGTTCCACGGCTTCCTCGAAGACGACCTGACAATTCTCGAGCCCACGACCGACCGAGTGATGGCGACGTCGCTGACAGCGCAGTGGCGCTACACCACAACCGATGTCGAGTGGGATGCGGTGTACGCGGGCGTCAAGGCGGCGATGATCGAGCGATTTGCCAATCTACAGTCGCTGGCTCTTCAGCAAACCCTGTACGCCATGGGCGAGGCGGTGCTGCAGAAGTATCCGTTCATTGCCGAGATCTCGATGTCGGCCCCCAACAAGCACCACTTCGTCTACGACTTGGGCAAATTCGGTATCGAGAACAACCTGGAGGTGTTCAACGCCGACGATCGGCCCTACGGTCTGATCCAGGCAACGGTCGAACGAGAGGACGCTCCGGACGCCGGAAGTGCTTGGCGCACATACTCCGTCGTCGGGTAACGCAGTGCGCTCACGTGTGCAGCGCCGCAGACCATTCCACCAGCGGGCTCAGCGCGCGCCAGGCGTCGCGTACCTTGGTTGCGGCCTTCGGGGTTTCGAGCCATGCCGGTGAGCCGAAATGTTTGCCGGCGGTCAGAGTCTTGTGCCGCAGCAGATCGATGCGCGGATGGTCGATCTCGTAACCCCGCGGCTTGGTCTTGAGCACGTCGCCACCGATCTCGAACCCGGATTTCGTCAGCGCGGCCAGCAACGTCTCGAGTTCGGCTCCGCGTACGTCGTCGTCGACGGTCTTTCGGAACCGCGCGATCGAATCCGGGGAACTGTTGTAGAAGCCTCCTGCGACGAACAATCCGGCGGGATCGATCTGAACGTAGTAGCCGAGGCTGTCACCCCGTGCGACGAACCCACCCTGGTGGCTCTTGTACGGGGTCTTGTCCTTCGAGAATCGAACGTCCCGGTACGGCCGAAAGAGTTTGGCGCTTCCGAATTCGGGTTCCAGATACGCCAGCAACGCGGTCATCGGTGCCTTGACGGCACTGTCGTAGACATCCTTGTGTTCGTTCCACCAGAGTTTGCTGTTGTCGGCTTCGAGGTCTTCGTAGAAGTCCAGAGCAGTGAAGGGGATTCCGGTGAAGCCTGCAGTCATTTCCCCATTATGCAGCGCCGTGGGCCGACGCCCGAGGCAAGGATTGCAGGGCGAGGTAGACATCCAGTCTGTCCGCGGTGGAGCCGAGATCTCGCCCGAGCAGTTCCTCCACGCGTTTGATGCGATATCGGACGGTGTTGAGATGGACGTGCGTCGACTCCGCGGTGCGATGCCAGGACCCTCCGTTGGCCAGGAACTCCCGCAGGGTGTGGGTCAGGTCGGCGTCGGTGCGTCGGTCGTGTTCGAGCAGCGGCGCGAGGACGTGCTCGACGAACGATTTTCGTACGTCGTCGGGAAGCGCCGACATCATCGACACTGCCGAGGTCGGCTGGGTTCCTGCAGTGACCGTCACCGCTGCGGATCCCTGCCTGCTCAGTTCGAGCGCGTGACGAGCCGACCTCAGCGCGCCGTCGATGGTCAGCCCGGTGGCCACGGCGCTCACGCCCACATGTATCCGGCTGGGTCCGATTCCGGAGCGCAACCTGGACAGCCGAATTCGGACGGTCTGCGCGAAGAGCCTGTCGTCGGTGTTGACGACTGCGACGATGTCGCCGTGTGCGCTGCATCCGACGCACCCACCGCCGAAGGAGGTCAGGGTGTCCCCGACGACGGACCGGAGCATCTCTCGCAGGTCGACGCGACCGCTGTGGGCAACTCTGACGACGACGAGCGGCTTGTCGGGGTCGACTCCTGCCTGGCGCAGCCTGGTCAGTGCCTCGAATCCGGTGCTGTCGTGTTCGATCAACGCCACAGCCTGGTCTGCGATCTCACGCCGCACCAGCCGTCCTTCTTCCCGCCGAGCACGATCGAGCGCCGCGATGGCTGCGAGTTGTCCGAACGCCTCGGAGACGTCGGGAGAGAACGAGTCCATGTCTCCGGCCACAGCCAGGAACCATCGCGTGGTGCGCTGTACCAGCGACGGCCCGACGCCGAAGACACTGTAGGTCGATCCGTCCTCGAGAACGGTTGTCGCAGGAAGTGTTTCGGACGAGAGTGCCGCGTGCGTCAAGGTGTCGACATCGGCGTCGGACAAAGCAGATACCTCGGTGACCAACCGACGCCCGGTGGCGGTGAAGACCAGGCACGCCATTCCCGTTTCCCTGGAGATATGCAGGGCCAGTTCGTCGAGCGCTCTGCCGTCGGCGACCGCGGTGAGCAACTGGCGTTGGCGCACGAGCGAATTGTTCAGCGATGCAATTCGATCACCGGTGACCCGGCCGACGAGAAATTCGGTGACCTCACCGAACGACACGGTGTCGGGAACAGCGAGGAGCGGCAGACCGTGTCGCTCGCATGCGTCCACGAGATCGAGCGGAATGTGGCCGAGCAACCCCTCCCCCGCAGCCAACGCCGTCGCACCGGATCCGGCCACTGATCGAACGAACACTTCGCTGTCCTCGGGCGTGCGCCGCCACACGAGTCCGGTGATCACCAACTCGCCGCCCGCGATGTACCGGGACGGGTCGGGTAGGTCGGTGGTGTACGTCCACCGCAGGGTGCGTCCGAGGGCGTCGCGATCGGAGGTGAGCAATCGGATGCCCAGGTGCGAGGCGTCGAGTAGGTCTCCGACGTACATCGCTGAACCTCCCGCCTCGTGTGTTCGGCCGTGCCGGAGGCAAAGATAAGCGCGGCTTGTTTCCACCGAGTTTCGGGCGTATCGCGAGAGCACCGAGATCGGTAACAGAAAGTCACTACAGTTCGAGAAGGCGCACCGGGCGGTGAATCCGGGCCGGCGAGAATGAGGTGAGCGAAGCCATGGATCTCGGCACTGTCGATCGTGTTCTGCTTCCCCGCTCGCGTGCGGATCTGCCGCCGGGCAGCGCGGACGCCGCGGTAGTTGCGGGCGGCACATGGCTGTTCTCGGAGAGACAGGACCACCTGACCACCCTGATCGACATCACGGCCCTGGGATGGGAGCCGTTGATCGTCGACGAGAACGGACTCGGGATCGCAGCGACGTGCACGATCGAGACTTTGGCTCGTTTCGAGTCCGCCCTCCCCGCAACCACTCTGTTCCCTCGGTGTGCAGCCGCCCTGTTGGCCTCGTTCAAGATCTGGAAGACGGCCACTGTCGGTGGAAACATAGCGCTCGCCCTACCTGCCGGAGCCATGATCTCGTTGACTGCCGCACTCGACGGCGTCGCAGAGGTGTGGTCGGCACACGGCCCCGAGCACGACTATCGTCTGCCGATCGACCAGCTGGTCGTCGGCCCCCAGACCACGGTGCTCCGACCCGGGGACGTACTGCGCAGCATCGACATTCCGCGACACGCCCTGGAATCGCGAACGGCGATGCGCACGCTGTCGCTCTCACCTCTCGGCCGATCGGCGGCGGTGGTGATCGGCCGCGTCGACGTCGACGGCACATTCGTGTTGACCGTCACCGCGTCGACCGTTCGTCCGTTCGTGCTTCGTTTTTTGGCTGTACCGACGGCGCACGAACTCGCCGACGCGCTCGCCGACACGATCGGTCCGCAGCACTGGTACGACGATCCCCACGGTGCGCCGGATTGGCGTCGACACATCAGTTGCGCCGCGGCGCAGTCCATTCGCGAGGAGCTGTCATGATCGTCGACATCAACGGCGTACCGACCCAGGTCGCCGCGCGACCTGGTCAATGTCTGCGCACCCTGCTCCGCGAACACGACCGTTTCGAGGTCAAGAAGGGCTGCGACGCCGGTGACTGCGGCGCATGCACGGTCCTCGTCGACGGAGAACCGGTGCACTCGTGCATATTTCCCGCCTACCGCGCGGCCGACAGGTCCGTCACCACCGTGGCCGGGCTCGGCACCCCGGAGGATCTGCACCCGATGCAGCGCCGGTTCGTCGAAGCCGCCGGATTTCAATGCGGGTTCTGTACCGCCGGGATGGTCGTGACCGCGTCGACCCTGACCGCGGAGGACAGGGACGAGCTGCCCGCGAGATTGAAGGGAAACCTGTGTCGCTGCACCGGGTATCGCGCCATCGCCGATGCCGTGTGCGGCGTGGTCAACACCGAGAAGGTGGCCGACGGCCCGACATGCGGGCGTTCGCTCGAAGCCCCCGCAAGCACACGGATAGTCACCGGAACCGAGCCGTACACGCTCGATCACTCCCCGCCCGGGCTGCTGCACGCCAGCGTTCTCGGCAGTCCGCATGCCCACGCGCGGATCGTCTCCATCGATACCACGGCCGCGGAACAGGTGCCGGGCGTGCAGCTGGTGCTCACCGCGAAAGACAGCCCGGCGGTGGCATTCTCGACAGCCAGACACGACCGCCGCGTCGACGACCCCGACGACACCCGTGTACTCGACACCGTCGTTCGGTTCATCGGCCAACGTGTGGCGATCGTGGTCGCGGAGTCGGTCGCTGCCGCACAGGCGGGCTGCCGCGCCTTGGTCGTCGAGTACGAGGTGCTACCCGCCGTGTTCGACCCCGAGTCGGCACTCGCCCCGGACGCACCGAAGATCCACGGCGACAAGGACGCAGCGGCTCGGATCGCCGACCCGTCCCGAAACCTGGTGGCCGAACTGCACGGCAGCACCGGCGACGTCGACGCCGCAGTACGCGGTGCAGCAGCCGTGGTCACCGGACGCTGGACGACGCAGCGAATCCAGCACGTGCACTTGGAGACTCACGGAACGATCGGTTGGCTGGACGCCGACGGCCGACTTCATCTGCGCACCAGTACGCAGGTTCCCTACCTGGTGCGCGACGAGATATGCGAGATCTTCGGTCTCCCCCGGGACCGTGTTCGCGTGTTCAGTGCACGGGTGGGTGGCGGCTTCGGCGGCAAACAGGAACTACTGACCGAGGACGTCGTCGCCCTGGCCGTTCTGCGGACCGGTAAGCCGGTGCAGTTCGAGTTCACCCGCACGGACGAGTTCACGGTCGCACCGTGCCGACACCCGTTCCGCGTCGACGTCACCGCCGCCGCGAGCGCCGACGGCGTGTTGACCGCCCTGTCCATCGACGTGCTGACCGATGCCGGGGCGTACGGCAATCACAGTGCCGGCGTGATGTTTCACGGATGCGGCGAATCGGTGGCGATCTACCGGTGCGCCAACAAGCGGGTCGACGCGAAAACCGTGTACACCAACAACATTCCATCGGGTGCCTTCCGCGGCTACGGACTGGGGCAGGTCATGTTCGCGATCGAATCGGCCATCGACGATCTCGCCCGAAAGCTCGATATCGACCCGTTCGAGTTCCGCCGCCGCAACGTGATCGTTCCCGGCGACGAGATCGTCGCCGCGCACCTCGAAGGCGACGACCTGCAATTCGGCAGCTACGGTCTCGATCAGTGCATCGACCTGGCCGAGAGGGCCATCAGGCAAGGCAACGGCGAGCCCGCATCGCCCGGCTGGAAGATCGGTGAGGGAATGGCGGTGGCGATGATCGCCACCATTCCGCCCCGCGGCCACCGCGCCGAGGCCACCGCGTCGCTGCTGCCCGAAGGTGGCTACGAGATACGCGTCGGGACCGCAGAGTTCGGGAACGGGACCACCACCGTCCACACCCAGATCGCGGCCAGCGAGCTGTGCACGTCGGTCGATCGCATCCGCGTCGTGCAGTCCGATACCGAGTCGGTCACCTACGACACCGGTGCGTTCGGCTCGGCGGGAACCGTCGTGGCAGGCAAGGCGCTCTACGCTGCGGTCCGCGGGTTGTCGGCTCGCATCGTCGAGGTCGCTGCCACCGCGACCGGTCACCGCCCTTCGGACTGCACGTTGGGGCCCGAGGGGGTGCGGTGCGGAGATCACTTCGTCCCGTTGGACGACGTACTGGCATCGGCGGGCGGAACAGTGACGGCAAGCGGCAACAGCGGCGGACTCCCGCGATCACTGGCGTTCAACGTGCAGGCATTTCGAGTGGCTGTCGACGAAACCACCGGTGCGGTCGAGATCCTCCAGTCGGTTCAGAGCGCCGACGCAGGCACGGTCATGAACCCGCAGCAGTGTCGGGGCCAGGTCGAAGGTGGTGTCGCACAGGCCATCGGCAGCGCACTGTACGAGGAGATGCGCACCGACGGTGCCGGACGAATCACCACCGACTCCATTCGCAGCTACCACGTCCCCCAGTTCGCCGACATCCCACGAACACAGGTGCTGTTCGCGGACACCTACGACCGATTGGGCCCGTTCGGCGCGAAGTCGATGAGCGAGTCACCGTACAACCCCGTCTCCGCCGCATTGGCCAACGCGATCCGTGACGCAGTAGGAGTGCGGTTGCACCACTTGCCCATGTCCTCGGACCGCGTCTGGCGAGCGGTCAACGATCGTAGAACGTCTGCAGAATGATCGTGCTGCGCGTCTGCACATGCGCCGTTGCGCGAATTTCCTGCAGCAATTGCTCGAGGGCGCGCGGCGACTCGACGCGCACCATCAGGACGTAGCTCTCCTCGCCGGCAACCGAGTGACACGACTCGATGGCGGTCAGATGCTTCAGTCGTGCGGGGGCGTCGTCCGGCCGGGCCGGATCGATCGGAGTGATCGCGACGAACGCCGACAGCGGCCGCCCCAACGCTTCGGGATCGACCTGCGCTGTGTATCCGCGGATGACTCGTCGCGATTCCAGGCGTCGAACCCGCGACTGGACGGCCGAGACGGACAGGGACGCCTTTTCTGCCAACGTCGCCAACGTCGCGCGCCCGTCCGAGATCAACTCGTCGACGATCAGCCGGTCGACGCGATCGAGGTTTTCACTCACGTGCGCAATCTAACCCACATCACCGTCGATGCCCCTGTGCCCTCACGAGACATGACTCTGTACTCACACGAACAGCGGGGGCAGGGCCAGAACCATGACCGCCGACCAACTGACGTGCGTCAGGATCGGTGCCAGAATTCCGCCCGACGCGCGACGTTGCAGCCCCATCACGTAGCCGAGCAGCACGGCGGCGAAACCGAGCATCGGGTTGCCGGATGCGAGGGTGGCGATGGTGTAGACGACCGTCGAGATGATCACCGGATGCTTGACTCCGATCGCGGAGTACAAGGCACCTCGGAAGAAGATCTCCTCGGCAACACCGTTGAGCAACGCGATGAACACGATCAGTACCAGCGACCCCACCCGAGCGTGTGCGAGCACGTTTTCGGTGAAGTCGGCGAGCGGCGGAATCTGGCGGACGACGAGGCCGCCGAGCATGAACACTCCACCGACGGCGAGACCGATGAGGATGGGGGTGACGATCGGCCGCCGGATGGACCCGCCCACCTTGATTCGTCCGAGGTGCAGCGGCCCCGAGAGGAACCCACCGACGATCCACACTGCGGCCAACACGAGCGTCAGTGCGTAGAACGACGGGTCACCCGGTTCCACCTTGAGCGAGAAATACAGCACCGTCGCCCCGATCACCAGCGTGATCAGCACGATGATGCGCCGTTTCCTGAACGCCGCGTCGGACTCTCGGTGGTCGCGCTCCACAGGATCGACCAGAGCGGACTTCATCACGTTCAGCGCGGTCGTCGACCACGTTGCCATCATGCCTCCTCGGTATCGGTCAGTCGGCGCACGACCGACTTGGCACGTCGGTTCACACTCGCAGCTACATCGAGGTTGGTACGCACGGCTGCTGCCACGGGCTTCGACGCCAGCAATCGACGGCCGCCCAGAGCCTCGACCAGACCCCAGGTGCGGTCCGAGGACGCGGCCACGCCGTGTCGCCGAACGCCGAGCGCATCTCCGCCGCTCCATGCTGCGTCGGTGTTCGCCAGTCGCAGCGGGTCCTTCAGCGCACAGACCCCGGGCGGCTCGCCCACGGTTCCTCGCACACTACGGGCCATGGCGTCCGAGATGGTGGTCAGACCACGGGGCGGATCGGGGACGAGATCCCGAATCCGGCTCTCCGACGTGGTCATCGTGTTGTGCAGTGAACCGACCAGATCCTCGGCGAGCCCGGCGGGCACAGGAATGATCTTTCCGATCACCTTGCCGGCAAGGGATGTCGGAACGAGCGGTACCGGCATCCCGATTCGCTGCAGCCCGGCGGCTTCGACGTAGGCGAACACCAGGTCGCGGTACGGGACCACGTCCGGGCCGCCGATGTCGTACGAACCTGCTGGGACGGTGTCGGCGTCTGCCGACGCCACCAGGTAGTGCAGTACGTCGTCGACTGCTATCGGTTGGACGGGTTCGGCGAGCCAACTCGGCAACGGCAGCACCGGCAGGCGGTCCGCCAAATAGCGCAGCATCTCGTACGACGTGGAGCCGGCACCCATGACGATCGCCGCTCGCAACCACACCAGGTCGATACCGTCCACCGTCAGCGCCTCACCGACGTCGGCGCGACTGGCCAGGTGCTCCGACAGGTGAGCGTCGTCGGGGACGAAGCCGCCCAGGTACACGATGCGCCGCACTCCTGCTCGCGCCGCGGCAGCGGCGAACTGCTCGGCGGACGTCCGATCCTGGGCTCGGTAATCGGCCTCGCCGATTGCGTGGACGAGGTAGTAGGCGACGTCGATGTCGCCCGACTCGGCGAAGGCAGCGGCGCACGACTGTTCGTTCGTGACGTCGAGCGACACGGTGGTCACGGAATCGTAGAAATCGAACGAGCGCAGGTTCTTCGGAGTCCGAGACCCCACGACGACGTCCGTGTCGTCTGCCAACAGGGCCGCCACCAGCCGAGATCCGATGTATCCGCTGGCACCGGTGACGAGGACTCTCATGCGTCGAGGCTAACGGCAGTCGGGGCGTTGCGTCGGTGTGGCATTGTCGCTCCTATGGCTCTCGTGTTGGCAGGTGTTGTCCTCCCCGACCCTCTCGGTACCGAATCGGTGCTTCGGCGAGGAGCCGCAGTGGCGCGGGCCGGTGCGAGCTGGGTGTTCACCACGACCGATTTCGCGCTTACCCTCCCGGGCAGAATCGAAGCACTGTTGAGCCGCATAGAGACATTGATGACACGAATCGACCACGTCATCGACTCGGCCGACGCGGTGGTTGCCCACGTACAGCGGACGACCGGTGCCGCGGACATCGTGGTCGCGTCGGCATCGGCCGCCTCACATACGGCGCTGGAGCTGATCGAAATGTTCGATCCCATCGCCAAGAAGTCCGAGCCCATGGCTCGACGGTTCGTCGACAACCTGTCCGACGACGAGGTCGACGCAGCGATATCGATGGTCGATCAGCTTCCCGGACTCCTCGACCACATGGAAGCTCTACTCCCCATCCTCGCGACCCTCGATACGGTCTCCCCCGAGATCCACGAACTTCTCGGAGTGACGAAGGACGTCAGGCGCGCCGTCATCGGCATCCCCGGATTCAAGTTCTTCCGCAACCGGGGCGAGGACAAGTTGAACGACGAGCTCGAAGACGAACAGCGGTAGTCGCTATTTGACGAAGGCGAAATCTTCACCTGCGTGGAAACGCGCCAGGGTCTCCGATATGGACCGTCGTGATGGCGGATGAAACGCGAACGCGTGCAATGCTGCTGCGACGTAAGCGATTTCGGGTGACTTGATGAAGCCGATCCCGCCGAGCGATTCGATGGCAGCCGAGCTGCTGCGCACCAGCGCGTCTCGAATCGCGATACGGTTGAACAACAATTTCACCGAAATGTCCTGTCCGCGTTCGCCTTCGTCGAATGCGCGGGCGACGTTCTCGATTGCCGCCATGGACACTTCGAGTTCGGCCGCTGCCCGAACGTAGCCCTCGTAGTCGCCCTTGCCCTGCTCGATCATCCGCTCGAGCAGAGAGGTCGCTGCTCCGATGTAGTTGGCGGAGATCAGCATCCCGAACCAGAGGTAACCGGTCATCTCGTGCACGCCATCGGGATCGTCGTCCTTGTTGGGCAGGACGAGGCTGGCCGGCACTTCGACGTCTTCGAGCAACACTTCTTCGCTTTGCGCGCCGGCCAGAATGTCGGTAGTCCAGAACGGCTTCACACTCATACCCGGAAGACTGGCCGGAATCAACGCGACGGCGCGATCACCCGAGTCGATCTCGACGCTGCAGGTCAGCAGGTCCATCGAACGTGCCAGACTGCACGGCTTCTTGCTTCCGTTGACGATGTAGTTGTCGCCCTTCTTCACGGCGGTCATCGTCGGAATGAACACACTCCCGCCGGTCACACCCTCGGAGAAGCCGGAAGCGACGATCGCCTTCTGTTCGACCAATCCCTTGATCAAGGCTCGGTCGTCCTCGGTGGCACCGCGAGCGAATTCGGTCAGGGATGCGAGTGAGAGATGGTGCATCGTGGTTCCCGCGCCGAGAGAGGGCGAGCGAGACCCGATGGCCCTCTGCGCCCGAACCGCGTCGATAGCCGGAGCGCCGAGGCCGCCCAGTTCACCCGGGACCACCAGACCGGTACCCCCGAATTCCCGAAACTTGTCGATCGCGTCCGAATCGCGGGACTCGAGTCGGTCCAGCGGGGTGGTGTCCAGATAGTGCAGCAAACCCGGCATGTACTTTTCGAGCGTTTCTCTTTCGCGCACCATTAATGCAGTCACTGTTCATCTCCTTGTGTCACTAAGCGATTTGTGTGCCACTGATTGATTGCGGCGTCGACAGATTTGTACCATCGGTTGACCGGGACAAATCAGTCGAATATAGGCGTGGACAGCAGTAAAGCAGGTGAATTCGCGCTGGCCCTCGACAATACCCCGTCACCTGCGGCGATAAACTAAAGGTCTCGTAAAGTTTACCCCTCGAAAGAAACCGAAGTTATTTTTTCGGGGCGGATTACCAACCGATTTCCGTCGCGAGAGCATCTTTTGAAACGCTGAATATTCTTCTGCCGAATACCAATCGCCCGCGCAGCCCGCTCCGAATGCACTCATGAATTCGCGACAATCCACAATCGACTCTGTGAGGAGTTCTGGTACACGATGGTTGTCAACAGATTGATGAAACGACTCGGCGGAGACGAGCGCGTGGATTTGCTGCGCGCAGTTCGAGACGCCGATGTGGTCCCCTACTTCCGCAAGATGGAATCGGCCGTTGCCCCGGTCGTTCGCGTAGAGGGCCGGGACAAGATCATGCTCGGATCCAACAATTACCTCGGCATCGCCGACCATCCCAAGGTTGTCGAGGGTGCCCAGCACGCGCTCGACACATTCGGCAGCGCAGTCACCGGAAGTCGTTTGCTCAACGGCACTCTGGACCTCCACCTCGAGCTCGAACACGAGATCGCCCAGTGGCACGGAACGGACGACGCACTCGTCTTCACCACGGGCTACCAGACGAACCTCGGAACGATCAGTGCCATCGTCGGCCCCGGTGACACGGTGATCGTCGATTCGGCGGCCCACGCGTCGATCCGCGACGGCAGCACTCTCTCGGGTGCATCGGTGGTCAAGTTCAAGCACAACGACATGGCCGATCTCGAAGCCAAACTCCAGCAACCCGTCGTCGACGACGGGGCGGTGCTGGTCATCGTCGACGGCCTGTATTCCATGGAGGGCGACCTCGCACCGCTCGACGCGGTATCCGAGCTGTGTATCCGTTACCACGCAGCGCTGATGGTCGACGAAGCCCACAGCCTCGGCGTTTACGGGCCCGAACTCACCGGAGCGGCAGAGCTGTTCGGCATCACCAAGGACGTCGACGTCACGATGGCATCGCTGTCGAAGAGCCCCAGCTCCACCGGTGGATTCGTGACCGGCTCGAGCGACTTGATCGACACCCTCCGGGTCAAGGCCCGCGCCTTCCTGTTCACGACCTCCGGTGTGCCTGCTGCGGTGGGTGCCGCATTGGCTTCCGTCCGCCTGATCCGAAGCGACGAGGGCAAGGATCGGGCTCGGCGCGTACTCGACAACGCCGAGATCCTGCGCGGCGGACTGCAATCGGCCGGCCTCGACGTAGCAGGCCGCTCGTCCACACCCCACGGCGATACGGCCGCCCCCATCGTCTCACTCCACATCGGCGACGACCTCGTGGCCATGAGTCTGTGGAAGAACCTCTACGACCGTGGCATCTTCACCAGCGCCGCCTTGCATCCCGCCGTGCCGAAGTCCGGTGCCATACTTCGCCTGTGCGTGATGGCAACACACACCGAAGAACACCTGTCGACGGCCACGGAGCAGATAATCGAGGCCGTAGCGGAGCTGCCCTCATGAGTGAGCGCCACCGCGGCTTGCGTATCGCGGTCACCGGAGCCACCAGTGACTTCGCGGCCGCGATTCTCCCGAGGCTGTTCGATGATCCCGAGGTGGACGCGGTCATCGGGATAGCCCGTCGCCCAGCCCGAATCACGCACCCGAAGTTCACGTCGATCCGTTCGGACATTCGCTCTCCCGACCTCGAGGAGACGTTCGCCGATTGCGACGTCGTGCTGCACTTGGCATTCGTGGTCGAGGAGCTCAGAGACAAGACCGAGACCCACGACATCAACCTCCGCGGTTCACGCAACGTCATCGATTCCGCATACCGAGCAGGGGTGTCACGCGTGGTGATCGCCTCGAGTATCAATGCGTACGGAGCAGACATAGCTCCGGAGCCGCTCACCGAGAACAGTTATCCTGCAGGCGATCCCAATCGCTACTACTTCTACGACAAGGCCGAAGTCGAACATTACGCGGAGTGGTGGCTCCGTAGGCACCCCGGTGAGATGACCATCTCCATGTTGCGGTGCACGTACATCATCGGACCCGACTTCGCCAACGACGGGATCGATCAGTTCACCGGGCCGATCGGCGCCTTCCCGGAAGCGGATCGGGCCTCGTATCAATTCTTGTTTCAGGACGACATGGCCGACGCCTTCCACCGCGCGGCCAAGACCGACCTCGTCGGCCCGTACAACTTGGGTCCGGTGGACTGGGTCGGTGTGCGTGAACTCGCTGCGATGCAGGGCCAGTTGATGTTCGACGTTCCACAGAAAGCGGCGACGCGCATCGCGAACATTGCCTTCGCCCTCGGCCTCACGCCGTTCTCCGGGCAGTGGGTCACGCCCGGAGAGCCCATCGTCGATTCGACCGCGCTGGGCGCAGCCACCGGCTGGGCACCCACCCTCACCTCTCACGAGGCTGCCGCGGTCATGATTCTGCTGCAGGGCAAGTCGCTGCTGCGGAGCGAGGACGCCCTCGAACGAGACCTCGCCTGCGAGGCAGCGTTGCGGCCGGCCTCCGACGCGGTCGCGCTCGCTCGCTCGGACGTCGCCGGCCTCGATATCGTGCACCGGCAGCTCGACGTCGCCGGCGGGCGAGTGCACATCGAAGTACACCGATCGGCGACGGCCACCGACCAGTCGGTGGTGCTGGTTGCCGATACCGGTCTGCATGCCCGCTACCTGACACCCTTGGCCGCCGAGATCGCACGGGCAGGAGTCGACGTGGTGGTACTGGATCTCCCCGGCCACGGCCTGAGCACCGGGCTGCGCGGTCGATCATCGGCCATTCAGACCGTCGACGCCGTCGACGTCGCACTGCGTTTCGCTCGCACGCACCTCGACACCGCCCCGGTTGCGCTCCGCAGCGGAGTCCGGCACGCGGCCGACACCCTGGTCGGCGGCCTGCGCCGGCGCGCAACAGGGTGGACGACACTGGAGGAACCGAGGTGTCCCGACGGGCTGTTGCCTTCTCGAATTCGCGTGGACGGCACAGCTGCGCTTCCGTTCGTGTCCACGGCGGCGGACGCTCTGGCCTATTGCGCGAGGACGATCGGACTCAGTGCCACCAGCTGAACCGGCTGCGAACGCGCGCGAACCACGATGCACCGTCGTGGTTCGCCGCCGAGGGCCGGCCCGACGTCGCAGCCGACTCTGCGTCGTGCTCTTTCTCCAGTCGGTCGACTTCGGCTCGATTGGTGCGCCACCGGGACACCCACGTCTCGACATCCACGGGGCCGAGCGGCACGATCGGCGGGGTCGGAAAGCGAATCCAATCGACGATGCGAGCGTTGAGCTCGTCCAATACGTCTCGTACGGAATCCTCGCGCCGGAGACCGATCAACGTCGAGGGCAGCCGCTCGATCTCTTTGCGTAGGGCCAACGCCGTGGGCAAGAGCGCATCGACGGGCAGGTTCTCTCGCCTCAGATAGCCGCGGACCCACCACAGTTCGTCGTCGGGATCGCCCAACGGAATGGGTTTACCGGTGCCGTCGAGTCCTTCGAATGCGCCGGAGTCCTGCGCCTCGCGGATCTGTTTGTCGACCCAGGACTCGAACGTGACTCCTGGCTTCTTGCGTTCGGTCACTCCATCGACTGTAGAACCGGCCCCGGGTGATCGCCAGGTGCGCCCGAGACGGGTAAGCCCCGATCCCGTGTGAGGGTCGGGGCTCACTCGAATGCGTCGGCTCAGCCGTATTCGGCGACCAAGCGGTCGAACTCGTCACGGTCGATCACCTGAGGCTCGTTGATGGCCAGAGCTTGCGCGTATTTGCTCGCCAGGTGGTAATCCCGGCCGAGTGGACCGTGCTCGGCGTCGTCCTCGTCCGATTGGATGCTTGCACCCGGCGGCACCTCGTTCTGCAGGCCGTTGGTCTTGCTGCCGAGCAGGGCGTCGAGTTTCGCGGAAATCTTCTGCATGATCTCTTGGTCGTCGGTCATGGCCACCGGGTACCCGAATCGGGCGAAACGACACCGCAGCGCACGAGCTTCGCGCTCCGGGGTTACCTGTCGGTGCCTCGGGGCATGATGGTGGGATGGCCACGCACAGTATCGGCACCGACATCATGGAGAAGCTGTCGCGGCCGACTCGCGAGTGGTTCACCGGCGCGTTTCCGGCCCCCACGTCGGCGCAACTCGGTGCCTGGTCGTCCATTTCCAGCGGGTCGCACACCCTGGTGGTCGCGCCGACCGGCTCGGGCAAAACGCTGTCGGCGTTCCTGTGGGCCCTGGACGAGCTGGCCCAACTGGGTGCGGACAGCACCCGCAAGACCAAGGTGCTCTACATTTCGCCGCTCAAGGCTCTGGCAGTGGACGTCGAGCGCAACCTGCGTGCTCCGTTGGTCGGCATCACCCAGACGGCCAAGCGTCTCGGTCTGAACCCGCCGGAGATCTCCGTCGGAGTCCGCTCGGGCGACACCAGCGCTGCCGATCGCCGGACCATGATCAAGACTCCGCCGGACATTCTGATCACCACTCCCGAGTCCCTGTTCCTCATGCTCACCTCTGCGGCGCGAGACATCCTGGCCGAGGTCGACACGGTGATCGTCGACGAGGTGCACGCCGTCGCAGGAACCAAACGCGGCGCGCACCTCGCGGTGTCTCTCGAGCGGCTCGACGCGATGCTGGACAAGCCCGCGCAACGCATCGGCCTGTCCGCGACGGTGCGCCCCCACGAAGAAGTGGGCCGATTCCTCGCCGGTGCCGCTCCCATCGAGATCGTCGCCCCACCTGCTCCGAAGACCTTCGACCTGACGGTTCAGGTGCCGGTGGAGGACATGACCGAACTGGGCGTCACCGACCCGAATGCGGACACCTCCGCCGCTCCCCCGGCTCAGGGTTCGATCTGGCCGCACGTCGAGGAGAAGATGGTCGATCTCATCCTCGAGCACAAATCGTGCATCGTCTTCGCCAACTCGCGCCGGCTCGCGGAACGACTCACCGCGCGGCTCAACGAGGTGTACGCCGAACGTATCGGCGGCGGAGTCGATACCGAGCACAAACCACCATCTCAGGTGGGCACCGCATCCGACGTCAACCACGGTGCCGATCCCCTACTGGCACGGGCCCATCACGGCAGCGTCAGCAAGGATCAGCGCGCGCTGATCGAAGACGATCTGAAAACCGGGCGTTTGCGCTGCGTCGTCGCCACCAGCAGTCTGGAGCTCGGAATCGACATGGGCGCAGTCGATCTGGTGGTTCAGGTCGAGGCACCGCCTTCGGTGGCCAGTGGTCTGCAGCGCGTCGGTCGCGCCGGCCACCAGGTGGGCGAAATCTCCAAGGGCGTGCTGTTCCCCAAGCACCGCACCGATCTGATCCATTGCGCGGTCACCGTCGAACGCATGACGTCGGGCAAGATCGAGGCCCTGTTCGTCCCGGCCAATCCCCTCGACGTCCTCGCCCAGCAGACCGTCGCGGCGTGCGCACTCGAACCCATCGACGCCGAGGACTGGTTCGAATCAGTCCGTCGCACCGGCAGTTTCGCCACTCTGCCCAGATCTGCCTACGAGTCGACACTCGACCTGCTCTCGGGCCGTTACCCGTCGGACGAGTTCGCCGAACTACGACCACGGCTCGTGTGGGACCGCGACGCCAACACCCTCACCGGCCGTCCCGGGTCTCAGCGACTGGCGGTCACGTCCGGCGGTACCATCCCCGACCGCGGCCTGTTCACCGTCTACATGGTGGGCGAAAAGCAGTCTCGGGTAGGCGAACTCGACGAGGAGATGGTCTACGAATCGCGAGTGGGCGACGTGTTCGCACTCGGCGCAACCAGCTGGCGCATCGAAGAAATCACGCACGACCGGGTGTTGGTCAGTCCCGCATACGGCCAACCGGGCAGGCTGCCGTTCTGGCACGGCGACGGCCTCGGTCGACCGGCCGAACTGGGCCGGGCCCTGGGCGAGTTTCTGCGAAGCACCACCGACCGCAGCGACCTGGCCGAGCGGCTGAGCACCGACGGACTCGACGCCAACGCGGTCAACAACCTGATCGCTCTGCTCGACGAACAGTTGGAGGCCACCGGCCAACTGCCCACCGACAAGACGATGATCGTCGAGCGCTTTCGCGACGAACTCGGCGACTGGCGGTTGGTGCTGCACTCCACCTACGGTCAGCAGGTACACGCGCCGTGGGCCCTCGCGGTCGGCGCGAGGCTGATCGAGCGATACGGCATCGACGCTGCCCCCACGGCATCCGACGACGGCATCATCGTCCGGCTTCCCGATACCGACGACCAGCCGCCCGGCGCGGAACTGTTCGTGTTCGAGCGCGACGAGATCGCCGACATCGTCACCGAGCAGGTCGGTGGATCGGCATTGTTCGCGTCGAGATTTCGCGAATGTGCCGCTCGCGCACTGCTTCTGCCCCGACGCAACCCCGGCAAGCGGGCACCACTGTGGCAACAACGGCAGCGTTCGGCACAGCTGCTCGACGTCGCTCGCAAATACCCCACGTTCCCGATCCTGCTCGAAACCGTGCGCGAGTGCCTGCAGGACGTCTACGACCTCCCCGCCCTCGAAGACATCCTGGCCCGCATCGGGCGACGCCAGATCAGGATCGTCGACGTCGAGACGCCGTCACCGTCACCGTTCGCAAATTCGTTGCTGTTCAACTACGTCGGCGCTTTCATGTACGAGGGCGACAGCCCGCTCGCCGAACGGCGGGCCGCCGCACTGTCCCTCGATTCGGCGCTGCTGGCCGAGTTGCTCGGACGCGTCGAGCTGCGAGAGTTGCTGGACGACAGCGTCATCACCACCACCGAGCTCGAGTTGCAGCGACTGCCCGAGGACAGACACGCCAAGGACATCGAAGGTGTGGCGGATCTGCTGCGGCTGCTCGGTCCGCTGACCGCCACGGAAGTCGGCCTGCGCACCGACGGCGACGAATTCCCGCAGTGGCTCACCGAACTGGCCGATGCAAAGCGGGCGATGGAGGTCACGTTCGCCGGACAGACCTGGTGGACGGCAATCGAGGACGCCGCTCGCCTTCGCGATGCACTCGGCGTTCCACTTCCCATCGGCACCCCGGCCGCATTCATAGAACCCGTCGACGACCCGCTGGTCGACCTGATCAGCCGGTACGCACGAACCCACGGACCGTTCACCCTCGACGACGCCGCCGCGCGCTTCGGCGTCGGTACCGCCGTGGTGCGTGACGTCCTGCGCCGACTGGCCGTCGACAAACGCGTCGTCGAGGGCGAATTCCGTCCCGGTGCAACGGGCAGCGAATGGTGCGACGCCGAGGTTCTTCGGCGATTGCGGCGGAGATCTCTGGCGGCGGCGCGGCAGGAAGTCGAACCCGTGTCCACAGCCACGCTCGGCCGATTCCTGCCGGCGTGGCAGCACGTCGACAGTCGCCGGTTGAGCGGAATCGATGGTGTGGCAACGGTCATCGAACAGCTTGCGGGCGTGCCGGTTCCGGCGTCGGCGTGGGAGTCGCTCGTGCTCGCCTCCCGGGTGAGCGACTACAGCCCCGCCATGCTCGACGAGTTGACCTCCACCGGCGAGGTGTTGTGGGCGGGGCATGGCGCGATCTCGTCCAAGGACGGCTGGGTGAGCCTGCACATGGCCGATACCGCGCCGCTGACTCTGGTGCCAGCCGCCGAATCCGACCTGTCCGAGTTGCAGATTCGCATCCAGGACGCAGTCGCGGGCGGTGGTGCGTACTTCTTCCGCCAGCTCTCCGACACCGTCGGGAGCACCGACGACACTGCTCTGCAGGCTGCACTCTGGGAGCTGGTGTGGGCCGGACGACTCAGCAACGACACGTTCGCGCCACTGCGAGCCCTGTTGAACTCCACGACCACTCGCTCGGCCCCGAGTCATCGAGCACCGCGTCGAACCCCGCGCCTGCGTTCCTACCGTCAGTTCGAGCGGCCGTCCCTGCCCACCCGCACCGGCCCACCGACGGCCGGCGGTCGGTGGTCACGGTTGCCCGAACTCGAACCGGACCTCACCGTCCGCGCTCATGCCACCGCAGACGTACTCCTCGAACGCTACGGCGTTGTGACGCGCGGTTCGGTCATGAACGAAGGGGTCCCCGGCGGGTTCGCCACGATGTACAAGGTGCTGACGGGGTTCGAGGATTCCGGTCGCTGCCGACGCGGCTATTTCGTCGATTCGCTGGGCGGCGCTCAGTTCTCCACCTCCGACGTCGTCGACCGGTTGCGCAGCTACGACGAACCGAAGAAGAACGCCACTGCCGTGGTGCTCGCCTCGTGCGATCCGGCGAACCCGTACGGCGGTGCACTGCCATGGCCGAAGGCCGGCGGCAACGATGAGCCGGACGACACGACGAAGCATCGGCCTGGCCGCAAGGCGGGCGCGCTGGTCGTACTCGTTCGCGGTGAGTTGACGATGTTCGTCGAACGTGGCGGCAAGTCGGTGCTGACCTTCGGCGACAACACCGAGGACATCGCTTCTGCAGCAACGGCATTGGCGATCACGGTCAAGCGCGGCGGGGTGGACAAGTTACTGGTCGAACGGATCAACGGTCACGATATCCACGGCACGGATTTCTCCAAGACGTTGACCGAGGCCGGTTTCTCGGCGACTCCCCGCGGGCTACGCCTGCGGCGCTGAGGCACCGCATCACTTCCGAAAAAGAGAACAGAAAAACGAGAGAGGACGCAGATGCCCGAGGGCGATACCGTCTGGCGCGCCGCCAATACTCTGCGGGCAGCGCTCGAGGGCCAGCAGCTCACTGCCTGCGACATTCGTGTACCCCGTTACGCCACAGTCGACTTCACCGGCGAAACGGTCGAGTCCGTCGCGTCGAGGGGCAAACACCTGCTGATCAGAGTGGGCGGCTACTCGATCCACTCGCACCTGAAGATGGAAGGCACCTGGCACGTCTATGCACTGGGGGCTCGCTGGCGTCGTCCGGCCTTCCAAGCTCGCATCATTCTGAACACCGAGAAGGCACAGGCCATCGGATTCGAGCTGGGCGTGCTGGAGATCCTCGAGAACGAGGACGACGCTGTCGGCTATCTCGGACCGGATCTACTCGGACCCGACTGGGACCCAGGTGTCGCCCTGACCAATCTGGAATCGGACCCCAGTCGACCGATCGGCCTGGCCCTGCTCGATCAGCGCAACATAGCCGGACTCGGCAATGTCTACCGCAACGAGATCTGCTTCCTTCGCGGAGTCGATCCCCGCACGCCGGTCGAGGACTCCGGAGACCTGAAGAAGATGATCGACCTGTCCTTCCGCACCATCACCGCCAACAAGAATCGCAATCAGCGCGTCACCACCGGGGATCGTCGCGCGGGTCGCCATTTCTGGGTGTACGGCCGCGAGAACAAGCCGTGCCGACGGTGCGGTACCACCATCGAGTTCGGACTGATCGGCGACAATCCACTCGAAGAACGGCAGATCTACTACTGCCCGCACTGCCAGAGATGACCGGCCTTCACAGAGCTTCGTCAGGGCCGACCAAGCCTGCTCACAGCTTCGCCGATCACCATGGATCGTATGTTGACACTTGCGATACTCACCCTGCTGGTCATGGCTGTCTCCGGCGCGACGGCTGCTCGCGCACCGCGGACGCTGGTTCGGGTCCCGTGACTCAGAGGGTCCGGACGGGTTCGAGAATTTCCTGACGCGCTTCGGGCGCGACGACGCGGAGAGCGTCGGCAGACTCGTCGTCGGGCTGACGCTGCGACTCGATCTCGGCCTCGACCCGAGCCCGGTACGTGTCGACCTCGCGGTCGACCGTGGCCTCGTCCCAACCCAGGATCGGGGCAATGAGTGCTGCGACCTGTCCCGCGCAGTTCATCCCACGATGCGAGTACTCGATGGAAATCCGGGTGCGCCGCGACAGCACGTCCTCGAGGTGCAGTGCGCCCTCGGCCGCAGCGGCATAGACCACCTCGACCTGCAGATAAGCGGGCGCGTCGGTCAGCGGTTGCAGCAGTTCGGGTTTGCCGTCAGCCATGGCGAGCACCTCGTCGATCAGCGAACCGTACCGGTCCAGCAGATGAGTCACTCGGTGCGGATGCAGACCGTGTACTTCGCCCAGGTGCGGGGCCTGATTGACCAGCGCGAAATAGCCGTCCGCGCCGACGAGCGGCACTTTCTCGGTGATCGACGACGCCACCCGCGCCGGGATGTCCTCGGCCGCGAGATCCACTGCGTCCTCGGCCATCACCCGGTAGGTCGTGTACTTGCCGCCTGCGATGGCGATGAGTCCCGGTGCCACCCGAGCGACCGCGTGTTCGCGGGACAGCTTGGACGTTTCGTCGCTTTCACCTGCCAGTAGCGGCCGCAATCCCGCGTAGACGCCGTCGATGTCGTCGTGTGTGAGGGGCGTCACGAGCACCCCGTTGACCTCACCGAGGATGTAATCGATATCGGCTTTGGTCGCGGCAGGGTGCGCGAGATCGAGATTCCAGTCGGTATCGGTGGTGCCGATGATCCAGTGCGCGCCCCACGGAATGATGAACAGCACGGACTTCTCGGTGCGCAGAATGATCGCGGCTTCGCTGACGATGCGATCGCGCGGCACCACGATGTGCACACCCTTCGAGGCCCGTACTCGGAAGCGACCACGCATGTTCGACAGTGACTGTATTTCGTCGGTCCACACGCCCGTGGCGTTGATCACCACGTGCGCACGAACCTCGGTCGTGGCTCCGGTCTCCGAATCTCGTACTCGCACACCCGATACCCGGTCGGCCTCCCGCAGGAACCCCACGACCTGAGTGGACGTACGCACCACTGCGCCGTAATGGGCCGCAGTTCTGGCGACGGTCATCGTGTGCCGCGCGTCGTCGACGACGGTGTCGTAGTACCGAATTCCGCCGATCAGCGACCTCCGTTTGAGGCCGGGCGACATCCGCAGGGCACCGGAACGGGTCAGATGCTTCTGTTGCGGAACCGATTTGGCCCCACCCATCCGGTCGTAGAGAAAGATGCCCGCGGCGATGTACGGGCGCTCCCACAGGCGATGAGTGAGCGGAAACAGAAACTTCAGCGGCTTGACCAGGTGTGGTGCGAGTGCGGACAGCGAGAGTTCACGTTCGTGCAGCGCCTCGCGTACGAGCCCGAACTCGAGCTGCTCGAGGTAGCGGAGCCCGCCGTGGAACATCTTCGACGAGCGAGACGAGGTGCCCGACGCGTAATCTCGCGCCTCGACCAGCGCCACCTTCAGACCCCGCGTCGCCGCGTCGAGCGCGGCACCCGAACCCACGACGCCACCGCCGACCACCACGACGTCGAATTGTTCGCGTCCGAGCTGGTCCCACGCCTCCACCCGTTGGGTGGGTCCGAGGAACTTCGTGTTCGATCGGTTGCTCACTGTGACGCTCCCTATCCGTCGAAAAACCCCGGGCACTACGTGCATGTCAGGTTACCGCCCCAGGTCCGCCGAGCGCAGAACCTGCTGACGACGCTCAGTGAGTGCGGATGGACGCGTGTGCGGCACCCAATCGCCGCACCGCCTCCGCCAGCTCTGCCGGGGTCGATCCCGCGAAGCTCAATCGGAGCGAGCGGCCGTACTGCTCGGCCGACGCAAACGCCGAGCCGGGAACGAAGGCGACTCCGTGCTCCAGGGCGGTCGCGAGCAGCTCGTCCGTGTCGGTCCCATCCTCGAAGGTGGCCCAGGCGAACATTCCTCCCGTCGGGCGCGAGACCGTGAGCCGCGAGGAGAACTCGGCATCGAGCGCGTCCGTCAATGCTGTTGCACGGCATGCGTACTCGTGACGCAGCGTTGTCAAGTGGGTGTTCGACCACGCAGTGTCGCCGAGCATGTTCGCCGCCATCAGCTGCGTCATCGAGGAACCGCACAGATCGGCACCCTGTTTGAGGAGTTCCACAGCCGCACACACGGCGGGCGGGGCGACGAACCAGCCGACCCGCAGCGTCGGAGCCAGGATCTTCGACGCACTCGACAGCCGGATGACGCGATCGCCGAAACAGGCTATCGGCGGCGGCGGTGCGCCCGTCCCGTGCGTAGAGCCCGTTGCGCCGAACCAGATCTCGCCGTACGGGTCGTCCTCGATCACCCAGAATCGGTAGAAATCCGCGAGCGCCGCGAGGTGCCGCCGCCGCGGCTCGCTCATCGTGACCCCGCGAGGGTTGTGGAAGTTGGCAACCGTGTGGACCACCGAAGGACGCAGTCCCGCCGCCAACCGTCGTTCGAGTTCGGCGGTGTCCATGCCGTCGGCGTCGATCTCGATGGCCTCGATCCGCGCTTCGGCGATCGAGAACACCTGCAGCGCACCGGTATACGCAGGCTCGTCGACGACGACAACGGCACCCGGGTCGATCAGCGCCTGCGCGAGCAGCGTCAGGGCCTGTTGCGATCCGTGCGTGACGACGACGGTGCCCGTCGGAACCGTGACTCCCCCGCGCACGGCGCTCTCTCTGGCCGCGATCACGCTGCGCAGCGTGCGATGGCCGGCGGTCTCGCAGTATTGAACGGCATCAGGGCTCCACAGTACCGCCTCGGCAGCTGCCGCGATGCGGTCGACGGGGATCAGGTCAGTGGCCGGTAGACCTCCCGCCAGGCTGATGACGTCCTCGCGTGCGGTGAGGGCCAGAAGATCACGGATCGCCGAGCTGGACAGTGATGCGGTGCGCCGGGCCAAGCCGGCAGGGAAGTGAGTAGAAGACACGAAAGAGACTCCGGGGCAGCAGGAACGAGGGAACGGCCCGCGGATCCGCTGAGTCGAGGAGAGAGCGGACGGGTGTGTCCGCTCTCTCGACTGTCTCACGTGTTACCGAAATATGAAACGCAATTCTCACATTCTGAGATCAGTCCAGATCGTCGTGCGCCATCAGCTGGCGCGCAGCCTCGATGACCGAACCGGACAGCGACGGGTACACCGAGAACGTGTTCGCCAGGTCGTTCACCGACAGATTGTTCTGCACCGCCATCGCGATGGGCAGAATCAGCTCCGACGCGCTCGGGGCGACCACAACGCCGCCGATGACGACGCCGGTGGCGGGGCGACAGAAGATCTTGACGAAACCGCGCTTGAGCCCACTCATCTTCGCTCGCGGATTTGTGGTCAGTGGCAGCATCACCACGCGTGCCGGTACGTCACCGGCGTCGATCTTGGACTGCGCGACACCGACCGACGCGATCTCGGGCCGCGTGAACACCGCCGAGGCCACGGTCTTGAGCTTGATCGGGCTGACGGCCTGACCCAGTGCGTGGTACATCGCGATGCGTCCCTGCATCGCCGCGACCGAGGCCAGCGGCAGCAGGCCGGTGCAGTCACCGGCTGCGTAGATCCCGGCCACTGCGGTGCGCGAGACGCGATCCACCCGCAGGTATCCGCCCTTGTCGAGTTCGATGCCGACGTTCTCGAGTCCGAGACCGGAGGTGTTGGGCACCGATCCGACGGTCATCAGCGCGTGGCTGCCCTCGACGGTGCGCCCGTCCGACAGCGTGACGAGAACGCCGTCGTCGGTGCGGACGACCGAATCGGCCCGGGCATGTTTGACGAGAGTGACACCTCGCTCGTTGAACGCGTCCTCGAGGACCAGAGCGGCGTCCTCGTCCTCGTGTGGGAGGACGCGGTCGCGGCTCGAGACAGCGGTGACCTTGACGCCCATCTCGGTGTAGGCCGAGACGAACTCGGCACCGGTCACACCGGACCCGACGACCACGAGATGTTCGGGCAGTGCCTCGAGGTCGTAGAGCTGTCGCCAGTTGAGAATGCGTTCGCCGTCGGGCTCGGCTCCCTTGACCACGCGCGGGCGGGCACCGGTCGCGATGAGGACGACGTCGGCGTCGAGGATGCGTTCCTCACCGTCGGCCAACACCGCCTTGATCTGATGCGAGGCCATACCGACGTGGGTGTCGATCATCTCGGCGCGGCCGGCCAGAATTTCGACGCCGACCGAGGTGACGCGGTGGGCGATATCGGCCGACTGTGCCTGCGCGAGACTCTTGACTCGGTCGTGAATCTTCGGAAGCGCAACGGCGGCCTGCGATGGGTCCAGTGAAATGCCCAGGTCGCTGGCTCGACGCATCTCGGTGCGAATGCCGGTCGAGGCGATGAACGTCTTCGACGGCACGCAGTCCCACAGAACGCAGGCACCGCCGATACCGTCTGAATCGACGAGCGTCACCTGTCCGCCGTGCTGAGCGGCTACCAAAGCTGCTTCGTACCCTGCCGGACCACCACCGATGATCACAATCCGGGTCATTGATCCTCTTCTCGCGTGCTGAAATCTTTGTACTGTGTCACGTCAACGGTATTGCAGTGTCCGGTTCCGCGCGTCGGTAAGGCTAGCTTCACTCCACCCGTCGCTCGGCGTACCTGCGACGACGCACCGAAACACCACCACGGGGCGTCAACGGGCGGCGATACGGTTTAGGCTGGCCGACGTGCCAATTTATGCCGCCTACGGATCGAACATGCATCCGGAGCAGATGTTGCAGCGTTGCCCCCACTCACCGCTGTCGGGAACCGGGTGGCTGCACGGGTGGCGCTTGACCTTCGGCGGTGGCGACATCGGCTGGGAGGGCGCGCTCGCCACGATCGTCGAGGACCCGGACTCGGAGGTCTTCGTGGTGCTCTACGACGTATCCGAGGAGGACGAGGAGAGCCTGGATCGGTGGGAGGGCTCGGAGCTCGGCATCCACCGCAAGATCCGGCTGCGCATCGAGACCGGAGGCGAGCCGGTCCTGGCGTGGCTCTACGTTCTCGACGCCTACGAAGGTGGCCTACCGTCGGCACGCTACCTCGGGGTCATGGCCGAGGCCGCCGAAATTGCCGGTGCCCCAGCCGAATACGTGCGAGACCTACGCACCCGCAACAGCCGCAACGTAGGGCCGGGCACCACGTCCTAGAAGTTCGCGGTCAGCCGGCGACAACAACCGCCTGACCGCTAGTTCGGATCCAACGCGATTCCGGTCATCACCTTCACACCCACGGCCAAGGCTCGCTCGTCGAGGTCGAACGTCGGCTGATGGATGTCGAGTTGCGGACCGGTCCCCGACCACACGCCGAGTCGGGCCATCGCTCCCGGCACGTTCTCCAGGTACCACGAGAAGTCCTCGCCGCCACCGGACTGCGCCGTGTCGGCCAACGCCGCCGGCCCCACTCGCCCGATCGCCTTCTCGAAGGTGGCCGTGGACGCCGGGTCGTTCACCACGGGCGGTACGCCGCGCCGGTAATGCAGCTCGAATCGCACCCCGGTCGGTGCCAACAGACCGGTGACGATCTCGCGAACGAGCGGCTCGAGCAGCGCCCACGTTTCGTGGTCGCCGGTCCGTACTGTTCCGGTGAGCATGCCGGTCTGCGGAATGGCGTTGGGGGCTTGCCCCGCCACGACCGCGCCCCAGACCATCACCGTGCTGGTTCGCGGATCGATGCGCCTGCTCAACATGCCCGGCAGCCCGGTGATGACGGTGCCCAACGCGTAGACGAGATCGGTGGTCAGGTGCGGCCGCGAGGTGTGTCCGCCAGGCGAGTCCAGACGCAATTCGACGGTGTCGGCGGCGGAGGTGATGGCCCCGACACGCACGCCCACCTGTCCCACCTCGAGTCGCGGGTCGCAGTGCAACGCGAAAATCTTCGACACTCCGTCGAGCGCTCCCGCGGCAACAGCGTCGAGTGCACCGCCCGGCATGACCTCCTCGGCAGGCTGAAAGATCAGCCGAACCCCGTACTGCAGGTCCGGCAGCGACGCCAGCGCGAGTCCGGTCGCCAGCAGCACCGTGGTGTGGGCATCGTGCCCACACGCGTGGGAAACGCCGGGAACCGTCGACGTGTACGGCGCACCGGTGATCTCCTGCAGCGGCAACGCGTCCATGTCCGCGCGCAGCGCGACGCGCGGGCCGTCGGGACCGATATCGCAGATCAAGCCCGTGCCGCCGGGCAGAGGCTTGGGTGACAGGCCTGCCGCCGAGAGCTGCTCCATGACGAACGCCGTCGTAGCGAATTCACGACGGGCCAGTTCCGGATGGGCGTGAATGTGCCGACGCCACAGGGACAGATCTTCTGTGTGAGCCTGAATCCACCGATCGATCGCGGCTTCACGTGAACTCATCGGAACTTCCGCCTCTTCGCCTGCCCTCATCCGAACTTCCGCCTCTTCGCCTGCCCTCATCCGAACTTCCGCCTCTTCGCCTGCGCTCATCCGAACTTCCGCCTCTTCGCCTGCGCTCATCCGAACTTCCGCCTCTTCGCCTGCGCTCATCGCTGCGCCGCCGATCGAGCGTTCACACCGTCGAGCAGACGCGCCCGGGTCTGTGGATCGGCTGCGGCACGAGCGGCCGTTCCGGCGAGGGCGAGAGCACCGTCGAGCAGTGCACGATCGGCGGACTCGGTGACACACGCTGCGGCGAACTCCGGTTGATGCGTCACCGCCCCTCCGGCATCGAGGCCGACGACGGGGTGGATTCCGGGTAGAACATTCGTCACGTTTCCCATGTCAGTGCTGCCCAACGGGCGAAATCCTTCCAATTCCGGTGCCAACGGCGACCGTCCCAGCGATTCGATCTCCTGACGAAATGCCGCCACCAGCCACGAATCCGGGGTCAGGGCCGCGTACGTCGGCGAGACCGTGCGGATTTCGTGAGTGCATCCGGTGGCAATGGCGCCCGCCTCGAAACAGGCGAACGTCTTCTTCGTCAGCGCATCGAGTGACTCGGTGCTGTTCGCGCGCAGATAGTAGAGCAGTTCGGCATGTCCGGGCACGATGTTCGGCGCGACGCCGCCGTCGCTGACGATGCCGTGCAGTTGCTGGCCGGGCGAGAGGTGCTGCCGAATGAGCCCGAGCGCCACCTGCGCGACGGTGACGGCATCGCCCGCGTTGATTCCCCACTCGGGGGCGGCCGACGCATGGGCAGCGCGGCCGGTGAACTTGACGGCAACGTCGGCCAATGCCAGCGACGTCGCGCCCACGATGTCGAACGGGCCCGGATGCACCATCAGTGCGGCACCGATGTCGTCGAAGACGCCGCGCTCGAGCATCAGGACCTTGCCGCCGCCGGTTTCCTCGGCTGGGGTGCCGAGCACCCGGACCGTGATGCCGAGAGCATCGGCCACCGGCGCAAGCGCCAGGGCGGCACCCACCGCGGACGCGGCGATGATGTTGTGGCCGCAGGCGTGACCGATCTCGGGCAACGCGTCGTACTCCGCGCAGATTCCGATCACGAGCTCGCCGCTACCCACCGACGCGGTGAATGCGGTGTCGATGCCGGCGACCCCGGATTCGATCTCGAAATGGTGGGCGCGAAGCGTGTCGAGGACCTTCGCAACGCTGCGATATTCCTCGAACGCCAGTTCCGGTTCTGCGTGAATCGAGTGCGACAGCGCAACCACTTCGTCGGTTGTGTGAGCGAGCGCGCGGCCGATCTCCTCGCCCACGGCGGCACTGTTCGGTTCGTCGATCACGAGAGACAGTGTGTCACTAGCGCGGCGGCGTGTCGGAACGGCTGTGCCGACTCCGAGCCCGAACAGTGCCGGACGGGGCTAGTTACCGAAGCTGAAGTTGCTGTCGTCCGTCGGCGTCGTCAGCGCAGCGAGCAGGTCCACGTGCATCCGACTCTTGATGCCGGCCAGGTTCGCTCCCCGGGTGCTGGTCAGCGCCGCCGCCTTGGCAACGGCGTCGGAGACAACCGATTCCTCGGACGCCGTGGCCTCGACGATTCCTGCGGCCACCGCATCGGCCCCGCCGTAGCGACGGCCCGTCAACATCGCCTCGACGGCGGCCTGCTTGGGCAGCCTGGAATTGATCAGGGCAGACATGCCGACGGTGAACGGCATGTTGAGGTTGACCTCCGGCAGGCAGTAGAAGCCTCGGTCTGCGCGCTGGATGCGGAAGTCCTGCGCTGTTGCGAACATTGCGCCCGCACCGAATGCATGGCCCTGCACCGCTGCGACCGTAGGCATCGGGAATGCCAACAGCCGCGTGTAGAGCGTGTGCACGCGATCGAGGTACCAGGTGATCCGGTCCAGGTTCGCGAACAGCCAATCGGTGTCGAGTCCGTTGCTGTAGAACTTGCCTGCAGAGGTGGTGACCAGCGCGGCCGGTCCGGTCGATGCCTCGACCTCGTCGAGCAGCGCGTGGACGGCGTCTATCCAGTCGGGATGGAACCTGTTCTCTGGATTGTCCGTGCCCTCTTGGGCACCGAGGAACAAGATGTGGACATCGCCGTCGCGTTCGAGATAAGGCATGCAGCGGATACTACTCGGCGGTAACTTCCCGGTCACACCGTCTCGGTTCCACAGACACCACAGCGATCTCTTACTGTTGTTCATCGTGGCAACTTCCGACGCACGAGCAACCGATCCCGTGACCGATCCCGATGCGGCCGCGCGTACGGCCGCCGACGCTCTCGCTGCAGCGACCGGCATCGACACCCACACCGTGGCCATCGTCCTCGGCTCCGGCTGGCAGGCGGCCGCGGATGTCTTCGGCTCCCCCACCGCGACCGTGCGCATGGCCGACCTTCCCGGCTTCGCACCGCCGTCCGCATCGGGCCACTCCGGCACGATCACCTCGGTGAACGTGGGCGGGACCCACACCCTGTTACTGCAGGGCCGTACGCACGCCTACGAGGGCCACGACCTCCGACGCGTCGTGCACCCGGTGCGCACCGCGATCGCGGCAGGCGCGACGACCGTCGTCCTCACCAATGCCGCCGGCGGCATCCGTGAAGGCATGAGCGTCGGCCAACCGGTTCTGATTTCCGATCACCTCAACCTGACCGCCCGTTCGCCGCTCGTCGGAGCCGAATTCGTCGATCTCGTCGGTGCCTACTCCCCCGAACTTCGCGCTCTCGCCGCCGAGATCGATCCGTCTCTCGAGGACGGCGTCTACGCGGGACTGCCGGGCCCGCACTACGAGACGCCGGCCGAGATCAAGATGCTGCGCACGTTCGGTGCGGATCTGGTGGGCATGTCGACGGTGCACGAGACGATCGCCGCCCGTGCGAAGGGTGCTCGCGTGCTGGGAATTTCGTTGGTCACCAACCTCGCTGCCGGCATGACCGGAGAACACCTCGATCACTCCGAAGTGCTCGCTGCGGGCAAGGATTCGGCAGCTCGGATGGGCGCTCTGCTGCACGAGTTGGTCACCCGACTGTGATCGAGGATCTCACCGAGCGCGTGCAACGCTGGATCGCGGGAGATCCCGATCCGGCGAGCCGCGACGAACTCGACGGCCTCTCCGATTCCGAACTCGCGGACCGATTCAGCGGTCCGTTGACCTTCGGCACCGCCGGCCTCAGAGGGCCGGTGCGCGCCGGCCCGAACGGCATGAACGTCGCCGTGGTCGTGCGAGCAACCGCCGGTATCGCAGCGTGGTTACTCGGTCAGGGCCTCGGCGGATCCACCGTCGTGGTGGGCCGTGACGCACGAACCGGTTCGGAACAGTTCGCCTTCGCGGCGGCGGAAACGTTGGCTGCGCAGGGATTTTCGGTGGTCCTTCTGCCTCGACCACTCCCCACGCCCGTTGTCGCCTTCGCCGTACGGGCGCTCGATGCCGAGCTGGGGGTGCAGATCACCGCCTCGCACAACCCGGCCGCCGACAACGGGTACAAGGTGTATCTGCGGGGCGGGTCGCAGTTGGTTCCGCCGAGCGATGCCCAGATCGAGGCGCTCATCGATGCCGGCGCAGATGCAGTCGACGTGCCTCGCACAGCCGTCGAGCCCAGCGGCTCTGACATCGCGTCGCGCTACCTCGATTCCGTTGTGAGACTGCCTCGTTCGAGATCACGCGATGTTCGTATCGCCCTGACCGCACTGCACGGCGTCGGCGGAGAACTCGCCGTGGCGGCACTGCGCGGCGCTGGGTTCCGCGACATCCGGGTGGTCGAGGAGCAGTTCGAGCCCGATCCGTCCTTCCCGACGGTGACCTTCCCCAACCCGGAAGAGCCGGGTGCTGCGGACGCGGTTCTCGCGCTGGCGGCCGAGACCGACGCCGACCTCGCCGTGGCACTCGACCCCGATGCCGATCGCTGCGCAGTCGGAGTTCGAGACGCTCACGGTTGGCGGATGCTGACCGGGGACGAAACCGGCGCTCTGCTGGCCGACTACCTGCTGCGTGACGCACCGCCCGGCTCACTGGTGGCCAACACCATCGTGTCCTCGCAGCTGCTCTCGGCACTGGCACCGGCCCGCGGCGCGCGGTATGCCCGCACACTGACCGGTTTCAAATGGCTCGTGCGCGCCGGAGACGGCCTCGTGTACGCCTACGAAGAAGCGATCGGTCACTGCGTAGATCCGAATGTGGTGCGAGACAAGGACGGGATTTCTGCAGCCGTCGTACTGGCGGACCTCGCGGCAGCGCTGAAGCAGGACGGACGCACGCTACTCGACGTACTCGACGATCTGGCCGTCGAATTCGGCGTTCACAGCGGAGCGCAGGTGTCCCGTCGGGTACAGGATCTCACCGACATCGGGGACATGATGCGCCGACTGCGCAGCACGCCGCCGACGGAGCTGGCCGGACGCACGGTGACCGTCATGGACTACGCCGACCGGGACGACGAGTTGCGCACCGACGCAGTCGAAATCGCGGGCTCCGGGCTCCGGGTCATCGTGCGGCCGTCCGGGACCGAACCCAAGCTCAAGGCGTACCTCGAGGTTGTCGAGCCCGTCTCGGACCGGCAGGATCTGGCGAGGGCGAGATCGACGGCGGACGAACTCCTGGCCCAGCTCTCCGTGTTCGCACGAGAGCTGTAACTCAGAACAGTGCCGACTGCACTGCAGGCAGATCGGACGTGAAGGCCCCGAGTTCGATGCGCCGACCCTTCAATGCCGCCAGATCCGCGACGTAGGCCTGATCGTCTACCGAGGCGATCACCGCCTGCCCGACGCATGTCCTGATCTGCAGTCCATGGGAGCCGGTTGCGACATCGACGGGGTAGGCAACCCGAGTATCGTTCTCACTCAAAGCTTCCCGTCCCGCGGGCGGAGTCCACCGCTCCGCGATCGGCCGGCATCCGCCGATCGCGGCGTCGGTCAACAGCTGACGGACCTGCTCCGCACGCGCGGCAGTGCCTGCCTCCAACCGTTCGAGATCGAGTGGCACGCACAGCGATGCTGCCTTCGTCGCCGACCGTACGGCCTGCCGCAGCCCGAGCCTTTCGGTCACCAGGTCCTCGGCGACACGCACGGCCTTGCCGTCGTCCGCGTACGCGACGTACTGCGCACAGATAGCTCCCTGCTCGGCGAGCCGACCCCATTTGCGAGTCTGCGCGGCTGTCCCGATCTTGAAGGTGCCGTTGGCAAACGCCGCCAGATAGAGCCAATGCGGTGCCATGACATGTTTTTCCAGATCGCGGGAGACGAATCCGCTGCGGTGGACGGTATGAACGAAACGAAACACGTCCTTGTCCGCGCACCGTGCGCACTGGCTCGACCCGACGGCAGGCTCTCGGCCCGGGCACGGAACGTACCGCGGCGGCCCGTCCGCAGTGAATGCCGTTCGGCCCGTGCAGTATCGGTCTGCCGCGCCGCCGAGAGCGCGGTAGCCCAGTGTGTTGCCCACCAACTCCTCGAACTCCACCTGCTCGGTCTCGATGTCGAGCAGCCGCAACCGCGGGGTGTCAGGCCCGGCGGAGGGCCAGGACACCCCGAGCGCGAGCAGGGTTGCACCGGAGCGAATCAGCGGGGTCCGAACTGACGGTCGCCCGCGTCGCCGAGGCCCGGGACGATGAAGGCATTGTCGTTGAGTCCGTCGTCGATGCTCGCGGCAACGAGTCGCACCGGGAGTCCCGATGCTTCGAGCGCTGCGACACCTTCGGGGGCGGCCACGACGCAGATGGCAGTGACATCGGTTGCGCCGCGTCCGACGAGCAGCTCGATCGTGTGCACCATCGATCCGCCGGTCGCCAGCATGGGGTCGAGTACGTAGACCGGAGTCTGGGACAGGTCGTCGGGCAGGGACTCCATGTAGGGCACCGGCTGATGCGTCTGCTCGTCCCTGGCCATCCCGACGAACCCGACGCGAGACTGCGGAATCAGACCGCTGGCCTTCTCCACCATGCCGAGACCGGCACGCAGTACGGGCACCAGCAGCGGCGGACGAGCCAACCGGGTGCCCTGGGTGACTGCGACGGGAGTACGCACCTCGAACGTGTCGATGTCGGCGTCCCTGGTGGCCTCGTAAACCAGCATGTGGGTGAGCTGGCGGAGCGCAGTTCGGAACGTGGCGTTGTCGCTCCGCTCGTCCCGCATGGTGGTGAGCAGGGCGGCGGCCAGTGGGTGGTCGACCACGTGTGTATCCATGTCTCACAGGATAAGGCCCAGCACCATGAGGCCCCACACGATGAGCCCCACCGGAAGAAATCGCCGAGACGCACGGCGAACAGCAAGTCGTGGGAACCGATGTGCCCGCACTCGCGTCGAACCAGTTGGGCGTCGCATTCGGCGACTGCGCGAACGCACGCGATTTCAGGGGGACTCATGGACGAACTCGTCGTCGAGACCGAGGGGGTGCTCGCCTACGGCGCAGCGGCGTCGACCATGGCCGAGCAGATCGCGGCGGCCGGTGCTGCCGCCGCTGCCTGCGGGCCCGCCGTGTTGGCACCGGTGTTCGGCCTGATCGGGCAGGAATTTCTGGCCACGGTGACCGGAACCCATCTGGCGCATACCGATGCGGTCGTTCGCCTGGCGGGAGCGGTGGCAAGCCTCGGTTCCGCGGCCGCCGAAGCCGCGGTGTCGTACGCCCGCACCGACGATGCAACCAGGGCGGCCGTCACGTCCCGCTCCGGTGCGCCGGACGCTCGGTAAGCGGCGATGATCGATCTCCTCTCTCGTCCCATCCTCGAGCTGCTCGGTGCATTCGGCGGCGGTACCGTTCCCTCCGGAGGCCCGGCCGATGTGTTGCGACTGTCGTCGGCTGCGATCGAGGCCGCACAGGGAATCGGCCGCATCGCGATCACCGAACTTGCTTCGAACTGGAACGGCAAGGCCGCGGACGCAGCACTTCGGTACGCCGAGAACGCTCATGCCAGTGCTCTGGCTCTTGCCGACCACGCGGACGACATCGCCGCTGTCGTCGATCGGGCATGTCGGGATACCGAGCAGGGTTTCGTCGAACTACAGGCAATAGTGCAGTCGTTCGTGGGCATCGCCCTCTCCGCAGGACCGATCATCGCCACCCCGATCGGGCAGACGATGCTGATCTCGGCCGCGATCGAGCACCTCGAGCGCGCCTTGGCGGTGGTCGCGCGCGTACGCGCCGAACTGGCCGTGCACGCCGCGACAGCAGGCGAGCTGGCCTCCCCACCCGCGGCCCCCGCACCCATCGATTCCGGCCCGGCAGCAGTGCCGGGCTCGCCCTCCAATCTGATGACTTCACCCGCAACGGCGCAGGTCATCGAGACCGGGGAGAAGCTGGCGAAGACGTTCGCGCAGTCGCTCTCACAAACCGGCGGCACACCGGACTCCCCCGGAGCCGGTGGAGCACAGCACTTCCTGGGCAATTCGGCGATCGATTCACCCCGCGCCGGGGACACCGGCGCGTACCCGACCGACCGAGGAGTAGAGGTGCGATTGCCCGACGGGAGCACCGTCACCGCCCCCAACGCAGAAGCCGCAGGTGCCGTTCGCAGCGCGCTGACGCAGCAGGGCGTCCCCTACGCCTGGGGCGGTACGACGCCGGGCGCCGGACTGGACTGCAGTGGGTTGACCCAATGGGCGTACGCACAGCAGGGCGTCGACATCCCCCGTCTGGCGCAGCAACAGGACATCGGCTCGTCGGTCGCGGCCGGTGACGTACAGCCCGGCGATCTCGCGGTCTGGGACGGCCACGTAGCGATGGTCATCGGCAACGGCCAGCTCGTCGAGGCGGGAGACCCGGTGCAGGTAGGACCGATCAGAACGACCAACAGCGACATGGCATTCAAGGGCTTCTACCGCCCGACCCAATGACAGTCGACCCAACGAGAGGCAGACCGAATGAGAGGAAGGCAATGACGGACGCGAACACCACCGTCGTCAGCGCGGTATCGGCAACTCGATCCGGCTCGGTGACCGTTCGCGCCACCGAACATGGAGTGCCGATCGCAATCGGTATCGACCCACGAGAATTGCGTTACGGGGGAACAGCATTGGCGTCGACGATCCTGGATCGATGCACGCGGGCGACCACAGCCGCTCGAGCACAGCGCCGAATCCGGTTGGCCGAGGACGGGGTTCCCGCCGACATCCTCGATCGCCTCGGTCTACCGACCCACGCCCGAACGGCCGCCGACGCGAACGACGATCTGGCCCAGGAACCGGCGCCCACGAGTTGGTTGCGACCGGTATGACCCACCCTCACCCCACCGATATCGACGCCGTGATCGACAACGCCCGACACCGGCTCGACAGATTGTGTGAGACGCAGGAGCGCGTCGACCACATCAGGATTCGAGTGGCCTCGCCCAACGGGCTCGTGACCGTCGTCGCGGACGGTACCGGGGCCATGGTCGGGCTCGATCTCGCTCAGGATCTCGGATCGGTGAGCGCCCACGAACTCGCGTCGACGATAGTTGTCACAGCTGCCGAGGCGGCGTCCGCAGCGCTCGACCAGCGCAACACCATCCTGCAAAGTCTGCAGGCTTCGTTCACAGACTCCTGAGATAGGCTTCGCGCCATGGCTGGAGACATCATCCCGATCGAACTCGGTCTGACCGCCGGTGACTTCTCGACACTGTGGGCACCGGAGTGGCGAGAAGGCGACGACGAATGGGAGGCATTCCTCGGACACGAGGAAGATCTCTACGGATTCGCCACGGTCGCCGAGCTCGCCGCATTCGTCCGATCCGACGACGACAACGACCTCGTCGACCACCCGTCGTGGCCGGTGGTATCCGCTCTCGCGGCCTACGAACTCGAGCCCGACGAGCTGCATCGGTTCGATCTCGTCGCAGTGCCCGAGTTGGTGGCTACAGACCCCGAAGCCGACGTTCTCGCCGAACTACAGGCCACCTTCGACATTGTCTCGTCCATCGGTGATGTCTGCGAACTACGGCCCGTCACAAGCTTTTTCGGAACCAATCCGTTCGTCGGAGCAGTGGCCGGTGGCGTCGAGAACTTTCTCGGCCGTGAAGGTGCCGAGCTGTGGGACCGCATCGGTGCAGCAGTGGCGAAGCATTGGGACGACGTCCTCGACGCAGTCGATTCCATCGTGACCTCCCCCGACGTCGACAGCGCCGCCGTTGCCGTCGCCGAGGCGGAGATCACCGCGGCTGCCGAGAACGCCGTCGATGCAGACGACGCAACGGACGACATCGACGACGACACCGAGGACGAAGAGTCCGACGACGACGCAGAGAGCGACGAGGACGACGTCGACCGCGATCCCATCGCCGCTGCCGCGGCGGAGGAGACGTTCTGGACCACCGTCGGTATCGATCCCATTCGCATCATCACGTCCGACGACACGCTGTACACCCTGCGGTGCTACCTCGGCGACAAGCCCGTCTTCCTCGGCCGCGGTGGAGCCATCAGCGTGTTCGGGTCCGAGCGTTCGCTGGCTCGCTATCTCGCCGACGATCACGATCACGATCTGGCGCAGGTCAGCACCTACTCCGATGTTCAGACCGCCGCGATCGACGGCTCCCTGGACATCACGATCACCGACGACAACGTCTACGTACTGCCCGGACTCGCCGACGACCTTGCCGACGGGCCAACCGCGGTGGACGTCGACCAGCTCGATCTTGCCGTCGAATTGTTCACCGATGCAGCCGATTTCGCCGGCGACAGCTCGGTGGACGAGGCCCTCGCCACGTCCACACCGTTGGGCTGGTACGTCTCGTACACCCTCGAGCCCAGTCCCGATCGACTGGCCCCGAGCGCACCGTTCGACGTCGAGGCCGAGGCCTGGCGCGCCCTCGAGCGAGAGTTCGAGAGCCGTCTCCGCAAGAAGTAGGACGTTCTCGCCCGGCTGCGCGCCCGCTCGTCAGCCGATCAGCACCGCGTAGCCGGGCTTGATGACGTCGTCGATCAATGCCAGTCGCTCGTCGAACGGCAGGAACGCGGACTTCATCGCATTGATGGTGAATCGCTCGAGGTCACTCCACCCGTAGCCGAACGTATCCACCAGTTTGACCATCTCTCGGCTCATCGAGGTGTCGCTCATCAACCGGTTGTCGGTGTTCACGGTGACGCGAAACCGCAGTCGTGCGAGCAGATCGAAGGGGTGCGTCGCCAACGATTCGACGGCACCGGTCTGCACGTTGGAACTGGGGCACAACTCCAGAGGCATCCTGGTGTCGCGGACGTACGCGGCCAACAAACCCAGTGACGGCGGGCCGTCGGAGTTCGTGGTGATGTCGTCGGTGATTCGCACTCCGTGTCCGAGTCGGTCGGTTCCGCAGAACGCCACCGCTTCCTGGATGGACGGCAGACCGAAGGCCTCGCCCGCGTGAATGGTGAAGTGCGCGTTGCTGGCTCGCATGTATTCGAAGGCGTCGAGATGGCGGCTGGGAGGGAAGCCCGCCTCGGCCCCGGCGATGTCGAAACCCACCACTCCGCGGTCACGGAAACGTACCGTCAGCTCGGCGATCTCCCGCGAACGCGCTGCGTGCCGCATGGCCGTCAGCAGGGTGCCGATGATGATGTTCTTGCCCCGCACCTTCGCGGCGGAGATGCCCGCCTCGAAACCGGCGAGGGTGTGAGTGACGACCTCGTCGAGAGTCAGCCCACGTTCGAGGTGCTGTTCCGGCGCGAAGCGTACTTCCGCGTACACGACGCCGTCGTCGGCCAGATCCTCGGCGCATTCGCGCGCCACCCTGAACAATCCCTCGGGGGTTTGCATGACCGCCACGGTGTGCGCGAAGGTCTCGAGGTAGCGCTCGAGCGATCCGCTGTCCGCTGCATCGCGGAACCACTCCCCCAGAGCGGCACCGTCGGTCGCGGGTAATCCGTCGTATCCGCATTCGTCCGCCAGTTCGAGCACGGTCTGCGGTCGGAGTCCGCCGTCGAGGTGATCGTGGAGCAATGCCTTCGGAGCCGACCTGATCGACGCGAGATCGAGTGGCGCACTGCCACCGATCGAGGACTGAGTGTTCTCCGCGGTGCTCATGTGTCGACGGTAGCGCGCGGCGTGCACGTGCGCGCGTCTGTGCGATCCGCCCGGCGAGTCGTCGAAATCCGGCAATTTCGCCCCTCGGATCAACCGATTCCGTTGCATTGTTACTCCGATGAAAACTAATCCGTCGATACACAGCGGATTCGCGACGGAAATCGTAGTGTTCAACCCGAGACACGTAGGAGGGACTATGTCCACTGTGGAACCGTCGAACACGATCCCGGGCAAGGGACTCAACACCGGCGCGCTCGGGTTGGTCGGCAACATCGTCATCGGCCTGTCCGCCGTCGCCCCGGCCTACAGTTTGGCCGCGACCCTCGGATACGTCGTACTGGCCGTCGGCGACAAAGCACCGTCGATGTTTCTCATCGCCTTCGTTCCGATGCTGCTCACCGCCTTCGCCTACCGCGAACTCGGACGCGACACACCGGACTGCGGAACGTCGTTCACCTGGGGCACCAAGGCCTTCGGGCCCTGGGTCGGCTGGATGGCGGGATGGGGCCTGGCGGTCTCGGCCATCATCGTGCTCGCCAACGTCGCGGAGATCGCGGCCATCTACCTCTTCGAATTCCTGGGGTTCTCCGGTCTGGCCGAATCCACCGCAGCAAAAGTGCTCCTCGGTTCCTTCTTCATCGCCTCGATGACGTACGTCAGCTTCCGCGGCATTCTGATCAGCGAACGCATGCAGAACGTGCTGCTGGTCGTTCAGTTCGGCGTCCTCATCGGAGTATCGGTGACGGCGCTGGTCAAGGTGGGCACGGGAACTGCAGGGCCACAGGCCATCACGCCGCAGTGGAGTTGGCTGGTACCGACCGGAGTTTCCATGTCCGACGCGGCCCAGGCCATCATCCTGTGCATCTTCATCTACTGGGGGTGGGATGCGTGCCTCGCCGTCGGGGAAGAGACGAAGGATTCGGAGAAGACGCCGGGACGCGCCGCCGTGATCACCACCTTGATTCTCGTCGCCACGTACGTTCTCGTCGGGTACGCCGTCCAGTCCTTCGCCGGATTCGGAGACACCGGTATCGGTCTGAACAATCCGGACAACGTCGACGACGTCCTGACCATTCTCGGAGATCCGGTTGCCGGCTCGATCCTGGCGTCTCTGCTGTTGTTGACGGTGTCCATCTCCGCACTGTCCTCGACGCAGACGACCATTCTGCCCACGGCACGCGGAACACTGTCGATGGCCGTCTACGAGGCCATTCCCAAGCGATTCGCCAGTGTCCATCCCAAGTACATGACACCGGGATTCGGCACACTCGTCATGGGCGGTGCCGCGCTGCTGTTCTACCTCGTACTGACGTTCGTCAGCGCCAATGCGCTGCAGGATTCGGTGGCCTCCCTCGGTCTGGCCGTCGCGTTCTACTACGGCATCACCGCGTACGCCTGCGTCTGGTACTTCCGTCGCACCTTGTTCTCGTCGGTACGAAACCTGTTCATGCGGGGCATCTTTCCGCTCCTCGGTGGATTGTCGATGACGTGGGCCTTCGTGCAGAGCGCGGTGGACATGATCAAGCCCGACTACGGCTACACCGTCTACGGTTCGGTCGGTGGTGTGTTCGTGCTCGGCGTCGGCATGCTGGTACTCGGAATCCCACTGATGCTGCTCTGCTTCGTGGGCAACAAGAATTTCTTCCAGGGCAGGACGCTCACCGCGTCCACCGAAGTCAAGGTTCCGGACACGTACTAGAAGAGAAGGACCGAAACTCATGAAGATCACCGTCGGATATCTCGCCACGCCCAGCGGCGACGACGGCGTAGCCCTGGCCACCGCCCTCGCCCGCGCCCTCGACGCGTCCATCGACATCGTGCTGGTCATGGCCGTCGACGAACCTGTCATGGAAGGCAGCGGACCGTATCGAAAAATTCTCGAGGCCAAGGCAAGGGGCTGGGTGGACGACGCGGCTGCCCAGATCCCGTCGGGCATCGAGGTAACCACGCACGTGCTCAGCCACGAGTCGTTCGCCCGCGCCCTGATCGACTTCGCGGTGAACACCGATGCCGACATGATCGTCGTCGGCGGTGCCCGTGACGGCCTGCTGAACCGACATTCGATCGGCTCGGTCGCCGGTCAGCTTCTGCACGCCTCGGAAGTTCCGCTGGCACTTGCGCCTCGGGGCTACCGGCTCTCCAGCGCACCGATCACCGATCTCACCGTCGCCGTCCCCACCCGGTCATCCGCCCCGAACCCGTTGCCGTTCGCTCTCACTCTCGCCAGCGCTGCACACGTGCCTCTTCGATTGGTCTCGCTGGTCTCTCTGGAATCGACCGGAACCCCGAGCGACGAGACTTCACTGGACGCGCGTCGACGGCAAGTCGCTGCCGCGCAGGAGAATCTGGAACTCGCGGCCCGCACTCTCCCCGGCATCGAGGGCCTGGAATCCGTGGTGGCCGACGGGTCGACGCTGGACGAGGCCGTGGGCAACCTCGAGTGGAAATCGGGCGATGTGTTGTTGCTCGGCTCGAGTCGGCTGGCGACCCCCAAGCGGGTGTTCCTGGGCTCGAGTGCCGCCAAGATTCTGCGTGCTGCCCCGGTTCCGGTGGTCGTCGTTCCGCACGAGTAGAGCGGCTTCGCCGCATGTGAGTAGAAATTCGTAGCAGAGGTCGAGTTTCCGTGCACATGCGGCGAAACCGCTCTGTCAGCTGTCGAAGCCAAGACCCAACGCGTCCATTCCCTTCAGCCACAAACCCCGTCGTCCCTGGTTGCGATCTGCGCGAGCGAATTGTGCACGAGTGATGTTGATCCCGATCGACTTGAGGGGCTCGGGCGGAAACGGCAAAGGCTTGGTACGCACCATCTTCAGTCGCGTGCGCTCGGTGTCCTTGCCGTCGAGTAGATCGAGCGCGGTGCGGGCCCCGAAGTGCGACGCGCCGACGCCGAGGCCGGTGAACCCGGCCACCGACGCCACTCGTCCGTTCATGCCGAGATCCCAGAAGGCACTGAACCGCGAGCACGTGTCGATCGATCCGCCCCAGGCATGGGTCGCACGGATTCCCTCCAGAGTCGGGAACATCTGCAGCAGGTGTTCGGCGAGCAACGCGAACTCTTCTGGATGTTGGGTTCGGCGTGGGTCGGTGTCGCTACCGTAGAAGTAGTGCGCGTCCCACCCGCCGAACAGGATGCGATCGTCCGCCGTCAACCGGAAGTAGTGGAATCGGTTGCCGGAGTCGGCCAATCCTTCGCGGCCGGACCAGCCGATTGCGGCGAGCTGCGCCGGCGTCAGTGGTTCGGTCATGATCACGTAGTCCCACACCGGGACTATCCAGTGACGGAGCTTGCGGCGCAATGATTTCGATGCCGAGGTGGCCAGCAGAACCTTGGCGGCCTCGATGGTGCCGTAGCCAGTCTTCACCCGAATACCGTTGCCGGCCTTGTCGATCGACAAGGCCCGAGTGTTCTCGTGGATACGCACGCCGAGCGACTCCGCCGCGTCGGCCAGGCCCCAGGCGAGTTTGGCCGGATCGATCATCGCGACGTCGGGGTCGAAGAGTGCGCCGCGGGCCATCGGTGAGGCGATTCGGGATTGCACTGCAGCGGCGTCGAGGTATTCCATAGGCTGCGACAGTCGTCTCCCCTCGTCGCCGAGCTCACGCAGGTCGCCCACCTGCCAGTCGAAATTGGCAATGTCGAGCTCGCCGGTGCGTTCGATGTCGGCGTCGATTCCGTACTTCTCCGCTGTCGCACAGATCGCGTCGAGCGTCTCGGTTCCCATCCGCAGCAACTCGGGCAGTTCGTCGGCATACCGGTCGAGTCCGTTGCCCAGTCCGTGCGTCAGGCTGGCCGCGCAGAAGCCGCCGTTGCGCCCGGTCGCACCCTCGGCAATGCGGTCGCCTTCGAGCAAGACAATCGATCGGTCGGGGTTCTCCTCTGCCGCCTGCACTGCTGCCCACAGTCCGGTGAACCCGCCTCCGACCACCACCAGATCGGCAGACGTCGAACCGGAGTGCCGCGGCCTGGGCGTCGGTCGTTCCGGTCGATCGAGCCAGAAGGGCTGCGGCGCTGCTCCGAGAACCATCGCCACGCCGCGATCGGTGGGGGTGGTCGCCCACTGAGCACTCATCTTCGGCGCTCCTGATCGTCTGTTCCTGCAGCGGCGAAAATGGTTCGATGCCAAGGCTTTCGGGCGACACCGGTGATATCGGTCATGACGTGTTTGACGGTGAGGTACTCGTCGAGCGAGTAGCTCGACATGTCCTTACCGAAGCCCGACGCTCCGAACCCGCCGTGCGGCATTTCGCTGATGATCGGAATGTGGTCGTTGATCCACACACAACCGGCCGCGATCTCCCGCGACGCTCGGCCTGCGCGATACAGGTCGCGGGTCCACGCCGAGGCCGCCAGTCCGAACGCGGTGTCGTTGGCCCGCCGAATCGCGTCGTCGTCGCCGTGATGCCTGGACACCGTGAGCACCGGTCCGAACACCTCGTCGCGGTAGGTCTCGTCCTGCTCACCCACATCGGCGATCAACGTCGGCGGGTAGAAAGCACCCCTGCCCTCCGGGACACGGCCTCCGGTGACGATCCGGGCTCCGGTGTCGCGAGCCCGATTCACCATGGCCGCAACACGATCCCGATGTGCGATCGAGATCAGCGAGCCCATGTCGGTCGCCGGATCGGTCGGGTCGCCCATGACGACGCGTTCCATTACTTCGGCCACTCCGGCAACGAAGTCGTCGTAGAGCGAGTCGGCGACGATGGCGCGGGTGGCTGCCGTGCAGTCCTGTCCGCTGTTGATCAACGAACCGGCGACGGCACCGTGCACTGCTGCCTCGAGGTCGGCATCGTCGAACACCACGAAGGGGGCCTTGCCGCCGAGTTCGAGCTGCACCCGGGTGCCGTGCACGGCTGCCTGCGACATCACCTGCCTGCCGACGGGAGTGGACCCGGTGAAGGTCATCAGGTCCAGGCCCGCATGTGAGGACAACGCGACTCCGGCCTCCGCTCCGGTTCCGGTGACCACGTTGAACACCCCGTCGGGTACGCCTGCTTCCGTGGCCAAGCGCGCCAGACGCAACGTGGTCAGCGGCGTGAGTTCACTGGGTTTGAGAACGATCGAGCACCCGGCCGCCAACGCCGGTATCGCCTTCCATACCGCCATTTGCAATGGGTAGTTCCACGGCGTGATCGATCCGACCACGCCGACCGGGTCGCGTCGGATGGCCGAGGTGTGTTCGCCCGAGTACTCGGCCGCTGCCTTGCCGTCCAGATGTCGGGCAGCTCCGGCGAAGAACTCGATGTTGTCGACACTTCCCGGAACGTCGAACTCCGTTGCCAGACGCACGGTTTTGCCGGTGTGGGCCACCTCTTCGACTGCGAACTCGGCGTCGGCCGCGACCGATCGCGCCAACTCGGCGAGCACCGCACCGCGCTGGGCCGGAGTTGCGGTGGCCCACTCCGGTAGCGCCGAGCGCGCTCGAACGATAGCCGTCTCGACGTCCGCCGACGTGGCCAGACCGAACTCGGACACCACGGTTCCGGTCGCCGGGTTCTCGACGCCGCAGCGGTCACCGCTGCCGTCCACTGCGCGTCCATCGATCCAACAACCAGGAATGTTCGCCATGACTGCACGATAACGACCGATCCACGGATTCGCCCGGTTTCCGAACCCACGACAACCGATTCTGTCGTCGCCATCGATATTTATTGCGAATTTCATCGCCGTTCGCTTGTGCCGGCGACGGTGTCGATGACAAGATCGACCAATGCCGGATCAGTCTCCCATCGCACTCGACGACGTCTCCAAGGCCATCATCGAACAACTTCAGGAGGACGGGCGGCGCTCCTACGCCGCGATCGGCAAAGCCGTCGGGCTCTCGGAAGCCGCCGTGCGGCAACGTGTTCAACGCCTGACGGACTCCGGTGTCATGCAGATCGTTGCCGTGACCGATCCGGTACAGGTCGGATTCAAGCGGCAAGCCATGATCGGCATCAAGTGCACCGGAGACAGTCACACTCTGGCCGAGCAACTCTCGGCGATCGACGCGATCGACTACGTGGTCCTCACGGCAGGCTCTTTCGACATCGTGGTCGAAGTGGTGTGCGAGGACGACGAACAACTTCTACGGATTCTCAACAAGCAGATCCGCAGCCTGGACGCGGTCACCAGTACCGAAACTCTGGTCTATCTCAAACTCGTCAAGCAGCAATACAATTGGGGAACACGATGACACGAACGACAGCCGAACTCGACGCCTCCGCAGCCAAGCACCTGTGGGGCCACTTCACCCGTCACGGCGCCGGGGTCACTCCCCCGATCATCACCCGCGGCGAAGGTTCGACCATCTGGGACTCGAACGGCAAGAGTTACATCGACGGACTGTCGGGCCTGTTCGTGGTGCAGGTGGGGCACGGCCGCGAAGAACTGGCCGAGGCCGCAGCGAAGCAGGCCAAGGAATTGGCGTTCTTCCCACTGTGGTCGTACGCCACCGAGCCTGCCATCGAACTCGCCGAACGGCTCGCCGGATACGCCCCTGGGGACCTCAACCGAGTTTTCTTCACCACCGGCGGTGGCGAGGCAGTCGAGAGCGCGTGGAAGCTGGCCAAGCAGTACTTCAAGAAGGTCGGCAAGCCCGGCAAGCACAAGGTGATCTCGCGGGCCATCGCCTATCACGGCACGCCACAGGGTGCGCTCGCGATCACCGGAATCCCCGCGCTCAAGGAACCGTTCGAGCCGTTGACGCCAGGCGCGTTCCGAGTCCCGAACACCAACAACTACCGCGCTCCCGCTCCCCTGGATACCGACCCGAAGGCGTTCGGAATCTGGGCTGCGGATCGCATCGCCGAGGCCATCGAATTCGAGGGCCCCGATTCGGTGGCCGCGGTGTTCCTCGAGCCGGTCCAGAATGCCGGTGGCTGCTTCCCTCCCCCTCCCGGATACTTCGAGCGGGTCCGAGAGATCTGCGACCGCTACGACGTCCTCCTGGTCTCGGACGAGGTCATCTGCGCGTTCGGACGCATCGGATCGATGTTCGCCTGCAACGACTTCGGCTACGTACCCGACATCATCACCTGCGCCAAGGGAATGACCTCGGGCTACTCCCCCATCGGTGCGATGATCGCCTCCGACAGACTGTTCGAGCCGTTCGACGACGGCACCTCGAGCTTCGCCCACGGCTACACGTTCGGTGGGCACCCCGTCTCCGCCGCCGTCGCCATGGCCAATCTCGACGTCTTCGAGCGCGAGGGGATCAACGCGCATGTCGCAGACAAGGCACCGGCGTTTCGCGCGACGCTCGAAAAACTGCACGATCTGCCGATCGTCGGCGATGTGCGCGGCGAAGGGTACTTCTACGGAATCGAATTGGTGAAGGACAAGGCCACGAAGGAAACGTTCAGCGACGCCGAAGCAGAACGCATCCTCCGCGGGTTCCTGTCCACCGCCCTGTTCGACGCCGGGCTGTACTGCCGAGCCGACGACCGCGGCGACCCGGTGGTACAGCTGGCTCCGCCACTGATCTGCGGGCAGAAGGAGTTCGACGAGATGGAACAGATCCTGCGCAGCGTATTGACCGAGGCGGGCAATCTGATCTGACCGACGGCGCTACTGCCCGATACGGTCGATGACGAGGGGGGTCGGCTGCGCGGCGGTGGTGCCGATCTCCCAACTGCCCTCCAGGGCCTGCTGCGCGTAGTCGAACTTCTCCGGGGTGTCGGTGTACAAGGTGGCCAGCCGATCCCCGGCGCGAACCCGATCGCCCGGCTTGGCGTGCAGACGCACGCCCGCTGCGCTCTGCACCGGCTCGCCCTGCCTCTCCCGGCCCGCGCCGAGTCGCCACGCCGCGAGGCCGACGCCCATCGCGTCCACGCCGGTGACGACGCCGTCCTGCGTCGCAGTGAGGTCCTGGCTCTCACGGGCGACGGGTAGCGCGGCGTCGGGGTCGCCGCCCTGAGCCGCGATCATCGTGCGCCACCGGTCCATCGCCGAACCGTCGGCAAGCTTGTCGGCCGGGTCGATTCCCTCGATGCCGGCTGCGGCGAGCATCGTGCGCGCCAGCGTGATCGTCAGCTCCACGATGTCCGCCGGCCCGCCGCCGGCGAGAACCTCCACCGACTCCTGCACTTCGAGCGCGTTGCCCGCGGTGAGGCCGAGCGGAGTGTCCATCGCCGTCAACACCGCGAGCGTCCGTACGCCCGCGTCCGTTCCGAGTTCGACCATCGCCGTTGCCAGTTCGCGTGCATCGTCGACGTTCTTCATGAACGCGCCCGCCCCGACCTTCACATCGAGCACCAACGCGCCGGTGCCCTCGGCGATCTTCTTGCTCATGATCGAACTGGCGATCAACGGAATCGACTCGACGGTTCCGGTGACGTCGCGCAGGGCGTAGAGCTTCTTGTCGGCCGGGGCCAGATCCGCGCCTGCTGCGCAGACCACCGCGCCCACGGCGGGGTCGGCAAGAATCCTGTGCATCTCGTCGCCGCTGAGATCTGCTCGCCACCCGGGGATGGACTCGAGCTTGTCCAAGGTGCCCCCGGTATGCCCGAGCCCGCGACCCGACAGTTGCGGCACCGCGGCTCCGCACGCAGCGACCAAAGGCGCGAGCGGCAGGGTGATCTTGTCCCCGACGCCACCGGTCGAGTGCTTGTCCACGGTCGGGAGCGGCAACGCGGAGAAGTCCATTCGCGTGCCCGACGCGATCATGGCGTTCGTCCACGTGCTCAACTCCCGACGCGACAATCCGCGCAACAGAATTGCCATCGCCAATGCCGACATCTGTTCCGGCGCGACGGTTCCGCGGGTGAACTCGGCGATCACCCACTCGATCTGTTCGTCGTCGAGAACGCGTCCGTCGCGTTTGGCGCTGATGATCGATACGGCGTCAGGCATGGTTGTTCACGCGTCCTTCGTCGAGGTTGTCGGGGCCGAATGCGTCCGGAAGCAACTCTGCCAGCCGACGCGGCCCGGTGGCGGTATCGACGAGCAGATCCGCGCCGCCGAACTCGTACAGCAACTGCCTGCATCGCCCGCACGGCATGAGGATCTCGCGTCGGGAATCGCAACAGGAAAAAGCAACGAGCCTGCCCCCACCGGTCGAGTGCAGGTTCGACACCAACCCGCACTCGGCGCACAGGCCCAAACCGTATGAGACATTTTCCACATTGCACCCGGTGACAATGCGATTGTCGTCCACCAGGGCTGCTGCCCCCACTGGAAAGTTGGAGTACGGGGCGTATGCGCGCCTCATGGCCCCATGGGCATTGTCGCGCAACGCATTCCAGTCGATTTCGTTCATGGTCACCCATCCAATCACGCTGTCTGAATTGATGCAGAGATCCGTCCGAAACCGCCCGAATGAATTGGGAAGGCAAACCTAACACCGGATTTCGGCACCGTACGAACCTCGAGTCGAATTAGTTCCGTGTTTCGAATGGGTTTACAGTTTCTATCAAGCGGCTAGTACAACCAGCACTAGGGCCGAATCGCGACAAATCGAGCCAGGTTAAGCCCGGCCACCGGGCTCGACGCGTCCACCAACGACGTTGGAGGCATTGCACTCGATGAGTAGCACGACGGAAGCCGCTCCGGTCAAGGAGCGCAAGCGGTCTCTGTACCGCGGGGACCCGGGAATGTGGTCCTGGGTTCTGCACCGCATCACAGGCGTGTTGACGTTCTTCTTCTTGTTCGTCCACGTTCTCGACACGGCGATGGTTCGCGTCAATCCCGAGACGTACGACGCCATCATCGAAACCTACAAGACCCCGCTCGTCGGACTGATGGAACTCGGCCTCGTCGCGGCAGTGCTGTACCACGCGTTGAACGGCATCCGAGTCATGCTGATCGACTTCTGGGCCAAGGGACCGCAGTACCAGAAGCTGATGCTCTGGGTCATTGCAGTCGTCTGGCTCGTCGTCATGATCCCGGGCGCGGGACGAATCTTCTACAACATGTTCACGGCGGGTGGTCACTGATGTCGACGCAGGGTCCCGAGGCGAAGGTCCTCGGCACGAACTACGACCGTCCGGCCAGCCTGGCCAACCCGCGTTCGCCGCGGCGTCAGAGCAAGGGCAACTTCGAGCTCTACGCGTGGCTGTTCATGCGCTTCTCCGGCCTCGCACTCGTCGTGCTGGTCCTGGGCCACATGTTCATCATGCTGATGCTCGACGACGGCGTGCACCGCATCAACTTCGCCTTCGTCGCCGGCCGTTGGGCCAGCCCGTTCTGGCAGTTCTGGGATCTGACGATGCTGTGGCTGGCACAGCTGCACGGCGGCAACGGTCTACGCACCATCATCGCCGACTACTCCCGCAAGGACTCGACGCGATTCTGGCTGACGACCTTGCTGGTGCTGTCGATGATCCTCATCATGGGCGTCGGCACCTACGTCATCTTCACCTTCGATCCCAACATCTCGGCGAGCTAAGGACACTGACGCTTACATGCAGGAACATCGTTACGACGTACTGATCGTCGGCGCAGGCGGTGCCGGAATGCGTGCTGCGATCGAGGCCGGACCCCGTGCTCGGACAGCCGTATTGACCAAGCTCTACCCCACCCGCTCCCACACCGGAGCGGCCCAGGGCGGTATGTGTGCCGCCCTGGCCAACGTGGAGGAAGACAACTGGGAGTGGCACACGTTCGACACCGTCAAGGGCGGCGACTACCTCGCCGACCAGGACGCGGTGGAGATCATGGCCAAAGAGGCCATCGACGCCGTGCTCGACCTCGAGAAGATGGGTCTTCCGTTCAACCGGACACCCGAAGGCAAGATCGACCAGCGACGCTTCGGCGGCCACACCCGTGACCACGGCAAGGCCCCCGTGCGCCGCGCGTGCTACGCAGCCGACCGCACCGGTCACATGATTCTGCAGACGCTCTACCAGAACTGCGTCAAGCACGACGTCGAGTTCTACAACGAGTTCTACGCGCTCGATCTCTGCCTGACCGAGACGGACGACGGGCCGGTCGCCACCGGCATTATCGCCTACGAACTCGCCACCGGCGAACTGCACATCTTCCACGCCAAGTCGATCATCTTCGCGACCGGCGGCTCGGGACGTATCTACAAGACGACCTCCAACGCGCACACTCTGACCGGCGACGGCATGAGCATCGTGTTCCGCAAGGGACTTCCCTTGGAGGACATGGAGTTCCACCAGTTCCATCCGACCGGCCTCGCAGGCCTGGGCATCCTCATCTCCGAGGCCGTCCGCGGCGAAGGTGGAATTCTGCGCAACGAGTCGGGTGAACGCTTCATGGAGCGGTACGCCCCGACCATCAAGGACCTCGCTCCCCGCGACATCGTGGCGCGGTCGATGGTGCTCGAGGTTCTCGAGGGACGCGGCGGTGGTCCCAACAAGGACTACGTCTACATCGACGTCACCCACATCCCCGAGGAAGTTCTCGACGAGAAGCTCCCCGACATCATGGAGTTCTCGCGCACCTACCTCGGTGTCGACCCCGTCAAGGAGCCGGTGCCGGTCTACCCGACCTGTCACTACGTCATGGGCGGTATCCCCACCAAGATTCGCGGTGAGGTGCTGCGCAACAACGAGGACATCGTCCCCGGCCTGTACGCGGCAGGTGAGTGCGCCTGTGTGTCGGTACACGGCGCGAACCGTCTCGGAACCAACTCGCTGCTCGACATCAACGTCTTCGGTCGTCGTGCGGGCATCGCCGCGGCCGAGTACGCCAACTCGGTGGACTTCACCCCGCTCCCCGAGGAGCCGGCGAAGATGGTGCAGGACTGGCTCGAGCTGATCCTGTCCGACCACGGTCACGAGCGGGTGGCCGACATCCGTTCCGAGATGCAGCAGTCGATGGACAACAACGCATCGGTCTTCCGTACGCAGGAACGCCTCGAGACGGCGCTGAAGGACGTGCGCGCCCTCAAGGAGCGCTACAACCACATCACCGTCGCGGACAAGGGCAAGCGCTACAACAGCGACCTGCTCGAAGCCATCGAACTCGGCTTCCTGCTCGAAATGGCCGAGGTGACCGTCGTCGGAGCGCTCAATCGCAAGGAATCACGCGGCGGACACGCTCGCGAAGACTTCCCCGATCGCAACGACGCCGAGTACATGAAGCACACCATGGCCTACAAGGAGGGCGAAGGTTTGCTCACCGAGATCCGCCTGGACTACAAGCCGGTAATCCAGACCCGCTACGAGCCGATGGAGCGGAAGTACTGACATGAGCGCACCCACACTGGACAAGAAGTCCGAACAGAACGATCTACCTCCCGTGCCCGACGGCGCGGTCATGGTCACGCTCAAGATCGCTCGTTTCAACCCCGAGAGCGGCGACGGCCAGTACTGGGACACCTTCCAGGTCCCCACGCTGCCCACCGACCGTCTGCTGAACCTGCTGCACTACGTCAAGGGCTACCTCGACGGAACGCTGACGTTCCGTCGCTCGTGCGCCCACGGCGTCTGTGGCAGTGACGCGATGCGCATCAACGGCGTCAACCGTCTCGCTTGCAAGGTGCTGATGCGCGACATGCTGCCGAAGGATTCGTCGAAGACCCTCAACATCACCATCGAGCCCATCCGTGGCTTGCCGGTGGAGAAGGATCTCATCGTCAACATGGAGCCCTTCTTCGACGCGTTCCGCGCCGTGAAGCCGTTCCTCATGACGACGGGCAACGAGCCGACCCGCGAGCGCATTCAGTCGGCTGCGGACCGCGCCCGTTTCGACGACACCACCAAGTGCATCCTGTGCGCGTGCTGCACCACCTCGTGCCCGGTGTTCTGGAGCGACGGAAGCTACTTCGGTCCGGCGGCCATCGTCAACGCGCACCGGTTCATCTTCGACAGCCGTGACGAGGGTGCCACCGAGCGCCTGGACATCCTCAACGACGTCGAGGGTGTGTGGCGCTGCCGCACCACGTTCAACTGCACCGACGCATGCCCTCGTGGCATCCAGGTGACCAAGGCCATCCAGGAAGTCAAGCGCGCACTGCTGTTCGCTCGCTGATCACGACGGCTACGATGAAAGCGCCCCCTCGCACACGCGAAGGGGCGCTTTCGTCTGTCCGTCACACGAACGCGCTGTAACCCGTCACGCCGCGGCCGACGATGAGGTTGTTGATCTGAGCAGTGCCTTCGTACGAGTACAACGCCTCGGCATCGGAGAAGAACCTGATGACGTCGTGCTCGATGAGAATTCCGTTGCCGCCCATGATCTCTCGGGCCCATCCGACCACCTCGCGCAGACGCGTCGTGCAGAACGTCTTCGCGAGCGCCGCATGCTCGTCGTGATGGACGTCGTTGCCCTGCAGTTGTGCGACGCGAACGGCCATCCCGAGGGACGCAGTGATGTTCGCCGTCATCCGCGCGATGAGATCGGCGATGAGCTGGAACGAGGCGATCGGGGCCCCGAACTGCTCCCGTTCGCGCGCGTAGGCGACGGCTCGCTCGTACGCGCCCATCATGACGCCGACGGCTTGGAACGCCACTCCCCCGCGGGTCAACCGAAGCACCTTGGCGGTGTCGGCGAACGAGTTGGCCTCGGCCAGCTTGTTGGCGACCGGGACGCGGCAGTCCTCGAGATGGACGTCGGCGTTCTCCACGGCGCGAAGCGAGTACTTCCCTTCGATCTTCTCGGCCCGGAACCCCTCGAATTCCTTCTCGACCACGAAGCCCTTGACCTCGCCGTCGGCCTCGTCCTTGGCGAAGACGATCGTCAGGTCCGCGAAGGTCGCATTACCGATCCATCGCTTGCTTCCGTTGAGAATCCAATGGTCTCCATCGAGGCGAGCCGTGGTCTCCAGCCCGCCGGCGACGTCCGATCCGCCGTGCGGTTCGGAGAGTCCGAACGCCCCGATCGTCTCCATCCGCCGCATGCTGGGCAACCAGCGCTGCCGCTGCTCCTCGGAGCCGAGGATGGAGATACTGCTCATGGCCAGCGAACTGTGCACGCTGAACATCGTTCCGGTGGACGGATCGACCCGCGCGAACTCCATTTCGAGCCAGCCGGTGAGGAGCTTGCGCGAGGCCTTGCGGTCCACAGGAGTGGAGCCTGCGGAACGACCCGGTTCCTTGAAGGCGTATCCCAGACCCGCGATTTCGAGGTCGGCGATGGCCGGCATCAGGTGTACCGGTGAGACGGCCTTCTCCCAGAACTCGTTGGCTCGCGGCGCAACCTGCTCCTGGAGGAACCGGCGGGTACGCAGCACCACGTCGACTTCGGCCTCGTCGAGCAAGCCCTGATACCCGTAGAAATCCGATTCGAGGAAGTCCGGCGACAGTGGCCCGAGGGGCTCGTGCTTGCTCATGGTCGACTCCTTCGTCCGGTGCCGCGCTCGGGCACCACTACTGCTCTTCTACCCGCCGTGCCCCTGTCTCACCCATCGCGGGTCGTCAGCGACCGAGTTCGTGGGTGAGGGTTGCGAGCTCCTGGCCCCCGGCCATTTCGGTCGTGAGCTCGTCGAGCGAGATGTCGTCGTAGGTGCAATCCAATTTCTGGCGGCCGCGGTCGAGCAGGACGAAATGATCGCCCACCAGGTACGCGTGATGAGGATTGTGGGTGATGAACACGACGCCCAGTCCCTGCTCTTTGGCGGCGGAAATGTAGCGCAGCACCATCCCGGATTGTTTGACTCCCAGCGCCGCGGTGGGCTCGTCGAGAATCAGCACACGGGCTCCGAAGAAGATCGCGCGCGCAATGGCCACGCATTGCCGCTGACCGCCGGACAGCGCCCCGATGGGAGCATCGACATCGGGCAGATCGATGCCCATCTTGCGCAGCTCCTCGATGGTCGTCGCGCGCATGGCGTTCGTGTCCAGAGTCTTGAGAAGCCTTCCCTTCGTGAGCTCCTGGCCGAGAAAGAAGTTGCGCCACACCGGCATCAGCGCGACCACGGCGAGATCCTGGTAGACCGTCGCGATACCCAGGTCGAGAGCATCTCTCGGCGAGTCGAAGGTCCTCGGTGTGCCGTCGACGAACAGCTCCCCCTCGGACTGCTTGTGCAGGCCCGCCATGATCTTGATCAACGTGGACTTGCCCGCGCCGTTGTCACCGAGAACTCCGGTGACCTCACCGGCACCGACGCGTAGGTCGATTCCGTGCAGCGCAACGATGTTGCCGTAGTTCTTACCGACGTTCTTCAGCTCGATGAGCGGCACCGACGTGCCCGACGGCGACTGGACGGGCTGATCCGAGGAGGTAGTCATGCTCACCTTTTCGCCGCGTAGTTACGGAAGGAGTTGTTGGCGATCACGGCGAAGAGGAGCATCGCGCCGAGAAAGAACTTGAACCAGTCGGGATTCCAGCCGGCATACACGATGCCCTGGTTGGTCATTCCGAAGATGAACGCACCGATGAAGGCTCCGACGGCGGTGCCGTACCCACCCGTGAGCAGACACCCTCCGATGACTGCCGCGATGATGTAGAGAAATTCGTTGCCGACGCCTTGGCCGGACTGCACGGTGTCGAACGCGAACAGCAGGTGCATCCCGACGAACCACGCGCAGAACCCTACGAACACGAACAGGCCGATCTTGACCTTGGTCACCGGAACACCGACAGCCCTGGCCGATTCCTGATCGCCGCCGACGGCGAAGATCCAGTTACCGATGCGAGTTCTCATCAGCACCCACGTGGCCACGAGTGTGAACACGACCCACCACACGACGGTGATGCGGATGGAGACCCCGAACAGCGAGAACGACGAGGAGAACACGGCTTTCGCCGAGTCGAAGCCCTGCATGTCCGAGATCGACGGGGTCGCAACCTGTCCGGTGACGAGTTTGGTCACGGCCAGATTGATGCCGGTGAGCATCAGGAACGACGCCAGCGTGATCAGGAACGACGGAATTCTCGTCTTCGTCACCAGATACCCGTTGACGAAGCCGACCGCCGATGCGAGGCCCAGCGCCAGCACAGCTCCGGTCCACACGTTCAGGTGCAGGTTGTAGGCGAGCATCGACGCCATGATCGAGGAGAACGTGACCGCGACCCCGGTGGACAGGTCGAACTCGCCGCCGATCATCAGCAGCGCGACACCGATCGCCATGATTCCGATCGTCGACGACGCATACAGCACGGTCGCCAGCGCCTCGGGAGACCGAAACGGCGGCGCGACGATGCAGAAGAAGACGAAGATGGCGATCGCACCGAACAGGGCGCCCATCTCTGGGCGAATCAGCAAGCGCTGCAACGGTTTCTGCTTCTTCACCCGCTCGTCCAGGATCACGGCGTGCGTTCCCGAAGCCGGGTCGGCCTGTGTTGGCATGATGTTCCTTCCGCGTCCGGACGACGCTCAGCGAGTTCCGTTGCGGGCGTACTCGGCGATGGCCTCGATGTTGGTCGAGTCGACGAAGGCCGGGCCGGTGAGCACCGGGGTGCCGCCGCCGATGGTGTTGCCGTTGTTGAGGTAGAGCCACAGGGAGTCGATGGCGAGATAACCCTGCAGATAGGGCTGCTGATCGATGGCCCAGGCGACATCACCGGACTCGATCGCGTCGACGAGCGCCGCGTTGGTGTCGAACGTGACGACGGTGGCGTCGCTACCGGCATTGGCCTTCGATTGCACCGCGGTCAGTGCGATCGGGGCCGCGAGCGCAACCACGTGGTCGATGCTCGGGTCCTGCTGGAGCTTCGCGGTGATCGTCGCCTCGACCGACGGCATGTCCTTGCTGTTGACGTTCAGAACTTCGGTGCTGCCCCCGGTGAAGCCCTGTCGAACTCCTGCGCAGCGCGCCTCGAGCGCTACTGCACCCTGCTCCTGGATGATGCACAAGGTCTTTCGCGCACCGTCTTCGGTGAGCCGCGCCCCGGCAGCCCTACCCGCGATCGTTTCGTCCTGACCGAAGTACTGCTGCACCCCCATTGCACTCCATGCGTCGTAGCCGGAATTGAAGGCCACGACCGGGATGCCCGCTGCGGTTGCCGCCTCGACAGCCGGAGCCATGGCCTCGGGCTTGGCCAGTGTCAGAGCGATGCCGTCGACCTTCGAGTCGATCGCGCTCTGAACCAGATTGGCTTGATTGGGTGCCTCCGGATCGGCCGAGTAGCGGAGCTCGATGTTGTCCTTGGCGGCTGCGGCCTCGGCTCCCTTTCGAATGAGATCCCAGAAGGTGTCGCCCGGTACCTCGTGGGTGATCATCGCTACCGTCGCCGCAGGCGTGTTCGCCACTCCCGCATTGCTGCCGTTGTCGGTAGATCGTGGTGCCCCACCGGTGCTCGAACAGGCCGACAGCGTCAGCACCATCACCAACCCGAGCGCGACCCCTGCCCCACCGGCGCGGCGTCGAACCGAGCGGAGCGAGCCGGTACGGGCCGCCTGTCGAAATGTCATCCGGGTTCCTCTCGGGCGACCGAGCTGTCGGTAGTACAGCTCGGCGGATCACTGCCTGTACAACGTAATGCCGATCACAGACGATGGACGTAGTTTGGCAGGGCCTTCGAACCGGCCCGCTCCCCGGTGGGTCGCGGCCTCGGTGACCTCTGCAGCGCCTATGGTAATTCGCGATGAAAAGGACTCGAAAGTTCGTAGCCGTGTGGGCGACAGCTCTCGCTCTCGCCGGCGTCGGCGGCGGCCCTGCGCTGGCTCAGCCGGCAGTCGAGCCACCCGTTGTATCGACGACGCCACCGTTCACGACGCCGAACACCGACGCGTGCCCGTTCGCGGCGTCGCCGCCCCCGGCGATCGATTCCTCGGAAGTTCCGGCTCCGGGTAGCACTGCGCCACAACCGGTTCCGATCCCGGCGGACCCGGTAGGCGGATCCCGACTGGCCGAGTGCGGCGCGATCGTACCGGACGGCGCGCCCCCACTACCCGCGGACATCTCGGCAACCGGGTTCGTAGTGGCAGACCTCGATTCCGGATCGGTCGTGGCCGCCAAGGATCCACACGGCCGGCACCGCCCGGCGAGCACGATCAAAATACTGCTCGCCCTCGTCGCCCTGGACGAGCTGGACCTCGGTAAACAGATCACCGCGACGGCCGAGGATGCCGACGCGGAAGGCAGCGCCGTCGGCATCGGGAAGAACGGTGTCTACACCAATCTGCAACTGTTGCAGGGCCTGGTCATGGCGTCGGGAAACGATGCCGCTCATGCCTTGTCGGCTCAGCTGGGCGGCGACGCCGCGACCGTCGAGAAGATGAATGCCAAGGCAGCAGAGTTGGGCGCGCTCGACACACGGACCGCGACCCCCTCCGGCCTGGACGGGCCCGGCATGGCCAGCTCGGCCTACGACCTGGCACTGTTCTACCGGGAGGCCATGCGCAATTCGACCTTCGCGCAACTGATTTCGACCGAGAACGTGCAATTCCCCGGTTACCCGAAGGATCCCACGATCCCCGACGACCAGGACCGCCCCGGTTTCACGCTGTCCAACGACAACCAGCTGCTCTACAACTATCCGGGCGCTCTCGGCGGCAAGACCGGCTACACCGACGATGCCCGCCAGACCTTCGTGGCGGGTGCCGAACGCAACGGTCGCCGTCTGGTCGTGACGATCATGAAAGGCGACGTGCTGCCGATCCGGCCATGGGAACAGGCCGCTCGGCTGCTCGACTACGGGTTCGCCCTCGACCCGAGCAGCAGCGTCGGCGATCTGGTCGAACCGGATTCCACGTCGCCGGTGACGAGTACACGCGCGACCGGCGCGGTGCCGACCCTTGCTCAACCCCCTGCGTCGGCGTCGAGTGCCGAATCGGGTAGCCGACAATCCGATCTGCAGGCGCAGGGCGACACGGTCGTACGCATTGCAATCGGGGTCATCGGAGCATTGGTCGTGGCCGGTTTGCTGTGGGGCGCACGCACGCTCTCCCGCCGCCCCTGAACTCCCCCGCCGCCCCTGACTGTCGCGAGTCGGTCGCCTCGGTGTCAGCGTCGCCGATTGCGAAATCCAGCGATACCCAGCGCGGCCAGAGCGCCCGCGCCCACCAAGGCCAGACCACCCTTGACCCCCGGGCCGTCGCTCACCTCGAGCCGGGTGTTGATCACCGCGGGATCCGGTGCCGGAACATGGGCGTCTGCAAGGCTCTCCCGAGTGGTGGCTGCGAACGCAGTCGAGAACAGCACCAACCGCGACGTCGTGAACACGAACACCAACAGACCGATGATGGGCCCGAACACGACTCCGGCGGGCCCGCTCGTGACGGACGCGAGGTAGATCGCGCCGAGTTGCTTGAAGATCTCGAACCCGACTGCGGCCAACAGTGCACCTTTGGCCGCACTGCGCCACGACACCGGTTCGCGGGGCAGACGTGAGATCACCCAGGTGAACAGCGCCCAGGTTCCGGCAAGCGCGAGCAGTATCGAGAAGACTCGCAGCGCCACTCCGACACCGGGAACGGAATCGAGGTTCAACCATTCGAGAATGCCACGCATGACGCCGCCTCCGGCCAACGCGGACAGCCCGAGAGAAAGCACCAGTGCCGCTCCCAGGCCGAGCAGAGCCGCGAGGTCCTTGGCCTTGGTCGCAAGGAATCCGCCCGACTCGTGCTGGCTTTCCCACATCGCGGTCAGGGCCTCACGCAGATTGGCCACCCACCCGAGCCCCGCGTACAGCGCGCCGAGCAGACCGATGACACCGACACCGGTACGGGACTCGATCGCGGTATCGATCAGCGAGCTGATCGTCTCACCGAAGCTACCCGGGACGTTCTCGGCGATCTGCGACTGAATCTCGGCGAGCCACTCCGGCTGATTCACCAGTACGAACCCGGCAACAGCGAAAGCGACCATCAGCAGCGGAAACAACGCCAGCACACTGAAATACGTCATCCCAGCGGCGTAGTAATCGCCCTTCTGCCCCTGATACCGCTGCGCAGCAACAACAGTGTGATCCAGCCACGGCCACCGAGCACGCCGATCGTCGAGCATGGCCTTGAAATCGGGCATGGCACTCACCTTTTCGCTGTCGTCGGCGGCTGTTCGGGCCGTGTCCTCGAAATGTCGTGTAGCGCGAATATCGTGTACTGACAGGGCTAAGCGCCGGGAGGAAGGAACCCCACCCTGTCGTACACCTGAGCGAGCGTTCTGCTCGCGACCTCCCTGGCTCGATCCGCACCGACGGCGAGGACGCGATCCAATTCGGCTACGTCCGACATGAATCCGTCCATTCGTTCGCGCAGCGGAACCACGAACTCGGTCAACACGTCGGCAGTGTCGGACTTGAGATCGCCGTAGCCCTTGCCTGCGTAACCGGCGACCAGATCGTCGATGCTCTTCCCCGACAGAGCGGACTGAATGACCAGAAGATTGCTGACGCCCGCCTTGTTCTCCGGATCGAAAACGATATCGCGTTCGTTGTCCGTCACTGCCGAACGAATCTTCTTCGCGGACACCTTCGGATCGTCCAGGATGTTGACGATGCCCGCCGGATTCGACGACGACTTGCTCATCTTCGCCGTCGGATCCTGCAGATCGAAGATCTTGGCCGTGCCCTTGATGATGTGTGCATCGGGAACCACGAAGGTCTTCTTGAACCGCGAGTTGAACCTCTGCGCCAGATCGCGAGTCAACTCCAGATGCTGACGCTGATCCTCGCCCACCGGAACGAGATTCGGCCGATACAGCAGGATGTCCGCGGCCTGCAGAATGGGATAGGTGAACAGCCCGACGCTGGTGTGATCGCGACCCTGCTTGGCGGACTTGTCCTTGAACTGCGTCATCCGGCCGGCTTCGCCGAACCCGGTGATGCAGTTGAGAACCCACGCCAACTGAGCGTGCTCGGGAACCTGGCTCTGCACGAACAACGTCGACTTCTCGGGATCGATACCTACCGCCAACAGTTGCGCGGCCGCTATCCGGGTGCGCCGACGCAATTCCTTCGGATCCTGCGGAACCGTGATCGCATGGAGATCGGGAACGAAGTAGAACGCATCGAACTCCTCCTGCAACTCCACCCAGTTCCGCACCGCACCCAGGTAGTTACCGAGATGGAACGAATCCGCCGTCGGTTGGATGCCCGAAAGCACCCGACGACGCGGACCCTGCGACGTGTCGATCGAGTCAGGAGAAGACATGCGGCAATCTTTTCACGCCGTCCCCGACCCGTACCCGTTGCCTTGCCACACCAGTCACTCCGCAGGCTCCGCTCCTCACCGTGCCGGTCGCTCCGCAGGCTCCGCTCCTACCCACCCCGGTCACTCCGCAGGGTCCGCTCCTACCCACCCCGGTCACTCCGCAGGCTCCGCTCCTACCCACCCCGGTCACTCCGCAGGCTCCGCTCCTACCCACCCCGGTCACTCCGCAGGCTCCGCTCCTACCCACCCCGGTCACTCCGCAGGCTCCGCTCCTAGCGGTAGCGCACCGTCACCGGCGCATGATCGGACCAGCGCTCGTCGTACGCCTCCGCTCTTTCGGTGACAGCTTCCTTCGCACGCTCGGCCAGATCACTGGTGGCGAGTTGGTAGTCGATGCGCCACCCGGCGTCGTTGTCGAACGCCTTACCGCGGTAGGACCACCAGCTGTACGGCCCCTCGACGCCGGGGTGCAGCTCGCGAACGACGTCGGTCCACGGTGACTTCTCGGCGAGCAATCGCGATACCCACTCACGTTCTTCGGGTAGGAAACCCGACTTCTTGCGGTTGGTCTTCCACGACTTCAGATCTGCTTCGGTGTGGGCGATGTTCCAGTCGCCGCAGACCGCGACGTCGCGCTCGGCGGACGTCATTGCCTTGGCGGTCTTGGCGAGATACTTCGCGAACGCCGCCATGAAGCGTTCCTTCTCGTCCTGTCGATCGGTCCCCACCTCGCCCGACGGCAGGTACAGGCTCGCCACGGTGACGTCACCGTAGTCCCCTTCGATGTAACGACCCGCATCGGCGAATTCAGCGACACCGATGCCGGTTCTGATCGCCTCCGGCGCGGCCCTCGACAACAGGGCCACACCGTTGCGTCCCTTCGCCGACGGTTCCGCCGACGCCAGATGCCATCCCACATCGAGGGCCGGGGCCAGTGCCGTGGTCAGCTCGCCGTCGTTGGCCCGCGTCTCCTGAAGACAGATGACGTCGGCATCGGTGGCCTCGAGCCACGGAAGCATGCCCTTGCGAACCGCCGCGCGGATCCCGTTGACGTTGACAGTTGAAATAGTGATCGGCACGCCGACGACCGTAGCGGAGGCCACCGACACCCGGCAGGTGGCCTCCACGGGCTCACCTTCTCTTCGGTTTGGCTCCTGGCTTCGGAGCCGTCACCACCGAGGTCACTTCCGGCACCGCGACCGGCTCCCGGTCGATCCGTCGGTAGACGATGTGCTGCTGGGCGTAGGTCCAGATGTTGTTGCTCACCCAATAGAGCAGCACCGCAACGGGCAGCACCGGGCCACCGATCAGCACCCCGGCAGGGAAGACCCACAGCGCGAGCTTGTTCATGATCGCGGTCTGCGGGTTCGCCGCGGCGGCCGCATCCTGGCGCGCGATCGATGCCCGGGAGTTCAGGTGGGTGGCCACCGCGGCAACGATCATCAACGGCACCGCGACGACCGCGATGCTCCAGACCGACGGCACCCCACCGAACGGACCGAAGGCTTCGAGAACATCTCGCGAGCTACTGACGGCAGCGGAGATCGGCGTGCCGAACAGCCGCGCGTCGAGAAACGACTGCACGTCGCCCGCACCGAACACGTAGTTGGCTGTACTCGCATTCTCCTGCGCCGACATACCGAGATGCCCGAACCCGGTTCCCGTCCGGTTGAACGAGCGCAACACGTGCAGCAGACCGATGAACACCGGTGCTTGCGCGAGCAGCGGGAGGCAACCCATCAGTGGGTTCACGCCGTGTTCCTTTTGCACTGTGCGCATTTCCGTGGCCTGTCGAGCCCGGTCACCGGAGTACTTCTTCCGTACCTCCTCGAGCCTGGGTTGGAGTTTCTTCATGGCGAGCTGTGAACGAATCTGACCGACGAACGGTTTGATCAACAGCGTTCGCAGCGTGAAGACCAAAAATACGACGGCCAACGCCCAGGCGACGCCGTTGTCGGGGCCGAGCACGAAGCCGAAGACCCGGTGCCAGAACCAGAGCACCGCGGAGACGGGGTAATAGACGAAATCGAGCATGATGGAGTGCCTCACTGAGAGAGAAATCGGTCGGATGACATCTCGACCGGATCTCGCAGTGGCTCAGCGGAACTGGAGCCACCGATCCGGTCCGTGAACCGATCCGGGTGCTCTCGGCATAGGGCGGCCTGGCGCGTCGGGTTGCTCTTGTCTGCGGTAGGCCCCGCGGAGTCTGCCACCGTCGGATCCGGCGGTTGTGGACGCGGGCGGCACCACGACGAGGACGTCGACCGATGCACTCGTCACCAGCAGTGCCGCAGCCACCAGCGCACCGAACAACGCGATCTGGGCCGCGGGCTGGGCGTCGACGACGGCGAAGACGACCAGCAGGACTGCCGCCACTCCGACGAGGGTGACCACTGCGGCTCGCCACGGCGGCACCGCACGCCTCGAACTCACATCGAACTCACCCGTCGAACAGACACGGCGGGTGGCATCGGCGATGGACAACATAACGATTCTCCCGAGATGAACCTCGTGGACCAGGGGCACGTGAGGCGTGGGAGAACTGTCGAACTACAGCGCTCCCACCAGGAGACCGGGTGCTCGCGGCTGCGGGCGACCGGGTGCGTCGGGGCGGTGTTGACGTCGGAAGGAGCCACGAAGGTGTCGCTCCTCCGCATTCGGTCCGACGTCCGAAGGGCGGTACAGAAGGCTCAGCGCCCCGGCGCGATGCGCGTAGAACACCACCGCCGCCAGAGCAGCGACGACGATCAGTGCGAGATCCGCCGGTCCGGCCGGAGTAGTCAGTAGCAGCGTGAAGAACAACACCGACGTGACGACGAGATTCTGATAGCCCATCGTGCACCTCCGTCCTTCGTCACCGATCGTCGAGTCGTTGCTCAGGGTACAGATACCGTCGGGTCTGTGCACTGGTACCAGCTGTCTCCCCAGAAGACCGGGCCTCGGGCCTGAACACACTGACGAACACGTTGGGGTAGGCGATCCAGTTCGGAATCTGCGTCCGCCGACAACCCGCCGAGGTAGAACACGTCGATGCGCCCCGTCTCCTCGAATCGTTCGACGTTCTGCCGCGCAACGTACGCGTCCGGGTTCACGGCCGCGAGGGCGAGAACGGTCAGCACTGCTCCCACACCGACTGCTCGCGGAAGCCAGCGACCCGACATCCGTACGCCCGCGATGAGCAGCAGTACGAACACCGAACCCAACCACCATTCGACCGCGGTGACGAACAGCCGCAGGGTGGTGTAGCCGTACTGCTCCTCGTACAACGACATTCGATGCAACGCCGATGCCACGATCACCACCGACAGTGCGCACAGCGCGCCGAGCAGAACCCGCAATGCAAGTCGGTCGCGTAGGTCCGTTCGTTCGGCCTTGGTCACGGTGACCGCGATGACGAGCAAGGTCAACACCGTCACCGTCAGCAACTGCCAGAAGCCTTGGCGTGCGTACTCGGCGTTGGTCAGACCTTCTGTGCTCAGAACGTGTCCCTGGCCACCGAACAAGCTCGGAATCTGAAAGGCGACGAACACCCCGAACAGACCGACGACAGCGCCGAGCGGAATTGCCCACTCCCACAACCGAAGTGTGCGACGCGGTGTCGCCGCCACGCGGTCGAAGCGCGGCGGATGCACGGCCACGTACGCGGCTGCGAGCGCACCCGCAGCCGTCAGTACGAATACGACCACTCGCCCGACGATCGATCCGAGATCGAACTGCGGAGTGACCGAGCCCAGAGCATCCGCGAAACGTCGATCCGCCGCCCCGAACAGCGCGGCGAACACCACACAGAGCGCGACGGTGACGGCGGCGACCACGCCGATTCGGATCGGCTTGGGCCCGTCGAGATCGATGGTTCCCGCCCCTCGTCGCGTCCACCGCACAACCCGCAAGGGCAGCAGCAGCGGCAGCACGGCGCCGAGAGCGATGCCCGTCCAAGTCCAGGCCCGCGAGAGAACCACCGACCCGACGACGACCGCAAGGGCAACGGACAGAGCGACGATCCACTCCGCCTCTCGTAGCGCCGCGACGCTGCACAACGCGAGGACCCCCGCCACACCCACCCACTCCCACGGCGACAACGACGCGCGCCGAACCGCTACGACGACGGCCATGATGCTCGCGGCGGTAATGGGTACGCCGAAGTTGTTGTAGCCCAATACCACTGCAGCGACGAGCCCGGCAGCAAGCGCTCCGAGAAGTGCCGCGCGGGGTGCCCGAGAGTGTCGCAGCACCGGCCAGGTTCGAGGGCTCCACAGCGATCGACGAGGCCGCGTTCTGGGGTGCATGGGTATTCCGATCGTGGTCATGACTGTGATCCATTTCTGTGTTCGAGGCATGCCGAACCGCGGCTGCGGTCCAGGGACGAGCAGTCGAGGTGTGTGTGAGAGAGAGAAGGTGGGTCGTCAGCGCCCGGGGATGGCCACTCTGATGTGGCAGCCCGACTCACTGTCGAGAACGTCGATGGTCCCGCCGTGCAGTTCGGTGGCCCACCGTGCGATTCCGAGTCCGAGACCTGTTCCGCCGTCGGTGGATCCGCCGCGAGTGAACCGGTCGAACACCGAGTGACGGTCGGCCGGTGCGATGCCGGGCCCCTCGTCGCGAACATCGAACGCGAACCGGTCACCGGTTCGATGCGCTCGAATACTCACCGTGCCCGACTGCGGCGAATGCCGTACGGCATTGTCGACGAGATTGGTGATCACCTGCGTCATTCGAGCACGATCGGCGACGACCGTCCCGGCACCGGGTGAGACGACGATCGACACTCGTTCTCGGTGAACGCCGGTCGCCTCCTCGAGGAAGGGGCGCACCGGGAATTCCGTCGGGGCGATGCTCAGCACTCCGCCCTCGACCCTCGACAGATCGAGCAGTTCGGTCACCAGGTTTCCCAGTCTCTCGGTCTGGCCGAGAGCCACCGACAACGTGGCCGGGTCGGGTTCGGTCACCCCGTCGACCATGTTCTCGAGCACTGCACGCAAGGCAGCGATCGGAGTTTTCAATTCGTGGGAGACGTTTCCGATCAGCTCGCGGCGGTATTTCTCGGCGGCTTCCAAGTCGCTCGCCATGGTGTTGAACGCGGTGGCGAGCTCGCCCACCTCGTCCCGGGACGTGGCACGCACCCGGGTCGAATAGTCGCCTCTCGCCATCGCTTTGGCCGCCGAGGTCATCTCCCGCAGGGGCGACGTCATGCCGTGCGCAACGAATTGTGTCGCGGCCAGGGACACGATCAATGCGGCGAGAAGTGTGTAGCGAAATTGCCAGCCGGCCCCGATCCAGAAGACGACACTCGCCAGCACGAGCACGATGCCCACCACGAGCGAGACCTTGAGTTTGAACGACCGCAAGGGATCGAGCGGACGCGGCAGCATCGGCCTCATCGTGGTGCCTCCACTGCATAACCGACGCCGTGGACAGTACGAATCAGGTCGCCACCGAGCTTGCGCCGCAACGCTTTCACGTGACTGTCGACGGTACGACTGCTGGCCGAATCGTCCCAGCCCCACAGTTCCGACAGCAGGGTCTCCCTGGACACCGCCGTGCGAGGCCGAGCGGCCAGATACGCCAGGATGTCGAATTCGGTTCTGGTGACGTGGATGTCGCCCGCGTCGGTGGAGACGCGTCGCTCCCGGTGATCGATGTGCACGTCGCCGATTCGAGTGGTGTACTGCTCGGGAGTGACGACGCGTTCGGCACGCCGGATGAGAGCGTGCACACGTGCAACCAGTTCGCGCATGCTGAACGGCTTGCCCAGATAGTCGTCCGCACCGACGCCCAGCCCGACGAGCATGTCGGTCTCGTCGGACTTGGCCGTCAACATCAGTACCGGTACCGGCCGGGACGCCTGGATGCGTCGACATACTTCGAGTCCGTCGAAACCGGGAAGCATCAGATCCAGCACCACCACGTCGGGGTCGATCCGGCCACACACCTCCACCGCGGACGGGCCGTCTGCGGCGGTGACCACGTCGTACCCTTCGCCTCGCAGTCGAGCGGCCACGGCGTCGGAGATCGTGGGTTCGTCGTCGACTACGAGAACTGTGCGGCTCATGAGAATTGACCCTAGAGGTCGGACATGGAGGACTTCGTCGGGAAATGTGGAGGTTCGGTGAAGGTTGACGTGAATGTCTGACTAAGGATGGGCTACCCTTCCTTTCGATACCCGCCCGGACGAAAGGCCCATTCGATGCGTACCCGACCACTTCGGAGAACTTTGGCGGTGTGCGCGATCGCGCTGACCACGGCGGGACTACTGAGCGCCTGCTCGAACTCCGACGGCGCATCCGACGGTGCCGACTCCCCCACAACCGGAATGTCCGCCTCCGGCGTCTTCCCCGTCTCGGTCGAGCATGCGTTCGGCGAGACCGTCGTTCCCGAGGAACCCACCCGCATCGTGGTGGCGGGATACACCGAACAGGACACGGTGCTGGCCCTCGGCGTGATCCCCGTCGGAGTGACGGAGTGGTACGGCGACCAGCCGTACGCGACCTGGCCCTGGGCTCGGGACGCGCTGGGAGATGCCCAGCCCGAGGTGCTGACCAACAACGGCGACGGCTTCGAGACCGAGAAGATCGCCGCCCTCGAGCCCGATCTGATCATCGCCACCAACGCCGGTCTCACCGCGGACAGCTACCGGACTCTGAGCAACATCGCACCCACGCTCGCCCAGTCCGACGCGTCGACCGCCTACTTCGAGCCCTGGGACGTACAGGCAGAGAAGATCGGCCGGGCAATGGGCAAGAAAGCCGAAGTGGACGGACTCATCGACGGTGTGAATCAGAAGTTCGCGGATGCCGCGGCGGCTCACCCCGAGTTCGCAGGCAAGAAGGCGATCTTCCTGCAGAACGCGTTCTACGAGGGCAAGGCCATCGCGTACCAGGACGGTTTGAGCACCGACTTCCTGACGAAGCTCGGTTTTGTGATCCCCGACGACATCGACGCGTTCGTGCCGGCCGACGGCAGTGCGCAGGCGAGCATCCCGCTGGAGAACCTGTCGGTCCTCGACACTGCAGACGTGCTGATCTGGGGAACGGAGAACCCGGGCGATCGCGGCCAGTTGGAGAAGGAACCGGTGTACAACGCTCTGCAGCCGGTGAAGGACGGCAACCTCGTCTTCACCGATGGGGTGACGGCGGGGGCGATCTACTTCACGAGTGTGCTGAGCCTGCCGTACGTGATCGACAAGGTGGCTCCGGCAATGTCCGAGGCGCTCGGCGGAACCGCCACCACCATCACGTCCTGACCCTCATGCCGCCGAGCGCTTCTCCATCCACATGGCGACGGACAGAACGCCCAGGCCGGCAACAGCGAGTCCCGAGCCGACGGCGGCCGGTGCCGTGTAGCCGAGACCTGCGGCGATCACCGCACCGCCCACCGCGGCTCCGATGGCATTGGCCAGGTTGAACGCCGCGTGGTTGAGTGACGCGGCGAGAGTCTGCGCGTCCTCCGCCACGTCCATCAGACGGGTCTGAAGTCCGGGGACGACGGACGAGCCGGACGCACCGATCAAGAACACCAGAAGCAGCGCGGTCACCGGGTTGTGAGCCGCGACGACGAAGACGGCCAGGGACACTGCGGTCGCGGCCAGCCCGATGAAGGTGCCCTTGAGCTTGTACTTGTCGGCCAACCAACCGCCCGCGTAGTTGCCGGCAACCATGCCGAGGCCGTAGATCATCAATGCCACCGGAACCAGTGCACGGGCAAGGCCTGCGACGTCGGTCAGTGTCGACGCGATGTACGTGTACACCGCGAACATGCCGCCGAATCCGACGATGCCGACGAACAGGGTCATCCAGACCTGGCCACGGCGGAGGGCACCGAGCTCGGTGATCGGGCTGGTGGTCGGCATGGCGTCGAGTCGCGGCATCCACAGGACCAGCGCACTGACGGTGAGCAACCCGATCACGGCGACGAGCGCGAATGCGCTTCGCCACCCGAGGGCCTGGCCGATCCAGGTCGCCACCGGTACACCGACGACGTTCGCCACCGATAGACCCATCATCACCATCGCGACGGCTTTGGCTCGTTTGCCCGGCTCAGCGAGGTGCGCTGCCACCAGTGCGGCAACGCCGAAATACGCGCCGTGCGGCAGACCGGCCACGAACCGGGAGGCCACCAACTCGTTGAAGCTCGGCGCGAAGACCGTCCCGAGATTGCCGAGCGTGAACGCCACCATCAGCGCCAGCAACAACATGCGCCGAGGAACACGCGCCGCAAGAGCAGCGATTGTCGGCGCACCGACGACGACGCCGAGTGCGTAGGCAGAGATCATGTGACCGGCCGACGGCTCCGAGATTCCCATCGTCGTCGCGATGTCCGGAAGCAGGCCCATCGACGCGAATTCGGTGGTGCCGATGCCGAAGCCGCCGATGGACAGGGCCAGCATGGCGAGCCTGCGGCGGGTCGAGTGCGGTCGATGGCCGACACTCAAGCCACTCGACACCTTGCCGCGCACGGCGCTGACGTTTCTGGCGAGAGCGGAATCGGTGACAGTCACAGCAGAACAACCTTCGTAAGCAATCGGATTACAGAGCGGGCCAGGGGCTGGTGGATCGACGACGCGGTAAATCGACGACCTGGTTGATCGATTCAGCACAGCCCGACCGGACGGCATAACGCTCGTCGACTCCATTGTCTTCCCCGAGGCGGCTCGTTTTCGAGTCGTCGGGCGGTGATTGTCCTCACCAGAGCATCTGCTTGAGGGTCGCGAGCGCCCTCGTTCCCCCGGGACACCCGTACCCGCTAAGATTCCTGCCAGGTCATGAGTGCCAGCATCGAGCCCCGGCTTGCTGGCCGGCAACCCTCCAACCGCGGTGGGGTGCCCCGGGTGAACGACCAGGCCGATGCGACACATCCGTGTCGTATCGACAAGCGCGGGTCCGCTCCGAAGCGGACCCACTGATCTTCGGTCCTGACGGGCCGAGGCATGTCAGGAGGTTCTCATGTGTTGCTGTACCGATACGCCCCGTAACGCTCGAGTTCTCGAGCTTCATTCGACAAAAAACACGTCTGAGAAAACGGAGTATCACCAGCCATGACCGATTCGACCCCCGACGTCGTCGACTCCACCGGAACACCGACCGAGGATCCGTTCACCGATCCCTCGGCCGACTGGAGCTTCGAGACCAAGCAGATCCACTCGGGTCAGACCCCGGACGGCGCCACCAACGCGCGTGCGCTGCCGATCTACCAGACCACCTCGTACACCTTCGACAACACCGACCACGCGGCCGCACTGTTCGGCCTGGCCGAACCCGGCAACATCTACACCCGCATCATCAACCCCACGCAGGACGTCGTCGAGCAGCGCATCGCCGCACTCGAAGGGGGCGTCGCGGCGCTACTGCTCGCGTCGGGACAGGCCGCAGAAACGTTCGCCATTCTCAATCTCGCAGAGGCGGGCGATCACATCGTCTCGAGCCCGCGGCTCTACGGCGGCACCTACAACCTTTTCCACTACACGCTTCCCAAGCTGGGGATCACCGTCTCGTTCGTCGACGATCCTGACGATCTCGAGCAGTGGCGTGCGGCCATCACACCGTCGACCAAAGCGTTCTACGGTGAGACGATTTCCAACCCGAAGAACGACGTTCTCGATATCCCCGGCATTTCGGCAATCGCCCACGAGAACGGTATTCCGCTGATCGTCGACAACACGGTCGCGACGCCGTACCTGCTGCAACCGCTGAAACACGGTGCCGACATCGTCGTGCACTCGGCGACGAAGTACCTCGGCGGTCACGGCACGGCGATCGCGGGCGTCATCGTCGACGGCGGAACGTTCGACTGGACGCAGGGCCGTCACCCCAACTTCACCACCCCGGATCCGAGTTACCACGGCGTCGTCTTCGCCGACCTCGGCGCTCCGGCCTTCGCCCTGAAGGCGCGGGTGCAGTTGTTGCGCGACATCGGGGCTGCAGTGTCACCCTTCAACGCATTCCTCATCAGCCAGGGTCTCGAGACGTTGAGTCTCCGAATCGAGCGGCACGTGGCGAACGCACAGAAAGTGGCCGCCTACCTGGCCGGTCGCGACGATGTCGTCTCGATCAACTACGCCGGACTCGAATCCTCGCCGTGGTACGAGCGTGGGCAGCAGCTGCTACCGAAGGGGCAGGGCGCGATCATCGCGTTCGAGCTGCAAGGAGGAGTGGACGCGGGCAAGAAGTTCGTCAACGCTCTCACTCTGCACAGTCATGTGGCTAACATCGGAGACGTGCGTTCTCTCGTCATCCATCCCGCATCCACCACGCATTCGCAGTTGACCCCGGAAGAGCAGTTGGCCTCCGGCGTCACTCCCGGCCTGGTGCGTCTGGCCGTCGGTATCGAGGGAATCGACGACATCATCGCCGATCTCGAGGTCGGCTTCCGCGCGGCGGCGTCTTGAGTCACAGCTTCAGCACAGGCGTTCGTCCGGAGGCGGTTCTTCCGTCTCCGGACGGGCGGTTGGGAACCATCGACATCGGTGGTCTCGATCTCGAGAACGGTTCTCACATTCCGCACGTGACCGTGGCGGTGCAGCGTTGGGGCGAGATGGCGGCCGATCGCAGCAACGTCGTGCTCGTCGAACATGCGTTGACCGGTGATTCCCACGTTTCGGGACCGCCGGATGCCGACCACGTACTGCCCGGTTGGTGGAACGGGATGGTCGGACCGGGCAGCCCCATCGACACCGACGAATGGTGTGTCGTCGCGACCAACGTGCTCGGCGGCTGCGGAGGTACCACCGGGCCGAGCAGCATCTCCCCCGACGGCACCCCGTACGGTTCTCGCTTCCCGGAAATTTCGATTCGCGATCAGGTGGCGGCGGAGGTCGCGGTGGCCGACGTTCTGGGTATCGATCGGTTCGCCGCCGTCGTGGGCGGGTCGATGGGTGGCATGCGCACCCTCGAATGGATTGTGGGACATCCGGATCGGGTGGGTGCCGCGCTGGTGCTCGCCGTCGGTGCCCGCGCGACAGCGGACCAGATCGGAACGCAAACCACCCAGATCGCTGCGATCAAGGCCGATCCGGGTTGGCTCGGCGGCAACTACCACGACACCGGCACCGCCCCGACCGCCGGACTCGGGATCGCTCGACGCATCGCGCATCTGACATACCGAACCGAGAGCGAACTCGACATTCGGTTCGGAAACTCTCCGCAGAACGACGAGGATCCGTGGGCCGGCGGCAGGTACTCCGCGCAGAGCTACCTCGAGCATCAGGCCGCCAAACTGGTCAATCGATTCGACGCGGCAACGTACGTCCTTCTGAGCGAAGCGATGAACCGACACGACGTGGGCCGAGGACGCGGCGGCGTCGCCGAAGCCCTTGCGTCCGTGCCGGTTCCGACCATCGTCGGCGGCGTCGATTCCGATCGCCTCTACCCGCTCCGACTGCAGAAGGAAATTGCGCGTGAGCTCCCCCAGTGCCGGGGGCTCGACGTGATCCAGTCGCGAGACGGCCACGACGGGTTTCTCACCGAAGCCGATTCGGTGGCGAAGCTGCTCGCCGAGACGATGGAGCTCGCCCGCCTCGGACGGCGTTGACCCGAGTCGATCGGTCTACGTCAGTCCGTCCCCAAGGGATCGATCGACAGCGACAGAAAGACGATGGCACCGCCGACGCCTCCCAGCGCCAACACGTCGAAGCCCCTGCTGCGCACCCTCAGGCTGCCGACGCGTGACTCGGGCAGGCACAGTCGCAGCAACGCTGCCACCACCGCTGCACACCCGAAGATGAACGAGCCGCGCCGCCAGCGGTCGGCGAGAACCAGGACCAGCGCGGCGAGGACGATGATCGACACCACGACCATCGGTAGATTCCGAGCGAGCGCCGCTCGGAAGCCCGGCACGTGATCGCCTCGCGCATCCTGTGCGTCGTTCACCTCGGCTCGCTCAACTCTGGGCCGCAGTGCGTTCGGCTCGCTCCACGACATTGGACAGCAGAAACGCTCGCGTCAACGGCCCGACTCCACCGGGGTTGGGCGACAGGAAACCGGCCACCTCGGCGACGTCGTCCGCGACGTCTCCGCGCAATCCGTCCTCGGTGCGGGTGACCCCGACGTCGAGCACAGCCGCCCCGGGCTTGACCATGTCTGCGGTGATCAAACCGGGAACCCCGGCGGCCGCGATGACGATGTCGGCGCGGGAGACCTCTGCGCCTAGGTCACGAGTTCCGGTGTGGCACAACGTGACCGTCGCGTTCTCCGAACGGCGGGTCAGCAGCAGTCCGATCGGCCGCCCCACCGTCACACCGCGGCCGATGACCACAGCGCGCGCCCCGTCGAGTGCGACGTCGTAGCGCCGCAGCAGGTGGACGATGCCCCGCGGGGTGCACGGCAATGCGGCGTCCTTGCCCAGCACCAAGCGTCCGAGGTTGATCGGGTGCAGACCGTCGGCATCCTTGTCGGGATCGATGCGCTCGAGCGCGGCGTTCTCGTCCAGATGCTTGGGCAACGGAAGCTGCACGATGTACCCGGTGCACTCGGGGTTGGCGTTGAGCTCGTCGATGACCGCTTCGAGATCGGACTGGGTGATATCGGCGGGAAGATCGCGTCGAATGGAAGTGATGCCCACCTTCGCGCAGTCGTTGTGCTTGCCCCGCACGTACGCGGCCGAACCAGGATCATCTCCGACGAGCACCGTGGCCAAACCGGGAGTGATGCCCTGCTCACGCAGACGTGCCACACGGGCGGTGAGGTCGACGAAAATCTCGTCACGAGTCGCTTTGCCATCGAGGATCGTTGCAGTCACCGGGCCATTGTTTCAGGTTCCGCCCGCCCGTCGGCGCGCCGGGCCGATCACCGCGGTCAGCTCTCGACGATCAGACCCTGCGCAGCCGCGAAGGCCACCGCTTGCATCAGTTCGATCTTTGCCCCGCGCACCCCTGCCCCGACCCACAGGGACGCGTCCACGACGGCTCCGCGCAGGTCCGACTCCTCCATTTTGGCACCGACGGTTCGTGCTCCCGCGAGGTCGACGGACCGCAGCACTGCCTTGCGAAGATCGGTCGCGGTCAGGTTCGCTTCCCGCATCCGACATCCGGTCAGATCGACGCCGCGCAGGTCGGCATTACCCAACGAGGCCAACGTGAAATCGACCTCGTCGTAGGTGGCGGGACGCATGCGGGTGTCCACGAATACCGAACCCATCAACGTGCAGTGACGGAAGACGCTGTGCTGCAGGTTCGTTCGAGTGAACGTACACGAACGAAAGGCCGAGTTGGTGTGCACCGAATCCGTGAGGTCGGTACCGGTGAAGTCGCATTCGGTGAAGACGACCGAGTCGGTTCGCACATTGCTCATATCCGCGTCACGGAAGGTGCACCGGACGAACTGTCTGCCAGACCACTCCCGCCCGTCGAGTCGAGAATCCGAAAAATCTTCACCGATGGTCTGCTCGTCGTCCACCTGCCCCATACTTCCCGGGCTCGTGGTGGCAGAGTGAACCGGGTGTTTCGACTTATGTTCTTCGAGCCCCGGATTCCGCAGAACACCGGCAATGCAATTCGTCTCGTCGCCGGCACCGGATGCGAACTGCATCTCGTAGGCCCCCTCGGGTTCGACATGTCCGAACCCAAGCTCAAACGCGCGGGCCTGGACTACCACGACCTCGCATCGGTCACCGTGCACCAGGACCTGCCGTCGGCGTGGTCCGCGCTGGCCCCGAAACGGGTCTTCGCCTTCACCGCGCACGCAACACGCTCGTACGCCGACGTCGCCTACCAACCCGGTGACGTCCTACTGTTCGGACCCGAACCCACAGGACTCCCCGACGACGTCTTGACCGACCCACATGTGACCGATCAGCTGCGCATCCCGATGATCCCCGGACGACGATCACTCAACCTGGCGAACGCCGCAGCAGTGACGATGTACGAGGCCTGGCGCCAACACGGCTATCAGGGCAGCGTCTGAGCGGTTTGCGTTCGATTGCGCTCGAAGCCATAGCTTTTCCGTTCATGACACAACCGCTCGAACAACGGCATTGGCTCATCACCGGAGCATCCTCCGGACTGGGCCGGGCGCTCACCGTCGCCGCCGTGAAGGCAGGCGACACCGTCGTCGCAGCGAAGGCAGGCGACACCGTCGTCGCAGCGATGCGGCGACCCGAACGTCTCGACGACTTGGTTGCCGAGCACCCGGGTTCCCTACTGACCATCGCCTTCGACGTCAGAAACACCGAATCCGCGCCGACCGTCGTCGAGGCCGCGATTGCCCGTTTCGGACGCGTCGACGTACTGGTGAACAACGGAGGAGTCGGGCAGATCGGCGCTGCGGAGGAGATAGACGACACGCGACTGCGTGACATGCTCGAACAACACGTGGTCGGGCCTGCTGCTCTGACCCGCTCAGTCCTGCCTCACATGCGAGAACGCAGCGCGGGAACCATCGTGCAGGTCAGCAGCCAGGGAGGCCGAGTCTCGTTCCCGGGTGCCGGCTCGTACTCTGCAGGCAAGTTTGCGCTCGAAGGCTGGTCGGAAGCCCTCGCCGGCGAGGTAGCTCCGTTCGGCATTCGAGTTCTCGTCGTCGAACCGAGTCGGTTCAGGACCGGGTTCAACAATGCCGATGTACTCGAGATCGCCGACCCCATCGATGCCTACACCGCGCTGCTGGGCGCGCTCAGAGTCGACATGCTCGACGTCGACGGACGGCAAGAAGGCGATCCGGTCCGCGCCGCGCACATCATTCGCCGACTGGTCGACGCCGAGTCCGCTCCCCTGCGCATCCCACTGGGTCGAGAAGCGGTTCGACGGCTACGCGAGTCGTACCGTCGGGAGCTCGACTCCTTGAACGCCCATGCCGAATTGTCCGCAAGCGCGGATTTCCCCGGTGTGCCCGAATCCGTCCGCCCGGTATGACCGCCCAGGTCGGACTATCTTCCCTCTCATGTCGATGAACGAATTGATGAACAGGGCGCTGTCGGCTGCCGTGGACTCGGCTGCGCCGTTGACGGTGGAGCTGCTGCGAGACCTGATAGAGCCGTCGGAACTGCCCGAACCGCTCGGTATCTCCGAGGTGGCCGAACTACTCGGCATCTCCGCACACACGCTGCGGTACTACGAGCGATGCGGCCTCATCGACGTCGATCGCGATGGACTCGAGCACAGACAATACGATTCCGCGGCCATCCGTCGACTGGTGTTCCTGACGAGGATGCGGCTCTCGGGTATGCCGATGCGCGACCTCAGGCGATACGTCGAGCTGGTCGACGGCGGCGACCGGACTGTCCCGGAACGTCTCGAGATGCTCGTCGCGCATCGCGACGCTGTTCGCAAGCACATCCGAGAACTGCAACTGTCTCTCGTGGCAACCGAGTACAAGATCGCAACGTACGGCGGTGCCACGGGTCCGTGACTCGTATGAAAAAGACCGTTCGGCCCGGTCGGGATGTCCGCGTCCTCTTCCGTCAAATCTATTGTGAGCGTCGACAAATCGATCTGGTCGAATCGGCGCTTGTGCTGTGAGACCCAACCATCGAGCCGCGTCCGACGGCTCGCCGGCCTTCCGATAACGATTTCCTTTCGTTCGACGGCCGCCCGGGCATGCCGACTCGGAGCATCGCCACCCGCTTCGGAGACCGGCACCTTGCCGACGGACAAGACCCAATCATTAACTGACGGAACGGAATCGACAGAACTGCGCACGTAGAATGCGGGCAGTACAAGAGTGGAACGAATCGGGTCGACCGATGCCACAGGGGTCCGAGAAACCGGACTTCTACGACGATTCATCTACCGATGCCATCGGCACCGTTACACAATGTGCGCCGGCTTGCTGCCATGGACCCCTGGAGCGGGGTACCGTGTGCCGCACCGACCCGTTTCGCTCGTGAAGGAGCTTTCTGTTGTTCTCTGTTTCCCTGCCCCGTACGGTTTCTTCCAACTCCTCCTCAGCGCGAACGTCCAGTCGGTTCGGTAGTCGAATCGCCCGCACTGCAGCTATTTTCACCATCGGATCGGGCCTGACGGTGGCTGCCCTCGCCGGCACCGCCACCGCGTCGGCAGCACCGGTCACGTGTGTGTCTCCGCCCTCGGCCAACGACATCCAGGTGAGCGACACAGCGAGCTGCGGAGCCACCTCGAACGGACCCGGAAGCGCCACCGCCGGTGCCGCTGACAGCGGTACTGCCGTCAGCGTCAACGACGGGCCGGGCGCAACCAACACCTACGCCAACGGTTACGGTGTCGCGCTCGGAGCAAGCAAGAACGCGGGCACGGCATACGCGCTCGCACTCGGCGGCGGAATCGCGCACTCGTGGGCAGATGCCGGCCAGACGACTCTCGCCGTCGCAGGTTGGGGATCCGGTGCCACATCCGAGGCACGCGGCGTCGACTGCGTCGGGCCGCTGTCGTTGGCACTGAACCTCACGAGCGGTCAGTTCTGCGTTCTCGGTAGCTGATTCTTCATTCGATCGATCGGAGCCGACTACCCCGACACGGACCCGTCGAGGTAGTCGGCTCCACCGACGTAGACGGTCCGGCCGGACTTCTCGATGGGCCCGATGGCAGCTGCCGTCACAGCCGACGCGAACTCGGCGACGGTCGGGAGCGCGCCCTGTGCGGTTCGCGCCGCAACTGCGTCCGGGTTACGGCGTTCGAGCAAAGTGACCACGATCGTGCCTTCGATCATGTCCCCGGACACCACGACCAATTCGATTCCTCGAGAATCCAACTCGGGAATCATCCCACGTAGGGCATCCTCCCCCGCTCGCTTGCTTGCAGCAACAGGTTCGTATTCGATGGGGACCGGTTTCGTACCGTGAAAATGCGCCTGATGACTGGTGAGGAAGACGATCCGCGAGCCCGGCTTCATCCGGTCGATACTCGCCCAAGCCAGCGCCACTTGCGCGTCGCGATTGATACTCATCGCGTAATCGGGTTCTGCACCGAACTCCAGGCCGCCCGAGGCATTGAGAACCAGAACGTCGATTGCGCCGAACTCGGCAACGATTACGTTCAGCATGGCGTCGATCGCGTCAGCGTCGGTGACGTCGGCACCGACAGCGAGAGCCCTGCCGCCGCCCTCCTCGATCGCGCGCACCACAGCCTCGGCTCGACGTTTCTTCTCGCGGTAGTTCACCGCGACCGCAGCACCGAGTGCACCCAGCTGCAACGCGGTTTCTGCTCCGATTCCACGAGATGCGCCGGTGATCAGCACCGTCTTTCCATCTGCACGTCCGACCATTCGTCCTCGATTCCTCGTACTGCTTCGAATTTCGAACTGCTTTGATTTTCGAACCACTATGATGAGTCGCGATGGAAAGGGCAAATGCATCGCGCCGCGCCATGATGGCCGCGCTCGACCTACTGGGGCAGCGCTGGAACATGCGCATCCTGTTCGAGCTACGCAGCGGACCGCTCGGCTTCCTCGAACTGAGGCGACGCACCGACGACATTTCCTCGAGCGTGCTCGCAACCCGGCTGCGCACTCTGGTCGACGCGCGGGTGCTGACGAAGGACTCCGATGGCTCCTACCGTCTCACCGAGATCGGTGACGAACTCGGACCCGCCCTCGAACCGCTGTGGCAGTGGGCACAGCGATGGAACGAGGACAGCGACCCCACCGTTCGCCGCACCTGAGCAGCCTCAGCACGTGCCGACGGGCACCTTTAGATTCTTGTCGGTGGGTCGAGATAGTCTTCATCCAGTTCGAACACGCGTTCTGAACTGTGGGTCACCGGGGGGTGAAAAAAAATGGCTGCACCAGTGGTGTCGTTGGATGCGTTGACCGCTGCCGCGCGGGAAGAGAACCGGCATGCGGCCCGAAAGATCGCTGCCTGCTACGACTTCCACCTCACTTGTATCGCTCAGGATGCGAAGCATCGGCAGTACAGCCGATACGGACGCACCGAGATGGCACTGGCGTTGAGCTGCTCCGCCACCCTCGCCGAAGCGTACGTGTCCGTCGGCGTGGCACTGCACACTCGACTGCCGCTGGTGAAAACCGCATTCGAGGCCGGCGACATCGACCTCCCCCGCGTACGTACGGTGTGCCGGATCCTCGACAACCTCTCCGACGACATCGTCAAGTCCGTGGAGGGCGACATCGTCGAAGCAGCCCGACGGTCGTCACCGGGCCCGCTCGAGCAGGAGATCTGGGACATTCTGCTGCGCGTCGCGCCCGAGGAAGCAGCAGCACTACGCGAATTCGCGAAGAAGTTCCGCAATGTCTCCTACGCCCCGGCTGGGGAATTGACCCGGATCCGAGCAGAATTGACCGCGCCCGAAGCCGCCGCCGCATGGCAGCTGCTCGAAGAGATGGCCGATACGCTCTGCTCGAAAGACCCCCGCGGCAAACAGGAACGACTGTGTGATGCGTTCATGGCGCGAATGCACGGTGAACCCAGGCTGACATGCCTGTGCCAAGGCGCGGGCTGCCCGAAAAAGGATGCGGCTCTGCCGGATCGTCGGGTGCCGTTGACGATGATCACCGTCGACATCGCCACCCTCATCGGACTGTTGGCGAACCCGGCGTACCTGGCCGGGCACGGTTCCATCGACCCCGATCTGGCACGGGAGTTGGCCCGCAACAGTCAGTGGCAGATCCTGCTCACCGAAGCAGTCACCCTCGCCGAGACACTCGGACTGGCCGTGCAGAACCCGGAAACCGGGGAATGGGAACGAACTCCCGCCGACACCGCAGCCCCTGCTGACACCGCAGCCCAGCCGAGCACGACAGAACCCGAGCCGGCACCTCCGGACTCGGCAGAATCGAATACAGCGGAAACGAATACGCCTGCAGCGCAAACGGATACGGGCACGAGTAGCGCAGTCGCGGACGCCGCACCACCACCACCGCACCCAGGACCGCGTCGCGGCACGGGCCCGGATTCATCTGCATCACAACCTCATTCGACCACCACCGACACCCCACCCGAGCCGACCGCCTATGACGACACCCGGCAACGACGGCGGAATGCCCTGGCCTCCGCTGCAGCCCTGTTCTGTACCCACACCCCCGTCGGCAGGGGCACACGGCACAGCTCTGCCCTCGACCTACCCTCGATGATCCGGTCGAACCGCCGCATCATGCACACACCGACAAGCATCTACCTCGGCAATGCATCCCTCGCCGCGGCACTCGAAGCTGCCATCGCCGCCGACCCCACCCTCGGAACATCCGTTCGACGCGACCCACTCACCGACCGAGCCCTGATCTACAGACCCGACGCCCTCACCACCGCCGCCGTCCGACTCCGCGACCGCCACTGCCGCTTCCCCGGCTGCCACCGCCCCGCGGCACGCTGCCAACTCGACCACGTGATCCCGTTCGACCACGACAACCCCCTCGGCGGCGGCTGGACCACCGTCAACAACCTCCAATGCCTCTGCGAATACCACCACAGCGTCAAAACCGCAGGCTACTGGAAAGCAGTCATGCTCCCCGGCGGCGCGATCCTGTGGACCTCGACATCGAAGACCACGCGGATCACTCTGCCTGCCAACGGAACAGCCGTACCCATCATCGGCAATGACCTCCGCCCGAACATCCCCACCAAGCCCAGACGATCCGGCATCATCGCCTACCTCGACCCACCCGACAACCCGACCCCCGAGCCAGAACCGACCAACGAAGAAGACGAGGAGCCGCCCTTCTGAGTATCGGTGCGCTCTGCAGTGCCTACTCGTGGCAGCCTCCCGAATTCTGGTCGCTGCCGACCGGCATACTCGATCCATGAGGTATTCACGTGCGCACACCCGCCCGAGGGCGCTGTCGTTGCACGGACGGATTCGAGTGTTGACGATGAGCCTGGCCGCGCTCGCCGTTGCTGTCAGCGCTCTGGCGATCTACCTCGTCGCAGAACAGGCGCTTCGCTCACAGATCATCGACCGTGTCGGCCGGAACAGTGATGCGCTGATCGCCAGCGCAGCGTCAGGAGTGCCGGCCGATCTCTTCGGGTTCGGGATCGAGGACACCGAAGGAACCGCAGTCAAAGTGGCGTTGATGACCACCGACGGCACCTTGGTGTCCTCGTCCAACGGCACCTACCCCTTCACCAACTCCGATGGTGGGCTCGACGACCCGGAAAAGGCCGTCACCGAAGGCCGCACCGATCGGTCACTTCGGGAGATTCGTGGCTACTACGTTTCCGCCGAACGCACCGATTCCGGTGAGACCATCATGGTCGCCGAAGCACTCAGCGGTACTTCACCACTGCTCGGCAAACTCACGCTTGCCCTGATCCTCGTCGGGGCGTTTCTCGTCGCGCTCGCTGGTGTGGCGGGCGCAGCCGTCGCTCGCACCGGACTCCGTCCGGTCAGACGGTTGCGCGCCGGCACCGAACGAGTGGCCAGGACGGGTGACTTCGAGCCCATCGACGTCAACGGAGACGACGAACTGGCGTCACTAGCCAACAGTTTCAACGAGATGCTGGCTGCGCTCTCCCGATCGCGCGCACGACAGGGGCAGTTGATAGTCGACGCAGGTGCCGAACTGATGGAACCGTTGACCGCTCTGCGCACCAACATCGATCTGTTGATGTCCCTCGACGGCCCGAATGCCCCGGTCATGCCCGACGAGCAACAGGACCGCCTGCGCGTGGAGGTCATCGAACAGATGGACGTCATCATCGGACTGGTGCACGACTTGGTCGACCATGCCAGGGAGCCCGCACCGACCCAGCAGTGACGGTTAGCTGTCGCCGCCGAGCCCCTCTATTGTCGAACGATGAATGCCCCTTTGACGATCGTGACCGGCGGCAGCCGCGGAATCGGAGCTGCAGTATCTCGGCGTCTCGTGGCCGATGGGCACGACGTCGTGATCGCCTACCGCTCGGATTCTGCGACCGCCGAAGCAGTGGTGAACGATCTATCGAGCGCCGACCGAACGGTCGTCGCGATACGTGCCGACACCACCGATGAGCGGTCGGTGATCGATCTGTTCGCTGCTGCTGCCGAGATCGGCGCTGTCACCGGATTGGTGAACAACGCCGGATCCGCGCGCGCAGTGGGGACCCTGGCGAACAACGACATCGAATCGATCAGGGCAGACTTGGACGTCAACCTGCTCGGCGTCCTGATCTGCTGCAAGTACGCCATACAAGCGATGGCCGACCACGGCGGTGCCATCGTCAACATCTCTTCCGCGGCGGCCACCATCGGAAGTCCCGGTATGTACGTGCACTACGCCGCGGCCAAGGCAGCCGTCGACACCCTGACGGTCGGTCTGTCGAAAGAGCTTGCCACGCTGAACATTCTTGTCAACGCCGTCGCGCCGGGAGTCATCGAGACCGAGTTTCACAAAGACCGTGAGCGACCACGGAAAATGGCGTCGATCATCCCCCTCGGCCGCCCCGGAGTACCCGACGAGATCGCCGGCGCGGTGTCGTGGCTGTTGTCCGAGGACGCGCGATACGCCACCGGAACGGTCGTCAGAGTCGCGGGCGGAATGTGACGGACTTTCGGCTGCCCATCAGCGAGGCGGAAGTCGATGCAGCTCGACGTCTGTCAGCTCGCCGCCATCGGCAACGGCGGTGAGGTAGGTACAGAACGGCTGCCGACGCCGGTCCGTCGGAGATCCAGGGTTGAGCAGCCGTAGACCGTTGTCGGCCGTCGTATCCCACGGAATGTGACTGTGTCCGAACACGAGGACGTCGGTATCGGGATATGCGGCCGCCATCCGGCGCTCGCGTCCTGTCGCGGCTCCGGTCTCGTGGACGACGGTGAAGCGCACGCCGCCGAGTACCACGTCGGCACGTTCGGGCATGACCGCACGCAGTTCGTCGCCGTCGTTGTTTCCCCAGCAGGCGACCAGCGAACGAGATCGCTGCGAGAGTGCCTCGAACGTCGCGAGATTCACCCAATCGCCGGCATGGATCACCACATCGGCGTCGTCGACGGCGGCCCACACCTGATCGGGCAGCACTTTCGCTCGGGTGGGCAGGTGAGTGTCCGCGATGATCAGTAGCTTCACGCCTTCGATTCTGCACCGGCGTTGTGCTCGACGACGCGTGGGCAGGGTGAGCCCATCAGCGAAAGTCCCTCGACCTGGACGCAACTCGCAGATCCATCAATTGCAGATGGTCTGCCACCACGGTCACCGCTCCCTCGGCATTCTGCACTTTGCCGCGAATGAGCAACGCCGGAGCGGTGATTGCGAGTTTGCGGTACTTCGCCCATAATCCCACCGAGCACACGACGTTGACCATGCCGGTTTCGTCTTCGAGGTTGATGAACGTGACGCCTCCCGCGGTTGCCGGACGTTGACGATGCGTCACTGCACCGCCGACGAGAACCCGGTCGCCATCGGGGATCTGCAGCAGCCGATTCGCGGGCACCACGCCGAGGGAATCCAGCCGATCCCGGAAGAACTGAGTGGGGTAGGAATTGGGTGACACTCCCGTGGCCCAGACATCGGCCGACGCCAAATCGAGGTCCGTCATACCCGGCAGCGCAGGCGCTTTCGTCGATGCACCGACGCCGGGGAGCAGACCGGGCCGCTCCCCCGCGGCCGCCCCGGCAGCCCACAACGCCTCTCGACGAGTGATGCCGAAACACCCCAGCGCGCCGGCCGTGGCCAGTGCTTCCGCTTGCGCCACCGACAGTTCGACGCGTCCCGTCAGATCCAGAAACGAGGTGTACGGCCCGTGTGCATCTCGCGCGTCGACAATCTTCTGGGCAAGTGTCGTCCCGATGAACTTCACGTCCGCCAAACCCATGCGGATCTCGAGACCGTCTGCCTCGAGATTTGCATGGCCGAGGCTGGCGTTGACGTCGGCACCGTGCACGACCACGCCGTGCCGTCGGGCATCGGCCACCAGAGACTGAGGTGAGTAGAAGCCCATCGGCTGAGCACGCAGCAAACCGGCACAGAACGCCGCCGGATGGTGCAACTTGAACCACGACGAGTAGAAGACCAACGAGGCGAAGCTCTGCGAATGGCTCTCGGGAAAACCGAAATTAGCGAACGCCGAAAGCTTTTCGTAGATTCGATCCGCGGCTGCACCGGTGATGCCGTGCAGATCACGCATTCCGTCGTAGAACCGTCCACGAAGCAATTCCATCTTCTCCGGCGACCGTTTCGACCCCATGGCTCGACGCAGCTGATCGGCATCGGCGGCACTGAAGCCCGCGACGTCGATGGCCATCTGCATCAGCTGTTCCTGAAACAACGGCACACCGAGAGTTCGATCGAGAGCTTTCTTCAGCGACGGATGATCGAAGGTGACCGGTTCGAGTCCGTTGCGCCGCTTGACGTACGGGTGCACCGAGCCACCTTGGATGGGACCGGGACGAATCAAGGCGACCTCGACGACGAGATCGTAGAAGTTACGCGGCTTGAGCCGCGGAAGAGTGGCCATCTGGGCCCGCGACTCGACCTGGAACACACCGACCGAATCGGCCCGTTGCAGCATCTCGTACACCGCATGTTCGGACAGATCGATCGCGGCGAGGTCGATGTCGATGCCCTTGTGCTCGGCGACCAGGTCGATCATGTAGTGCAGAGCCGAGAGCATCCCGAGCCCGAGCATGTCGAACTTGACCAAACCCACTGCGGCACAATCATCTTTGTCCCATTGGAGCACACTGCGATTCTCCATCGTCGCCCACTCCACCGGGCACACGTCGGCGATCGGTCGGTCGCAGATCACCATTCCTCCCGAATGGATGCCGAGGTGACGCGGAAAGCCCTCGATCTGACGCGCGAGGTCGAGAACGGAATCGGGGATCCCGTCGCCGTCCTGATCGCCGATTCCGGACCACCGGGTGATCTGCTTGCTCCACGCGTCCTGTTGCCCCTGGGAGAACCCGAGAGCGCGGGCCATGTCTCGTACCGAGGACTTCCCGCGATAGGTGATGACGTTGGCGACCTGAGCGGCATGGGTACGGCCGTACTTGGCGTACACGTGCTGAATGGCCTCTTCCCGCCGATCCGACTCGATGTCGATGTCGATGTCGGGTGGTCCGTCGCGTTCGGGTGCGAGGAACCGCTCGAAGAGCAACTTGTTGGCAACCGGATCGACGTTCGTGATTCCGATGGCGTAGCAGACGGCCGAGTTCGCCGCCGAGCCTCGCCCCTGGCACAGAATGTCGTGGGTCTTGCAGAAATGAACGATGTCGTGCACCACCAGGAAGTAGCCCGGAAATTCGAGCCGCTCGATGATGTCGAGCTCGTACTCCAACTGCGAATATGCAGCCGGGTTCGCCGACTGCGGGCCGTACCGCCGGGCAGCACCCTCGAACGTGAGTCGCCGCAGGTAACCGATCTCGGTGTAACCGTCGGGCACCTCGAACGGTGGGAGACGAGGCGCGATCAGCTTCAGATCGAACGTACATTCTCGACCCAGTTCGACGGCACCGCGCACTGCACCGGGATAGTGCTCGAACAGCTCTGCCATCTCCGCCCCCGACCGCAGATGTGCACCGCCCGTCGGTGCCAGCCACCCTGCCGCCTCGTCCAGACTGCTCCGGGCACGTACCGCAGCCATCGCCATGGCCAATCTTCGGCTACGCGGACTGGCGTAGTGCGCCGCCGTGGTGGCGATCATCGGCAGACCGTACCGGCGAGCCAGCGCTGCCAGTGCGTCGTTGCGCTCGTCGTCGTCGGCAGTACCGTGCCTGGTGAGCTCGACGGTGACGCGCTCGGCCCCGAACCGATCGACCAGATCGCGCAGCGCGAGATCGGCCGCCTCCGGCCCACCCCGCGAGAGCGCTTGGCGGACATGCCCTTTGCGACAACCGGTCAGAATCTGCCAGTGCCCTCCCGCCGATTCGGTGAGTTCGTCCACGTCGTACTGCGGCTCACCCTTGACTCCGCCGGCCAGGTGCGCGGCCGCGATCCGACGCGACAGCCGCCGATACCCTTCCTGTCCGCGAGCGAGCACCAGAAGATGCGTGCCGTCGGGATCGGCCGCTCCGGCCCTGGACCGGTGGGTGTCGAGCGACAGCTCGGCACCGAACACTGTTCCGATGCCGAGGGCTCGTGCCGCCTCGGCGAACCGCACGACGCCGTAGAAGCCGTCGTGGTCGGTGATCGCAATGGATTCGAGTCCCAGACGCACCGCTTCCTCGACCATTTCCTCCGGCTGCGATGCTCCGTCGAGAAAACTGAACGCCGAATGCGCATGCAGTTCTGCATACGGTGTCGACGGCCCCACCGATTCGGGCCGGCGACCCTGATAGGCGTCACGTTTGCGCGACCACGCCGGGCTGTCGCCCCCATCGCCTTCGACGACCGGCTTGGGGCGCCCGGAGAGGACTCGCTCCATTTCCGACCAGGTGGGTGGCCCGTCGTTCCATCCCATCGAGACCACCTCCTTCACACGGCCACACGCACCATCGAACACTTGTTCTAATGAGAACACGAGGGTCCGACACGATCAACTACAGTCGAACCGCTACTCACCCCTTCCACAGAGCCGGAGCACAGTTGTGACGCGTTGGGCATCGTTCGTCGTATCGCACAAGCGATGGGTGCTCGCCGTCGTCGTCGCGGTCGTGGCCGTCGGCGGCGTGCTGGGACTGGGCGTCTTCTCGAAACTGAGCGAGGGTGGATACGCCGACGCAGGCAGCGAATCGTCGCAGGTCGCGCGGCTGGTCCAGGGCATCGGCCAACCGACCCCCGACATCGTCGCGATCTACACCGCGCCCGACGGACGCACGATCGACGACATCGGACCACAGGTGCAGTCGACACTCGACGAATTCCGCAGCCGCTACACCCTCGGAAACGTGAACTCCTACTGGACCGCGGACCCGGTGACCAAGGAATTCCTGGTCTCGAAAGACCGGACCAAAGCACTGGTGACCATCTCCCTCGGTGCGAAATCGGGAGTTACGTTCAACACGTTCGGTGAGCTGCCTCCACAACTCGTCGTCCCCGGCATCGAGTCGCAGTTCGCCGGCGCATCGGTCGTGGGCGTCTCGCTCAGCCAAACCCTCGAGCGAGACCTCGTGCGCTCGGAGATCATCGCCGTCCCCATCACACTTCTGCTTCTCGTCTTCATCTTCGGTGGCGTGATCGCCGCAGCAGTACCGGTGTTCGTCGGGATTCTCAGTGTGCTCAGCTCGCTGGCAATCCTGCGGGTGCTCACCGAATTCACCGAGGTGAGCTCGTTCTCGATCAACGTCGCGTCGTTGCTCGGCCTCGGCTTGGCCATTGATTACGGACTGTTCATCGTCAGCCGATTCCGAGAGGAACTCCGAACTGGGTCGTCGTCGATGGAGGCGACCGTACGTACCGTGTCCACTGCGGGCCGCACCGTCGTCTTCTCCGGACTGCTGCTGATCTGCGCGTTCGCGGGCATGCTGGTCTTCCCGCAGGCGGTGATTCGATCCCTCGGTTTCGGTGCCATGGCCGCGGTGGCCAGCGCCGCCCTGCTGTCCCTGACCGCGGTGCCCGCCCTGCTCGCTCTTCTTGGCACTCGCATCAACTCGTGGACCTGGTCGCGTACCGCCTCGGACCGCAGTGACGCACGCGCGCACAAATTCTGGGGCGGTGTCGTCACCCGAGTGATGAAGAATCCAGGAATCGTCGCCGCCGTCATCGTCGCGGGCCTGCTGATCGTCGCCACGCCGATTCTGAAGGTCTCCCTGGGAGAGGTCGACTACACGGCACTACCGAAGAACGACCCGGCACGGGCAGCCTTCGAAACCCTCGCCACCGACTTCGAGTCCACCGGCGACGGTGCCACCGTGGTGCTGCGGGGTCTCGACGGCGTCAAGCCTCAGGGCCCACCCGTTGCGGAACTGACCGCAGCGATGAACGCCACCCCCGGCGTTGCCCGCGCCGAATTCCTCGGATCCAAGGACGATCTGGTGGCATTCCAGGCGTCCTACAGCGAACCCAGCGACGGAACGACCGAGGCTCGGTCCCAATCGAATGCGGTGACTGCCCTCCGCGCGATCACTCCCCCGGACGGCACCGAAATCCTCGTCGGCGGCGGACGCGCGAACGTCGATGACGGTAATGCCGCGATAGCGAAATGGCTGCCGGTGATGATCGCGATCATGGTGATCTCGACGTTGGTCCTGCTGTTCCTGGCCTTCGGCTCGATAGTGCTGCCGATCAAAGCAGTTCTCATGGCCGGGCTGAGCCTGGCAGCGACCTTCGGAGCCCTGACCTGGGTGTTCCAGGAAGGTCACGGTGCAAGCCTGCTGGGAGTGACGCCCGGTCCACTCGAGTCGACCTTCGTCGTACTCATCCTCGCAGTCATCTTCGGCCTGTCGACCGACTACGAAGTGTTCCTGATGTCTCGGATGGTCGAAGCGCGCTCGGCAGGTGCTTCCACCGAGGAGGCCGTCATTTTCGGAGCTCAACGCACCGGACGCATCGTCACTGCCGCGGCCCTGATCCTGATCGTCGTCACCGGAGCGTTCACGATCTCCGGCCTGTCTATCATGAAGTTCCTCGGCTTCGGCGTGATTCTGGCGCTGATAATCGACGCCACCATCATCCGAATGCTGCTGGTGCCCTCCTTGGTCAAGCTCATGGGCGAAGCCAACTGGTGGGCCCCGGCGTGGATGAAGAAGGTGCACGAGAAGGCCGGTATGGGGCACTAGCCGTCGAACTTACCGAGGAGTAAGGTCGCCTCGCATGGCGAGCTACATCGTGACCGGCGGTACCGGGTTTCTGGGCAAGAACGTGCTGCCCCGACTTCTCGGACGTGATGCGGACGCCCTCGTCCATGTACTCGTTCGACCACAATCGGTCGCTCGACTCGAGAAGCTGGCCGACGAGTTGGACGGCGGCGACAGAATCCGCCCGCTGATCGGCGATCTCGTCGAACCCGGACTCGGCCTGAAAGACGTTCCGGCCGACGTCGATCACATTCTGCATCTCGGTGCCGTCTACGACCTCACGGCGGGAGACGAGCAAACCCCGACCAATGTCGCCGGAACGGCGTCGGTGATCGAACTGGCGAAAAGGACCGGCGCTCGTCTGCACCACATCTCGTCGATCGCAGTGGCAGGTGACTACCGAGGGACGTTCTCCGAGAACGATTTCGACAAGGGGCAGAACTTTCCGACGGCGTATCACCGCACCAAGTTCGAGTCCGAGAAACTGGTTCGCGGCAGCTCCGCGGACTGGCGGGTGTACCGCCCCGCTGCCGTGGTCGGGCACTCCGAGACCGGCGCGACAGACAAGATCGATGGCCCGTACTACTTCTTTCCACTGTTCGCCGAGCTGGCGAAACTGCCTGCGGTCCTGCCGATCACGGTACCCAAGATCGGACACACCAACCTGGTTCCGGTCGACTACGTCGCGGACGCCATCTTGGAACTGGTTCACCGAGACACCCCGTCCAGCAGCGTTTTTCACCTGGTGAATCCGGAGCCTCAGTCGATGGCCGAGGTGTACTCCGCATTCTCTTCGGCTGCCGGATCACGCGCCAGAATCGTCGACATCCCAGGGAAGCTGGTTGCCCCTGTGGTGTCACCCACGTCCGGAGCGGTTCGGAAACAACGAAACGCTGCGCTTCGCGATCTGGGCGTGCCGCCGGTGATGCTCGATCATCTGACTCTGCCGACCGTCTTCGAGTCCGCAGCGACACAGAAAGCATTGCAGGGCAGCTCCATCGCACCGCCGCCGCTGCGGACGTACGCCGACCGCCTGTGGCAATACTGGATCGAGAATCTCGACCCCAAGCGCAACCGCCGAGACGACCCACGCGGTCCGCTGTTCGGCCGTCACATCGTCATCACCGGCGGGTCCTCCGGTATCGGCAGGGCCAGCGCGGAAGCCGCAGCGCGAAAAGGAGCGGTGGTCATCGTGCTCGCGCGCGGCCGAGATCAGTTGGACGAGGTCGTCCAGCAGATTCGCGCCGACGGCCATGTCGCTCATGGGTATTCGTGCGATGTCACCGACAGCGAGTCGGTCGAACGAACAGTGAAAGCCATACTGCACGACCACGGGCATGTGGACATGCTCGTCAACAGCGCGGGCCGATCCATTCGCCGCGCGCTCTACCGTTCCACCGACCGACTGCACGATTACGAACGAACCATGGCCGTCAACTACTTCGGAGCGATTCGTGTGGTGTTGGCGCTACTGCCGCACATGCGCGAACGCAGCTTCGGGCATGTGGTCAACATCTCCAGCGCTGCAGTGCTGGGGCACCCTCCTCGGTTCTCGGCGTACGTGGCGAGCAAGGCAGCGCTCGACGGTTTCACCGATGTTGCTGCAGCAGAGACGCTCTCGGACGGAATCACCTACACGACCATTCACATGCCGCTGGTGGACACCCCGATGATCACCCCGACGGGCGACAAGAACGTCGGCACTGTCTTCTCGCCGGAGAAGGCGGCCGCGATCGTCATCCGCGCGCTGAGCGACAAGCCGAAACGAATCGACACCCCACTGGGAACACTCGGACAGTTCGGGGCCATCTTCAGCCCCAAGGGCAAAGATCGCACGATGCATCAGCACTACCGAAAGTTCGCCGAGTCGGCCGCCGCCAAGGGCGAAACGCCGGCACCCGTCGAAGACGGGAAAGTGCCCTATCGGGTTCGGCCGTACGACCCGTCGACCCCCAGCGCGCGTATAGGCAAGGTTGTCCGCCGCATCGGCAGGTTGGTGCCCGGCACCAGTTGGTGACGTGCACGTCAGGGGGCCACGGCAGTCCACAGGGTCCAGCGATCGCGTTCGATCAACTCACCTTCGGCCAGGCGAGCACGCAGATACTCGACCAACTCCGTAAGTTCGACGTCGGAGAGTTCGTGCAGGATCGAGCGGCCTGTCCTGCCCGCGATCTCGTCGAGGTATTCGTCACGGCCGGAGTAACGGCGACGGGTTTCCCAGAGTTGCTCCGTAGCGACATCGACGAATCCAGCTCGGGACAACGCGCCACGGACATCGTCGACGCCATGCCGTCGTCGAAGTTCGATGTCCATCAGCCGTGGAAAGGCGTCGAAAAAATAGCCGCGCGGGTTGGTTGCAGAGCCGGACAGCCCGGCGTCCTCGGCCGTGCGGTCCTGGATGATCACCGTCCCACCCGGTCGTAGAAGCCGAGCAGACTCGAGCGCCACGGTGTAGGCGTCGGGCAGATGGTGAACGAGGGCGCGAGCGAACACGATGTCGGCTTGTCCGTCGGGCAAGCCGGTGTGCTCGGCACCAGCGCAGACGAATTCGATATCCTCGGGCGACGAGCGTCGGGCCGATTCGAGGATCGGCGGACTCGAATCGATCGCCGTCACACTCGCCCCCATCGAACGCCATGCCCGCGCATAGGTTCCGCCGCCGCACCCGAGATCGACCACGTGCGCACCGACCGGATCGACGATACGGACGACGGCATCGATCCAAGATGGGTCGGCCTCACGGTTCGAGTAGGTGTTGTTGTTGCGCGGATCACGAAAGTCGATAGGCATGTAAATGAGTACAGCGAGCCACGCCGAGGGCGTCCACCATTTAGTGTGGGGCTACATGTTGGCTCTGCATCTTCGGGCCGCCGACTTGGCGGACACGTCACTGACCGTCTCGCCTCTGTTCGAGACGGTCCTGAGCCTGCGCACATGGACCGCTCCGAACCGGCACCCACTGCACGAGCCCTGGCGACGACGCGTCCGAACGGCGTGGCAGCAGTGTGACACCGAGATGCTGACGGCGCTGGTCTCTCCCGATGGGAGAATCCCGGATTTCCTCGCACCCCGACCGCCCACCCAGTCGCCGGCTTTCGACGACGAGATCGCCGTTGTCGGGGCAACACCGGCGGCGGAGATCCGACGCGATATCGCGGCCGCCTTCTCCGCTGACATTCCTGCGGTCCTCATCGGTCCGGCCCGCGCAGTGCGCACCCGTGCAGTCCACGCGCTCTCGTACTACTGGGCAACGTGCCTCGAACCCGACTGGTCCAGGATCCGAGCGGTACTGGAGGGCGATCTGGACTACCGCGCGCAACAGCTTTCACACTTCGGGGCACGAAAGATGTTCGAGCATCTCGATTCTCGTGTCCGATGGGACGATGGCGTGCTGTGGGTCGACAGGCTCGAGGACCAGGTGTGGGTCGACGTCGACGGACGTGGACTTCCTCTCATTCCGTCGGTGTTCGTGCACGGCGCGATCACTCAGACGAGCCCGACGCGAGCTCCCTCCCTGGTGTATCCGGCCCGCGGGCGAGGCGCAGTGTGGGACATGGGGCGGACAGCCCCGAACCGAGCGCTGACCAATCTTCTCGGCAACCGACGCGCAACGATTCTCACGCTGCTCGCTGCGCCCACCACCACCGGGGAACTTGCTGGGGCACTGGGCGTCTCACCCAGCGCAGCGAGCCAGCATCTTCGCGTTCTGCGCGAAGCAGCGGTGGTGCGACGCGTCAGACAGGGACGATCGGTGTTGTACGTACGCACTTCGCTGGGGGAAGAGTTGCTCGGGCGGAGTCGATAGACCGCCCACCGTCACGCTGTCAGTCGGTGATTCACCGCGCTGACATCGCATCACTCGATCATGAGTGGGCGGTTCCCCCGCCATGGTGGCATTTCTGGCCGGGGGGTACGTACGCAGAATCCCGTCGGAGGAGAAGGCCATGCTCGAGGGATTGGGAGACGCGTACGCCGAGTACATGGCACGCTCGAAACGATTGGTGCCTTTCGTCTTCTAGCCTGGTTTTTCCTCAGCGCAACAGAGCTCTTGCCCACACTCGCAGAAATCCCTGACTCAGGTATGTCAGTGAGCCGATGGCCAGTATCCACTTGACGGCGCTGACCACGGTGGTGGCCCGTACGACGGTGTCGGAGATCTGTTCTCGGTTGTCCACCAGTATCAGCCCGACGATGTTTTCGATGCAGTCACCGGCAGCGGAGGCCACGGGAGCGAGAGCCAATGCCGTCGTTACTGCAGGGCTCAGCGGAGTCTTCGCAGCCAAGCTCCTCGCACCCACACGCAGTGCGATGGCATAGATGGCCGGGTGGACGAAGTCGGGCAGATAATGACTGCGGAAGCGGGCGATCTCCGTCTCGTCCATGCTCGCCAGAATCTGCCGGTACCGCTGTTCGGACCAGGCCGTCTGCACGGCAAGCACTTTCGGTGCCGCGGGCCCGAGCAACCGGGCGATATTGGCCTGGGAGACGACGAACAACGCCGACCATCCCAGCAGCTTCCGATCCAGCACAGTCAGCGACATGAGAGCAGATTACTGCGTCAGAAATGGACGAACTACCGCTTCGAATGCGGAGTAGCCATCGCGGTGGATGCTGTGCCCGGTCCTGAAGACCTCCACTCGACAGTTCGGAATGCTCGCCACCATCGCGTCGAGCCGAACCGGATCGACCATGCCGCCCGGACCTCCACGAAGTACCAACGTCGGAGCAGTGATGTCGGCCAACGACTCCCACCACCGCGGGTTCGGCCGACGGAACTGCTCGAGAGCAGTAGCGGTCATCGATCGATCGAACGCGAGTACCGCACGGGGATGCAGAACAACGCTGGTCGCCGCATGCCAGAGTTCGGTGACCGACGGCATCCGGCCGGTCAGGCTCGGCGGGGCGTCCCCCGGCCTGATCGGTATCGGAAGTTCTTCGAGAACCAGGCGTCGGACGAGAGACGGGCGACGCTGCGCCACGAGCGAGACCGCGTATCCACCGAGTGAATGCCCGACGAGATCGACTTCGGTGAGCCCGAGGTGATCGATCAGGGCGAGGAGATCACCGCCGAACATGTCGAACTCGTACGTGGGCGTGTGGGCACTCTTGCCGTGACCGCGCAGATCGACGGTGATCACCCGGCGACCGTGCGCGGTCAGAGCCCGAGCGAAGCGATCCCAGGTTCCGCTGTCTCCGCCCATGCCGTGCACCAGCATCACCGGCACCGCACTCGTGTGGTCCAGCGGCGCGAACGAACGATACGCGATGTCGACGCCATCGAGGTCGACCGTCTCGGACATCATCTGCATTTCCCCGACGGTAGCGGTTCCTACTCGTAGATTCCTTCCACCCGCCACAGACCGTCGTCGAACACCAGCAGCAACGCCCTCTCGTCGTCGAGCACCACCTGTGCCCGCGCCGTCGGCCCCGTCGATCCTTGCCCGCTGTCCCACCACCGTTCGTCGACGGGCCACGGCCCGGCCAGGCCCGTCAACTCCCATTCCTTGGTCCCCCACCGCAATCTCTTGGGCGGCGCATCGAACACACCGCGGTCGGTGACGCCGATTCCCGAACCCGCTCGATTCATCAGCGTCACAGCCGGGCGTGTCTCGATCACCGCCGCCGGTGCAGGCTCGGGTAGTCGGCCCGGCCACGGGGCCGATGGATCGGACAGCGGCACCAGCTCGTCCCCCAGTGGACGCAACGTGATCCGCTCGGCCGGCCCGCGACCACCGCTGAGAACACCCCCGAGCACCGATTCGCCGCCGAGCAGCCCCTGAACGCGTACCAACGCCCGACGCGCCCTGTCGTCCTCGTCACCGACGCTGCCCCACAAGCCCAGCTGCAACTCCCCTGCTGCCACCACTTCGATCGGCTCGAGGCGCAGGACGGTGATCGCCGACGTCGGCTTGTTCTCGCTGCGTCCGGTGATCCAGCCGTCGAGTTGCCACCGCACGCGATCGGCCGTGCCCTCCGGCGTCAACGGCTCGGCGCACCGCCAGATTCGCGACAGATTCTCACCGTTGCCGGTACTGGCGTGCACCAGCAACCGAGTGCACGCAACAGCAGCCGCGGCGAGCTTGGTGTGCAGTTGCTCGGCCAATGCGCGCCCGGCGAACGCGGCTGCATCCACCCGATCGATCGGCGGATCGCACAGATTCTCCACATCCAGGTCGGGAGGCAGAGCACGGGCAGACGGCGGCCTTTCGGGCTCACCGCGGGCACTGCGATGCGCCAGCACGGCATCGGTACCGAATCGCGATGCCACATCCGAGGGAGACAGGGCAGCGAAGTCCCCGATTCTGCGTAAACCCAAGCGGTGCAACAGATCCACGAGTTCGCCACGATCGGCCGCAGCCATACTGGGCTCCGCCGAGAGTTCGGCGATCGGTAACGGCGAAAGAAACCCGGCACCACCACCGCGCGGCACAACCTGTGCGTACCGCGCGGCGACGACTGCGGTGGACAACTCGTCGGCAATCCCGATCTGACATTCGACACCGGCAGCCGACGCTTCGTCGATCAACCGCTCCGCGGCGCGATGCTCGGTACCGAAGTACCGTCCGACACCACGCGCTGCGAGAACCAACAGGCCCGGCCGCAGCACTTCGACGCCGGGGGCGATGGCCGCGACAGCCGAGACCACGGGCTCGAACAGGCGTGCATCACGATCGGTATCGGCAACGGCCACATGCACGTCGGGGCACCGCGCCTGCGCCTCCCGGCGACGTAGGCCACGCTTGATGCCCGACGCTCGTGCCGTGGCCGAGCAGGCGACGACCCGGTTGGCCGACGTGACGACCACCGGGTGCGTCGCCGGTAGATCGGTCTGAGCTGCTGCGGCGACGGCAGGCCAGTCGGGACACCACAGCGCCAGAACACGGTTGGACTGGCCGGTGCTCATGTCGAGACCGCGATCGACAACGGATTCGACTCCTGCTGTTCGGCATGCCATTCGATGCGGCCGTTCTCCGCACGCAAGTCGAATCGAACCGTACGAGGACGCATCGCTTTGCCCCGCGCGCACACCGACAATCGAACTCCGCGCAGCCGGCCACGCCCCAGCTCACGGCCTGTGCCGAGGCCGTCGTAGCCGTGCACCGATGCGTCGAGTCGTAGCTCGGCTCCGTCCCAGTGCCCGTCGGTCACCACCAACGTCGACCCTTTACTGCGGGCGCGCGCGACCACGGCCCTGGCCCGAGTCGGTGGTACCGACATGCCACCGAGGCCGAGGACGACGAGATCGACGCCGTCGAGCAGGATCGCCGCCACTTCCACCGGGTCGGGGCCGGGATCGGGAATCAGAGCCAACTTGCTCAGTTGCGCGCCCATCTCCACCGCAGCCAGAAGCCCGAAGCGGGGCTGGCCTATGACTGCGACATGGCCACCGGCACCGGTCACCGCGGCCACCAACCCGATCAACAACGAACCGGCACCGGACACCGAGGCCACCGTTCCGCGCACCAGACCACCGTGCGGAAGAACCTCCATCAGCGCCGACGGCACCGGAAGAACAGGCCGCCTACGGGTCGGTACCGACACCTGCTCCGAGCCGTCGACGGCGTCGGAATCGACGTCGGAATCGGGGTCGGTAGGGCGGGGACGAACGGGAGCAGAATTCTCGATGCGCACCGAGGCCGTTTCACCGCGAGACGGTACGGCAGCCATCCGACTGCGCAGCAGCGCCACCCGCTCGGGAAGCGACAACCCGTCGAGCGCATCCGGCGGTACGGAAGCCTGTGCTGCAGCCTCGGAAACAGACATGTCACTCCCCTTCACTGCATGAAAAATCGAGCCGAAACACCGGTGTTCGACGGACGCGGGAAGTGGCGTATTCGAACACAATTTCGATCTGCACCCAGTAAAGCCGTTCGGACGGCAACTCGTCAAGGCGATGCCGTAGCCCCTGGTAGAGGCGGTAGTACCGCTGCTGCGGGCACACCGCGGCATCGTCCACTAACCTGTGGACGTGACCGATCAGCAGCGTGTTCGACGGGGAGTCGGGCCCGACTACCTCCTCGCCGGCAGATACCGTCTCGCCGGCAAGCTCGGCGGTGGCGGCATGGGCGCGGTCTGGCTCGCCACCGACACCCTTCTGCACCGGCAGGTGGCCGTCAAACAGGTCACCTCCACCACCCGATTGACCCCGGAACAGGCAGTGGACGTGCGCAACCGGGCCATGCGCGAAGGACGGATCGCGGCCCGCCTGTCGAGCCCACACGCCATCGCGATGCACGACGTCGCTCTCGTCGACGGCGAGCCGTGGTTGATCATGGAATACCTGTCCTCACGCAGCCTCGCGCAGGCGCTCGGCGTCACCGACTCACTACCACCGTTCGAAGTCGCTCAGATCGGCGCGCAGATCGCCGACGCCCTGACCGAAGCACACGAGGCCGGAATCGTGCATCGCGACATCAAGCCGGGCAACATTCTGATCGCCGACCGCGGCAAGGATCTGGGCATCGTCAAGATCAGCGATTTCGGCATCTCTCGAGCCAAGGGTGACGTTGAGGAAGCCGACGACAGCGTCATCACCGGCACCCCCGCATACTTCGCCCCCGAGGTCGCCCGCGGCCAGGACCCCACTGCGGCCAGCGATGTGTTCTCCCTCGGTGCCACGTTGTACACCGCAATGGAAGGGGCGCCGCCCTTCGGCATCGATCACGATTCGATCGCACTCCTGCACCGAGTTGCCAAGGGGCAGATCATCTCTCCCACTCGCAGCGGAGACCTCTCCGGCCCACTACTGCACATGCTCGAGCCCGATCCAGCTCGACGCCCCACCATGGCGCAGGCCCGTGACGAGATCATTCTTGCCGCAATAAGCAAGCGCGGCACCATCTCTCAGTTGCGCGGAGTACCTCTGACCTCAGCGGACGGCGTCGTCCCCGCCTGGGCGAGACGGTCGACTCCCGTCTCGGAATCTCGCCGACCGTCCCGAGAATTCGGACGCACCATCGCCGGTCTGCCCGCCGTGCAACCGGGAGAGAGCCGAACGGATCCGACTCCCTCCTCGTACTCACCGCCACCGTTCGACCTGCCGAAGAAGAGAAAGAACCCGGTCCAGGACGCACTCATGCGCATCGAGGACGTCATCGGCGACCGGACGTCCATCCCGGCGACGGCCGTCCTCGGCGGACTCGTCGTAATCGTGATTCTTCTGATCCTGGCCGTCGTCCTGTTGCTGTAACAGCTCCCGCGCAGTCTGCCCGGTCAGCCGTGAACCGGCATCACCAACGTCGTCAGAGCGCCGTCGACCGCGGAACGCACCAGCATCGGTTGATCCGGTGCAGCGATATCGAGCATCAGATCCGGTCCGACGGCCGTTGCGACGGCGGCCTGCAGAACGGCCGCATCGAAGAACACCACGCTGTGCGAGCCGGTCACCCGTGCGGGAACCGGAACACCATCGACCGAAAAGCCGTCGGGCCCGGCCTCGATGCGCAGGGTACCGCCATCGATGGGAACGAAATCTCGTTGCAGCACAACCCTCGTCACGGTCGGAGCCAGACCGTCCATCATCGTGCGCCAGTCGGGAAAATCACCGTCGACCGTGTTCACAACCACCCGAGGGCCGTCGGAGTCGATCACCATCGACTCGTCGGTTGCCGTCAACACGAGGGTGCCCGAGGCGGGGACGGCCTCGAGGGATCCGGCGGCCGCGATTCGCGACCACGGCATTCCACGCGAGCACTGCGCGACGAGACTGCGCGTGGACAATCGATACCGATCCGTCGCGGTGAGGGTGACACTGCTTCCGTCCACCTCGATCAGCACGCCCTGCAGTACCGGAAATTCTTCGCTCGTCCCGGCCGCCGACGAGACCTGCGCCATCGCCGAGGCCAAATTATCGGCTGATACCGTTGCCGTGCAATATTTTTCGTCGAACAGCCGGCGAATCGACACTGCTGCCTCGGCTGCCGCCCGCGCCTGTGCGGCCAGAGCGTCGACGTGTCGATCCACGATCTCGATGGCGGCAGTTCCATCGCCGTCGAGGGCAGCGGCAACCTTGTCGAGTGGCAGCCCGATCTCGCGCAGCTGGCGAATGATATTCGCCCGCTTCGATTGTGCGCGAGTGTAGTAGCGATAGCCCGATTGTGCATCGATGGACGCCGGGGCCAGCAACCCGCAATCGTCGTAGAACCGTAGGGCGCTGGGGGTCAGCCCGCTCTCGCGAGCGAACACACCGATGGTCAGGAAATCTTCGTCCGAATCAGTCATGTCGAAATCCTGAAGCTTCACGCCGGTCGAAGGTCAAGCCCAACGCAGACGGCCTAATCGATTCGACGCTTGTGCGCCCACCGCGTCAGAGCATTCCTGTTCGATTGCTGGGTCTTCCGAAGAACATTGGACGCGTGGGTTTCGACGGTTTTGACCGAGATGAACAGATCCTCGGCGATCTCGCGATACGTGTAGCCGCGCGCCAGCAACCTCAGCACTTCGAGTTCACGGGGCGTCAACGAATCCAATTCCGGATCCAACGGCGGCTCGGGAGCTGCGCTGCGGCCGGTGAACGAGTCGAGGACGAAGCCGGCCAGACGAGGGCTGAACACCGCGTCTCCCCCGGCTACGCGCCGGACGGAATCGGCCAATTCCGAGCCGGAGATGGTCTTGGTGACATACCCCCTCGCGCCGGCCCGGATGACGGCGATGACGTCCTCCGCTGCGTCGGACACGCTGAGCGCCAAGCACACCGGGCCCTCGGCGATTCTGTTGAGCACGGCCACGCCACCACCGTCGGGCATGTGCACGTCCAGGAGCACCACGTCGGGCTTGGTGGAATCGATCCCCGACACCGCCTCGGCGACTCCGCCTGCTTCCCCGACGACGTCGATGTCCGCCTCACGGCCCAGTTCGGCGCGTACTCCCGAGCGAAACACCGCGTGGTCGTCGACCAGAAAAACGCGGAAAGGGTCGGTCACGTCGGCTGCTCCTGATGGTTGGATTCGGACTCGGTGGTCACTGCCCCGCCGTTGCGTGGCATGAAGATTCGTACTTCGGTTCCCTTACCGACTGTGGACCGCACCTGTACGGAACCGCCGCGGCGTTCGATTCGTCCACGGATGGACTTGGCCAGTCCCTGTCGGTCCTCGGGCACCGCGGACTCGTCGAAGCCCGTACCGCGGTCGCGGACGAACACACTGACCTGCTCAGGTTCGGTTTCGGCGAACAGATCGATGTTGGTCTCACCGGAATGTTTGGCCGCGTTGACCAGAGCTTCACGAGTGGCCCCCAACAGCGCGGTGAAGCTCTCTCGCGACAGCCCCGATTCGACGTCGTCCGGCAACAGATGCACGTCCCCGACCGTGATGGGACGGACCGTCACGCCGTGTTGATCCTCGACCTCGCCGGAGATGGTCTTGAGCGCATCGGCCAAGCTCGAGTTGTCGGTGTCGCCGCCGTCGAACAACCACTTGCGCAGTTCTCGCTCCTGCCCACGCGCCAGCCGCATGACCTCCTGCGGCCGATCCGCCTGCTTCTGAATGAGCGCCAACGTCTGCAGCACCGAATCGTGCAGATGCGACGCAATCTCTTCACGTTCGTCGTTTCGGATACGCGCCGATCTCTCGGCCCCGAGCGCACGCCAGGTCCGCAACCATATCGGCACCGTCAACAGACCGACTCCGACGAGGGTGACCACCACGGCCAACAGGGACGACCGAAGCGACGCGAGATCGACGCGGGCCAACACCACCACGGCCAGGCCCAGGACGATCAACGTCGCGCCGCCGACGACACGAGCCCAGCTGAGCACGGTCGGTTGTTTGGGCAGACCCAGCGCCGTCCGCGGCCCCTCGGCATCGAATTCTCGCCACACCAGGGCAGCACCGACGACGACCACGACGACCGGCACGACAACCGATGCCGCAGTACCGCTGAGCAACCAGGCCAGACCGACGGCGAGTCCGAGGCCGATGGCGGCCAGTCCCAATGCTCGTTGCCGCTCGGTAGCGCTCGGACGTGCCGTGTCGTCGCCGACCGGGGTGAACATCCAAATGAGTCCGTAGGCAACGATCCCTGCACCGGCGGACGCCGCGAGCAACGCGAACGCCACCCGGATCTTGAACACGTCGACACCCAGATGATCGGCGAGTCCGCCCGCGACGCCGCCGACGATACGACCGCCGCCGCGGCGTCGATACGGTGCGGGGGCCGAACGTTCCAACGCTGCACGAGAAGCCGAACCCGACGCAAGGACAGGATGCGGCGGGAGCGGACGGGTCGACGGCGCAGCACCGGTCACGGCGGACGCGCCGAGGGCGGCGTCAACGACTGGATTGTCGACAGGGTGCACGCCCACGATCCTGGCACGGCCGGGGGTGATACCGCATCAGGGTTCGCCCTGATCTTTCGGCCTGCAACAGATCCGGGCGCAAGTCCGGGGTACGAGATCAGGGGAATCCCTGATGTGTTCCGAGGTTCCAGCCGACACGATGGTTGTCATGAACAACGTGACCGTCTCGGATCAGCTACAGCAGATGTGGCGCACCCGTCCGCACCGCTTGCCGCAACGCGGACACGTGGCGGGTGTAGCAGCCGGTATCGGCTACCGATACGACGTCGACCCCGTACTGATCCGGGTCGCATTCGTCGTCTCCACCCTCTTCGGCGGCACCGGAATCGTGCTGTACCTGGCGGCGTGGCTGGTTCTGAGCCGCGCCGGAGACTCCGCCTCAGGGGTCGAATCCATGGTGGGCCGCGGGCACAGCTCCGATTCGACGACCAAGACCGTCGTCGTGGCCGTCGCGTTGGTGATTGCACTGTCGACGCTCGGTCCGGCCGGGGTGGGTCTCGGCGGGTCCGGCGTGATCTCTCTCGCGGCGATGCTCGGCGGACTGTGGTTGCTTCACCAGCGCTGCCCCGAGCCGCCGCCGTACCTGCGAACAGCGGAATTAACCAGGCAGCAGTACGCACCGACCCCCTTCGGCTCGACCACCACCTCCGCGGAGCAGTGGTCCGCCGCGCAATACCGGCCGCCGCAGTTTCAGTACGAGCAGTACACCCCGTACACGACGCTGCCCAAGAGCTACGAGCCGACACGGCAGGAAGTATCGGAATCCGGTACTGCGCCGACCGTCGACCTCACCAAGAACACCCTCGCAGAGGGAACGCCTGCCTCCACCGTTCCGACCCCACCCCAGGCCATGACACCTCCGTCGTGGGACCCGTTGGGAGTGGCACCGTTTGCGTGGGATCTCCCCGAACCGGCCGGCACCTTCCCACCGGCAGCGATCGAACGTAAGCGTCGATCGCGTTGGACGGCAAGCTTTCTCGGCCTTGCATTGCTCGGCGCTGCCGTCACCACCGGATTCGGAGCGCTGACAGGTTCCGAGTGGATCACGCCGGGCCGCGTCGGTGCCGTCGCGTTGTCGATCATCGCGGTGGGGCTGATCCTGGGTGCATTTCTGCGAAAGGGCTACGGCCTGTTGGTCGTCGGCGCGCCGCTGGCCGGGTTCGTCGTTCTCGCATCGGTTGTCGGGCCAGTGAATCTGGACGACAGTGTGTCGGGCGCGCAACGGGTGGCCCCACTCACCGCCACCGCACTTGCCCCGGCCTACGACGTCGGCTTCGGTGAATTGGATCTCGACCTCACCGGCCTGACGCTCACCGAGAACAAGACGGTGACGATCGATGTGACGTTCGGCAGTGCCGTGGTGACCGTACCGAGCACGATGAGCATCGAGACCAGATGCAACGCCGAATTCGGTTCGGCCGAGTGCGGTGATCCCGGCGTCCGCGCCGGAAAGGACGCACGACCCGACGCGCCGGTCTTGACGATCGAGGGCGATGCGACATTCGGAGAACTGAAAGTGGTGCAGCAATGAGCGACAACGGCATTCACACCGACCATGGCCACGGAGACAGTTCTTCGGACACCGCGGCGCAGAGTTCGAGCAGAAAAGGCCCGTCGGCTCCGTTGTTCCTCGCCGGACTTGCCGCGCTGATCGTGGCGATCGCCGCGCTGATCGGCCAGGACGCCGTCACCGCCCTGGCCGAGGTTCAGTTCCGCTGGGTGTTCGTCATCGCTGCGGTCGTGGTGGGTGCGGCCTTACTGCTGGGTCCCAGCAGAAAGCACTGAACCCGCTACTCCCACTCGATGGTGCCCGGCGGCTTGCTCGTGACGTCGAGTACGACTCGGTTGACCTCCGGAACCTCGTTGGTCACCCGAGTCGAAATCGTTTCCAGCACGTCGTACGGCAACCGGGTCCAGTCCGCGGTCATCGCATCCTCGCTCGACACCGGACGCAACACGATGGGGTGGCCGTAGGTGCGACCGTCTCCCTGCACGCCGACGCTGCGCACGTCGGCCAGCAACACCACCGGGCACTGCCAGATCTGCTGATCCAGGCCCGCGACCGTAAGCTCTTCTCGGACAATCGAATCCGCATGACGCAACGTCGCCAGTCGGTCCGCGGTGATCTCGCCGACGATGCGAATGGCCAGTCCCGGTCCCGGGAACGGCTGTCTGCCGACGATGTCCTCGGGCAGGCCCAGCTCGCGTCCGACGGCGCGCACCTCGTCCTTGAACAGCGCCCGCAACGGCTCGACCAACGCGAACTGCAGGTCGTCGGGCAGACCGCCGACGTTGTGATGGCTCTTGATGTTCGCGGTACCCGAACCGCCACCGGACTCCACGACGTCCGGGTACAGGGTGCCCTGCACCAGGAACTCGACGGTGTCACCGTGCTCGGCGTTCTCGCCCAACACCTCGGCAACGGCACCCTCGAAACTGCGAATGAACTCACGGCCGATGATCTTGCGCTTCTCCTCCGGGTCCGACACGCCTTCGAGGGCGCCGAGGAAGGTGTCGACCGCGTCGACGGTGACGAGCTTGGCACCGGTCGCGGCTACGAAGTCCTGCTGCACCTGCTCCCGCTCGCCCGCGCGCAGCAAGCCGTGGTCGACGAAGACACAGGTGAGCCGATCACCGATCGCACGCTGCACCAGTGCCGCGGCCACCGCGGAATCGACACCACCGGACAGGCCGCAGATCGCCTTGCCCGTCGGACCGACCTGTTCCTGGACAGCGTCGACCAGCGCGTCGGCAATGTTCGCGGCGGTCCAGTCCGGCTTGATTCCGGCGGTCTCGTGCAGGAATCGGCTCAGGACCTGCTGTCCGTGTGGTGAGTGGAGTACCTCGGGGTGGTACTGCACGCCCGCCATCCGCTTCTCTTCGTTCTCGAAGGCAGCAACCGGAGCCCCGGCACTGGTCGCGGTGACGGTGAAGCCGTCGGGAGCAGCGGTGACCGCGTCACCGTGACTCATCCAGACCGGCTGGGTGGAAGGCAGACCGTCGTGCAGGCGGCCGCCGTCGACGCTGAGCTGAGTACGCCCGTACTCACGTGTTCCGGTGTGCTCGACGGTTCCGCCGAGCGCCTGCGCCATGGCCTGGAACCCGTAGCAGATACCGAACACCGGGACGCCCAGTTCGAGTAGGGCGGAGTCGAGTTCGGGTGCACCCTCGGCGTAGACGCTGGACGGCCCGCCGGACAGCACGAGAGCAACGGGGTCCTTGGCGGCGATCTCCTCGGCGGTCGCGGTGTGCGAGATGACCTCGGAGTACACGCTGGCCTCGCGCACCCGGCGGGCGATCAGCTGTGCGTACTGGGCTCCGAAATCGACGACCAGAACCGGCCGTGCGTGTGCGGGATCGTGTGCAGAGGAGTCGGTCACCTGGCCAGTCTAGTGGGACGGATTCGGTGTGCTCGCAGCACCCGAATCGCTCACGCGACACCCGAATGTTCGACGGGCGTGGCCGCCGAACCGGACCTGATCTGCACGATCGGCAGCCGCAGGCCGCCGGGTGCGTCGACGGGCACGACGGGCGAGTTCGGAGCGATCGGATCGAGTCGCTGGTAGGGCTGGCCCTGCGCCGGACGCAGGTCCAGCTCGCCCTTGTTCGGCCACAGTGCAGCGGACCGCTCGGCCTGCGCGCTGATGGTCAGCGACGGGTTGACTCCGAGGTTGGCCGAGACTGCCGCACCGTCGACCACGCTGAGGGTCGGGTAGCCGTGGACGCGGTGGTACGGGTCGATGACGCCGTGCTGGGCGTCCTCTCCGATAGCGCACCCGCCGAGGAAGTGTGCGGTGAGCGGGATGTTGAACAGCTCGCCCCACGTCCCGCCTGCGACGCCGCCGATCTTCTTCGCGATGCGCCGAGTGGCGTCGTTGCCCTCGGGAATCCATGTCGGGTTGGGCTGTCCGTGTCCCTGGCGGCTGGAGATCTTGCGGCCGAAGGGGCCCCGCTTGGTGAACGTGGTGATCGAGTTGTCGAGGTTCTGCATCACCAGCGCGATGATGGTCCGCTCGCTCCAGTGCCGGACGTTGACGACGCGGACGAACTGGATCGGATGGGCGATGAGCGCGAAGACGAACTTGAGCCAGCGCGGGATCTTCCCTCCGCCGTCGGTCATCAAGGTCTGCAGCATGCCCATCGCGTTGGAGCCCTTGCCGTAGCGGCACGGTTCGATGTGGGTGTTGGGGCTGGGGTGGAACGAGGACGTGATGGCGACGCCCCGGGTGAGATCCATGTCGGGATCGACCGCCAGCTTCGCGGCTCCGACGATCGACTCGGAGTTGGTGCGGGTCAGCTCACCGAGAGTGTCCGACAACCGCGGCAACGTGCCCGTGTCCTTCATCTTGTGTAAAAGATTCTGCGTGCCCCAGGTGCCCGCTGCCAGCACGACATTGGCAGCGCTGTACGTCTTGCGACCCTTGCGCAGACGCGCTCCGGTGCGCTCGGTGTCGACGTCCCAGGTGCCGTCGGACCGAGGATGCAGTCCGGTGACCGTCGTCATCGGCACGATCTCGGCTCCGGCACGTTCGGCCAGGCCGAGGTAGTTCTTCAGCAGGGTGTTCTTGGCACCGTGGCGGCACCCGGTCATGCACTCGCCGCATTCGATACATCCGGTGCGCTCGGGGCCGGCACCGCCGAAGTACGGGTCGGGGACGGTCTTGCCGGGTTCGTCGCCGAAAAAGACGCCGACAGGGGTCTGAATGAACGTGTCGGCGACGCCCATGTCCTCGGCCACCGACTTCATCACCTCGTCGGCGGGGGTCATGTGCGGGTTACGCACGACACCCAGCATGCGGGTTGCCTGGTCGTAGAACGGGGAGAGCTCACTGCTCCAGTCGGTGATGTGCGCCCACTGCTTGTCCTCGAAGAACGGTGCCTGCGGCTTGTAGAGCGTGTTCGCGTAGTTCAGCGATCCGCCGCCGACCCCTGCACCGGCGAGGATCAGGCAGTCGCGCAACAGATGCACCCGCTGGATGCCGTACAGACCCAGCTTGGGTGCCCACAGGAAGCGCTTGAGATCCCAGCTGTTCTTGGCGAAGTCCTTGTCCTCGAATCGCTGCCCGGCCTCGAGGATCCCGACGCGGTATCCCTTCTCCACCAGCCGAAGCGCGGTGACGCTTCCACCGAAGCCCGAGCCGACGATGAGAACGTCGTAATCCGTTGCGCGTCCAGCTGAACCCATGGTGACCTCCGCTACGTCCGTTACCTGTCGAACAGTATGCACATCGCTGTGTGACTACCGCCACAAGCGATTCTAGCTGTTACCGAAGGTATCACCAACCGAGGGTCGGCTTACCGGAACCTGCCCGACGAACGACACAGGGCGCGCACCCGAGAATCGGGTGCGCGCCCTGTGAAATGGGAAGTTGTGTCAGGCCCGAACGTTCAGGCCCACCTTCTGAAATTCCTTCAGATCGGAGTAGCCCGACTTCGCCATCGAGCGACGCAGCCCACCCACCAGATTGATCGAGCCGTACGACTCACGCGACGGTCCGTGCAGCACCTGATCGAGGCTCGGACGCTCCCCCGCGGACATCGGCAGCAACGCTCCACGCGGCATCGACGGATGCGCCGCGGCGGACGGCCAGTACCAACCGCCACCGGGAGCCTCGGCGGCCACGGCCAACGGAGCTCCGAGAACCGCAGCGTCGGCTCCGCAGGCGATGGCCTTGGCCAACGCGCCGGAGGTGGTGATGTCACCGTCGGCGATGACGTGCACGTAGCGTCCACCGGTCTCGTCCAGGTAGTCCCGACGTGCAGCTGCCGCGTCGGCGATCGCAGTGGCCATCGGAACACCGATGCCGAGCACCTCACCGGTGGTCGTGCCGCCTTCGACGGAGCCGTAGCCCACGATGACACCGGCCGCACCCGTGCGCATCAGGTGCAACGCGGTGCGGTGATCGCTGACGCCACCGGCGATGACAGGAACGTCGAGTTCGGCGATGAACGTCTTGAGGTTGAGCGGCTCGTCGTCGCCGTGCGCAACGTGCTCGGCAGAGATGATCGTGCCCTGAATGACCAGCAGATCCAGACCCGACGCGATCAGCGCGGGCGTCAGGGCACGGGCGTTCTGCGGGCTCACTCGTACAGCGACGGTGACGCCTGCATCCCGCACCTGGCCGACCGCGGCGGCCAGCAGATCGGGCTGCAACGGTGCCGCGTGCAGTTCCTGCAGGAACGCGATCGGCGCGTCGGGATCGAGATCGGTCTCGGCGATGTGGATCAACTGGTCGAGCTTGGCCTGCACGTCGGCGTGCCGCGCCCACAGCCCCTCGCCGTTGATCACCCCGAGCCCGCCCTGCCGACCGAGCTCGATGGCGAACGCAGGCGAGACCAACGCATCGGTCGGATGGGCGAGCACCGGGATGTCGAAGCGGTACGCGTCGAGCTGCCAGGCAGTCGAGACCTCCTTCGACGACCGAGTGCGCCGAGACGGCACGATATCGACGTCGTCCAGCTGGTAGGTGCGACGGGCTTCTCTGCCCATGCCGATTTCAACGAGGTCGCGCACGCGCGCACCTTTCTACTTCGAGAGCGAATCGTTCGGCCACCAGGGGCCGACGCGACTATCGGGTGGTGTAGTTCGGAGCCTCAGCGGTCATCGTGATGTCGTGCGGGTGGCTCTCCTTGAGACCGGCCGCGGTGATCTGCACGAACTGAGCCTGCTGCAGGTGCTCGATGGACGTCGACCCGGTGTAGCCCATGGCAGCGCGCAACCCACCGGTGAGCTGATGGATGACCTGATTCAACGGACCCCGGTACGGGACGCGTCCCTCGATACCCTCGGGAACGAGCTTGTCCTCGGCCAGCACGTCGTCCTGGAAGTAGCGGTCCTTCGAGAACGACTTCGCTCCCCCGCGTCCCTGCATCGCACCGAGCGAGCCCATGCCGCGGTAGCTCTTGAACTGCTTGCCACCGACCAGGATCAGCTCGCCCGGAGACTCGGCGGTGCCGGCCAGCAACGATCCGAGCATCGCGGTCGACGCGCCGGCAGCGAGTGCTTTGGCGATGTCACCGGAGAACTGCATACCGCCGTCGGCGATGACCGGCACACCGTGCGGCTTGCATGCGGCCACGGCTTCGAGGATGGCGGTGATCTGCGGGGCCCCGACGCCGGCGACCACGCGGGTGGTGCAGATCGATCCGGGTCCGACGCCCACCTTCACCGCGTCTGCACCGGCCTCGACGAGAGCGAGTGCGCCCGCGCGGGTGGCGACGTTTCCACCCACGACCTGAACACGATCGCCCACCTCTGCCTTGAGCTTGCTGACCATCTCGAGGACCTGGGAATTATGGCCGTGCGCGGTGTCGACGATGATGACGTCGACACCGGCATCGGTCAGTGCCATCGACCTGGCCCACGCATCCTGCCCGACGCCCACTGCCGCGCCGACCAGCAGACGACCGTCACGGTCCTTGGTGGCGTCGGGGTGCTGCTCGGTCTTGACGAAGTCCTTCACCGTGATCAGGCCGGTGAGTGCGCCTTTGCCGTCGACGATCGGTAGCTTCTCGATCTTGTGGCGACGCAGTAGGCCGAGGGCCGCTTCGGCGGTGACCCCTTCCTGCGCGGTGATCAACGGAGCTTTCGTCATGACGTCGGCGACGCGACGGTTCTGATCCACCTCGAACCGCATGTCGCGGTTGGTGATGATGCCGACCAGCGCACCGGTCTCGTCGGTGACCGGGAGCCCCGAAATACGGAAGCGCGCGCACATCGCGTCGACCTCGGCCAGCGAGTCGGTGGGCTTGCAGGTGACCGGATCGGTGACCATCCCGGCCTCCGAGCGCTTGACGGTCTCGACCTGAGACGCCTGATCGTGCAGCGAGAGATTGCGGTGCAACACACCCATGCCGCCTGCACGTGCCATCGCAATGGCCATCCGCGCTTCGGTGACGGTATCCATCGCAGAACTGACCAGCGGAACTCGCAATCTGATCTCGCGGGTGATCTGACTGGACGTGTCCACGGCGCTGGGGATCAAATCCGAAGCGGCCGGCAGCAGCAGGACGTCGTCGAACGTGAGGCCGAGCATCGCGACCTTGTTGGGATCGTCGCCGCCTGTGCGGACGTGGGCTCCGGGACTACTCATACGAATCTGGCCCTCCCTAGAGCCTGGTTGCATCGTGGGCGCGGCATGCGGCCGGTGAGAGCTCGCAGGCGCACCGCGGTGCGGTGTTGGAGAACGGATGGAGTTTCGGCACTTGCACTCATCTGTTCAGCGCCGTGAACCATGGTATCGGCCTGCGGGACAATCAGTGCGCACGCCTCCCGCTGCGGACACTCGGAGGCACCGAATCGCAGACCGTACGGGGGTCGGCGGTACGGATCGTCCGGCATGTCGCGGTCGAACGGCTGGCGCAGACCCACCAGTTCTGCGTACCGTGGAGGCGTGCGCGATCAACTGCCTCCCGGTCTACCCCCGGATCCGTTCGCCGGAGACCCAGCCGACCCGTCGGCCGCCCTCGATGCAATCGAGCCCGGCCAGCCTCTCGATCCCCAAGAACGACTGGCCGTGGAAGAGGACCTGGCTGACCTCGCTGTCTACGAGGCACTCCTGGGCCACCGCGGTATTCGTGGACTCGTCGTGTGCTGCGAGGACTGCCAGCAGGACCACTACCACGACTGGGACATGCTGCGAGCCAATCTGTTGCAGCTCCTCGTCGACGGCACCGTGCGTCCGCACGAGCCGGCCTACGACCCGGTGCCCGACGCGTACGTCACCTGGGACTACTGCCGCGGTTTCGCCGATGCATCCATGAACGACGCTCTGCACGGAGACGGTTTCGAGAGCTGAGACCATCCGCCAGACGAACGAAGAAGCCCGACACGATGATCGTGTCGGGCTTCTTCGTTGTCTGCGGACTTCTCCGTCGTCGAACAGGGCCGGTGGCGAACTGTGCCGCTCGCGAACAGGGCCGGTCGCTCAGCTTCCGCCGGACGGAACCGACATCCGGTCGCGGTTCTCGGACGAACTGCCACTGGCGGTGGCCGTCGGCTGATTCGGGTTGTCGAGCACCGTCGGCGTGGCGTCGGTCGTCGTCGGACTCGGGCTCGTCGTGACGGGCGGGCTGACCGGTGTCGTCGTTTCCGGATTCGGCGTGCTCGGAACCGCGGTGGACTCCGGTGCAACCGTCTCGATCGGAGCCGTCGGCAGCAAGGGGTCCTGGCTCGGAACCGGCAACGGGACGGACGGGACCGCACCCATCGGGGGTAGCACAGGAGGCACCGTCAACGCCTGCAACTCCTGCAGCAAACGGGCCAGCCACTGGTCGAGTTCGGCTCGCTGAGCATCGTCGATGACCGCAGAACTGCGGTTCGATGCACCGTCGAGAAGAGCGCGGGCAGCGTCGGCATCGCCGGACGACAGAAGGTTCTCCGCCTCCTGCAGCTTCGACGTCGTATCTATCTGCGCGACAGTCGAATCGGCCTGCTCGGAGAACACGACCGACTTGACGCTCCACAGCGGATCCTCGGGCGTCGAGTTGTACGAGATGACCACCAGACCGCCCATCACCACCGCGATCGCGGCGGCGGCACCGGCGAGAGGACGCAACAGACGCATCCGGCCCCCGCGGTTCGCAGCGCTGGATCGCGCCATGTCGGCAGCCATCTTCTCGCGCTCGACGGCCGCCACAACGGTGTCGAGAGAAGGACCGGCCGGCATGGACGGTGTGATCACGTCCGCTCGCCAATTGGCGAGCAGGAGCGCGAGTTGGTAATCGTCCGCATCATCGGTTGCGATCGGTCCGTCACCACTGATCGCGTCGATGAAGGCATCGTCACGACGAACGGCGACGAGGTCCACGGGACCACCGTCTGCGCCGATGTCGGCATAGGGATCGTTCTGCTTCGGTCCAGTGGGTGTCACGTGCTCTCCGATTCGCGAGATTCCGCGACGCGGGGTCTCACCGGGGCCACCGTGACCATTGTCCCTAGCCATACATTTCACCTGCTCTCACAACTTCGTTCTTCAGTTTTGCGATAGCTCGGTGCTGAGCCACGCGGATAGCGCCTGCAGTGCTGCCGACCGCAGCTGCTGTCTCCTCGGCCGACAATCCGACGATGAGTCGGAGCACCAGAATCTCGCGGTGCTTGGCGGGCAAGGTGTCCAGTAGTGCAGTCATCTGACGACTCGACTCGGATTCCAGAGCTCGCTGCTCCGGACCGTGTTCTGTCGAGACGACATCTGGTACTTCGGCGGCCGGGTCCGATTTGTTACGCGAGGCACTGCGATGAGCATCTGCGACCTTGTGCGCCGCGATGCCGTACACGAATGCCATGAACGGACGACCTTGATCCTGGTAACGCGGCAAGGCGGTCATGACTGCCAAACAGACCTCCTGCGCCACGTCGTCGGCCGAAAGCTGACCACGCTCAGCCGAACCGACTCGAGCCCGGCAATACCGGACGACGAGTGGTCGGATGAATTCCAAGACCCGGGACAGAGCCAGTCGATCGCCTTGCGCTGCGGCAACGACGAAAGAGTCCAACTCCTCACCCGCACTGTTCATCGTCGACAAATTTCCCCGCGTTACAGGTACGCACCCGCCTGGGAGCGCTTCCACGTGGTGGTGGAACGAACCAAGGATAGCGACACCGACGGCCTGCAATCGAACCGCTCGGTCCGTGCCCGGCTGCGGTCCAGGTCAACCGACCGCGGATCCGCCCAGTCGTTGGAGTGCGGCTCCCAGCTCGCGTGCCGACACCATGTCCGAATCCGCTCCCCCGGTTCCTTCGCACAGCATCGTCGCGGCCCAACGCAAGGGCAGTAAACCGTGCATCGCCGCAGCACAGGCCACGTCGACGGCCCCTGCGCATGCACGCTCGGTCGCACCGGCGCAGCTCAGGGCCGCCGCCATCACCAGATCGGTTTTGATGCGGTGCCGTAACGAATCGGTGTCGGCGGCAAGTGCACGAGCGAACTCGGCGTGTCGGAGCGCTCCAGTGCCGTCTCCACGCATCATCGCCAGCTCGGCTGCCACCCACTGCGCGCGGAGTGCCGGACGCCACAGGTCCGACACGCCGGGCACCGAGAGCAGCTCTGCATTGCGCGCCAAGAACGCATCCGCGAATCCGAATCGGCCGGTACCCAGTGCGTCTGCCGCCAATCCGACCAGGGCATCGCTGCGGGCCTCCACCGTGTCCGTCGTGCGCGCCTCGCCGGTGAGCCCGATGACGAACACTGCCCTTCCGTCGAACCCACGGGCGAGCCGGTGTCGGCCGACCTGGCGTAGCCATGACGCCCTGGTCGACTCGTACAGGGACTCGAGTGCCGGCGACGTCGGTCGGAATCGCCGGAGCTCGACCCGGGCAGCGTTGTACCGACCCTGGCCGGCCAGCGCGACGCCGCGGTACCAACTCTGCCGCGCATCTGTGGCCGCCGGGAGGTCGGTTCTACCGGGGTCGGCTCCGAACGCAGCCTCTCTCAGCTCGAGCCCGCCGCTGTCGGACCCTCCGGTGGCGGTCGACGACCTCGAAAAACTGTGCACGACGTCAGGGTATGTCCACAGCTGGACGGCAGGCACACGCCGTGCCACCCGAGAACGCCAGACGCCGCAACCCACGAATGCGAATGTCGCGCCTGGCGGCTGTCGCATTCACGACGGCCTTTCAGGACGCCGCTGCAGTTTTCCCAGAATTAACAATGTGAATAGGTGTTGTTTCGGAAACAGTTATCTGAACGCTGTGTGGCGAATGGGTTAAACGGCGGGTCGTTTATCGGAGTCGAACAAGAATGCGTCGGGCACATTCGGATCCGCCGATCGGAACCGTTCGATAGGAACGACCGACACCGTGCTCGATCCATTCGACGGGTTGCGCAGCGGTGCCGAACCCGACCGGCAATCGCTCGGCCTTCCGCGAGAACGCCTTCGAGCTGCAGTTCTTCGGAAAACGGGTGCTGGGATTCGAAGTGGTGCCGGCTTGCGCCGACACGTCACGGTCGATCCTCTGCCGCATCGGACCATGAGCATCGTCTCCCGACTCGGCCGATTTCTCAACCGGAGGAGCACACATGGGACCGGCTCGAAGTAAATATCGAGCGTGTTAATTCTTTGCCCTTCCGCTATGCATTTGCCCACGATCGAGCTCTATTGACTCGATTTCGTCGACCCACATAACGTTGTCGCTGTTCGGATCACGAATCCGTCGAAGCCACACCACCCTAGGAGTTTCCATGCCGCAGCCGAACCACCTCCCTGGGCCGAACGCCGATATTTGGGATTGGCAGATGCACGGCTTGTGCCGTGGCGTCGACTCGTCCATGTTCTTCCACCCCGACGGCGAGCGGGGTCGGGCGCGAGCACAGCGAGAGATGCGCGCCAAAGAGATGTGCCGCAGCTGTCCGGTACTCGCTCAGTGCCGCACACACGCACTCAACGTCAGCGAGCCGTACGGCATCTGGGGAGGGATGTCCGAGACGGAGCGCGAACTACACGCCCGGCACAACCGCCGCCGCATCGCGGTCTGAGCGCACGACATTCAAGAGCTGCACACGCGACGAAGCCCCCAACCCGTTCGGGTTGGGGGCTTCGTCGTACTACCCGTGACTCAGTGAGCGTGTCCGTGGCCGGATGCGGCCTCGGATTCCTCTTCGGGCTTCTCGACGATGGAGCTCTCCGTCGTCAGGATCATGCGCGCGACGGATGCGGCGTTGACCACGGCGGATCGGGTCACCTTCACCGGATCCACCACACCGTCGGCAAGCAGGTCGCCGTACGTCAAGGTCGCGGCGTTGAAACCGTGTCCCTTCGGCAACTCGGCCACCTTGCTGACGACGACGGAACCGTCGATGCCGGCATTGGTGGCGATCCAGAACAGCGGTGCGTTCAGTGCAGTGCGCACCACTGCGACGCCGGTGGCTTCGTCACCGGTGAGGCCGAGATCGTCGGCCAGCGACAACGCGGCCTGCGTCAGAGCGGAACCACCACCGGGAACGATGCCTTCTTCCACTGCGGCCTTGGCCGCTGCAACAGCATCGTCGACGCGGAACTTGCGTTCCTTGAGCTCGGTCTCGGTTGCGGCACCGACCTTGATGACGGCAATGCCGCCGGAGAGCTTCGCGAGCCGCTCTTCGAGCTTCTCACGATCCCACTCGGAGTCGGTGTTCTCGATCTCGCGACGCAGCTGGCCGACGCGGGCATCGATGTCGTCCTGCGAGCCGGCACCGTCGACGATGGTCGTCTCGTCCTTGGTGACGACGACGCGACGCGCGCGGCCGAGCAGCTCGAGGCCGGCTTCCTTCAGGCTCAGACCGACATCTGCAGTGATGACCTGGCCTGCAGTGACGACTGCGAGGTCGTCGAGGAACGCCTTGCGACGGTCGCCGAAGAACGGAGCCTTGACGGCAACGGCCTTGATCGTCTTGCGGATCGAGTTCACGACCAGAGTCGACAGAACCTCGCCCTCGGTGTCCTCGGCGATGATCAGCAACGGCTTGCCGCTCTCGGCAACCTTCTCCAACAGCGGGAGGAAGTCGGGAAGCGAGGTGATCTTCTCGCGGTAGAGCAGGACGTAGGCGTCCTCGAGCACAGCTTCCTGCGTGTCGACATCGGTGACGAAGTACGGCGAGAGGTAGCCCTTGTCGAACTGGACGCCCTCGGTGACCGACAGCTCGGTGAGCAGTGTCGAGGACTCCTCGACGGTGACGACGCCGTCTGCGCCGACGCGGGTGAGCGCCTCACCGACGAGTTCACCGATCTCGGGATCCCGCGAGGACACGGTGGCAACCTGAGCGATGGCCTGCTTGCCCTCGACCGGGGTGGCGGCGGCGAGCAGCGCCTCGGCAACCTTGTCGGCTGCCTTGGAGATGCCCGTGCCCAGCGCGATCGGGTTCGCTCCGGCGGCGATGTTCTTCAGTCCGCCGCGGACGAGAGCCTGTGCGAGAACGGTCGCAGTGGTGGTGCCGTCGCCTGCGACGTCGTTCGTCTTGGTGGCGACACTCTTGACCAACTGGGCGCCGAGGTTCTCGAACGGATCTTCCAGGTCGATTTCACGAGCGATCGACACACCGTCGTTGGTGACCGTGGGGCCACCGAAGGCCTTGGAGAGGACGACGTGGCGACCACGCGGTCCGAGAGTGACCTTGACTGCGTCGGCGAGCTTGTCGACGCCGCGCTCGAGAGAGCGGCGCGCTTCCTCGTTGAATTGGATTTGCTTTGCCATGTTTCGGTGTTACTCCTTCGAGTAAAGAAACTCGATCGAACGCACTCCGCCCCGGGACCGACACTGAAATCGGATTCCGGGGCGGGATGCGTTGTGGCCTACTTGGCGATGACTGCCAGCACGTCGCGTGCCGACAGAATCAGGTACTCCTCGCCGGCGTACTTGATCTCGGTGCCGCCGTACTTGCTGTAGATGACGGTGTCACCTTCTTTGACGTCGACCGGGATTCGGTTGCCCTTCTCGGTGACACGGCCTTCGCCAACGGCGACGACGGTGCCCTCCTGAGGCTTCTCCTTGGCTGTGTCGGGGATGACCAGACCGGAGGCGGTCGTCGTCTCGGCCTCGTTGGCCTGGACGAGGATCTTGTCCTCGAGCGGCTTGATTTTCACGCTCGCCACGTTGAGCCCTCCAAAGTTATGGGGTACGCGTCCGGGGTCGGATCCCCGGACAGCTGTGTGTAAGTACTTCTCGTGCGGTCCTGACAAACTCGGCACGAAACTCGGTCCCGTCGTCGCGGGTGCCGGGACTTCGCTCGGTGCCAACTAGCACTCTATACACGAGAGTGCCAGCACTCAAGGGCTGGGTTCGCCAGGCTTGCCTTCGGGCGACCGACTCGGCCGAATCGCACTTCCACCCGACCCACACCGGTTGCCTCGGCACGCGACACGGTGGTTTTCACACTTTTTTCTCGACGCCGCGACACTGCCGAAGATGCAGGTGAGGCCGCACTCGAGCCGCGGAGGTAACCTACCGAGCAGATTATTACGGTCGCGCAACAGGATCGGTAACGTTACGATAACGGAGCTGTCCGAACGATAACGATCGACAGCCGTGCCACGACTGGACACAGGAGAGGCACTGCACGACATCGTCGGAACCGAACGGTTCCCACGCGCGGACAACGGGGCGGAGGTACACCATGAGGGTAGGAGTCGGTGTATCCACCGGATCCGAGGGCGTGTGCGCAGCCCTGGTCACCGTCGAATCCGACGGCAGCCATGCAGTCGAATACCGCACGGTCTCGGCTGATCGCCAAGCGAAGATCGATGTCGGCGACCTCGTGACGTCCGCAGTCGAGCTGATGGCCTCCCTCGTTCCCGGCAACCGCGAGCCCGATTCCATCGCATTCACCTACCGAACCGAAGAGCATGCGGCACGCATCCGGGCTGCACTCGCACACACCACGCGGGACGTTCGGCTCGTTCCGGAATCCGCCGCCGCGTCGGCACATCTGGCCACCACCGGTCTGGTCGACGGGTACGACACCATCGCGCTGGTGGACCTGGGAGCCAGTGGGCTGTCGGTGACCGTCGCCCGCCGCACCGACGGTCTCGTTCTGTCCTACGGGCGAACCGAGGCCATCGGCGGCGTCGTTCTCGACGCACTGGTCAAGGACCTCGTCCAGAACATGACGCTCGACAATCTTCGAGACGACATTCGCGACGACCGCGGAATCGGATCGGCGCGATACCGGGCGATCAAGGAACTGCTCTCCCACGAGAACGAAGCCCGCATCGAGCGATACAGCGGCGTACCGCTCACCGTGAGCCGCACTGCATTCGAGACCGCTGCGTCGCCCCTCTTCGACGAGGCAGCGCAGTTCGTGCGCAGCGTGTTCGACGAAAGCACCCACGAACCCGAGGCCATCGTGCTGATCGGCGGCGGTGCCCACATCCCGCTGCTGGCCAAGTCTCTGACCGACATGTTCCATGCACGCATGGTTCGCCTCCCCGAGCCGGATGCCGTGCTCGCCGTGGGCGCGGCCGTGGTCGCCGCATCGGTGACCGACAACGATTACCCACTGGTCTCGGCCGCACGCCGGACTGCGGGGCGGATGGGTCGCTACTCGGGTGCGATCGCTGCGGCCGTCGTCGCAGGCGGGCTGGTTCTCGCCTACGGCCTGCAGACGATGACCCCGGCAGACGACCCCAGCGTGTCCCCTGCCGGTAGCGCCACCGAACCCGTCGCATCCGGGGACGCAGGACAACCCGCAGCGGAGGGTTACTCGCCCGGTGATACGCCGACCTCCACCCGTGACTCGGCAGACCCGGTCGGCCCCGCGGCGACCACGGTCGATTCCACGCGTCCGACGTCCGGACTCACCGCGTCCACCCCACCGACCAGCACGCCGACGCTGCGACCCGCTCCCGACCTCCCGCGTATCGACTGGCCCATGGATCCGGCACCGGAGTCGTCGTCGCCCGACGCGGGCACCAGCGTCACCGCCGAACCGTCGACGCCGGTCTCGCCCGAGCCCACGACGACGCCCGCGCCGACCACCAGCTCGCCCGTCGAGCCGACCCCGGCCCCGGGTGAGACTCCGGGTCCCACGACGCCGTCCGGCCCGATCGAACTCAGCCCAGGACCGACACCTCAGCCCTCGGCAGGGTCGGTTCCGGAAAGCTCGGAGATACCGACCGGATCGATCACCGTTCCCACGACGGTCGTCCGTGGCTCGGATCCCACTCCGGAATTGACCGCTCCGCCGACGGTCTGGTCACCACCGCCTCCGGTGTCCGGTCAGATCGTCGAACCCCGAACGTCACCCGATACGGCTGCGCCGCGGACCGCCGAGCCCGCTCAGCCGGGTACCTGACTGGTCGCGACCGACAGGCCGGGGTCCGTCACAGCTGTCAGAGCCGACGGTGCCGCGCCCCCGGCAACCAGGTGAGCACCGAGGGCGGCAATCATGACACCGTTGTCGGTACACAGCCGCGGCTTCGGAATTCGCAGCGTCAAACCGTTGTGGGCGCACCGTGATTCGATCAACGAGCGAATGCGCGAGTTTGCCGTTGCACCTCCACCGAGAACGACGGTGTCGACGTTCACGTCGGTCGCGGCACGAACCGCCTTCATCGTCAGCACATCCGCGACGGACTCCTGGAACGACGCCGCGATGTCGGCGACCGGAATCGGATCTCCGGCTCGCTGACGGGCCTCGACGAAGCGGGCCACGGCCGTCTTGACCCCCGAGAAGGAGAAGTCGTAGCGGGCGTCCCGCGGGCCGGTCATTCCGCGGGGAAATGCAATCGCAGTCGGATCGCCCTCGCGCGCAGCATCATCGAGCGCGGGACCGCCCGGATAGCCCAGACCGAGCAGGCGGGCCACCTTGTCGAAAGCCTCACCGGCCGCGTCGTCGACAGTGGTACCCAGCTCCGCGATGGGCTTGGACAGATCGTCGACGTGCAACAGATGAGTATGTCCACCCGAGACCAGAAGTGCCACGCACGACGGCATCGGACCGTGCTCGAGGGTGTCGACCGCGACGTGGCCGCCCAGATGATTGACGGCGTAGAAGGGGACGCCCCACGCCGCCGCGTAGGCCTTGGCAGCGGCAACTCCGACCAGCAAGGCACCGGCCAATCCCGGCCCGATGGTCACTGCGACCGCGTCGGGACGATCGATGTCGGCGGCGGCGAGAGCGCGGCGCATCGTCGGAACCATGGCCTCGAGATGGGCCCTGGACGCCACCTCGGGCACCACGCCGCCGTACCGGGCGTGCTCCTCGACACTGGATGCCACCTCGTCGGCCATCAACTCGCACACACCCGAGTCGCGCCAGCGAACTATGCCGACTCCTGTTTCGTCGCACGAGCTTTCGATGCCCATGACGATCATCGGGCAGCCTCCGTCTTCTCCGGCCGACGCATCGTGAACGCATCGGCTCCGCTGGGCTGGTAGTACTTCGCTCTGGTACCCACGATTTCGAAGCCCTCACGTCGGTACAACTCGATGGCCGGGTCGTTGTCGGTGCGGACCTCGAGAAACACCGGCCCACCGTGATCGTCGGCGACGCGCAACAATTCGCGCAACAGTCGTCCGCCGATCCCCCGGCGATGGTGCGCGGGATCGACTCCGATGGTGTGCACCTCGGCCTCACCGACGACGAATGCGCCGCGGCTCGGCTGGCCCAGCAGAGAGATTCCCGCGTAACCGACGATCTCGCCGGCCTCCTTCGCCGTGACGTAATGATTGTGCGGCGCAGCCAGTTCCGCCACGAACGCGTCTGCCGACCACGGGTCGTCACCCTCGAAGAGCACCGTCTCGAGATACGCGCATCGTGCGCAGTCGTGCACCGTCATCGGTTCGATCGTCACCGTCATCGAGCGGCCTTCTCCGCTGCGCGTTCGGCGAGGGTCTTCGCATCCGGCCGCCGCAGATAGAGCGGAACGAGCGGTCCCGGTGCGGTCCCGCTGCCGATGTCGGTGGCAGCCACCCGCACCAACCCTGCCGGGGACGGGGCCTGCACGTCACGCACCGGCAACCCGAACAGTGCGGCATGAGGCGCGGAACCGGCAACAGCGTCGACGCCTCCGTGCTCCAGTTCGGCCGGAGCGATCACGTCCGGGCCCGCTACCCGAACCCCGGCTTCGTAACGTGCCCAATAGATCTCACGCCGACGTGCGTCCGTGACCACCAACAGTGACCCGGATTCGTCGACGTCTGCCGCGATCGCGTCGAGACTGCAGACACCGTGGACCGGCAGTCCGAGCGCATCACCGAATGCGGCCGCGGTCGCCATCCCCACCCGCAGGCCGGTGTACGGACCGGGGCCCACTCCCACGACGACGGCCGCGAGATCGGCAGCAACGATGCCGACCTCGGCCAGGCATTCGAGGATGTGGGGAGTCAGAACCTCGGCGTGCGATCGCGCGTCGATCTTGATGCGGGTGGCGACGGTGGTGACATCTGCCCCGTCGGCAGCGGAGTCGGACAACCGCACCACACCTGCGGTGACGGCAGGGGTCGAGGTGTCCACGGCAAGTACGAGCACGAGGATCAAGGCTACCCGCCCGGTGGTCGCACCCAGCACTCCCGTAGCCGCGGAACCACGAACCCGGTGTACCCGCTTTGCCGACTGCAGCTACGGGCGCGCCGGGTCGCGGCGCTCACTCGGGCAGCCGACCGAGCGCATCGCCGTTCACCCGGCGAGCACTCACCCTTCGGACGTCCGATTCCGGATCGCGTGACAAGCGCACGGAGACATGCTGATCCGTCAGGGTCTCCACCACGCCCTCGCCCCACTCGACGACGACGACGGCGTGCTCGAGATCGGTATCGAGGTCCAACGCGTCCAGCTCGTCGAACGCCGACTGTCCCGTCATACCCAGACGGTAGGCGTCGACGTGCACGAGGGCGACAGGCGGTAAACCGTTGGGGCGCAAGCCCGGTCGATGCTCGCGGGCGATGACGAACGTCGGCGAGGTGACGCGACCGTGCACCCCGAGGCCAGCTGCGATCCCCTTGGTCATCGCGGTCTTCCCCGCACCGAGCGGACCGTCGAGTACCACGAGATCGCCGGCGACCAGAATGTCCGCGAGCCGAGCACCGAACTCGGCAGTGTCCGTCGCCGTCGCCAGTTCGGCCTCGACGGGCAGGTCGAGCCGGGGGTTCGGTCGACTCTCGGAATCAGACAACGCCCCACCGCTTCTTCTTGGGCTCCGAGGCTCGCGCCACCAGGCGCAGTATTGCACCGTTGACCTGTTCGGGGAACTCCAACTGCACCAGGTGCCCACCTTGACGCACCCGCACCATCTCCGATTTCGGCAGGGCGTCGGTGAGTGCTTCCGAACTCGCGAAGGGAATGATCCAATCCTCGTCGCCGCACACCACCGACACCGGAATGTTCTCGAACTCCGCCAGAGCCGCCGACTCGTCGTGCAGTTCGAGGGTCTCGAGAAAATTCACGATGGTGACAACGGAGGTGTCGTCGATCATCGACTGCGAGAACGCCACCAGTCGTGGCGACACCCGGGTTCCGTACGACGCCGCGCGCAGCACCGGTGAAATGATGGCGCGCACCGCTCCTCGCCCGAATTGCACCAGTCCGGGGGACGTGCGCACAGCCAGTCGAAAAGCATCGACCGCCGGATTCTGCAGGCTCCGGCCGACTCCCGTCTGTGCGAGGCCGGCAGCCGTAGTGGAGATCAGCACGGCACCGATCACTCGCTGCCGAACGACGGACGAGCGTTGTCGCGCCATGGAGAGAATCGACATGCCGCCCATCGAGTGCCCGACCAGGACGATGCGCCCCTTGGGCACGACCGAACGGATGACCGCGTCGAGATCGAGGCCCAGCTGTCCGATGGTGCAACTGCTCGCACTCGGCACACCGGAGCGGCCGTGACCGCGCTGGTCGTAGAACACCATGCGCACGCTCGAACCCCACTGCTGTTCGAGCGCACGTCGTTGGAAATGCCACGACGACATGCGCAGGCAGTATCCGTGGACGAACACGACGGTCAGTTGTGCATCCGCCGGCCCCACCTCACGGACGGCCAGCGGAACGCCGTCGTCCGCCGTGACGATACTGCCTCGATCGGCGTCCATCAGGTCGAGATTCTCGGTCGCCAGCGGATCCTTGTTGGATCGAAACGCCGTCTCCCGCACCACTATTGCGATACTCTCCAGCAATCCCAGCATGACCTATTCCGTCGCCTCCCCTGAGCGCGTGCCGACGAAACGACGTCGAACACGTCCACGAACGCCGGTGACGACCTCGTAGCCGATGGTGTCGAGCGCATCCGCCCAATCCTGAGCGTGCGGCTCTCCGCTGTCCCCCGGCCCGAACAGTATCGCCTCGTCGCCGATGGCGACACCCGAGCTGTCGCCGCCGAGATCGACGACGAATTGGTCCATGCACACGCGCCCCACCGACGGGTAGCGACGACCGTCGATGGTCACCTCGAAACGACCGCTGAGTCGGCGCACGACCCCGTCGGCGTAACCCAGCGCCACCAGTGCGACCACCGTGTCGGTCGGAGCTGTCCAGGTGTATCCGTACGACACCGATTCACCTCGGTTCACCTTCTTGATGTGGGCCACCTGCGCGGACAATGTCATGACCGGACGCAAGCCGAAATCTCCCATATCGGGCACCGGCGACAGGCCGTACAGCGCAATACCCGGACGCACCATGTCGAAACCGAGGTCCGGCCTGGTCAGCGTTGCCGCCGAGTTGGACAGATGCACGACGGCCGGCGAGATACCGCGCCGGCCGGCGCGGGCAACAGCGTCGCGGAGCCGCTCTGCCTGGGCGTCGTTGGCCGGGTGATTCGGTTCGTCGGCACAGGCGAGATGCGAGAACATCCCCGTCAATCGCACGGACCCTTCGGCGACCGCCGACGCGGTGGCGTCCAGGACGACATCGAGGTCCGCCCGCGCAACGCCGTTGCGATTGAGGCCGGTATCGATCTTGAGCGAGAGGTCGGCGGTGAGACCGGTCCGCCTGGCTGCGGCGATCACCGAATTGAGCTGGCCGGCCGTGGACACCCCGACTCCGATGTCCTCGGCGATCGCAGCACCGAAGTCCGAATCGGCCCGGTGCAGCCACGCCAGCACCGGCACGGTGATTCCGGCTGCGCGCAATTCGAGGGCCTCGCCGATGGTCGTGACCCCGAATTCGTGCACGCCGGCCGCGACGGCAGCGTGTGCCACGGGGCCTGCCCCATGGTTGTAGGCGTCGGATTTCAGGACGGCCATCACGGCGGCGTCGCCTGCGAATTCCTGCAGAACCCGGACATTGTGGGCAACAGCGTCGAGATCGACGGTTGCCAGAGCACCCGAATCCGTCCGCGGATCGGTCTCCACGTCGCCGTTACCGATAGTCACAACATTCGATAGTGCCATCCCTGCCGCGCACATTACGGATCAGGTGGCACAACTCATGACACATCGGCAGGTCGGCCGGCGAGCCCAGTGCAGCTCAGAGCGCGACCGAGCGGACCGTCCGGATGGCTTCTCGCAGGCTGTTCGACAACGGTGTCGCCGAGATCGGGGCGGCGAATTCGCCGTCGGGTCCGTGCGCGGCATGGGCTGCGGCCAGTGCGTGCACCTTGGCCCCGCACGCGGCCGCCGTCGACGGTGCCATTCCGGTTGCGAGCAAGGCACCGAGGACGCCGGACAGGACGTCCCCGGATCCGGCGGTGGACGCGGCAGATCCGCCTGCGTCACTGACGAACGCGGTGCCGTCCGAGTCGGCGACGACCGTCGCGCGGCCCTTGAGCAGCACGGTGACGCCCCACCGAGCGGCGAGGCCCCGTACGGCCGCTACGCGATCGGGACCGGGTTCCGATCCGGTCAGGCGGGCGAACTCTCCCGCGTGCGGGGTCAACAGCGTCGGTGCAGTGCGATCGACGACCCACTGCTCGTTGTCCGCGAGGATCGTCAATGCATCGGCGTCGACGACCACCGGCAGATTCGATTCGAGAACTCGACGCACGATGTCCGCCGAGGATTCGTCCGTGCCGAAGCCGGGGCCGACGACCCACGACTGCACCCTCCCCGCTGCATCCAGATCCGGTGCGACGACGACCTCCGGGTGGTGCGAGACCACTTCTGCGCCGGCACTTCCCACGTACCGAACCATCCCGGACGTGGCAGCGACGGCTGCGCCGACACACAGCAACGCGGCCCCGGGGTACGTGGCGCTGCCGGCCAACACGCCGACGACTCCCTGCGAGTACTTGTCGTCCGACGCGGTGGGAATCGGCCAGATTCGGCCTACGTCGGCCGGTTCGAAGGACTCGATCTCCGGTGCCGGCAGGATCAGCCCGATGTCGATCACTTCGATTCTGCCACAACGAGGTACGGCCAACACGTGCACCGGTTTGCGAGCGCCGAACGTGACGGTGACATCGGCGGTCACCGCCGGTCCCGACACCTCACCGGTTTCTGCATCGACGCCACTGGGAATGTCCACGGAGACGACGGGCGCGGTGATCCGATCGACCATGCCGGCAGCGTGGGGACGCAGCGGACCCTTCCCGGATATCCCGACGATGGCGTCGATGACGAGATCCGGATCGTCCGGCTCCGTGACGACCCGTCCCCCCGAGGCTCGCAGGGCCGCTAGACCTTCGGCGTGCACACGGTCCGGATCGAGCAGCAGCGCGGACACCGCGACGCCGCGCCTGCGCAGGAACGCACCTACCCACAGGCCGTCTCCGCCGTTGTCTCCCGATCCGACCAGTATCAGTACTCGTCGCCCCGCGACGCAGCCGGTTCGCGTAGAGAGCTCGCGCGCCACCACCGAGGCCAAGCCGTACGCAGCGCGGCGCATCAACGTGCCGTCGGGCAACGATTGCAGCAGCGGAGCCTCGGCGTTCCTGATCTGCTCGGGTGTGTAGTAGCCGCGCATGCCGAGGTCCTCCCGCTCGTGCCGTCGTGTGTGTCGAGCCCGCCGGTGCTTCTACTCGACCGTCTACTCGACCGTGACGGACTTGGCCAGATTTCGCGGCTTGTCCACGTCGTAGCCGCGTGCCTGAGCGACCTCGGCTGCGAAGACCTGCAGCGGAATCGTCGAGAGCAACGGCTGTAGCAGTGTCGACGCCGCCGGGATCTCGATGAGGCTGTCCGCGAAAGGCCGGACCGCTTCGTCGCCCTCCTCCGCGATGACGACCGTCCGAGCGCCACGGGCCTGGATCTCCCGGATGTTGCTGAGCATCTTCGAGTGCAGCACCGCACGGCCCTTGGGCGACGGCATGACGATGATGACCGGAACGCCGTCCTCGATCAGCGCGATCGGCCCGTGCTTGAGCTCACCTGCCGCGAAGCCCTCCGCGTGCATGTAGGCGAGCTCCTTGAGCTTGAGCGCACCTTCGAGAGCGACGGGGTAACCGACGTGTCGACCGAGGAACAGGATCGTCGACGACGTCGACAGCTCGCGCGCGAGCGCACGCACCGGCTCGACCGTCTCGAGCACCCGCTGCACCAACTCCGGCATCGCTTCGAGTTCGGCGAACTCGCGCGCCACCTCGTCCGGGTACTTGGTGCCGCGCGCCTGCGCGAGAGCCAAGCCGACGAGGTAGTTCGCGGTCACCTGGGCGAGAAACGCCTTGGTCGACGCAACGCCGATCTCCGGACCTGCACGCGTGTACAGAACTGCGTCGGCCTCGCGGGGAATCTGCGAGCCGTTGGTGTTGCACACCGCCAGGACGCGCGCCTTCTGGTCCTTGGCATGCCGCACTGCTTCGAGGGTGTCGGCCGTCTCGCCGGACTGCGAGATGGCAACGACCAGGGTCGACCGATCCAACACGGGGTCGCGGTAACGGAACTCGCTGGCCAGTTCCACTTCCACCGGCAGCCGGGTCCAGTGCTCGATGGCGTACTTGGCGAGCAGACCCGAGTGGTAGGCACTGCCACAGGCGACGACGAACACCTTGTCGACATCACGCAGTTCCTGATCGGACAGACGCTGCTCGTCCAGCACGATCCGGCCCTTGTCGAAGTGACCGAGCAACGTGTCGGCCACTGCGGCGGGCTGCTCCTGGATCTCCTTGAGCATGAAGTAGTCGTGGCCGCCCTTTTCCGCGGCCGCGAGGTCCCAATCGATCCGAAACGGCCGTCCCTGGGCGTCGTTGCCCTCGAAGTCGCTGATCGCGTAGCCGTCTGCGGTGATGACGACGACCTGGTCCTGCCCGAGTTCGACGGCGTCGCGCGTGTGCTCGATGAACGCAGCGACATCGGAACCGAGGAACATCTCGCCGTCGCCGACTCCGAGCACCAGAGGAGTGGACCGGCGCGCGGCGACGATCGTGTCCGCATGATCGGAATGAGTGAAGACCAGCGTGAACGCACCTTCGAGTCGACGCAGCACCGCCTTCGCACTGGCCACGAAATCGCCCGCAGTAGGCCCGTCCGCGTACGCCCGAGCAACGAGGTGGACAGCGACCTCGGTATCGGTGTCGGACAGGAACTCGACACCCGCCGTTTCGAGTTCGGCCCGCAGCGGACCGAAGTTCTCGATGATGCCGTTGTGCACCACCGCCACCGTTCCGGACACGTCGCGATGTGGGTGAGCGTTGCGGTCGGTCGGACGCCCGTGCGTCGCCCACCGCGTGTGTCCCATGCCGGTGGTCCCGACGAACGTATCGGTGCCGATGTCGTCCAATTCGGCCTCGAGGTTTGCCAGCCGCCCGGCCTTGCGCTCGACAGCGGTCGCTCCCGCGCCGTCCAGTATCGCGATTCCTGCGGAGTCGTAGCCCCGATATTCCATACGCCGAAGCGCCTCGACCACCACACCCAAAGCTGGGCGGTGGCCGACATATCCAACGATTCCGCACATGGTGCATCAGGGTACTCGGCACGACGCGCACGACCCATTCGCTCAGGTCGCCGTGTCCGGCGTCCCCACACCCGAGCACATTCGGTAGCGTCATCTCTCGTGGCGAAACCGAAGAAGCTGGTATCTGCTCTCTCCAAGCGTGGCCCGCACAAGGTACTGAGAGGGAACCTGGCCCTGGCCGGGCAACCTGGCGTCGTCTACACCCCGGCCGAAGGCTTCGGCCTGCCCGGTGTGGCGTTCGCGCACGGTTGGATGCTGCGCCCCGGCAGTTACACCGACACCCTGAAGCACCTGGCGTCGTGGGGGTTCGTCGTGGCAGCACCCGACACCGAGCGTGGCCTCGTGCCCTCGCACCGCGGACTCGCCACCGACCTGGGCACTGTGCTCGACATCATGACCGGCGTTCGCCTGGGCTCGGGCAACATCAGCGTGCATCCCGAGAATCTGGCCACAGTCGGTCACGCGATGGGCGCCGGGACCGCCGTACTCGCTGCCTCCCGACGACCGGATGTCAAAGCGGTCGCCGCCCTGTTTCCGGCACCGACGGCACCATCGTCCGAGGACGCCGCCGCAGGCCTCGACGTGCCCGGACTGGTCGTCGGCGACAGCTCGAACACAGATTCGCTCAACGACAATTCACTGGCTCTCGCCCAGGCCTGGCACGGACCATCCGTCCTCCGACGGATCGACGGCTCGACGGCAGACGGATTCGTCGAAGGCCGGCGAATGCTCCGCGCACTGGGAGTCAACAGCTCCGACCGCAAGACCCAGCAACGCACCCGCGCTGTACTGACCGCATTTCTGCTCTACCACCTGACCGGCGACTCCGACTACGAGGAATTGGCCGGAACGAACGGCGACATCGCCGGCACCCGTGCTGTCGATCCTCACGCGCCGCTGACCGAGCAGCCCAAGCCGAAGGCGACCGCCTCGATCAAGGCACTGCTGGGACGCGGCTGACCCTTCCGGCTCGGCGCCGTCACACCAGCCACGATCGGGGTTGCTCGTCGGGGTCCGGTTCGACGTGTGGTGCGCCCTGCCTCCGATCCAGGTGCGCCGGGCGCAAGAGCGAGCCCGTCGCCGACCGAGTGTCGTCTCCGCTCGGTTGGCCTGAAAACTCCTGTCCCGCATCGGGTCTCACCGACTCTTCTGGATGACGTAGCTGTTCTGCGGCATCCGCCATCGCCGCCCGATGCGCGTCGCGAATGCGATGCAGTTCACGACGCCACGCGGGGTCCGAATTCACAGTGCACCCGCCTCACTCAAGCCCGCGCCGGATCCCGCCGAGCTGGGCTGAGGTTCGGTGACCGGAGGAGCCTCGGCCGCCGGGGCAGGCACTGCGTCAGGCACCGGGGCAGGCGCGGGGGCAGGCGCGGGAGGCACCTCGCTCACCTCATGAGCCTCGTCCGAGCCCTGGCGGACGGAGTGTTCCTCGTCCGAAGTTTCAGGAACGCATACCGCCGGTGTATCCGCGGGCGTTGCGGGCTGCGAGTCCGTCGGTGCACTACCTACCTGCGGCTCGTCGGCCGGTGCGACATCCACCGACGGTGAGGTCACCGTGTTCGGCTCGGCAGCGCCGGACTCGGCAGGAGGAGAACCCGGTTCGGTCTCGGGTTCTGGTTCGGTGGTGGTTCGATCCCCCGCCGACGGCTCCGTCGGTTCCACACTCACCGACGACCGGTTCGACACCCCGACACCACTCGGATCGACGGTCCCGGGAACTTCGACGATCTCCGGCAACCCGAAAGGACCAACGCGCAACTCGAAGTTGCGCACCCCCAGGCCCGGTGTCTCGAGTCGAAGCGATACGGCCCCATCGTGTTCGAGCGCGATACGGGCACGATGGCCGTCGAGTTCGGCCTCGAGATGGCCTCGCTCGCCGACGACCTCCGATGTCCGACCGGATTCCGGCGACGGGATCGACTCGGGCGGATCACCGAGCGTTGTAGCCGGGTCGGGTTCTGCGGTGGGGTTGGGGCCTACAGTCGGGCCCGATTCTGTAACCGGGTCGGGTTCTGCAGTGGGGTTGGGGCCCACAGTCGGGCCGGGTTCGGTGACCGGGTCGGGCGCTTCGGCACCGATCTTGTCGCCCAGCGCCTCGACAACCCGGTTGACGATGTCGTCCACAACGCCGTCCACAATGCCGTCGACGAGTCCGGCGACCGTATCGACCCGACTTTCTTCACGACCATTGTCGTTCTCGATTCCGCCCCACGCCGCGGGACCGGTGGCACGTGCATCCGGAGCAGGTGCCGGTTGTGCCGCCGGCGCACCGGACGGAGGTTGGACTGCCGATGCGGACCCGGTGACGGCGGCCTCTCCCCCGGCTCCGGCCGTGACCGCCGCTGGAAAGTTCTCGGGCGACGACCGTTCGCTGGAGTGCTCGGTGACGGGCCGGGGCACCCAGCTGCGTTCGTCGAGCTCGTCGAACACCGGGTGGACGACTTCCTCGATGACCTTCACCACCAGGGCCAAACACTCTCGAACGGCCGTGTCCGTGGCCGTGCAAGCAGCCGAAACCGCTGCACACGTGCGTTGCACCTGTGGCACGAACTCGCCCTCGATCCATTCTCGAGAGCGGTCGGCGACCTCGGCCGCGAACTCGTCCGATACGTCTGCACGCGCGAATCGCTCGGCCAATTCCGGGAACACCGGCGCCACCCGGGCGAACACGGTTGCGCGGTCGACCGGGACGCACTCGATCCCCGAAGCCAGCAGAAGCGCATCGATCCGGTCGGGATCGTGTCCCTCGACGGCATCGGTATCGAGGCTTCCGACGAGCTCGGCCTTGTCGGTCACAGCCTCACGCAGTACGTCCACAGCCGCATACATCGTCTGCAGTGCATCCTCCACCGAATCGAGGAGCACCCCTGCTCTCTCCTGCTCAGTGGCGACGTAACTTTGCGCCGTCTCACCGGCTTCACCGTGCCACCGCAGTCGGAGAACGATCAGAAGCTGCGCCTGCTCGTCCAATTGTTCGCCCAGTGCCGCAGCCATCGCCCCGACCGCATCTGCGTCCGACGTCAGAGCCGCCAGATTCAGGCCGCGCTGCTCGTCGTACCGTGCACACACCTCGTCGTAACGCGGGACTTCGCTGCCGGGCACGCGCTCGGCCAACGGCAGGAAACGCTCGAAATACAGCAGCCCGACGGCATTGGCGTCGAGAATCTCGTCGATCGATGCTGTCTCGGCGGGCGAGGTGGAAGAAACGGTCACCGCAACGAGTCGATCGCGTGCGCGCCGGCGTCGTCCTGCATGTCGTACGCGTCCATCGCGGCGGTGAGGGCATCGGAAATGTCGTCGACCGACGATCGCCACACCCCCACGGCTCGCCCGAGCCCGGAGTGGGCGTCGAGATAGGCCGCGCCCAGGTCTCCGTAGTTCCGTCCTGCTGCGGCGATGCCGAATCCCGGTGAGGCGATCGAATCGGCTGCCGCACCCAGTGCCTCCGCCGACGCCGACATCGAGTCGGCCACCTCCCGCACGCGGACCACGTCCACCCAGAATCCGTCGCTCATAGCCCGCCCGTTCCAGCTCGAAGTGCCCCTTTCCCTCTATGACGTGCGCCGACTCCCATCGGTTCCCCGGCGAGCGGTAACGTCCCGATACGAAAAGTCGGTAACAGACAACCGAGCAGCTCCACCAGCTACTCGAGAACGAGGAGTCCCATGCACATCGGAACGATGCTGAACTACAGCGGTGGTTTCACCGAGACCGTTGCCGAGGTAGCCGAACTCGAGAAGGCGGGCCTCGACATCATTTTCGTGCCCGAGGCCTATTCTTTCGACGCTGTCAGCCAACTCGGATTCCTTGCGGCCAAGACGAGCACGATCAAGATCGCATCGGGCATCTTCCAGATCTACACCAGAACGCCGTCGCTGACGGCCATGACGGCCGCCGGCCTCGACTACGTTTCCGACGGGCGATTCGTTCTCGGACTCGGGGCATCCGGGCCACAGGTCGTCGAGGGTTTCCATGGCGTCAAATACGACGCACCCATCGCCAGAACCCGTGAGGTCATCGAGATCTGCCGCCAGGTGTGGCGTCGGGAGAAGGTGCAGTATCAGGGCAAGCATTACCAGATCCCGTTGCCGGCGGACAAGGGAACCGGCTTGGGCAAGCCGCTGAAGCTGATCAATCACCCTGTGCGCGAACGCATTCCGGTCGTCATCGCCGCTCTCGGACCGAAGAACGTCGAGCTCACCGCAGAGATCGCCGAGGGCTGGCAGCCCATCTTCTACTTCCCGGAGAAGGCGGCCGACGTGTGGGGCGAATCGCTGGCCGCAGGCAAGGCCAAACGCGATCCGTCGCTCGGCGAACTCGAGGTGTTCGCCAGTCCCACACTGGCCATCGGCGAGGACGCGGACAAGTACCTCCCCTGGGTCAAGCCGCACCTGGCGCTCTACATCGGCGGCATGGGAGCCAAGGGAAAGAACTTCTACAACTCCCTCGCTCAGCGCTACGGCTACGAAGCCGAGGCCGAGAAGATTCAGGATCTGTACCTCGCCGGCAAGAAAGAGGAAGCAGCAGCGGCGGTTCCGGACGAGCTCGCGCGTTCGGTGAACCTCATCGGACCGGAGAGCTACGTCAAGGAACGCGTGGCAGCCTTCGCCGAAGCCGGCGTCACCACACTCAACGTCGCACCGTTGGCCGAGAACACCGCAGGACGCGTCGCACAGCTCACCGCCTTGCGAGAACTCACCGCCTGACGATCAGACCGCCGCGACCCGGCCCGCCAACTCCTCGGCGAGCCGGGTTGCGACGTCGAGTTCCGACGCTTCCACCATCACTCGCACGAGTTGTTCGGTCCCGCTGGGGCGCAACAGAACCCGTCCTGTTTCGCCGAGCTCGAGTTCGGCGACCGCCACGGCGTCCGACACCGACGGTGCCGATGCCACCGCAGCTTTGTCCGATACACGTACGTTGATCAACACCTGGGGCAGCGTGCGCATCGGCGACGCCAGCTCCGCGAGGGTGCGTCCGGTTCCGGCCATCCGCTCCATCAGGCGCAGCGCGGTCGCGATCCCGTCGCCGGTCGTCCCGATCGCGGGGAGCACGACGTGTCCGCTCTGCTCACCGCCGAGCGCGTACCCTCCGCGGCGCAACTCTTCGAGGACGTATCGATCACCGACTGCGGTGGTACGCAACGTGATTCCTGCCTCGCGCATCGCAATATGGAGCCCGAGGTTGCTCATGACGGTGGCCACCAACGTGTTGTCGGTCAGCGTGCCGGCCTCGCTCATCGCGATGGCCAACACAGCCATGATCGCGTCCCCGTCCACCACCGCACCGGAGGCATCGACCGCGAGGCAGCGGTCGGCGTCGCCGTCGTGCGCGATCCCGAGGTCGGCCCCGTGCTGCACGACCGCCTTCTGCAGCCCTTCCAGGTGCGTCGAACCGCATCCGTCATTGATGTTCAGTCCGTCGGGCTCGGCGTTGATCGCCACGACCGTCGCACCGGCCCGGCGGTAGATTTCCGGTCCGACCGTCGAGGCTGCACCGTGCGAGCAATCCACCACGACGGTGACACCGTCGAGTCGGTGCGAGAGCGGTGCCACGAGGTGCGCGGCATAGAGCTCGGCAGCGTCCGGCGCGACGTCGATACGACCGATGGCAGCGCCCGTCACATCGACCGGCTTCTCGGTACGACCGTCCACCCCGAGTAGCGCCTCGATGCGATCTTCCATGTCGTCGTCGAGCTTGTGCCCGCCTGCGGCGAAGATCTTGATTCCGTTGTCGGGCATCGCATTGTGCGAGGCGGAGATCATCACGCCGAGCGCTGCGCCGTATTCGCCGGTGAGGTAGGCGACCGCGGGGGTCGGCAGCACGCCCACGTCGATCACGTCGACACCCGAGGCAGTGAGCCCGGCCGATACTGCGGCACCGAGCATCGAACCGCTGATTCTGGGGTCACGGCCGACGACCGCTGTCCGTCGACCACGGTCGACGTCCGGTGCCAGCACGGCGGCGGCAGCCCGGGCGATGGTCATGGCGAGCTCTGCCGTCAGGACCCCGCCTGCGAGTCCCCTCACTCCGTCGGTGCCGAACAATCGCGCCATGAATGAAGACCCCTTCGAACAGAGAGAACATCGTCGGAAAATGCCTCGAGGGCAGGCATCCGATACTGCTGGAGCCTGCCCTCGAGGATGGAACGAGTAAGACGCGTCAGCGCTTGGAGTACTGCGACGCCTTACGGGCCTTCTTCAGGCCGTACTTCTTACGCTCGACCGCACGCGCGTCACGCGTGAGGTAGCCGGCGGCCTTGAGGGCCGGGCGATCGTCCGGGGTGAGCTCGATCAGCGCACGCGAGATGGCCAGACGCAGCGCGCCTGCCTGTCCCGACGGTCCGCCACCGTGCAGCAGTGCCACGATGTCGAAGGACTCCGCGCGATCGACCAGCACCAGAGGAGCCTTGATCAGCTGCTGGTGCACCTTGTTCGGGAAGTAATCCTCGAGGGTGCGGCCGTTGAGCTTGAATCCGCCGGTGCCCGAGGACAACCGAACACGAGCGACGGCTTCCTTGCGGCGGCCGACGGTCTGGATCGGGCGATCGAACACGATGGGGGCCGGAGCTGCAGCAGCTTCGATTTCCGTGGCCACCTCGGGATCTTCCACTGCCACGAACTCGTCGGCGGCGATCTCTTCGATGTTCTCCTGCGACGTCACGTCATTTCCCTCCGGCGCCGTCACTGGGACACCTGCTTGATCTCGAACGGAACGGGCTGCTGAGCGGCATGCGGGTGGTTCGGTCCCGCGTAGACCTTCAGCTTGCTCGCGATGGCATTTCCGAGCTTGTTCTTCGGGATCATGCCGACAACGGCCTTCTCCACGAGACGGTCGGGGTTGTTCTCGAGCACCTGACGCGTCGAGCGCGACTTCAGACCGCCCGGATGACCGGAGTGGTGGTGGTGGAACTTGCCATCGAGCTTGTTGCCACTGATGGCAACCTTCTCGGCGTTGATGATGACGACGAAGTCGCCACCGTCGACGTTGGGTGCGTAGGTGGGCTTGTGCTTACCGCGGAGCAGTGTCGCGGCCTGGACGGCGAGGCGTCCGAGCACGACGTCCGTGGCGTCGATCACATGCCACGTCCGGGTGGTGTCCCCGGCCTTCGGGGCGTAAGTAGACACAGAAAATTCCTGTCTTCATGATGTCGCTGCTGGCCAAGACGTGTGGATGCCCTCGGCGGCCAGTTGAGACCCGAGGACAAGAGCTCTGCGCATCGAAAAAACGCGGCGAGCCCATACACGCCAACGGGGAATGATACCGGGCACGAGCGCCCAGGTCAAAACGCCTCCGGCGCAGAAGACCGACTCAGGACAGGCGAACGCACTGCACACAGCGGCGGGCCGCCGGCAATGCCTCCAACCTGATCGGTGGTATCGACTCACCGCACCGCTCGCACATGCCGTACGTCCCGAGGTCCCACCGCGTGGACGCAGCGTCGAGCTCGCGCATCTCGGACTCGGTGTCGGAGATCAGGGCTGCGATCTTGGCACGCTCGAAGGCGATGGTGGAGCCCTCCGGGTCGTGTTCGTCGTCGTCGGTGGTCCACCGGCTGCCTTCGATGACGGACGCGAGCTCGTCGCGAAGGGAGTGCAGGCGGTGTTCGGCGCGAGATCGCTCGGCATCGATAGCCGTCCCGAAATCCGTCATCCGTCCAGTACACACCGCCACCGCAACCCACGCCAGGTGCCGCGCCCCCTCGACAGTCGTATGCCCCGACCGACAGAGCCGATCGGGGCATACGCCGTTCGAGGTCGACGGTCAGCGCGCCATGCGCGCCTTGTTCGCCATCTCAACCCCGTGCATGGTCTCGCCGCCGGTGCGGGCGGCCGCCACGAGGCTCGACAGAATGAGATTGAGCTCATCGGACGCGGAGTTCCACTGACGCTGGAGTTCGTAGTAGGACGTCATCGCGTCGCCCTCCCACGATTCGTAGAGTCTCTTCGCAGTGCCGTCCACGTCGGCGAGAAGATCTTTGGTCACGTTCGCCTGCTTGTTCATCGCCTCGGTCAACGCCGCGATCTGAGCGAAGTCGTACTTCATGTCGAATCAGTCTCCTAAATAGAGCTCGGTCGTGCGGTCGGTCGTGCGGTGGCCGGTTGTGCCGTCAGTTGAACGTGGTCAGTCCCGAACCGAGTGATCCCGCCACCTGATTCACAGCCGCCACGTTGTCGTCGTCCGCATCGGAGTAACCGTGGCCGTTGGTCTTGATGTCCGACGAGATCTGCTCGAGCGCGCTGCGCATCTTCTGCGCACTGGTGTCCCATTGCGCCATGACATCCTGAAACGACTTGCCGGCCTTGCCCACCCACGCCTCGGCGGTCTGCTCGACGATGGAACGCACTGCCGAGTTGGACGCATTGATCGACACGCTCAGGCCTTCGATCGTCGCACCGGCAGCAACGAGCTCCTGCGGTGTGACGGTGACGCCGTTCGACGAACCCGTAGATTCCGGTCCCCCTGGATATCCCACTTCGACTCCTCTGCTTCGATTTTCGTATCCACGTACGCCCGCGGCGCACATGTCGCTCGACCGAGGGACCGCGTGCGGCCCGCTCACTCCCCTACACCTCCTTGGACGCAGCCACCCCTCCGTTCGGTTCCGGCATCAGGCGAAAATCTGCGCGGAAGCCTCAACTCGTCGGCACGATCTCCAGAGTCTGGGTGGCCTGATCACATTCGGTGTCGATCGCGGACGAGTCCGGTCCCTCGAACTGACAGCCGATGCTCACCTGCACATCCGATTCGACGAGCACGCGCCACAGCACAGTGGACGCATCGGCCGGCCTCTCGACGTACGACATCCCCACCCGACTGCCGAAATCGCGCGCGGCTTCCAGAGACCCGATCGTGGAGTCGGGCCCACGCGCGTCGATTGCCGCACCGAGCTCGGACGCAACCTGTTCGAGCGTCGAGCCGGGCACCAGTTCCTTCACTGTGACGACGATGCGACGCTCGGGGGCTGTCGGCGGAATCAACACCATCCGGGCCGGGTCCTCCATCCTGGTCCAGGTCGCCGGTAGTCGCAGCGACGCCCGGCCCGAGACGAACGTCGCCGACGGTGGCAGGTCGGTCGCCGATACCGTTGTCGCCAAAGGTGTTTCGGCCACCGAGGTGGCGTCGGTTGCGGAGGTGGCTTCGGTGGCCGAGACGGCCTGGGTGGCCGGCACTGCGAACGGCGCCGAGGTCGCGACGGCCGCCTCTCCCGGAGATCGGAGGACGAACGTCAGCGCGACGACACCACCGGCAACGACGACCGATGCGGCGACCGCACCGAGCGCTCGAACCGACAATCCGTTTCTCCGGGGAGGCGGCCCCGCGACGGTCACCTCGTCGAGCCATGCCGCCGAACGCCCTGCCGCGGCCCGCCCTGGTGGGGCAGTCTCGACCTCCGCTCCCGCGCGTCGGTACAGAGACCTGGCCACATCGAGCCCCGTCAGCCATCGTGCCGGATCTTCCGCAGTGGGCCTCGCGCCCTCGCCCGACTCCGTCACGATGAATATGTCCTCGGGACATCGCGACACCGTCGACCGAAGGTAGTCTTCGGCTCGTCGTCGCCAGCTGTCGTTTCGTGTTCCGACAGCAAGTACTGCTCCGATGTCGCCGCTGTGAGTTCCTGCCTCGTCCACGAGAACGACCGTCGTATCGAGGGTGCCCACTTCGATCACCACAGCAGCAGCCGGTGCGCGCTCCCCCGCCGACGCGACCGCGGCGATCGCCGTCTCCACGACGACGACCTCGCTCGCCGACGCGGCGAACACGGCCCGGAGGAGCTCGCAACGCTCGTCGCCCCACGTCGAGGGATAGGCGATCTCGAGCAGATCGAGGCGGTCGAGTATCCCGGCTCCGTGCAGCGCCGACCACACGATCCCGTGCAGTACCTCGCCGCGGTCCCACACTGCGCCGCCTACGAGGATCGTTCGGTCGTCGAGACACAGCAGCGGGGGAATCTCGGTGTCCGCGCCCGCCCGCCCGAAGACGAGTCGGCCACCCTCCGATATCGCGTATGCGGATCCGACGTGTTCGCGTGGACCCTGCAGCGGCGCGCCGGACGCGACGACAGAAATCTCCGAATGACTCAGATGCACGGCCGCGTAACGCCACTGCGGCCTCGTCAACTCGAGTGTCCGAGCTGCACGAGCGCGTGGCCGGACCGATCGACGAACACTCCACGTCCGGGCGGCATCGGGCTCGGACGCACGGTGCCTATCAAGCTCCCCTCGTCTCGGCTCCCGCTCATGACCAGACCTGGCGTCACCAGGTCGCGTAGCCGCCCGATCACCGGGTCGAACAGTGCCCGCCCTGCCCCGCCCGAGCGACGTGCCACGATGAGGTGCAGTCCGATGTCCCGGGCGTGTGGCAGATGCTCGACCAAGGGCGACAACGGGTTTCCGGACGCAGTGGCCACCAGGTCGTAATCGTCCACGACGACGAATACCTCGGGGCCGTCCCACCACGACCGTTCGCGGAGCTGCTGCTGAGTGACGTCCGATCCCGGCATGCGCCTGCTCATTCTGCCGGCGAGATCGACGATCATCGCCGTCAACGTCGCCTGCGCGGCCGCGTAGCCGGCGAGATGCTCGGAATCGACTGTGCCCAAAAGAGTTCGACGGTAATCCGCCACGATCAGTTTCACCCGATCGGGTGGGTTCGCGTCGACCAACGATCGACAGATCCCGCGCAACAGGGATGTCTTCCCGCATTCACTGTCGCCGAAGACGACGAAATGTGGATTCTCGGCGAAGTCCACCGTCACCGGAGCCAGCTCGGCCTCGTCGATACCGATCGGAACCCGCAGTTCCGGAACGGTGCCGCGGTCGCGGGGCCAGGTGCCGGCGAGTCGATCGAGCACCTCCGACCGTTCGATCATCTCCGGCAACATCCGGACAGGCGGCGCAGACGGCCCGGCGGACGCTGCGGCAATCGCGTCGACGGACTCTGCGACAGCTCGGGACAGGTCGGCCACCGATCGACTGTCGTCGACCCGCGGCAGTGCGATCTGCAGGTGCAGACCGTCCCTGGTCATGCCCCGGCCCGGCCGGCCCTGCGGCACACTGGCGGCTTTCGTTCGGCCGATGTCCGAGTCGGACGGATCTCCGAGTCGCAGCTCGAGCCGGGTCCCGATCAGATCCTTCGTCGCGGGCCTCACTTCCGCCCAGCGAGAGGCCGTCAGAACGAGGTGCAGACCGAATGCCAGTCCCTGAGTCGTCAGCGTCGCGATCTGTTGTTCGAGACTCTCGAAGTCGGATCTGACGGACTGCCATCCGTCGATCACCAGGAAGACGTCGCCGAACCGGTCGTTCGGATCGGCCGGTTGCATTGCCCGCAGGCGCCGGAACTCGACCATGGAATCGATGCCGCGATCACGAAATGTCCTCTCGCGCTGACGAACGACTCCCGCAACCTCGGCCACGGTCCGGCGTACTCGGTCGACGTCCAATCTGTTGGCCACCGACCCGACGTGCGGCAGTTCGGCCAACCCGGCCAGCGTTCCGCCGCCGAAGTCCAAGCAGTAGAACTGGACCTGGGCGGGTGTATGCGTCATCGCCAGAGCCATGATCAGCGACCGAAGAGCCGTCGACTTGCCCGACTGCGGCGCCCCGACGATCGCCACGTGTCCGGCGGCACCGGACAGGTCGACGGTCAGCAGATCCCGCCGCTGATCGAACGGTCTGTCGATGATGCCGATCGGAGCCCGAAGGGTGCTCAGCGGATCGACACCGCCGTTCAGTACCGACCGAGGCAGGATCCGGGTCAGTGTCGGAGCCTTGTCCAACGGCGGTAGCCATACCTCGTGGGCCGGCATACCGCGGCCGGCGATTCGGCCGACGACGACGTCGAGAACGGTCGCGCCGGTGTCGTCGGTCTCGACCGGATCCGGTTCGGCTATCGGCTCGACACGGGTGTCGTTCTCGATCGGATCGACCACGACCGGATATGCGGTGAACGGCCTCGGACGGATATCGACGCCCTGCGCGGCGGGTGCCCCCGCAGCCGAACGCGGTGGAACGTACGGCCCGGACACGTAGGCCGCAGCGAAGCGGACGATCTCGGCCGAATCGCACTTGAGATAGCCGGCACCGGGCTGAGCAGGCAGGTGGTACGCGTCCGGAACACCGAGAACCGAGCGTGATTCGTTGGCGGAGAACGTTTTCAGACCGATTCGGTAGGACAGATGACTGTCGAGTCCGCGCAGCTTGCCTTCTTCCAGACGCTGACTGGCCAACAACAGGTGCATGTGCAACGAACGTCCGAGCCGCCCGATCGCCACGAACAATTCCGCGAATTCCGGTTGCTGACTGAGCAATTCCGAGAACTCGTCGACCACGACGAACAGAGCGGGCAACGGCGCGAGAGCAGCTCCCGCTGCGCGCGCCTTCTCGTAATCGGACACATTGGCAAAGTTTCCGGCCGAGCGCAGCAACTCCTGCCGACGGTTCATCTCGCCCGCGAGGGCATCACGCATCCGGTCGACCAGAGCCAGGTCCTCGGACAGGTTGGTGATCACGGCCGCAACGTGCGGCGCGGCCTCGAGCCCCGCGAAGGTCGCCCCGCCCTTGAAGTCGACCAGTACCAGGTTCAACTGCTGCGGGGCGTGGGTGGACACCAACCCGAGAACGAGGGTACGCAGAAACTCCGACTTACCCGAACCCGTTGCGCCGATGCACAATCCGTGTGGACCCATGCCGTTCTCGGCAGACTCCTTCAAATCGATCTCGACCGCGCTGCCGTCGGGTGCGACGCCGATGGGTACCCGTAACCGGTCTCGACCGCGACGCACGGTCCACGCTCGATCCGTATCGAGCGCACCGACGTCGGCTATTCCGACGAGGCTGTTCCATCCCGACACTGCGGCCCCCTCGTCGTCGACGGTGTCGAGAGCCGAAGGCGACGACGGCGCGCGATACGGAGAAAGGCGTCGAGCAACGGCGTGTGCCTCGGTGGTACTCATCGCGTCCGCCACAGCGAAAACCTCTACTGCCGTGCCGCTGACCGCGCCGATCGAGCCGTTCTCGACCATCAGCTGGAGTCCACGGGTTGCGGCCAGTCGCGCGCACAACCCGGACAGGTCGACGATGGTGACGGAATCGAGACCGGTGTCGGTGAGGTCGGTCGAACGGTCGGCAACCAGTCCGCCGTCCACCACGATCACCAACTGCGTGACCCCACTGGTCACCGCCCCACGTGCGAAGCGATTCCGCATCGACAGGACATCCCCCAGCGCGCTCTCGAGCTCGAGGACACTGCCGAAGATCATTCGCGCAGAACCGGCACCGTCTCGCAAAACGTCGTGTTGTGTGTGCGGCAGCCACTTGGTCCATTCCCACTGCTCCACGGTGTCGGGGCCGCAGACGACGGCCACCGCGAGGTGGTCCGGTCCGTGGAAAGTACAGAGATACGCGACCATCGAGCGCACCATCGCACGAGCGGCGTCGCGATCTCCGGCTATCGACAGAGCGGCGAATCCCCTCAGCGACACGGCAATCGGCAACTCGGCCACCACCGAGTGTGCTCGCACGAATCGGCGCAGCGACACCGCGGACACCGGTTCCAACTCTTCCACAGGTCCGGTCTCGGGAGGCACCAGCCGAGTCGCCAAACGCTGATCGCCGAGACCGACCCGCACGTGCGCGAAGTCGGCGTCCTGAGTCCGACGTTCCCACATGCGCTCCGTTCCGGCCGTCGACCACAGAGTGGCCGGATCCGGGTGGCTCCACTCGAGTGCCCTGCGCTGATCTCGCTCGGTGTCGGCGACGTCTCGTCGAAGCTGGTCGAGATACCGCAGATAGTCCTTACGGTCCTCGTTCGCCTCGGCGGTACGTGCTCCCCCGGACTTGCCCCCGCCGGCCAACATGCCCACCATCGACATCAGCATCATGGCCGGGAACATCAACATCATCGGGTTCGCTGCCGCACCGGAAGTGAACATGAGCGCAACCATTCCGACCATGGCGGCGACCATCACCAGCGGCATCAGCTTCATCAGGAGATTGCCGGGTACCGCGCGCGGTACGGGAGGCGGCGGTTGAAGTACGACCTCGCCGCCCGGTGACCGCGGTACTTCCCGGCGCGCGCCGCGAACGAAGCGCACGGTACTCATCGATCAGCCCCCACGGCCGCGCCCCCACAACTGCATTCGCGGCGACCTCCCCCCGAGGCCGCGTGGACGACAGGCTAACGCATGCGCAACCGAAGGGTCCACAGTTGCGTCGACGCATCGGGATACAGAAATAGAACGGCACCGAATTCGGTTGAACGAAGAATGCGGCTCCAAGGCCGCACATGTTCGACGAACGAAAGGTCGGCTTCCGTGTCCGTACCCCTGTCCATCCTCGATCTCGCACACGTGGGCGAGGGTGAAACTATCCGAGACAGTTTCGACGCCAGCGTGACGCTCGCCCAGCATGCCGAGAACTGGGGTTACCAGCGCATCTGGTACGCCGAGCATCACAACATGAAGACGATCGCATCGTCGGCGACATCGGTGTTGATCGGGCATGTGGCCGCACACACGAAGCGAATCCGACTCGGCTCCGGCGGGATCATGCTTCCCAACCACGCGCCACTCACCATTGCCGAGCAATTCGGCACGCTGGCCACGTTGTTCCCGGACCGGATCGATCTCGGACTCGGCCGTGCCCCTGGCAGCGACCAGGTGACCATGCGCGCCATGCGCCGCGACCCGGCGTCCTCGGACCGATTCCCCCAGGACGTCCAGGAGCTGCAGGGGTATCTGTCCCAGCAGTCTCTCGTCCCCGGAGTCAGTGCCACGCCGGGTGCCGGCACCGAGGTGCCGCTGTACATCCTCGGATCGTCCCTCTTCGGCGCACAGCTCGCGGCAGCCCTCGGCCTGCCTTATGCGTTCGCGTCGCACTTCGCACCCGACGCACTCGAACAGGCCGTAGAGATTTATCGCCGCGACTTCCGTCCGTCGGCGCAGCTGTCCGAACCTCACCTCATCGTGGGTGTCAACGTGATCGCCGCAGACACGGTTGCCGAGGCTCAGGCCCAGTTCCTCCGCACCAAGAGAAGCCGCGTGAGCCTGCTGCTCGGACGGGGTCGCACCTTCACCGACGAAGAAGCCGACATGGTGCTGGAAGCACCGGCGGGGCAACAGATCTCGAAGATGACGAAGTACTCGGCCGTCGGGACGCCCGACATGGTCAGGGAGTACCTCGACCGATTCGCCGAACGCACGGGAGCAGACGAGTTGATCGTCGCCTCGGGCGTCTCCGATCGTCGATCCTGGCTCAGGTCGTTCGAGCTGCTGGCCCAGGTGAGCGAGCTGGTTCCTGCCTGACTGCTGCGAGCAGGTCTCGGCGGAGACGACGACCGGCCGAGTGTCGGCGTGATGTCGTAGGGTGTGGACGCACGATGCCCGGGGGCGGGCATCGACAGTGCACTGCACGCATCCGGGGGGATATCCATGACACGCGCCGACAGCCGTCCCGCAAGAACGAATACACCGTCCAACGCAGCCGAACCGACCATCGCATCGGACCCGGCCCGACGTGCGGTGGGGCTGCGTGCCGTCTTCGCCCAGGACGTATGCCGGGTGACGGTGTCGGCGAGGTCGACCCAGGTGGATATGGCTCTGCCCGTGGACGTTCCGGTGTCGCTGTTGATTCCGGGGATCGTCGACATGATCGCGTCACGAGCGGAGCCTGCTGAGGGACCGGGTCCGGTCCGAAGCCGGACCGCGAACTCCGGGTCCGACGGGTTGTCGGGGGCCTGGACGCTGTCCCGTATCGGACGTCCGCCGCTACCGTCGACGTCCACAATGTCGGAACTGGGCGTACGTGACGGCGATCTGCTCGTGTTGGGTGTCGCCGAGCGTCCGGCACCGACTCCGTTGTTCGACGATCTCATGGACGCCGTGGCCCGGGCCGGCAACGACGACGTAGCTCAGTGGACTGCGCGTACTGCACGCACGGTCGGTTCGATCATCACGGGCTCGACGGTCCTGCTCGCCTGCGGAATCCTTCTGAGTGGCCCGGTGCGGGCCGGTGCCGAGAACACGAGCAGCCCGGTCGAGGCAGTCGCCGCGGTGACGTCCGCGGTCCTGTTCGCCGTTGCGGGGATGATCCTCGGCCGGCTGTACGAGCAGGTGGCCGTCGCGGTGCTCTTCGGGGGATGTGCCTCGGCGCTGATGTTCACCGGTGGAACTCTGTTCGTACCCGGCCAATTCGGCGCCGCCCACGTGATGTTGGGTTCGGCCATGGCCGGCTCGATCGCTCTGTTGTCTCTGCGAATCGGCGGTGGCGGGCTTGCCGTGTTCACTGCGTCGATCGTGCTGGCAGTGTCGGCGTTCGCCGCGGCGGCCTGCGCGTTGTTCACCGTGATGACGCCGGCGGCCATCGGTACCGTCGCAGCACTCGTCGGTCTGACCGGAATCGCCGTGTCGGCCCGACTGTCGATGATGCAGGCGCGGCTTCCGTTGCCTCCGGTTCCCACCGCTGGTGCCCCATTGGACACCGCCCAGGAGGCAGAGCTCGATTCGATGTCGTTCGCAGATCTGCAGATGGCAGCCACGCGGGCACGGAGCTACCTGACGGGATTGCTCACGGCGTTCACGATCGTGGTGGTGATGGGAGTACTCGCTGCGGCGGCGAGCGACACCGCGACCGGTTCCGGGTGGCCCGGCATCGCCCTCGCTGCACTGTGTGCGCTGGTGCTACTCCTGCGCGGACGCACGTATGCCGTTGTGACACATGCCATCCCACTCGTCGGAGGCGGTGCTGTCGTCCTGTTCTCGCTCTCGGTCGGAGCAGTGATCACTTTTCCGGACCGTGCACTCGAGCTGTTCGGCGCGGCGTTGGCCGCCGCCGTCGTCGCATCCGTGTTCGGGGCCCTGGTTCCGACCCGCAACTATTCGCCGGTGATGCGGCGATCGGCAGAACTGGTGGAATACGCCGCGATCGCCCTCGTCATTCCGATCGCAGTATGGGTGTGCGGTCTGTACAGCGCCGTCCGCGGACTGTGACCACGCGCCGGCGTCGTGCGCACACCGTTGCCGCGCTCACTGTCCTGACCCTCACCTACGAAGCACTGATCGGACCGTCCTTCGCGCACGCCGAACGCCCGCTCATCGATCCGGTGCAACTGCCACCGCCGAGCCCTCCCGGACCCTTGGAACCGACCGAGCAGAAGAACGCGTGCGCCGTCCCGTCCGAAACGATCGACGCACAGGAAGTTCCGACTGCGCAGCAGGCACTCGACTTCGCCTCCGTGTGGCCTATCACTCGCGGAGCCGGTCAACTGATTGCCGTCGTCGATACGGGCGTCACGCCTCACCCACGTCTGCCGGGTCTGATTCCGGGAGGCGACTACGTCGGCACCGGCGACGGGTTGGCCGACTGTGACGCGCACGGCACGATGGTGGCCGGCCTCATCGCCGCACAGACGGCCTCGGGTAGCGGGTTCGCTGGCGGCGCTCCGGACGCCCGCATCCTGTCGATTCGTCAGTCCAGCAACGTGTTTCAAGTCGTGGACAACAGGACCGACCAGGAGACGACGACCGAACCCGAGAACGCTGCCGGGTACGGCAACGTACGGACGATGGCCATGGCAATCCGGGCGGCGGCCGACGCAGGCGCATCGGTCATCAACATCTCCGAAGTGGCGTGCGTCCCGGCCGGCGCAGGCGTTGCCGACGGCCCACTCGGCGCTGCAGTGCAGTACGCCGTTCGTGAGAGTGACGCCGTCGTCGTGGCTGCGGCAGGCAACTTCGGAAGCGAAGCGTGCAGGACACAGAACCCCATGCTCGACCCGGTCCGGCCCGAGGCGGACCCGTGGGAAGGGTTTGCGACCATCGCGACACCTGCCTGGTTCGATGACGTGTTGACCGTCGGTTCGGTCGAGTTGGACGGTTCGCCCTCGTCGTTCAGCTTGGCCGGGCCATGGGTTGACGTGGCTGCTCCGGGCTCCAACATGACGTCACTGTCGCCGACGGGCAACGGTCTGGCCAACGGAATTCGCGGCACCGACGGCGTAGTACCCATGACCGGAACCAGTTTCGCCGCACCGCTCGTCGCTGCGACAGCCGCACTGGTGCGGGCGTACAGGCCCGATCTGTCCGCTCTCCAAGTGATCGATCGCATCGAGCGAACAGCTCATGCGCCGGCCGACGGATGGAATCCGGTGGTCGGCCACGGCGTCGTCGATCCACTCGCTGCGGTGACCGACGTCGTGACGCCGACGCAGCGAACCGTCCCGGCAGACGCGGTCGCGATCGGTGCGCCGCTCCCACCTGCCGCCGTCGATCACCGGCCGCGCGATGCAGCGGTGACCGGGTCGGTGGTGGTCGCGGTGATTCTGGGCCTCGGAATGGCAGTCTCCATTCCCCTGCGCCGACGACTGTGATCGGCGCAGCCCACTCACCGGGGACTACTTGGACGGAACTGCGGCTGCCTGCGGGTCCGCCGCGACGCCGTCGTGCATGGTCAGCGCCTGACCGCGCCCCAGAGTCGGCCCGCTGCCCAACAATTGCAGAATCTGCCACGGTGCAGGTGCCGGCAGTCCGAAGCCGAGCGCCGACGCTGCATCCGCACCCTCGACTCCATAGCGAACTCCCGTGTCTGCGACGAAGAAGAAGCTGTCCTGACGGCTACTGGCCGTCGATATACCGGTACTTCGAACGAATCCGCCGCTACCCGGTGACAGATGGACCTGGTCGACCGCATCACCGCCGCCGTCCGCCTGAGCCAGTTCCACCGGTGAAGCGGTGGTATCGAGTGGCAACGCACGTCCTGCGGATTCGACCAGCTGCGCAGTCGGCCCACCGTCGGCGACATCGAGAGGTGACCACGTCAGACACCCGACCGGCCGCCGGCCCGAGTCGACGATGTCGGGAGTCGTCGGTGGGAACGTCGCTACATCGAGCCCGGACATCGTCTTGGGAGCGTCGGCCAGGACGTCGGGATTGACGGCCGCGATGTCGGGGCTGCCTTGCGAGTCGGCAAACTTGACGAGTAGGGCTGCGGTTTCGCTGATGGCCTGGATCCCGTCCTCGAGCACGACGTAGTACCGAACGTCACGGCCGGCAACCTTGACCACGGAGCCGATAGGCCGGTTGTCGAACGGGTAAGCGGGGATCTCACCTGCTCGGGCAATGAACGGAGCCGTCACCGCAGGTGATTGCGGCACCGCGTTGAGCAGACCGGCACTCACCGGCGTCGGCGTCGCATCCTCGAGGCCCAGCGCGCGAACGACAGCTCGGTCG